>CAZKYO010000001.1:0-12515 GCA_964557115.1 uncultured Gemmatimonadaceae bacterium
TGACGGGGCGCCATCCGCCGCCCTTCCCTCCCGTGCCAAGGCCGGTCGATGTCGCACTTCCGGATCGCCTCGCTCCAGTACTTCCTCCGCCCGGTCGCGACCTTCGCGGCCTTCGCCGACCAGGTCCGCGCCCTGGTCGAGACCGCCGCCGACTATCGCGCCTCGCTGATCGTCTTCCCCGAGTACTTCTCGGTCCAGCTCCTCACGCTCGGGGACGTCAAGCGACCGATCACCGACCAGGTCCGCGACCTCGCGGGCCAGGCCGATGCCGTGACCGAGGTGCTGGCGGAGGCGGCGCGGACCCATCGCCGCTGGATCGTCGGCGGCACGGTGCCGGTGTTCATGGACGGCGAGATCCGCAACGAGTGCCGCGTCTTCGCGCCGGACGGCCGCTGGCACGCCCAGCAGAAGCTCCACATGACGCGGTTCGAGCGCGAAGAGTGGTTCGTCTCTCCGGGCAGCGGACTCAAGCTGTTCGAGACCGAGTGGGGGCGCTTCGCGGTGGCGATCTGCTACGACGTCGAGTTCCCCGAGATCGCCCGCGCCGCGGCGCTCCAGGGGGCTGACGTGCTGGTGGTGCCGTCGTGCACGGACGACCGCCAGGGCTTCCTGCGGGTCCGCTACTGCGCCCATGCGCGCGCCATCGAGAACCAGCTCTACGTGGTCACGTCTCCGACGGTCGGCTCGCTGCCGATGGTCCCGGCGGTGCACCTCAACTACGGCTCCGCGGCGATCCTCACCCCGTCGGACTTCGGCTTCGCGCGCGACGGGATCCTCGCCGAGGGGACCGCGAACCAGGAGATGATGGTGATCGGCGACGTGGACCTCGAGTACCTCCGGCTGGCCCGCACCCGCGGCACCGTGCTGCCGCTGCGCGACGCGGAGTCCACCGCCAAGGTCCTCACCGGCACGGAGATCGTGCCGTTGTGAGCGCCCCGCGGCTCCGCGTCCGGCCCACGACGGCGACCGACATCCCGGCGATCATCGCGCTGTCGGAGCGGATCTACGGCCCCGGCTCGGCCTGGGCGGCGCGGCAACTGCGCTCGCACCTCTCGGTCTTCCCAGAGGGCCAGTTCGTCGCGGTCCTCCCCGATGGCACCGGCGAGCGGGTGCTCGGGATGGCCGCGTCGCTGATCGTCAACTGGGACGACTACGAGCTCGAGGACGCCTGGCGGGACTTCACCGAACACGGGACCTTCACCAACCACGACCCGGGTGGTCGCACGCTGTATGGCGCGGAGGTGATGACCGATCCGGAGCGCCGCGGGCAGGGCGTGGGGAGTGCGCTCTACCTCGCCCGGCGGCGGCTGGTCGAGCGGCTCGGGCTGCTCCGGATCCGCGCCGGCGCCCGGCTCCGGGGCTACCACCGCTTCGCGAAGGCGATGCGCGCCGAGGCCTACACCGCCGAGGTCGTCGCGAAGCGGCGCCGCGACCCGACGCTTTCCTTCCAGCTCGGTCGCGGATTCGGCGTGATCGGCGTGGTCGAGGGCTACCTGCGCCACGACCCGGAGTCGCTCGGCTGGGCGGCGGTGATCGAGTGGCTCAACCCGCGCGTCGCCACCGAGTCCGACTGGTCGCTGCAGCGCGCCTGGCGCCGGAGGATGGGGCTGGACGGGTCGTGAGGATCGCGGTCGGCGATTCGCGATTCGCCCCGGGGTATCTTTCGGGCGACCTCGAATCGCCAATCTCGAATCTCGAGTCCCGATCATGTCCCTCGCCGAGTGCCAGTCCCGCGTCGATGCCTGGATCGCCCAGTTCGAGGCCGGGTACTTCGACCCCCTGACCAACATCGCGCGGCTCAGCGAGGAGGTCGGCGAGCTGGCCCGCGAGGTGAACCACCGCTACGGCCAGAAGACCAAGAAGCCCGGCGAGGCCGACGGCGACATGGCGATGGAGATGGCCGACATCCTCTTCGTCCTCGTCTGCCTCGCCAACCGCGAGGGGATCGACCTGCAGGACGCGTTCGACCGCATGATGGCCAAGGTGGAGCACCGCGACGCCGATCGCTGGGCGCGCCGCCAGGAAGGGACCTCCCGATGACCCGTCGCATCCTCCTGCTCGTCGCCCTCGCCACCCAGGCGGCCTGCCGCCCGAACCTCGCCCAGGAGCCCGACGCGGCGTTCCGTGCCCGGGTCGATTCGGCCATCGTCCGGGCCGACACGGCGCGCCTGGCGGACCTCGCAGAGCTGCGCTGCCAGGCCCGGGGCAGCGAGGCGCGGAGCTGCTACGAGGACTATTTCCTCGCCCTGGCCGACTCCGGGCGCGTGCGACTGGCGCTCGGGGCGCTGGCCGACCTCGGTGCCGCCGATCGGAAGATCGAGGCGGACGGCCACGCCTACACGCACGTGATCGGGATCCGTGCCTGGCGGCCGGGCGACGACGTCGGTGCGGTCTTCCGCTCCTGCACGCCGCTCTTCCAGTCGGGATGCTACCACGGCGTGATCCAGTCGTACCTGACCGCCACCGGCCAGGTCGACTCGGCGCGCGCCGCCGGTCTCTGCGACGCGATCGCGCCGAGCGGGGTGGACAACTGGCTCCGCTTCCAGTGCGTCCACGGTCTCGGGCACGGCCTCGAGATGGCGTGGAACTGGGACCTGCCGCGCGCGCTCGGGGGCTGCGACTGGCTGTCGTCGACCTGGGATCGCGACTCGTGCTACGGCGGCGCCGTGATGGAGAACGCCGTCGCGTCGCAGCCCGGCGGGCACCACACCGCCGTCCGCGCGCTGGAGGCGACCGGCGACGACCACGGGATGGCGATGGACCACGGCGGGCACATGATGAGCGGCCCGCCCGCGTTCAAGATGCGCGACTCGCTCGATGCGCTCTATCCGTGCGACTCGCTCGACACGCGCTACCAGCGCTCGTGCTACCTCGGGCACGGCGGCATCCTGCTCGGGCACGTCGGGGGCGACTTCGGGAAGGCGGCCGCCGAGTGCGACCGGGTCGATGCCGAGCTGCGCAACTGGTGCTACATGAGCCTCGGCACGAACGCCAGCGGGATGACGGTCCGCGACACCAAGAAGTCGATCGCCTACTGTTCGGAGGGGGATCCCGAGTATCGCTCGTGGTGCTTCATCGGGGCGGTCAAGAACTTCATCGACGTGACGGCGGACGCCACCGACGGCATCGCCTTCTGCCGCGAAGTGCCCGCGGGCAACGACCGCGAACGCTGCTGGAACGCGGTGGGCGAGGAACTCGCCGTGCTCTACACCACAGACCTCGCCAGGCGCGAGGCGGTCTGCACCTCGACCGGCGAGGGCGAGCGGATGTGCCGCCAGGGCGCCGGGCTGCCGGTGAAGATTCCGCCCGAGGCGAAGCCGAACGGCTGACGCCGGGCGCTATTCCCAGTCGGCGGGCTGCGCCTCGAGTTCGGCAAGGATCGCGAGGTAGCCCTCGTGGCGGGTGGCCGGCACCTCGCCGCGAGCCACCGCCTCGCGGACCGCGCAGCCGGGCTCGGCGCGATGACGGCAATCGCCGAACCGGCACTGATCGACCAGGGGACGGAACTCCGGGAAGAGTTCGGCGAGGTGACCGACCTCGAGGTCCCAGAGCCCGACCTCGCTGAAGCCTGGCGTGTCCACCACGAAGCCGCCGGCGGCGATCGGCACCATCGCCGCGGTCGTGGTGGTGTGTCGGCCGCGGCGGACCCGGGCCGAGATCTCCCCGACCCGCAGCGCAAGACCCGGCTCGATCGCATTCAGGATCGACGACTTCCCGGCGCCACTCGGCCCGGTGAGCACGCTCTCGCCGGTGGCGAGCCGTGCGCGCAGCGCCTCGATGCCCCGAGCCTCCCGCACCGAGACGGCGAGGACCGGGTAGCCGGTGGCGGCAAGGTGTCGGGCGACCGGATCCGCCGGCGCGAGGTCGACCTTGTTGACGATGACGGCGGCGGGGAGGTCGTTCGCCTCGGCGACGACGAGCAGCCGGTCGATCAGCTGGAACACGGGGGCGGGATCCGCCGCCGCGGTGACGACGAGCACCTGGTCGACGTTGGCCGCGACGGGGCGGCTGCCGCGGCCTTCCGGATTGCGACGGGCCAGCAGCGAACGACGCGGCAGCACCGTGTCGATCGCCACGACCTCGGCGTCGAGCGTCGCCGGGTCGAGCGTGACGCGATCGCCCGCAACGGCACGATCCCCCTGCCGCGCCTTGCCGCGCAGCACCGCGACGCGCTCGCGTCCATCCACCAGGAGGCGGTAGCTGCCGCCGTCGCGGGCCAGCACCACGGCCTCCCCGACGCTCACGACTCCGCCGCCCCGTGCGCGGCGATCCGTTCGTCGAGGAGCGCCTTCACGTCGTACAGCGACAGGGCGCCGAGGCGGGCCCGGGCGTCCTCCGCATCGCTGCCGCGCACCAGCCAATCGGTCTCGTGGTGGCCGTCGGGCGTGGCGCCGTCGGGGCCCCAGCGGATGAAGAGGAGGGCGCCGGGAATCCGCCCTGCATCGTCCGGGGCGTCGTCGATGTACAGCGCCACGGAATAGGCGCGTCCGTCACTCCCGGTGAAGGCCGGAGCCCGGTCGTGCAGCTCCATGTACCCGCCGAGAGTGACCTCCCTCACGATCGCCGCATCCCCTCGCGGACCAGGTTGCCGAGGATGAAGGCGATGTTGGCCGGGCGCTCGGCGAGGCGCCGCATCAGGTAGGGATACCACTGGGTGCCGAACGGCACGTACACGCGGACCCGCCACCCCTCCTGCACCAGCCGTTCCTGCAGGTCGCGCCGCACGCCGAAGAGCATCTGGAACTCGAACCGGTCGGCATCGATGCCCTGATCCCGGACGTAACGGGTCGCCTCCTGCAGGATCACCTCGTCGTGGGTGGCGATGCCAGGATAGCGGCCGGCGCTCGTGAGTCGATGCATCAACCGGACGTACTGCGCGTCGACGTCCTTCTTGTCGGGGAACGCCACCGTGGCGGGCTCGAGGTAGGCGCCCTTGCAGAGGCGGACCCGGGTGCCCGAGGCGACGAGCGCCTCGATGTCGTCGGCGGACCGGCGCAGCGCGGCCTGGATCACGACGCCGACGTGGGGACCGAACTCGGCCGCCAGCCGGGCGTGGAAGTCGAGGGTGCGCTGGGTGTAGGCCGAGCCCTCCATGTCGAGCCGGATGAACCCGTCGAGTTCTCGGGCCACCACGAGGATCGCGCGGACGTTCGCCTCGCAGTGCGCCTCGTCGAGGTCGAAGCCCATCTGGGTGAGCTTGAGCGAGGCGTTCACCTCGACGCCGGCCTCGCGCATCGCGCGGAGGATCGCGATGTAGGTGTCCCGGGCCTGGTCCGCGTCGGCGACCTCGCGGACGCTCTCGCCGAGGAGGTCGAGCGTCGCGGTGATGCCGCGGGACTGGAGCTCCCGGGCGGCGGCCACGGCGGCCTCGATCGTCTCGCCGGCGACGAACCGTCCGGCGAACCGCTTGGCCAGCCGGTTCCGCCGGACGAAATTGAAGATCGACTGCCGTTCACTCAGCCAGAGCAGCGCGGAACGCATCATCGGCGGGGCAACCCTCACGGTGGACCGGTGACCCGGCGGGGAGGTCCCCCCGGGATGCGGTGGGGGAAAATAGCCCGGACCGCGGCGTCCGGGTTGCGCGAGGGCCGTGCCGCCGCGAAGCTGCCTCCACCCCGACTCCCCCTTCCCGGACTCCGGCATGCCCGATCCCGGCTACGCCCGCCGCCTCGGCCTCTTCTCCGCCACGATGCTCGTCATCGGCGGGATCATCGGCTCGGGGATCTTCCTCAACCCGGCCGTCGTTGCCGCCCGGGTGCGCACGCCGGGACTGACCCTCTCGTCCTGGGGGATCGGCGCGGTGGTGGCGCTCATCGGGGCGTTCGTCTTCGCCGAGCTGGGCCAGCGTCGTCCGACCGCCGGCGGCGGCTACGCCTACCTCCGCGAGGCGTTCGGGCCGCTGTGGGGGTTCCTCTACGCCTGGGCGCTGTTGCTGGCGATCGCGACCGGCGCCGCGGCGGCGGTGGCGATGACCTTCGCCGGTTACGCCGTCGACCTGCTCGGCTGGCCGGCGGGTCGCCAGCAGCCGCTCGCGGCGGCGGCGATCGTCTTCCTGACCGGGGTCAACCTGCTGGGTGTGCGGCCCGCCGCGTGGACCCAGAACCTCTTCACGATCCTGAAGCTCGCGGCGATCGCGGTGCTGATCGGGGCGGCGCTCTTCGCGGTCGGCGGCACCCCGCCGGTCGCGGCACCGCTCGCGCCGCTGGAGGGATCGGTCGCACTGGCGATCGGCGCCGCGCTGGTGCCGGTGCTGTTCGCCTTCGGCGGCTGGCAGCAGACCAACTTCGTCGCGGAGGAGCTCGTCGCGCCGGAGCGGAACCTGCCGCGGGCGCTGGTGATCGGCGTGTCGTGCGTCGCCCTGGCGTACCTGCTCGTGAACGTCGCCTACCTCAAGGCGCTCGGCGTCGAGGGCCTCGCCGCGTCGATCGCGCCGGCCGCCGACACCATGGCGATCGTCAGCGGCGAGGGGGGCCGGAAGCTGATCGCGGCGGGAATCGTCGCCTCGACGTTCGGCTTCCTGAACCTGGTGATCCTCGTCTCGCCGCGCGTCTACCAGGCGATGGCCCGCGACGGCCTCTTCTTCCGGTCCTTCGCGCGGCTGCATCCGCGATGGCAGACGCCGGTGGTCGCGATCCTCGTCCAGGGAGCGTGGGCGATCGTCCTGCTCTACTCCGGCACGTACGGGCAACTGCTCGACTGGGTGGTGTTCGCCGACTGGATCTTCTTCGGGCTCGCCGCGGCGACGCTGTTCCGCCTGCGGCGGATCGACGGCGACCGGCCCACCCCGTTCCGGGTGCCGCTGCATCCCTGGACCACGCTGCTCTTCATCCTCGCGGCCGTCTACGTGGTGCTCTTCGGGTCGGTGCTGTCCAATCCGGGCAACGCGCTTCGCGGCACCCTGCTACTCCTGGCCGGGATCCCGATCTTCCTCTACTGGCGCGCGCGCCGGGCCGAGTCATGACCTTCCGTCCCACGACGATCATCGAGCCGTTCCGGATCAAGAGCGTCGAGCCGATCCGCCAGACGACGCGCGCCGAGCGCGAGGCGGCGCTGGCCGCGGCCGAGCACAACCTCTTCCTCCTCCCGGCGCGCGACGTCCTGATCGACCTGCTGACGGACTCCGGCACCGGGGCGATGTCGTCGCGCCAGTGGGCCGGGATCATGCGGGGCGATGAGTCGTATGCCGGCGCCGACTCCTTCTACCGCTTCCGCGACAGCGTGCAGCGGATCACCGGCATGGCCGAGGTGATCCCGACGCACCAGGGGCGCGCGGCCGAACGGATCCTCTTCACCAGCACCGTGAAGGCCGGCGACATCGTCCCCAACAACACCCACTTCGACACGACGCGCGCCAACGTCGAGGCGCTCGGCGCCACGGCGCTGGACATCCCGACGCCCGAGGCGCGCCAGCCGAGCGCGATCCATCCCTTCAAGGGGAACATGGATCTCGCCGCGCTCGAGCGGGTGCTCGCCGAGTCGGGTGACCGGGTGCCGCTCGTGATGGTGACGGTCACCAACAACTCGGGGGGCGGCCAGCCGGTGTCGCTCGAGAACCTGCGGGCGGTCCGGGCGATCTGCCGGCGCGCGGGGAAGCCGCTCTTCCTCGACGCCTGCCGGTTCGCCGAGAACGCCTGGTTCATCCACGAGCGCGAGGCTGGGTGGAACGACCGGTCGCCGACCGAGATCGCCCAGGCGATGTTCGCCGAGGTCGACGGCGCGACGATGAGCGCGAAGAAGGACGGCATGGCGAACATCGGCGGCTTCCTCGCGATGCAGGACGCCGAGCTCGCGCGGCGCTGCCGCGAGAACCTGATCCTCACCGAGGGCTTCCCGACCTACGGCGGGCTGGCGGGCTACGACCTCGAGGCGATCGCCGTGGGGCTCGAGGAGGCGCTCGACCCCGACTACCTCCGGTACCGGATCCGATCGGTCGCCTACCTCGCCGAGCGGCTGAAGCGGGCCGGCGTGCCGATGGTCGAGCCGCCGGGCGGTCACGCGCTGTACATCGATGCCGCCGCGATGCTGCCGCACATCCCGGCACTCGAGTACCCGGCGTGGGCGCTGTCGTGCGTGCTCTACCTCGAGGGCGGCATCCGTTCGGTCGAGATCGGCTCGGTGATGTTCGGCCTGCAGCCCGACGGGACCGAGCGCCCCGCGGCGATGGAGCTGGTCCGGCTCGCCTTTCCCCGCCGGGTCTACACCCAGAGCCACGTCGACTACCTGGCCGAGGCGGTGCTCTACGTGCACGAGCGCCGCGAGCGGATCCAGGGACTGCGGATCACGTCGCCGCGGTCGGCCCTCCGCCACTTCACGGCCCGCCTCGCCCCGGCCCACGGCACGCTTCTGGCTCGCTGATCCGGCATGACTCGCCTTGATGCCGCCGGCGCCTTGATGGCCGAGGCGCCCGGCGCCGGGGTCGGGACCGGCCGCCTCTGGCGGCTGTTGCCGTGGCTCGCCACCGGGTACTGCGCCGTGCTGGTGCTGGCGATCCAGTGGCCGCCCGGCGTGGCCCCGCTGGACTTCCTGATGGGCGTGGCCCAGTACATCCCGCTCAGCCTGGTCGCGGCGCTCGGCATGCGGCACGCCGCGGCCCGCGGCGCGCAACTCCACCCGCAGACGCGCGCATCGCTCCGGCGAATCGCGGCAGGGTTGGCCCTCTGCACCCTCGGCATGGTCTCGTACATGTGGTCGCACGCGGCCAAGGAGACGCCGCTCGGCCTGCCGGTCGCGGGGGACGCCTTCTACCTGCCAGGATATGTCCTGATCCTCCTCGGCCTGTTGCGGTTGCCGTCGCGGGACCAGCTCGCCTACCGGAACTGGCACCTGCTCCTCGATGCCGCCGTGGCCCTCGTCGGCGTCAGCCTGGTGACCTGGTACATGGTGATCGAGCCGACCACGGCGCAGGCGACCGACTGGCTCGGGCTCCTCGTCCGGATCGCCTACCCGATCCTGGGCCTCGGATTCCTCCTCGCCCTCAATGCCCTGGTGCTGCGCGGCGGGCCGATCGACGGCGGCGCCGCCTTCACGCTCCTCGCGGGCGGCGTGACGCTCTACGTGATCGCCGACGGCGGCTATCAGCTGCTCTACTACGGCGACGCCCATCCGGCCGCGTGGCTCGAACGGCTCGACATGACGGCCTACGCATTCGCGTACCTGCTCCTGGTGTTCGCGGCCAACCGCTACGGGCTGGCGGCGCGACGGGCGAGCGATTCCGAGCCCCAGACGATGCACTCGATGTCGCCGTTGCCCCTGCTGGTGACCGGCGCGGTGGCGATCCTCATCAGCACCGTCGCCTTCTCTCCGTGGATGCCGGGGACCTCGTCGCTGATCCTCGGCCTGGTGCTGCTGATGTTCCTGGCGCTCCTGCGCCAGTGGATCACCTCCCGCCAGAATGCCGTGCTGCAGCGCGACCGCGCCCGACGCGAGGGCGACCGGCGCGTGGCGGCCCTGGTCCGACACGCCTCCGACGTGATCATGCTGGCGGAGCCCGATGGTCGCATCCGGTTCGCCTCGCCATCGCTCGCGGCGCTTCTCGGCCTCGATCCGGAGGAGGTCGCGGGCCGGCCGCTGCGCTCCCTGGTGGTGGCGGAGGACTGGCCGGCGTTCGCCGTCGGGGGTGAGGAGGAGCCGCGGCAGCGGAGCACGATCACCGCGCGCCTGCGGCACGTCGACGGGAGCACCCGCGAGTGCGAGGTCGTCGCGAACGACCTGGCCCGCGAACCGGGCATCGAGGGCGTGGTGTACGTCGCCCGCGACCTCACCGAACGGCGGGCCCTCGAATCGCGCCTGCAGCAGGCCCAGAAGATGGAGGCCGTCGGTCGCCTCGCCGGCGGCATCGCCCACGACTTCAACAACCTGCTCACCACGATCCTCGCCGAGGTGGAACTGCTGCTCGAGGATGCCGGGCGGCGGGAGGGACGCGAGGACCTCGAGACCGTCCACCAGGCGGCGCTGCAGGCGGCCGGGCTGACCCGGCAGCTGCTCGCCTTCTCGCGGCGCCAGGTGCCGTCGGCGCGCACGGTGGATCTCGATGCGCTGGTGGGCGAGACGCTGCGCATGTTCGTCCGGAGCGCCGGCCAGGTCACCGTCCGGCGGACGACCCCACCGGTGCTGAGCCAGGCCTGGGTCGATCCGCACCAGATCTCGCAGATGCTCCTCAACCTCCTCCTCAACGCCCGCGATGCCATGCCGACCGGCGGGACGATCGTGATCGCGCTCGAGGAGGTCACGCTGACCGGGCCCTGGCTACCGGCGGTGCTCCCCGCGTCGGCCGGCCGGTACGTCATGCTGCAGGTGAGCGACACCGGGATCGGGATGGACCAGGCGACACGCGATCGGGTCTTCGAGCCGTTCTTCACCACCAAGGCGACCGGACGCGGCACCGGATTGGGGCTGCCGACCGTGCTCTCGACGGTCGAGACGCACCGGGGCGGACTCCGGATCGAGAGTGCCCCCGATGCCGGGACCCGCGTCACCGTGCTGCTGCCCGTGTCCACCGCGCCCGCGACCGGAGCGGTGGTGGAACTGGCCGAGGGAGGCGAGGAGGGGGTGGAGCCCCGGGGACGCGAACGGATCCTCCTGGTAGACGACGAGGAACCTGTGCGCGACGTCACCCGTCGTGTCCTGGAGCGGCTGGGATACGACGTCGAGACGGCGGCGGGCGGGGAGCAGGCGCGGCGGGCGATCGCCGTCGGCGGCTGTCCCGACCTCCTGATCACCGACGTGATCATGCCGGAGGAGAGCGGCCCCCGTCTCGCCGAGGCGCTCCAGGCCGGGTGTCCGGGGCTGCCCGTGTTGTTCATCTCCGGGTATACCGGTGATGAACTTCAGCAACAGGGGGCCCTGCGGATCGGGACCACGCTGCTGCAGAAGCCCTACACCAGCAGGGAGCTGGCGGAGCGGGTCCGGACCGTGCTCGACATGGCCGGAAGCGCGTCCAGGGTGGGGACTGGCGAAAACCGGCCGATAGTGCGTAGTTAGGGAGACCGGCTGCGCCCGTCGGCGCGCCTCGTCCCTCCCCAGTTGCCCGGGTCCAAGAGTGACGACGCCTGCGAGAGGTTTGTTCGCAGGGCCTCCAGACGTGAACGAGTCGTTCCAGCCACGCGGCAGGCATCGCGTGGGCGCGCGAGCACCTTGCCGCCGCGCCGTCCCCTGTCCCTGAATTCAGGATACCGATGGTCAGCACCCCCGATGGCGCCCTGCGGGCCTTCCCGCCATCCGACGGCTCCCCTGCCGTCCCCCCGAACTTCCCCGATCGATCCGTCCTCGCGGAGGCGCACCATGAGTGAGCCCCGCGGACGGCCTCCCCGACGTCGCGGCGGCCGGGGCCGAGGTCGCCGCCGAAACGGCGGGAACGGCAACGGCAATGGCAACGGGAACGGCAACGGCGGAGGCGGCGAGGGAGCCACCGGTGCCGCCGTCCGGGAACCGCCGTCGAACTGGGAACCGGGCAGTGGCCCGGCCGTCAGCGGGATCCTCGAGCTGACCGACCGTGGTGGCGGGTTCCTTCGCCAGCGCAGCACCAGTTACCTGCCGGGACCGGAGGACATCTTCGTCCCCCAGTCGATCATCCAGCGCTACAAGCTGCGGCCCGGCGACGAGGTCGAGGGCGAGGCGGGTCCGCCGCGGGGCGGGAAGGCCCCGGCCCTGGCGATGGTCAGCACGATCTGCGGCCTGACCCCGGAGGAATGCGAGGGACGCCGCGACTTCGCCCGGTTGACCGCGATGCACCCCAACCAGATGCTGCACCTCGCCCCGCCGGGCGGGCTCAAGCGCGGCGGCGACGTCACCGCGTCGCTGGTGGATCTCCTCGTGCCACTCGGCAAGGGTCAGCGCGCCCTCGTCGTCGCGCCGGCCAAGGCCGGCAAGACCACCCTCCTCACCAACATCGCCCGCGGCATCGCCACCAACCATCCCGAGGTCACGATCTTCATCCTCCTGGCCGACGAGCGGCCGGAGGAGGTGACCGAGATGGAGATGGCGAACGTCGGCGAGGTGATCGCCTCGTCGTTCGACCACGGCGCCGAGCGCCACGTGGCCGTCGCCGAGATGACGCTCGAGCGCGCGCGGCGGCGGGTCGAGCTCGGGCAGGACGTGGTCATCATCCTCGACTCCCTCACCCGGCTCGCCCGCGCCTACAACAACATCGATCGCGGGTCGGGCCGCACCCTGTCGGGCGGCATCGGCGCCGAGGCGATGGAGCGGCCGAAGAAGTTCTTCGGCAGCGCCCGGATGGTCGACCCCGCCAAGGGCGGCGGCTCGCTCACGATCATCGCGACCGCGCTGATCGACACCGGTTCGCGCGCCGACGAGGTGATCTTCGAGGAGTTCAAGGGGACCGGCAACGCCGAGCTGGTGCTGTCGCGCGAGCTTGCGGAGCGCCGGATCTTCCCGGCGATCGACGTCGCCGCGAGCAGCACCCGCCGCGAGGAGCTGCTGCTCGACCCCGAGGTGCTCAAGCGGGCGCACGAGCTCCGCGCCACCGCCGCCGAGCTGCCGCAGAGCAAGGCGATCGA
>CAZKYO010000001.1:12615-155865 GCA_964557115.1 uncultured Gemmatimonadaceae bacterium
CGCCGAGTAGCGGCCGCGATCGTAGGACCGTGAGCGGAGGTTCTGCTGCACCCGCTCGCAGATCGCGATGTCCTCCTCCTGGATCTCGTCGCTGAAGGCCAGCAGCCGCGCCCACGCGGGATCGTCGTTCGCGTCGGCCGGCGGCTCGGTCGCGAACCAGTCGAACACCACCTCGCACTGCGCGTGGCCGCGGGGCAGCACCACGTTCGTCTGCATCTGCCCGAGATAGACGTTGAGCATCACGTTGGGGAAGAGCCAGTAGTATTGCGCGTCGCTCCCGGCATCCCCCGCCACGTAGTTCCGGTCCGGGCCGCTCCCCTGCCGGAACGGCGCGTGCTGGAGCGACCAGTAGCGGTGGGGCTCCACGCGGTAGGCGTCGTAGTCGAGCTCCTTGTGGAGCCCGGGATGCACCACCGGCAGGTGGTATCCCTCGAGGTAGTTGTCGACGTACACCTTCCAGTTGCAGTCGATCAGCCAGGACTTGGTCGTCACGTGGCGCATCCGCTCGGGTGCCAGCGCCGCGGTCCGCTCGGGGATGGTGTCGAGGAAGTGCGCCAGCGCGGGCGCCTTGAGGTCGAGGTTGGCGAAGACGAGCGGCCCCCAGGTGGCCACCTGCACCGGCATCAGCCGCATGGCCTCGGGGTCGAAGCCCTCGCTCCCCTCCATCTCGGGCGCGCGCAGCAGCGATCCATCCAGCCGGTACGTCCAGCCGTGATAGCGGCACTGCAGCGTCTTCCGCTTGCCGCACCCCTCGGCCACCGGGCCGGCCCGGTGCAGGCAGATGTTGTGGAATCCGCGCAGCGCGTCGCCATCGCGGACCACGACGATCGCCTCGTCACCGATCTCCGCCGTGAGGAAGCGCCCGGATTCGGCCACGTCGGCCGCCCGCCCCACCAGCTGCCACGTGCGGCCGAAGACCTTCTCGTCCTCCAGCGCGAGGAAGACCGGGTCGGTGTAGCAGCGCGCCGGGATCGTCTCGGCGCGGCGGATGTCGGGGTTGAACGGGAAGATCAGCGACATGGACGGGACTCGCGCGTCGAGATGGGCGATTCGAGGTCCGAGGGTCGAGATCGGGGAGCCACCTCGACTCGCCCGTCTCGAATCGCAAATCTCGTCACAGTCCCGCCGCCAGCGCCACCGCGATCCCGGCGACGCCGATCGCCGTCATCAGCGCCCAGCCGCCCAGGGCGAAACGGAACCACTTCTGGAACGGGAGCCCGGCGGCGAGCAGCACCGCCATCAGCGCGCCGTTGGTCGGCGTGAGCATCTCCATCAGCCCGGAACCGGTCTGGTAGGCCAGCACGGTCGCTTGCCGGGAGAGGCCGATCAGGTCGGCGAGTGGGATGAAGATCGGCATCGTGAGGGCGGCCTGGCCGCTGACGCTGACGACGGGGACGTGCAGCGCGGCCTGCACCGGGACCATCAGCAGGGCGGAGGCGAGCGGCGGCACCGTGCCGAGCGGCTGGGCCAGTGCGTGCAGGATGGTGTCGATCACCCGTCCGTCGGCGAGCACGAGCGAGATGCTGCGGGCCAGCCCCACCAGCATCGCCGCGGGCAGCATCGCCTGCATGCCCTCGAGGAGGCCCCGCGCGGTGCCGTCGACGCCGATGCGGCCGGCGATCCCGACGCCGATCGCGCCGACGACGAACGCACCGGACAGCTCGTTGAACCCCCAGCCGAACCGCAGCGCGCCGACGACGTATGCGGCGAGCGGCACCAGCACACAGGCGACGATCACCCCGTCGCGTCCGGTGACCGGCTCGGCAGCGCCGTGCGCTTCGCCGGGCACCGGGGCGGTGCGCGTGCGACGCGCGTGCCGGAAGGTCCACCAGCTCCACGCGACGATCCCGGCTGCCCACATCGCGAGGCGCAGCCCGCCGCCCTGGAGCACCGGCACCTCGGCCAGGGTCAGCGCGATCCCGGCCTGGAACGGATTGGTCGGCCCGAACGCGCTGCCGACGATCGCCGCCCCGGCCGAGGCGGCGACGACGGTGACGGCATCGACGCGGAGGCGCCGGCCGAAGAGGAGCAGCACCGGCACCAGGGCGATGATCTCCTCCTGCATGTTCTCCAGGGCCCCCATCACGGCGAAGAACAGCACGACGACGGGGATCGCCATCAGGCCACGGTGGCGCAAGCGGTCGACCAGCGCGCCGAGCAGTCGCCCGAGGGTGCCGACCCGATCGACGAGGAAGAACGCCGCCCCCACGAAGAGGATCGTGGCGATCACTTCGGCGCCCTCGACGAAGCCGCGGGGCACCGCGACGGCGACGCCGAAGGGGCCGACCGGCGTCGCCTCGACCCGGGCATACGTGCCGGCGACGGTCACGGTGCGTCCCGTCGCCGGATCCTCGCGTCGCTGGTATTCCCCGGCGGGGATCACCCAGGTGAGGGCGGCGGCGAGGGCGATCGCGGCGGTGAGCAGCACCACCGGGTGGGGCAGGCGCAGTCCGGTCAGGATGGCTCCGCGGGCGGGTGGCGGCAGGAACGGGGCGGGACCCGCAAAGGCAAATGCGCGGCACGGGCGTCCGCAAGGGCCGGACACGACGACGGGCGACCGAAGGGTCGCCCGTCGCGTGCCGTCAGGTGGCGCGGATCACATCCCGCCGCCCTGGCTCGACGGCGGCACGTGGCCCTTGAGCCGCATGTAGGTGACGATGTTGCCGTAGTGCTCGGCGTTGTGCGCGAGGTTGAAGGCGAGCACCCAGGTGACCGAGCCCTTCTGGCCGAAGAACTCGCGCTGGTCGTGCGGATGGGCGTCGGCCCAGGCGTAGACGCCGTCGCAGTAGGTCTTGGCCGCCTTCAGCCCGGCGATGATCCCGGCCCGGTTGGCCTTCTCGTAGTCGGTCTTGTCGGAAGGATTGGCCTCGCCCTTGGCACCCGAGCAGAACATGAAGTTGGAGTTCGCGACGTGGCCGAAGATCTGGCCGATCGATCGCACCTCGGGCGTGGCCTTGAAGTCCCACTCCGCCTGCGGGGTCTGCTCGGCCGCGGTGACCACCCAACCGTAGTACATGTCCTGCAACGGCTTGACGTCGGCGGGGGGCTCCTTGTGCCCCATGTCGTGATTCATCCCGCCCATGTCCTGGGCGGCGGCGGGGGAGGCAACGAGGGTGGCGAACGCCGCCACGGCGAGGAACCTGCGCATGGAAACCTCTCGGTCGAATGAACGTGCGTGGTTGGAAGTGCCGGGGCCGGCAATCCTGCAGGAACGAAACTAGCCGCCGACCCGTTTCACGGTGAATCCGCGCTGACTCAATTCTGTCATGAGCACGTCGCGATGGTCGCCCTGGATCTCGATCCGGCCGTCCTTGGCCGTGCCGCCCGAGCCGCAGCGCTTCTTGAGCGCCCGCGCCAGCTCGGCCAGGGCATCCTCGGCCAGGGCCAGGCCGGTGATCACCGTGACGCCGGCGCCCTTGCGGCCCTTGGTCTCGCGACCGACCCGGACGATGCCGTCGCCCTTCGCCACCGGTCGGCCGGCGGTGCAGCGGCACTCGGCGAGCGGCCTCCGGCATCCCGGGCAGGTGCGCCCCAGCTCGGTGGAGTAGACCAACCCGCCCCGGTCGCGTCGCGTCATCGCTTGAATAGCTCCCGATCCTCGGATCGTCCAGTCGCCACCACCTCGGCGGCGGCCCGGCCGCAGATGGCGCCGACCACGTTGCCGGTCCCCGAATAGGCGCCGATCGCCAGCACGCCGGGCCGGACCTCCTCGAACACCGGCATGCCATCCTCGGTGTAGCCGACGACGCCCGCCCAACGGTGGGTGATCGCGGCGGTGACCGCCAGTCGTTCGCGCAGGTGCCGTTCGAGCAGCGACTGCACCGGCTCGGCGGGGACCGCGGCGTCGGTCCACTCCCCCTCGCCGCCCCGGTCGCGCATCCCGCCCAGGGCGATGCCGCCGTCGGGCAGCTGCTGCCAGTACTCGTACCCGTACCTGCTGTACACGGCGAACGGGGTGCGGAGCTCTGCCGTCGGGGCCGTGGCAAGCATCTGGAGCCGGGCGGTGCGCACCCGCCCCGCGAGCTCGGGAAGGAGTCGTTCCAGCCGGCCGTCCACGGCGACGATCACGGCGCGCGCGCGCACCTCGCCGTTCGCCGTCCGCACCGTGTCGCCGCGGATCTCGAGCGCCGCCGTGGCCTCGAAGAGCATCGCCCCGCGCTGGGTGGCGGCGGCAGCACGCCGGCGGCAGCGGCGGAGCGGCTGGAAGACGCCGTCGGTCGGGATCAGCAGTCCCTCCCCTTCCGCGCCGCGATACCACTCGGCCGGCAGGCCGTCGGCGATCATTGCCTCGAGCTGCCGGCGACAGTCGTCGAGCTCCTCCGCACTCTCGGCGATCCGGAGCGAGCCGTCGCGTCGCACGGCATCGGGGGTCTCCCGGGCGAAGCGATCGAGCTCGGCAAGCGTCCGGCGATACAAGGCAACCGCCCGCTCGCGGCCGACGATCGCCACGGCATCGTGATGGAACTCGGCGCCGCCGGCGAGGAGGAAGCCGCCGTTGCGGCCCGCCGCGCCGCCCGCCACCCTGCCGGCGTCGATGCCGACGACCTGCTGGCCGAGATCGAGGAGTCGGTGGACCGCGGCGAGTCCCGACCCGCCGAGGCCGACCACGCAGGTGTCACAGGTGACGTCGCCGTCGAGCGCCGGCAGGCCGGCCCACGATGCATCATCCCACACCGGCACGTTGCCGTTCATGGGGCCGAGCCTCCCGCCAGGATCGCGGCGACGTCGGGGTGCCCCGCCGCCTCGGCGAGTTCGCCCGGCGTGCGACCGGCCAGGTTTCGCATCGAGGGGTCCGCACCGCGGGCGAGCAGCTGTCGTGCCGCACCGCCCTGCCCCGCGCGCGCGGCCCAGTGCAGCGCGGCGTTTCCCTCCGCATCGCGCCGGTCGACGCGCGCGCCCGCGCCGAGGAGGCGGCCCACGATCTCGTCGTGCCCCGCCCCGGCGGCATACATCAGCGGACTCGCCTGCCACGGTCCGACGAGCGGCAGGTCGGGGTGGCTGTCGATGCGCAGCAGCGCGGCGACCGCGTGCTCCCGTCCCCAGCGGGCCGCGAGGGCCAGCGGCGAGTACCCGGTGCGATTGGAGATCTCCCGGGCCCGGCCCATCGTGGCGAGCACGTCGGCCCGGTCGTGCAGCGCGGCGTGGAGCACGCCGAATGCGAGGACCTCCCCGTTGAGCACGTCGGTCCACTTCGGCACCGGCGCACCGGAGGTCACGGCATCGAACCACGCGAGCGCGCGCGGACCTGCCCCGGCCACCGTCGCGAGGTGGCGGATGATGCGTTCGGTCGCGTCCGGTCGGTCCGAAAGGACGGCGCGGTCAAGCGCCGTCAGTCCCGCGCGATCGGCGCGGAGCGGATCGGCACCGTCGGCGAGCAGCTCGGCGAGGATCGTGTCGGCGCCGGCGGCAACCGCGGTGCCCGCAGGGAGCTCGCCCTTCGCACTGATCCCGTTCGGGTCGGCGCCGGCATCGAGGAGTGCCAGGACCTCGCCCAGGCGTCCGTCGCGGGCCGCCTCGACCAAGGCGGCGGACCGGTCGACCGGCTCGGCGGCGTGACGGCACCCGGCAAGCGCCAGGGTGAGCAGGGCGAGGTGAACTGGCGCGCGGGGCATCGGATCTACAATACTCGGTCGGGGAACCCTTCACCCCGGCCAGTCGCGGAGCTGACGATGGCATCCGGATCGGGACAGACGGCGTGGCAGCGCGGGCGCTACTTCCTGGCCTGCTTCCTGGCAGGCCCCCTCATCGGGTGGGGGGTGGGCTGGCTCACCGGCGGTCGCGGCGGGTGGCTCGGCTTCTGCGCCGTGACGCTTCCGGCGGTGGTGATGGTCGGCTACGGGCTCTGGCACCTGCGCCGGATCCTGCGAGTGGTGCGCCTGCGGATCCGCGGCGCGGCTCTCGGGCCCGACGATCCGGTCGCGGAACACGCTCCCGAATCGTTCCAGGTTGCCGGGGCCGTCGTCGCCGCCGGAACGGTCCTTGTCGGGCTGCTCACGCGCCATGGCTGGGCTGGGCTGGCATTGGCGGTCGCCGCGATCGCCTTCGGCGCGTTTCTCGCCAGCGCCGCGCGATCAGGACGCCTGCCGGCACCGGAGGTCGATTGACACGTCAGCCGACGCCGGCGAGGCGCTCCAGCGCCACGCCGCTCACGCGGAACGTGGTCCAGTCGTCGAGCGGCACGGCGCCGAGCGCCTTGTAGAAGCCGATCGCGTCCTCGTTCCAGTCGAGCACGGACCACTCCAGCCGACCGCAACCGCGCGCGAGCGCGACTTCGGCAAGGCGCACGAGCAGCGCCTTGCCGATGCCATGGCCGCGGTGCGCCGGATAGACGAACAGGTCCTCGAGCCAGACGCCGCGCCGCGCCAGGAAGGTCGAATAGTTGTGGCAGAAGAGTGCGAAGCCGGCGGGCTCGCCGTTCCACGCGGCCAGGATCACTTCGGCGGCGGGGTGCTCGCCGAAGAGCGAGGCGGCAAGGAGCTCCTCGGTCGCGACGCATTCGTGGGCGAGGCGCTCGTACTCGGCCAGCCCGCGAATCAGGTCCAGGATCAACGGAACATCGGCGGCGGTCGCGCTGCGCAGCGTGAGCATGGGCGGAAGGTAACGCGAACCGCGCCCGGCCCGCGGTCAGGGACGGATCAGGCCCGGAGCGCCGCCTGCACCCAGCCGAGGATGAGCAGGACGGCGATCGCCTTGCCCCACCGCGGCCAGCGGGGCCAGAGCACCGCCACCGCGATGACGGTCGCCATCGCCACGACCACCGCGATCGGGAAGACCGCGTCGGCACCGGGTGGCGGGGAGGCGGGGAGGAAGAGCCAGCGCACCGAGAGTCCGCCGACCAGGGCGACGACGGTGCAGGCCAGCGCCGGGAAGATCCGGGGACGCGGCGACGCGGGATCACCGGACGCCGCGAGCCGTCGCCATGCCACGGCGCAGGCCGCGAGGACGAGCAGCGTCACGTCGGCGATCGCGAACCAGCGCAGCGCGCCGGTGCCGAGCGTCGGTGCGAGCTGGTCGCCGATGATCACGCCGCCGCTGCGCAACCCCTCGTCGAGATGGCCGCGCCACGCGATCGCACCCGACTCCGGCCACGCATGCCCGGTCCACTGGGCGAGCAGCACGAGCGCCACGAGGGGGAGGAGTGCCAGCGCCACGCGCTGCCAGGTCGCCTCGCCCCGCTGCCGGCGGACAACCGCCGCCCAGGCGATCGCCGCGAGCGGCAAGCCGAGGCCCGCGGGGTCGACCAGCACCGCGCCGATCGCGGCGATCGCGCCGTAGGCGACCGAGAACCGCGGCGCCTGCACCATGATCCCGATCATCATCACCGTGAGGGCGGCGAGCGGCGGCCCGTCGAGCGACGTGCGGTGCAACGGCAGGAAGAGCGGCAGCGCGAGGACCAGCAGCGCGGCGAGGACCCCGGCCACGGGCCCCGTCACCGCATCCACCACGGAGAGCACCAGCGAGACGGTCAATCCTGCCGAGAGCGCCGGCAGCAACGGGCCGAGCTGGCTGGCCAGCGGCTCGTCGAGCCCGGTGACGTAGAAGACGCCGTCGGCGCGGGCGTGCCACCAGACCAGGATCGCGGCGAGCAGGAACGCGACCACGGCACGGCGGCGCGGTGCGGTCAGCGGGCGGTCCCCGGTGGGTACCACTGCCCGCCAACGCGCGCCATCTCCTCGAGCACCGGTGCGGGCGTGAAGCGCGGGCCGTGGGCCTGGGCAAGCCGGGTGAGCCTCGCGACCGCCTCACCGGCGCCGATCGCGTCGAGCGTGCGGAGCGGCCCGCCACGGAACGGCGGGTAGCCGATCCCGAAGATCGCCCCGATGTCGGCGTCGCGCGGCGTGCGCACGACGCCCTCGCTCATCGCCATCGCCGCCTCGTTGAGCATCGCGTACACCAGCCGGTCGCGGACCCGCCCCTCGTCCACGTCGTCGGCCTGGCGGACGCCGAGCAGCCGGTAGACGCTGCCGTCGGCGCCGGTCTTGTGGCCGTCCTTGTAGAAGTAGAACCCGCGACCGTTCTTGCGGCCCTGCCGGTCATCCGCGCGCATCACGCCGATGACGCGCGACGGTGCGAGCCGCTCGCCGAACGCCTGGTGCATCACCTTCCCCGCCTTCTCGCCGATGTCGAGACCGACCTCGTCGAGCAGCGCCACGGGGCCGACCGGGAAGCCCCATTCGGTGATCACGCGGTCGATCGTCTCGATCGGCACCCCTTCGGCGAGCAGGTGCCCGGCCTCGTTGAGGTAGGGCGAGAGGATCCGGTTGACCCAGAATCCGGGCGAGTCGGCGACCACGATCACGGTCTTGCCGAGGCGGCGGCCGAAGTGCACCGCAGTCACGACCGCGTCGACGTCGCAGCCCTCGTGCGGGATCACCTCGAGGAGCGGCATCTTCTCGACCGGCGAGAAGAAGTGCATGCCGAGCACCCGCTCGGGCCGGGTGGCCGCGAGGGCGATCTCGCCGATCGGGATCGTCGAGGTGTTCGTCGCGATGACGGTGTCGGGCGCGACCGCGCGGGAGACCTCGGCCATCACCTGGCGCTTGACCTCGAGGTCCTCGAACACCGCCTCGACGATCAGCTCGGCGCCGTGGAAGCCGCTCCAGTCGCCGGTGCCGGAGAGGAGCGCGCGCTGGCGCTGGAATTCCTGCGGCGTCAGGCGACGTCGCGCCATCCGCGCCTCCAGGATCCGGGTCGCCGCCCGGAGTCCCTTGCCGACGCGCGGCAGCTCGGCGTCGCGGAGCCGCACCTGCACGCCGGCCGTGAGCGCGGCGGTGCCGGCGATCCCCGCGCCCATGAAGCCGCTGCCGATCACGCCGAGGCGATGGACCGGCCGGGCATGGCCGAGGCCGGGCGGCACGCCGTCGTCCTTCTTGAGCGCGGTGGTGGCGAAGAAGATCTCGACCAGCCGCCTCGAGACGTCCGTCATCGCCAGCTCGCCGAACGCCTCGGCCTCGGCCTCCAGGCCCTTCGCCATGCCGTGCTCGAGTCCGGTGCGGACGACCTCGATCGCGCGGAGCGGCGCCGGATAGTGACCGCCGGTCCTTTCCTCGACCTGCTCGCGCGCCTTGCGATAGACCACCATGCGACCGAGGGGCGTGCGATCGAGCAGGAACCCGGCGGCGCCGCCTCGCCGGCCCGGGCGTCGCTCGCCGCGCGCGAGTCGCTCCGCCGCGGCGATCGCGATGTCGAGGAGGATCGCCTCGGGGACGACCTCGTCGACCAGGCCGATCCGGCGCGCCTTCTCCGCGCGCTCGGACTTGCCGGCCAGGATGATGTCGAGCGCGGCACGGAGCCCGATCAGCCGCGGCAACCGGTTCGAGCCGCCGGCACCGGGGATCAGCCCGAGCTGCACCTCGGGAAGGCCAAGCTGGGTCTTGGGATGGTCGGAGGCGACACGGTAGCGGCAGGCCAGCGCCAGCTCGAGTCCACCGCCGAGGCACGCCCCGTGGATCGCGGCGACAACCGGCTTGGCGGAGTCGGCGATGCGCTGCATCAGGAGCTGGCCGTCGCGAGAGAGCCGGGTCGCCTCCTCGATGCTGCCGAGGCGCACGAACTCCTCGATGTCGGCCCCGGCGATGAAGGTGTCGGGCTTGCCGCTCCGCAACACGACCGCGGTGACGACCTCGTCGCGGCCGAGCCGGTCGATCAGCTCCTCGAGCTCCCAGCCGACGGCAGTGGAGATCTTGTTGACCGGCTCGTTCGGCAGGTCGAACGTGACGATCGCGATCCCGGCGCGGACCTCGGTGCGGAACGCGCTCACGGCACGCGCTCCAGCACCATCGCGAAGCCCATCCCGCCCTGCGCGCAGATCGAGAGCAGGCCGAACTCGACGTCGCGCCGGACCATCTCGTGGGCCAGCGTGGTGACGAGCCGGGCCCCTGTCGCCGCGAACGGATGCCCCAGCGCGAGCGAGCCGCCCATCACGTTGGTGCGCGACCAATCGACCTCCCCGACCGGCGCGCCGAGGCCGAGCCGCTCGGCCCACGCGGGCGAGGCCCAGGCCTGCACGTTCGAGAGCACCTGCGACGCGAACGCCTCGTGGATCTCGACGAGCCCCAGCTGGTCCCACGCGATGCCCGCCCGACGGAGCGCCAGCGGCACGGCGTAGGCCGGACCCATGAGCAGCTGCCACCCGGGATCGACGGCGGCCACGGCATAGCTGCGCACCGCCACCAGCGGCCGGTACCCCAGCGAGCGGGCCCGGTCCTCCTGCATCATGAGCACCGTCGCGGCGCCGTCGGTGAGCGGCGAGGAGTTCCCCGCGGTCACGCTGCCGTAGCGGCGGTCGAAGACCGGCTTCAACTTGGCCAGCGCCTCGAGGCTCGAGTCCGCGCGAATCGTGTTGTCGGCGGTCGTCACCTCGTCCATCTCGCGCCCGCCGAACCAGGGAGCGATCTCGGCCGTGATGCGTCCGTCCTTGGTCCCCTGGGCGGCCCGCTGATGGCTCATCAGCGCGTAGGCATCCTGCGCCTCGCGGGTGATGTGGTTCTCCTTGGCCATCTTCTCGGCCGACTGCCCCATCGTCTCGCCGGTGCTCGGCTCGGCGATCGCGGGGGCCACCGGCTTGAGGTCGCGCGGCCGCACCTGGGCGAGGATGCCGAGCCGCTCGCCCAGCGACCTGGCGCGACTGGCCGCCTGCAGCACCTGCGCGAACTTGCGGGTGTGGAGGATCGGAACGTCGGAGAGGACCTCGACTCCGCCGGCCATCACAACCGACGCGTGGCCGGCGTGGATCTGGTCGGCGGCGTTGGCCACCGCCTGGGCGCCGGAGGCGCAGGCACGGTTGAGGGTGTAGGCCGGGATCGTCTTCGGGAACTGCGGCAGGAGCGAGACCTCGCGGGCCGGGTTGGGCACCAGCGGGGAGGGGACCACCTGCCCGTAGATCACCTCGTCGACCAGGTCCCCGCGCAGCTCCGTCCGGTAGAGGAGTTCCCGGGTGCAGAACCGCGCCAGTTCGGCCGCGGTGGCGTCGCGGAAGACCGTCCCCGCCTTGGCGAAGGGGGTCCGGAGGCCGGCCACCACGACGGCGCGGCGGCCCGGGGGAGCGAGTGGCATCCGGGAAAGATAGGCGGAAGCGACCCGTCTATCTTTCGGGGTTACCTACAGCTGGAGTTCGACCCTTGGCAGTGCACCTGAACGACGACGAGCAGCCCGAGACCCCCATTCCGGCCGAGGCGATCTACGCGGCCCTGCTCGAGACCCAGGCCCCGGTGCCGTTCGAGCGTCCGGTCGCGAGCAATGGTTCCGCCCCGCCCGCGGCCAGCCCGCCGCCGAGCGACGCTCCGGCCCTGCCCGCGAATGCGGTCCTCCTGAAGGGTCCGGCGGCGGCGCTGTCGCGCAACATGGACGCCTCGCTGACGATCCCGACCGCCACCACGTTCCGGGAGATCCCGGTCCGGACGCTGGAGGCCCGCCGTGGCGACCTCAACCAGAAGCTCAAGGCGGAGGGGCGGAGCCAGAAGCTCTCCTTCACGCACCTGATCGCCTGGGCCCTCGTCCGTGGCTGCCGCGAGTTCCCGGTGATGGGCACGGCCGTGCTGAAGCGTGGTGACGAGGCGCACAAGCTGGTGCCCGAGCACATGAATCTCGGGCTCGCGGTCGACGTCGAGCGCAAGGACGGGTCACGCGGGTTGATGGTGCCGGTGCTGAAGCAGGCCGACGCCATGGACTTCGCCACCTTCCTCGAGACCTACGACGGGCTCGTGGAGAAGGCGCGGACCAGCAAGCTGATGCCCGACGACTTCGCCGGCGCGACGATGACGCTCACCAACCCCGGCGGCCTCGGCACGGTGGCCTCGGTGCCGCGGCTGATGCCGGGCCAGGGCACGATCATCGCCACCGGCGCGATCGGGTACCCGCCCGAGTTCCAGGAGATGTCCAAGGCGCAGGTGCAGGCGCTCGGCATCAGCAAGGTGATGATGCTGACCAGCACCTACGACCACCGCGTGGTCCAGGGCGCCGAGTCGGGCTCCTACCTGCGGCTGGTGGACCAGCTGCTGCAGGGGGAGCAGGAGTTCTACGAGGAGATCTACGCGTCGCTCCGGCTGGCGATGGGCGAGATCGCCCCGCCCCCCGCCACCTCGGTCGCGGTCGCTCCGTCCGCACCCGATCGGCCCGTCTCGCCGGTGGCGCTCCAGCAGGTCGCCGCGGCGATGGCGCTGGTCGACGCGTTCCGGACCCATGGTCACCTGGCCGCGCACCTCGACCCGCTCGGCACGCCGCCGGCGGGCGACCCGGCCCTGGAGCCGGCGACGCTCGGCCTGGATGCGGACGTGATGGCCACGATCCCGACCGACGTGCTGCACGTCGCGGTGCCGGGCGACACGCTGGCCGAGGCGTACCCGCACCTCGAGGCGACCTACTGCGGCACCATCGCCTACGAGGTCGAGCACATCTCCTCGCACGAACATCGCGGCTGGCTGCGCCAGCAGATCGAGTCGGGGGCGTTCCGCACCACCCTCGCGAACGAGGCCCGCGTCGCGCTGCTCGAGCGGCTCACCCAGGTCGAGGCGATGGAGCGCTTCCTCGGCAAGGCCTACCTCGGCGCCAAGCGGTTCGGCATCGAGGGACTCGACATGCTCGTCCCGATGCTCGACCTGACGTTCGAACTCGCGGCCGAGGGCGGCGTCCGCGACGCGATGCTCGGCATGGCGCATCGTGGCCGGCTCAACGTGCTGGCGCACACCGTCGGCCGCCCGTACGAGGCGATCTTCGCCGAGTTCGAGGGCGGCAAGCGGGTCGAGGGCGCGATGACGCCCGAGGGCGGCACCGGCGACGTCAAGTATCACCATGGCGCCGAGGGCGACTTCCGGACCCGCTCGGGGAAGACGATCAACGTCTCGCTCGCCAGCAACCCGAGCCACCTCGAGTTCATCGGCCCGGTGGTCGACGGCCGGGCGCGGGCGAAGCAGACCTCCAGGCGGGGCGCCGCGGCACACTTCGATCCCTCGGCGGCGATTCCGCTCATCATCCACGGCGACGCGGCGTTCCCCGGCCAGGGCGTCGTCGCGGAGACGCTCAACTTCGGCGGCCTGCGCGGCTACGGCACCGGCGGGACGATCCACCTGATCGCCAACAACCAGGTCGGCTTCACGACCGACCCGGCGGACTCCCGCACCACGCGCTACGCCTCGGACCTCGCCAAGGGCTTCGACATCCCGATCATCCACGTCAACGCGGACGATCCGGAGGCCTGCCTCACCGCGGTGCGCCTCGCGATGGCGTACCGGACCCGCTTCCAGCAGGACGTGCTGATCGACATCGTCGGATACCGGCGCAACGGCCACAACGAGTCCGACGAGCCGGCCTACACGCAGCCCACCATGTACCAGCGAATCAAGGAGCACCCGACGGTCCGCGAGCGCTACGCCGCGGCACTCGTCGGCGCCGACGTGATCGCGCCGGACCGGGCCGATCACCTCTGGAACGCGGCGTACGACCGGCTGGTGGAGGTGCACGCGACGTTCAAGGCGGGCGCCAGCCGCAAGACCGTCCCGGCGGAACCGACCAGCGCGCCGGCGCCGGTCCTCGCCGAGGTCGACACCTCGGTCGGGCAGGAGACGCTTGTCGCGCTCAACGACCAGCTGCTCACCTGGCCGGCCGGCTTCAGCGTCAACCCGAAGCTGGCCCGACAGCTCGAGCGCCGCCGCACCGCCCTCGGCGAGGCGGGCGCGATCGAGTGGGCCCATGCGGAGGCGCTGGCGTTCGCGTCACTGCTGGTCGAGGGAACGCCGATCCGGATGACCGGCCAGGACTCGGAGCGCGGTACCTTCTCGCAGCGCCACCTGGTGCTCCACGACGTGGAGACCGGCGGCACGTTCACCCCGATCCAGGCCCTGCCGGGCGCGCTCGCCCCGATGGAGCTGTACAACTCGCCGCTCTCCGAGCTCGCGGCGATCGGCTTCGAGTACGGGTACGCGACTGCGGCGCAGGAGGCGCTCGTCATCTGGGAAGGCCAGTTCGGCGACTTCGTCAACGGCGCGCAGGTGATGATCGACCAGTTCGTGTCGTCGAGCCTCACGAAGTGGGGGATCACCTCGCGACTGACGCTGCTGCTCCCGCACGGCTACGAGGGCCAGGGGCCCGAGCACAGCAGCGCCCGGCTCGAGCGCTTCCTCCAGGTCGCGGCCGAGGGGAACATCCGGGTGATCAACTGCACCACCCCGGCCCAGTACTTCCACCTGCTGCGGCGCCAGGCACGCTGGGAGGTCCGTCGCCCGCTCGTGGTGATGACGCCCAAGTCGCTGCTCCGGAAGCCGGAGGCGGGATCGTCGCTGGCCGACCTGACCGACGGACAGTTCCGCCAGGTGCTCGACGACAAGGACTACGTCGACGGCGCGTCGGCATCGGCGCTGGTCCTCTGCAGCGGCAAGGTGTATTACGACATCCTCGCCGAGGCGAAGGAGCGCAGCGAGCGCCCGCCGATCGTGCGGGTCGAGCAGCTCTACCCGTTCCCGGAACAGCGCCTCCGCGAGATGCTGAGCCGCTATCCCTCGCTGCGGGAAGTGGTGTGGGCCCAGGAGGAGCCGCGGAACATGGGGGCGTGGAGTTACATGGAATCGCGGCTGCGCGCGCTGCTGCCGGATGGCGTGGGGTTGCGCTACGCGGGACGCCCCGAGCGCGCCTCGCCGGCCGAGGGCTACCCGGCCGCCCACGCGACCGAGCAGCAGCGGATCGTGGAGGATGCGCTGGACTCGCCGACCAGGCAGGGGGCTCGGGTGAGCTGATCGTCGAGACTGGCGAGTCGCGAATCGAGCAATCCAGAACTGCCCCGGTACAACCATCGTTGTCCCGGGGCAGTGCGCTACCATCGAATCGCCAATCTCCGTTCTCGGCTCACTCCGGCGGCAGCAGGGGCCGTTCGCTGGCGTTGCGGGCCAGTTCGCGAAGCGGCTGCGAGAGGTGCTCTCCGTAGTGCAGGAGGAACACGCCCCGGGAGCGCTTCGCCATCAGGAACGCGAGCAGCGGGGTGTCCGCCTTGGCCGCGTTGCAGGGGCGGCAGGCGAGGACCAGGTTGTCGGCGCGATCGTAGGCCGACTGGCCCCGGCGCGGCCGGACATGGTCGAGGGTGATTGTCTCCTCGGGCACCCGGGTGCCGCAGTACGCGCACACCGATCCGTGCTGCGCCAGCAGCCATTCGCGATGCGAGCCGTAGGAGCGTCCGGAGGACTTGCGGAGGCGGGAGTTGCCGGTGGTGCTGCCCGGCTCATCGGCCGGGGGTGCGACGTTGGTTCCGCCGCGTCGTCTTGATCGTGCCACGTACTTCCTTCTTCGATACGGTTGTTCAGTCAGGGAACGCTAACCCTCCGGCAAAGGTTCCGGGAGGGGTCCCTCCACCCGATCCAGCGAGATCCATGCCCCGCGGAGGCCGAGGCCGGCGCGGGGGGTGCCTCAGGCACGGGCGAAGAGCCAGACCGCCAGCATGGCGAGACCGATGATCGCGAGGCCGATCGCCAGCCGTCGCTCGCCTGGTGCGCGCGCGCCGCGACCGGCCCCGTCGACCAGCGAGGCGAGGGCGCCCCGGCGCGTGGCCGGGAACCAGTCCAGTCGCTCGAGCACCGCCTCGGCCGTCGCCGGTCGCCGGCCGGGCTGTTCGTCGCGCAGCTGTGCAACGAGCGTCACGAGCTCGCCCGGCACCCGATCACGACGGGTCGGCGGCAACCCCGCCTCGCGGGCCTCCAGCGTCATCGCGGCGATCGCCCCGAGCGCGTCGAGGTCGCCCCGCACCGTGCCGTCGGTGCGGCCACCGAGTCGATGGAGCACCGCGTGCTCGCCGCCGAGCTCGATCGCGTCCGCCTCGAGGGCACCGTGCGAAAGCCCCTGCCGGTGGAGCGCGCTGAGCGCGCGCGCCGTGTCGCGCAGCACGCGGACGATCTCCTGCACGGCGAGGGGGGAACCCTCCTGCACCCGCTCGGCCAGGGTGGCGCGCGTCGGGATCGCCTCGACGACCCAGGTGCCGTCGTCGAAGGCGCCGGTGGCAAGCGGTGCCGCAAGACCGGGATGCCCGAGCACCCGGATCGCCGCGAGCCGATCGAGCACCATGCCGGCATGCGGGCCGCCCGGTGGCGGCGGGTGGACGGTGACCAGCCGAGTCGCCGGCCCGTCGGCGGGGTCGCCGGTGCCGCGGGCCAGGAAGCGGTGGCGCGGCCCGTCGGGCGGCAGCTCATCGGCCAGCACGGCGGCGGCACCAAGCGCGAGACGGAGTCGCGTGCGCATCATGAGAGTCCGGGCTTCAGCATCATCAGGGTGAAGGCCGCCAGCAGCAGCAGCGTGTCGAGCCAACCCACCACCATCCAGCGCCGGAAGAGCCGTGCGAAGCGCGCGGCGTCGTCCGGACCGCAACGATCCATGCGGATCTGGTCGGGCAGCAGGATCCCCACCCAGGTGAGGGTCGCGGCCGCGAGCAGTTCGATGCCGTGGCGCAGCCAGGACAGTTCGCGCCACGGCAATCCCTCGAGGCGCACCAGCTGGATCCCCGCGATGGTGAGCAGGGCGCCGCCACCGGCCGTGAAAATGAGGTCGGTCCAGAGGATCCCGCGACTGATCGCCGCCGCCGCGCGGGGCCCCTCCCGGCGCCACAGGATGGCGGTCCACGCCCCGGTCACCAGCACGTTGCCGAGCATCAGCACCGCCCCGAGGACGTGCAGCAGCCGCCAGGCGGCGATCGGCTCAGCCATTGCGGGCCGTGTAGTCGGGGAGCAGGCCGACGGCGTGGCGCCATCGGTCGAGGCGATTGTTGAGCGACAGGCGGCCGCCGACCAGGACGTCGTACGGGGCGAGCCGCTCGACGGCGAGGTCGGCATCGAGCGCCGCGAGCGTCGTCGCGAGCATCTCGCGAAGCCGGGCCGTGATGGTGCGCCTCGGGGGAATCTCGTGCTCGAGCAGCCACGGCTCGCCGACCAGGGCGAAGGCCTCGGGGCGCTGCTCGCTCAGGAACGGGTAGCGAAACGCCACCGGCACCACGCGCACCGGCTGACCGACCCGGCCGATGAGCCAGGCGGCGCCGTGCTCGAGGCGGTCGAGCGGCTCCGTGGCGGGACGGCGGCTCCCCTGGGGATAGATCCAGACGGCATCCCCCGCGGCGAGGCAGGTGGCGGCGAGCGCGAGGTCCCGCATCGCCTGCGGCGCAGAGCGTCGCTCCACCGGGAGCGCGCCGAATCGTC
This sequence comes from uncultured Gemmatimonadaceae bacterium, assembly GCA_964557115.1. Lineage (GTDB taxonomy): Bacteria > Gemmatimonadota > Gemmatimonadetes > Gemmatimonadales > GWC2-71-9 > Palsa-1233. Next base: position 29,778 of record CAZKYO010000001.1, read on the forward strand.
GGAAGATCCGGTATCGCGCGAGGTGCTCCGCCTCCATCAGGATCCGGAAGCGCTGTCCCATGGCGCGCGCGAGCTGGTGCGACAGGAAACCGTCCCACCAGGACGTGTGATTGGCGACGACGAGGGTCGGCACCCGGGCATCCCACTCCCGCCAGTCGCCCGGCGCGCGCCAGCGCACGGCGGCGAAGGTCCCTCGCGCCAGCCGGTCGAGGTACCGCCCGAAGCCCTGCACGAGCGCCGGACGCAGCGGCGGCGCGGTCACCGGGAATTCCCGGACAGGAGCCTGCCCCGCTGGCGCTCCCACACCGCCCGCGTCAGGATCGCCAGCTTGGTCATCCGGGTGGTGTGGGCGCGCCGCGTGAAGACGTCGTATCCGTTGCGCTCGATCTCCCGGAGGATGCCGGCATAGGCGCGCTGCATCAGCCGCACGGCGAGTCGCGAGCCGTCATCGGGAAACAGGGCGATCACCTCGTCGGCGCGTGCGTAGTACGACCTGGCCCGGGCGATCTGGAATTCGAACAGCGCGACGAAGGCCGGCGTCACCTCGCGCCGTTCCAGGGCCGCCCGGTCGAGGCCGAAGCGCGCCAGCTCGGCGCGCGGCAGGTAGACGCGTCCGCGATCAAGGTCCTCGCCCACGTCGCGGAGGACGTTGGTGAGTTGCATGGCGATGCCGAGCCCGATGCCGGGCTCCCGGAATCGCTCGTCCGGTGCACCGAGCACCGGACCGAGCATGAGTCCCACGCCGCCCGCCACGTAGCGCGAATAGCGCTCGAGGGTCGCGAAGTCCTCGAAGCAGACCGGCTCGAGATCCATCGCGACGCCCTCGAGGAGCTCCACCAGCGGTGCCACCGCGATCGGGAAGCGCCGCATCGTGTCGGCAAGCGCCAGCCAGCGGTCGCCGGGCACGCCATCCTCCGCGTGGAGCCGTCGCACCGTGTCCGCGAGCGCGGCGAGTTCCTCGCGCACCGCCTCGACGGGACGATCGCCGCGGAGGTCCACGAGGTTGTCGGCATGGCGGCAGTAGTCGTAGAGGGCGAAGATCGCCCGCCGCTTCTCCCGCGGCAGGAATCGGGACGCGAAGTGGAAGGAGCGGGCCCAGGTCGCCGTGACCTCCTCGGCGCGAGCGTAGGCCGCCTCGAGGGCGGTCGTCATACCCTGCCCCCCGGCTGCTCGTGGACCAGGCGTTCCGCGACGCAGCGCGACGAGATCAGCGCCATCGGCAGGCCGCAGCCCGGGTGGGTGCTCTGGCCCACGAAGTACAGGTTCCCGAGACGGCGGTGGCGGTTGCGCGGCCGGAAGGCCCCGATCTGGGCGAGGTTGTGGGAGAGCCCGAACGCCTCGCCGCGGAGGTTTCCGAAGTTGAGCGTGAAGTCCCGCGGCGTCACCAGCTTCTTCGTGACGACGTGGCGGCGCAGGCCGGGGAGGCGCCAGGCCTCCAGCCGCTCGAGCGTCCTGGCCTCGACGCGCGGACCTTCGACCTCCCAGTCGATCCGCCGGGCCGGGTCGGGATGCTGGCTCGGAGCGAGGACCAGGACGAAGAGATTCTCCGACCCGGCCGGCGCGACCGACGGGTCGGTCCGGCTCGCCGCGACGACATAGAACGGCGGCTCGTCCGGCATCGCGTGCTCGTCGAAGAGCTGCCGGCACGCCCCGCGCATGTCCGGTGCGACGACGAAGCTGTGGTGATCCAGCTCTGGATACTCCCGGTCGACGCCGAGGTACATGAGCACCACCGAGCAGGAGAATCGCTTGGCCTCGATGTCGGGGTAGGACTCGCCCAGCAGCCGTTCGTAGGCCCAGGGCAGGTCGGCGTTCACCACCACGCTGTCGCCGAGCACCACTTCGCCGTCGGCGAGGCGGGCGCCGGTGACACGGGCCCCGTGGCGTTCGAGGCCCGTCACCTCGGCGCCGTAGCGGTAGGCGACCCCGAGTTCGCGGCCGAGCCGTTCGAGCGCGAGCGGCACCTGGTGCATGCCGCCCATCGGGTAGTGCACACCGCCGCCGAGCTCCGCATACGGCAGCAAGGCGTAGATCGCGAGCGCGTCGTAGGGGGAGAGGCCGAGATAGAGCGACTGGAACGAGAGCGCCTGCTGCAGTCGCTCGTCCCGGACGTAGCGGCCCACCAGGCGCTGCAGGTCGCCGAGGGCACCGAGCCCGGCCAGCGAACCGAGCGATGCGCCCCGCACCATGTCGAGCGGTCCATCGAAGTTGCGCGAGATGTAGGCGAGGCCGGTGTCGTAGAGCTTCGCCGTCCGGGCGAGATACTCCAGCACGCGCGGGCCGCATCCCGGCTCGAAGCGCTCCATCTCCTCGAGCAGCCGGTTCAGGCGCGGCGTCATCTCGAGGTCGGTCCCGTCCGGGAAGAAGACCCGGTAGTTGGGATCCACCTGCACGAGGTCGAGGTAGTCCTCGAGCCGGCGGCCGGCGCTGGCAAAGAGTTCCCGCCACTCCTCGAGCATGAGCAACAGCGACGGCCCGGTGTCGAAGGTGAAGCCGGCCGACTCCCATCGTCCGGCGCGCCCCCCCGGTCGATCGTGTCGCTCGAGCACCGTCACGCGGCGCCCCGCGCGAGCGAGGCGAACCGCCGTGGCGAGGCCCCCGATGCCGGCGCCCACGATCACGACGTGGTCGGTGGCGGCGTCGCGGTCATCGCCGGTCGGGCGTGCCGGCGTGGCATGTCGAAGTCCGTGCGTCATCAAGATCCCGGGCATTGTGCGTGGAGCTGGGCCTCCGATCCAATCTACGACCGATCGGGCCGGCTATGTTCCCGGGGTGACGCGGTCCCCCACCCCCATCGACCTGTTGGTGCTCGGCGGCGGCATCGTCGGCACCGGCGTGGCCCGCGACGCGGCGATGCGCGGGCTGTCGGTCACGCTGCTCGAGGCGCACCGCGTGGGCTGGGGCACCAGTTCGCGCTCGAGCCGACTCATCCACGGCGGCATCCGCTACCTCGAACTCGGCGACTTCGCCCTGGTGCACGAGGCGCTGCACGAGCGGGCCACCCTGCTCCGCATCGCACCACACCTGGTGCGGCCGACGCCCTTCCTGTTCGTGCTCGATCGCGGCGAAGCGTGGCAATGGCTCCGCGTCGGGGTGGGAGTGCTGCTCTACCGCGTGCTCGCGGGCCGTCACGCCCTCGGATCGCATCACCCGCTCGGTCGCCGCGCCCTGCGGCGGCGCGAACCGCTGCTCGCCGACGCGCCGCTGATCGGCGGCGCCCTCTACCAGGACGCCCGGGGCGACGACGTCGGCCTGGTCCATGCCAATGCGGCGGCCGCAGCCGCCGCCGGTGCCCGGATCCTCGAGGATACCCGGGCGCGGATCGCCCTTGACGACGACGGGATCACCGCCGTGCTGCCCGACGGCGAAGTGCTGCGCGCCGGGGCACTGGTGCTGGCGCTCGGCCCGTGGACCGACGAAGTGCGGGCGGAGATCGGGCTTCGGGCCCGGGACCTGGTCGGCGGCACCAAGGGGATCCACGTCACCTTCAGCGACCGCCGCCTGCCGCTTCGGACCGCGATCGCCCTGCGCCACCCCGAGGATCGGCGGGTCATGTTCTGCGTCCCGGAGCCGGAACACCAGCGGGTGCTGGTCGGAACGACCGACACCGAGACCGACGAATCCCCGGATCACCTCACGGTTGGCAGCGAAGACGTCGCCTACCTGCTCCGGGCGGTGCAACACCTCTTCCCGCGCCTCGACCTGACCGAGGATGACATCGAGGACCGCTGGGCCGGGCTTCGCCCCCTGCTGCAGCAACAGGGCAGCGCCAGCAGCCGGAGCCGGGAACACGCGATCGTCCGCGAGGGGCGGGTCCTGACCGTGGCCGGCGGGAAGCTGACCACCCACCGGGCGATGGCCGAGGAGGCCGTCGATCTCGTCGGGACGGTCCTGGACCGCCAACTGCCGCCGTGCCGCACCGCGGAGATCGCGCTGCCGTGACGCGGTCCGGCGCTCTTCTCCCCCCGACGGCGCCGGGGTATCGTCCGGGCGGAATGCCACCCAGACCGGACCGCTGATGCGCCAGGACACCGCCTTCTACCTCAGCATCATCCTCGTCTCCGCCGTCCTGGCGGTGCTGATGACCCACCACTGGCTGGGACGACGGGACTCGCTCCCGGCCCGCGACTGGATGGTCTCGGCATGGGTGCTCCTCGGCGCCGACATCCTCTTCGTGATCCGGCCGCAGATGCCGACGTGGATGTCCCGGATCCTCCCCACCCTGCTGGTGACGATCGGGCTCGTGGTCCTGCTCCTCGCGGCCCAGCGCACGGCCGAGCAGCGGCTGCAATGGCGCCGGGCGATCGGCCTCGTATGGCTGCACGCCGCGGCGCTGGGCGGCTTCGTCCTCGCGGATGCCTCGCATTCCCACTATCGCACGGCGCTCAACGGACTCGTCTGGGGCTCGCTCTCCGTGGCGTCGTGGTGGTATCTCCGCAAGGGCGAGCGGGCGTTCTGGAAGCCGCTGGTGGCGCCGGCGAACGTCTTCCTGGTCCATGCGATCTTCATGGCGGGCCGCACCACGCTGGCGATCTGGTTCGAGGTGGCGCACCGACCGGATGCCGCCGGCCTACTCGACACGATCGGCGACCTCGAGGTCTCGTTCTTCGTGGTGGCGCTTTACGGCTCGCTCCTCGTGGCCGACCTGCTGACCCGCAACGCCGCGCTCCGGGTCGCTCTCGGCGAGGTGCGCACGCTCTCGGGCCTGCTCCCGATCTGTGCGTGGTGCAGCAAGATCCGCGACGACGAGGGCTACTGGAGCCGGGTGGATGACTATCTCGGCAGCCACACCAACGCGCAGGTCACCCACAGCATCTGCAGCGAGTGCGCCTCGCTCCACTGGGATCGCGACCCCTCGCTCGGGACGGCCCGCGGGCCGACCGGGGCGGGCTGAGGGGCGTCCGGCCGGGCCGCGCGCCGCTGATTATCTTGGGGCGGCCCGCCCCCCGACCCTGACCCCGACGCGCCCCGGATCGCCGTGACTGGAACCGCAACCACTCCGACGCTCGACACCGCCGCCGCCTGGACGGCGATCAACTCGATCCGGGTCCTGTCGATGGACGCCGTGCAGGCGGCCGAGTCCGGCCACCCCGGCACCCCGATGGCGCTGGCCCCCGCCGCGTGGATCCTCTGGACCCGGCACCTCAAGCACGCGCCGCACTCCCCGCAGTGGCCGGATCGCGACCGCTTCGTGCTCTCGTGCGGCCACGCGTCCATGCTGCTCTACTCGCTGCTCCACCTCACCGGCTACGACCTGCCGCTCGAGGAGATCCGGCAGTTCCGGCAGTGGGGATCGCGGACTCCCGGCCACCCGGAGCACGGCCACACCGTCGGCGTCGAGACGACGACCGGCCCGCTGGGCCAGGGGATCGCCAACGCCGTCGGGATGGCGATTGCCGAGCGGATGCTCCGCCACGAATTCGGCGAGTCGCTGGTGAGCCACCGCACGTGGGTGCTCGCGTCGGACGGCGACATGATGGAGGGGATCGCCAGCGAGGCCGCCTCGCTGGCCGGCCACCTCGGGCTTGGGCGCCTCACGGTCCTCTGGGACGACAACCACATCACGATCGACGGCCGCACCAACCTCGCGTTCAGCGAGGACGTGGCGCAACGGTTCGAGGCGTACGGCTGGCGCACGCTGCGGGTCGACGACGGCAACGACCTCCATGCGATCGACGCCGCGCTGTCGCGCGCCGGGATGGAGGAGGACAAGCCGACCTTGATCGTGCTGCGCACGATCATCGGCGATCCCGCGCCGACGAAGCGCGACACGGCCTCGGCGCACGGCGCCCCACTCGGCGCGGAAGAGGTGGCCCGGACCAAGGAGATCCTCGGCTGGCCGAGCGATCCGTTCCACGTCCCGGCCGAGGCGTACGCCACCGGCCGGACACTGGTGGCCTCGGGCGAGGAGCTGGTCCACGCGTGGGAGGCACGCCTGGCGGCCGATGACGAGGCCGGCGCGTTCCGCGACCGCATCGCGGGGCGGCTCCCCGACGGCTGGCAAATGGCGCTCCCCGACCTCGCCGGACAGGCCATGGCCACCCGCCAGGCCTCGCACAAGGCGCTCGCCGCCCTCGCCGAGGCGATCCCCGCCCTGGTCGGGGGTTCGGCCGATCTCGGTGGCAGCAACGGCACGAACATCGACATCGGCGGCACGTTCGGCCCCGCCGAGAGCGGCAAGCGGTTCCACTGGGGCGTGCGCGAGCACGCGATGGTCGCCGCGTGCAACGGCATGGCGGTCCACGGCGGCTTCCGCCCCTACGGCGCCACGTTCCTGGTCTTCCTCGACTACTGCAAGCCGGCGGTCCGGCTCGCCTCCCTGATGCGTACGCCGGTCACGCTGATCTTCACGCACGACTCGATCGGCGTCGGCGAGGACGGACCGACCCACCAGCCGATCGAGCAGCTCGCGATGCTGCGCAGCATCCCCGGCATGACGATGCTCCGCCCCGCCGATGCCGCCGAGACGGTCGAGGCCTGGCGCGCGGCGATCGCCCGCACCGACGGGCCGACGGCGCTGATCCTGACCCGACAGAAGCTGCCGGGCCTGGAGCGCAACGCCGATCCCGTCGGCGAGACCGCCCGGGGCGCATACATCCTGCACGAACCCGCCACGACGCCGCGCGCGATCGTCATCGCGACCGGCTCCGAGGTACAGCTCGCGCTCGCCGCGGCGAGGCAGCTCGACGCCGACGGGATCCCGACGCGCGTCGTCTCGATGCCGTCATGGGAACTGTTCGCCGCGCAGGACGCCGCATGGCGCGAGCGCGTGCTCCCGGGCAAGGTCACCGCCCGCGTGGCGATCGAGGCCGCGTCACCCTTCGGCTGGGAACGCTGGGTCGGCGACCGGGGTACGATCATCGGGCTCAATCACTTCGGCGCCTCGGCGCCGGCCGAGCGCCTGTTCACCGAATTCGGCATCACCACCGAGCACGTCGTCTCGGCGGTGCGTCGCCTCGCCTGACCCTCCGGAGCCCACGATGTCGCATCCGCTCGTCCGCCTCGGCCAGCTCGGCCAGAGCCCCTGGTACGACTTCATCACCCGCGACCTCGTCGCGTCGGGCGAGCTCGCGCGGCTGATCCGTGACGAGGGGCTCCGCGGGATGACATCGAACCCGACGATCTTCGAGAAGGCGATCACCGGCTCGAGCGACTATGACGAGGACGTGAAGGTCCTCGCCTCGCGCGGCGCGACGGCGCAGGAGATCACCGAGTCGCTGATGGTGGCCGACGTGCAGGCGGCCTGCGACGCCTTCCGGACACTGTATGATGCCAGCGGCAACGGCGACGGCTGCGTCTCGATCGAGGTCGCCCCGACCCTCGCGCACGACACCGAGGGCACCATCGCCGAGGCCGAGCGTCTCTGGCAGCGGGTGGCACGGCCCAACGTCATGATCAAGGTTCCGGGGACCAAGGCCGGTCTCCCGGCGATCACCCACCTCCTCGGTGCGGGGATCAACGTCAACGTGACGCTGCTCTTCAGCGTGGCCCGGTACCGCGAGGTGATCGACGCCTTCCTCATCGGGATGGAGCAGCGCGCCGCCGCCGGCCATCCGGTGGACCGGCTCCACAGCGTGGCCAGCTTCTTCGTCTCGCGGGTTGACGGGCAGACCGACCCGGCGATCGCCGCGGCTGGGGAGGTCGCGGCGCCGCTGCTGCACAAGATCGCCATCGCCAACGCGATCGACGCCTACGCCACCTTCCGCGCGTCGGTCGCGATGGACCGCTGGAAGGCGCTCGCCGCGCAGGGCGCCCCGGTCCAGCGGCCGCTCTGGGCGTCGACCTCGACCAAGGACCCGAGCCTTCCGGACACGCTCTACGTCGAGGCGCTGATCGCACCGGACACGGTGAACACGCTGCCGCCCGACACCTACCGGGCCTACGCCGACCACGGCGACCCGGTGGTGCGCCTCACTCCCGAGGCCGAGACGGCGGCGGCGGGCGCCCTGACCCGCTACGCCGAGCTGGGACTCCCCTCGCTCGAGGAGCGGACGGCGTTCCTCGAGGACGACGGCGTCAAGAAGTTCGCCGCGAGCTGGCAGTCGTTGCTCGACGCGATCGAGGCGAAGGCGGGCGTCCTCGCGACCTGACCGGCCGCCTGACCGGCCGCGCTACATTGCCACGATGCGCCGTCGCCTTGCCCTGACGTTCCTGCTCTGCTGGTCTGCCCCGCTCGGGGCCCAGGCGCCGCTCGACTCCGTCGAGGCGGCGCTTCGCGCAGGCGACCCCTGGCGCGCCACGCGCCTGCTCACCCCCGCGCTGCAGGACCCCCAGACCCGCACGCCCGAGGTGCTCATCGCGGCGGCGCGGGCCGCGGCCGGATGGGAGGGTTGGCCGACCGTCGAGCGACTGCTCAAGGATCAGGACTGGCTCGACGGTCGCTTCGACCGGCTCGGTCGCCGCCTGCTCGCCGAGGCCGCGCTCGCGGACGGCCGCACCGCCGATGCGATGACGCAGGTGCGGCTCGCGCTGGTGCCGACGCTGCTGCCGCGCACCGACGAGGAGATGGCGCGCCGCTGGATCGTCCTGGCGCGCGGCCACGAACGGCTGTCGGCGTGGGACAGCGCCGGCGCGGCGTACGTCCGGGCCGCGGCACTCTTCCCCGAGCTCAGCGACTGGCTCGCGCTGCGCGCCGCGGGCGTCACTCCTGACTCCGCCGCGCGGGCGCGGCTCTACGCCACGGTGACCGCGCCGGTCGCCCGGGCCCGCATTCCGTGGACCGAGGCCCTCGCCCTGTCACGCCAGGACCGGAAACTCGCCGCGGCCGCGGTCTATGCCACGCTGGGCGAGTCGGCCGACGCGTTGCGCCTGCGCTGGGAGGCGACCCCCGACGCCGCGGGCCGCGCCCGCATCGCCGATCAACTGGTGGCACTCGTTCGCGGTGGCCGCGCGACCGCCGAGGTGCGACAGGCCCTCGACGTGATCGACGGCTATTCCGTCCCGATGGCCCGGAGCGAGTCGCTGATGGTGGCGACCCGCGCCGAAGCGCTCGGTCGTCCCGCGCTCGCGGTGAAGCTCTTCGGCGCCCTCGATCGTGGCGGCCGACTCGGCGCCGAGCCGATCCTCGCCCTCGGCGACGCGCAGGGCGACCTCGGCCGGTGGAGCGATGCGACCCGCAGCTACGACCGCATCACGACGGGCGCGCTCGCGGGACGTGCGGCGTACCAGGCGGCCCGCGCCCAGCTGCGCGGTGGCTCCACGGCGAACGCGATCGTGCGCCTGCAGCGGATCGTGGCCCGCTTCCCCGCCGACACCTTCGCCGCCGGCACCGCGCTCTACCTCCTCGGCGACCTCGCGCTCGACAACGGTCGCCCCGACTCGGCGCGTCGGCTGCTCAATCGCCTGTACACGAAGTACCCGAGCGCCGATTTCGCCCAGCGCGCCGCGCTGATCGGCCCGTTGATCGCCCTGGCGGGCGGCGACGCCGCCGGCGCACAGCGTGAGCTGGAGGCGAACCTCCGCGAGCGGCGCCTCGCCGGCTTCGACGCCGACGCCGGCCGTTACTGGCTGGGCCGAACCTACCTGGCCCTCGACCAGCGCGAGATGGCGACCGACAACTTCCGGCAGCTGCTCGCGCGCGGCCCCGAGAACTACTACGCCGTGCTCGCGGCCGCGCGACTCGACACGATGCCGTGGACGCTTCCCTCGGGCGACCTGCCGCGTCCCGACCCGCTCCCGCCGGCGCTCGCGCGGGCGGCAGTGCTCGACGCGATCGGTCTCGACGCCGAAGCGGAGTTCGAGCGCGACGGCCTCGCCGCGAGCGCCCGGACCGCGGACGAGATGCTCGCGGCCGGCGAGGCCTTCCTGTTCGCGGGATTCCCGAGTCGGGCCCGCTCCATGGCAACCCGGGCACTCGGCGCCGGCGCGCCAAGAAGTGCCGTGACCTGGCGGCTGCTCTACCCGCTGCCGTACGAGGCCCCGCTCAAGTCGGCCGCAGGGGCCGTGTCGCTCGACCCCTGGCTCGCCGCGGCGGTGATCCGGCAGGAATCGGCGTTCAACCCGCGGGCGCGGTCCGGCGCCGGTGCCCGCGGGCTGATGCAGGTGATGCCCGCCAATGGTCCCGCCCTCGCGCGCTCGGCCGGCATCCCCGACTTCGACCCGGCACTGCTCTACCAGCCCGAGGTGAACCTCGCCCTGGGGAGCCGCCACCTCGCGGCCTCGCTGGCGCAGTACCCAGACCTGGAGCTGGCGCTCGCGGCCTACAATGCCGGTGGCTCCCGGGTCGAGCGCTGGCGTCGCACGCCCCTCTCCGGGGCGTCGGACGGGACGGTGCGGGACGCCGAGCTCCTGGTGGAGCGGATCCCGTACCTCGAGACGCGCGGCTACGTGCGGAACATCACCGTCAACCGGAACGTGTATCGCCTGCTGTATGAGGGTGACAACTGACGGGGGACCGGCGGCGGGTGACCGGGGGGAGTCGGCGTGTCATCACGCACGAGATTCTCGTCACCTCCCTCGCCACATCCCTCTTGCGGAGCGGAAACGATGACTGAAGGCCGGACGATTCTCGCCAGCGCGATCCTCGGGTTCGGCCTGGCGATCGGCGGGTGGTTCGTCGGCCACGGGTTCGCGGCCGGGCGGGCCACCGATCGCTTCGTCACCGTGAAGGGGCTCGCCGAGCGGCCCGTGTCGGCCGACCTCGCCCTCTGGCCGATCCGCTTCGTCACCACCAACGACGACCTCGGCCGGGCCCAGGCCGGGATCGAGCAGGACATCCGGCTCACCTTCGCCTTCCTGGCACGCCACGGGATCGACACGACCCAGGTGCGCCGCCAGGAGCTCCAGGTCACCGACGTGCTCGCGAATCCGTACCGCAGCGGCCCTGCCGGGGCGCGCTACATCCTCACCCAGCAGCTGATGGTGCGGTCGGACAAGCCGGAAACGGTGCTTGCGGCGAGCCAGAAGCTGGGCGAGCTGGTGCAGGCCGGCGTGGTGCTCTCGAGCGAGGGGGCCTTCGGCAACGGGCCGACCTATCTCTTCACCAAGCTCAACGACTTCAAGCCGGCGATGATCGGCGAGGCGACCGCCAATGCCCGCGAGTCGGCGGAGAAGTTCGCCGACGACTCCCATTCGCGACTCGGCGGGATCCGGCAGGCGACCCAGGGCTTCTTCTCCATCCTGCCGCGCGACCAGGCCGGCGGGATCAGCGAGGAGAGCCAGATCGAGAAGACGATCCGGGTCGTGACGACAATCGACTACTACCTCGAGAACTGACCGCCGAGCGCGAGCGCGATCACCTCGGCGGGTGAACGGCCCGCCGTGCGCAGGGTGCGCACCGCGGTGCTGCCGTCGCGCTTGCTCAGCTTGCGGCCGTCCCCGCCCAGCAGCAACGGATGGTGCGCCGTGACGAAGGGCGCCTCGCGGCCGAGCAACCGGCCGAGGAGCAGCTGCCGGCCGGTGGAGCGGCGGAGGTCGTCGCCCCGCACGATCAGGTTGACGCCGTGGCGCATGTCGTCGACGACCACCGCGAACTGGTAGGTCCACTGCCCCAGGGCATCGCGGATCACCGGATCGCCGTGTTCCCGGAGCGGGTGCTGGCGCAGCTCGCCCAGCAACAGATCCGGCACCGCCGTCTCGTCGTCGGGCAGCATCACCCGCACCACCGACTTCCCCTCCCGTTCGACCGGCCGCCCACGGCAGGTGCCGGGGTAGTGTCGCTCGCCGTCCTCGTCGGGCGGCGGCAGGTCGCCGCGAGTGCAGGTGCAGCCGTAGAGGAGTCCGGCGTCGCAGAGGCGAGCGAACGCGGCCGCGTAGACGTCCGGCTGGTCGCCCTGGCGGTACGGCGAGGGATGCGCGTCGAGCGACCGGCGCGACTGCGCATCGACCGCAAACCCGAGCCAGTCGAGGTCGGCGAGGATGCTCGCCTCGTTGGCCGGGGTGCATCGGCTCCGGTCGTGATCCTCGATCCGGACCAGCACTCGCGCGTCCGTCGCCTCGCGCACCGCGTCGAGCCAGGCGAGGTGGGCCACGTGCCCGAGGTGGAGTTCACCGGTCGGAGAGGGCGCGAAGCGGGTGACCGCCGGACCGAGTGCACCGGAGACGCGCGCCCATTCCCGGGCGACGCGGGACGCGCCAGCAGGGATGATCACCGACAGGCGCGGTGACAGGTGATCCGTGATCGACCCGTCACCCGTCGCTCGTCACGATCGACTGCAGCTCCTCCACCAGCGCCGCGATGTCGTCGGGCGTCGTGAGGTAGCTCGTGATGCAGGCGCGCAGCGTCGGCTCGCCACCGGTCAGCGTCACGGCGGAGATCCAGGCGTTGCCGCGGGCGTAGATCGCGTCGCGGATCGCCGCGGTGCCGGTGCGGCCGGCCCGGATGGCGGGGTGCGTGAAGTTGACCACCGGCAGCACCGTGTCGTTGACGACGATCCAGCCCGCACGGCGGAGTCGCTCCCGCAACAGGTCGCCCATGGCGGCCTGGTGGTCGATGAGCCTGGCGTAGCCGTTCGTCCCGAGCTCGGCCAGCGCGCAGAACACCTTGAAGCCGATCGCCCGACGCGACCACTGGGGCGTCACGAGGTGCGGGTCGACCGTCACCGGGGAAGTGGCCGGGGGCATGTAGGCGCTCGCGACGCCGAACGCCTTCGACATCGCCTCCGGATGGCGAGTGAAGATCATCCCGGCGCCCATCGGCACCGACAGCCACTTGTGGGCGTCCCAGGTGATGCTGTCGGCGCGCTCGATCCCGGCCAGGAGCGGCCGGAGCCGTGGCGAGAGCACCGCCGCCCCTCCCCAGGCCGCATCGCAGTGGAACCACGCACCATGTCGCGCCGCGATGTCGGCGATCGCCGGGAGCGGGTCGACCATGCCCGCACTGGTGGTGCCGGCCGTGCCGACCACCATGAACGGCTGCAGCCCGGCTGCGGCGTCCGCGGCCATCATCGCCTCGAGCGCGGCGGGATCCAGCGTGAACCGCGGGGTCACCGACACCTGCCGCACCGCGTCGGTCCCGAGCCCGCACATCCGTGCCGCCTTCACGAACGAATGGTGCGACTCACCCGAGACATAGAGCACGGGTTGGCGCTCGAGGGCCCGCAATCCGCCGGTCGCGGCGTCGGGACAGTGCATCGCCAGTGCCGCCAGCATCGCCGCCAGGTTCGCCTCGGCGCCACCCGAGGTGAAGTGCGCCGCCATCGCGTCGGGATCGTAGCCGAGTGCGGCGGCGAATCGACGCAGGGTGAGTCGCTCGAGTTCCTGCACCGCCGGGGCGTGCGACCACACGGCAAGCTGCGGATTGTAGAGTGCGGCCAGGGCGTCACCCAGCACGGCGACGGGACGCACGGTGGGGTTGTAGAGCCCGTAGTAGCGCGGATGGGTGACGTGCACCAACCCGCGGCGGAGCAGCGCGATCATCTCTTCGGTGAGACGATCGACCGGCACCGGTGCGTCGAACCGATAGGCCGCCTCCAGCTCGGCGCGCAGTGCGAGCGGGTCGGGCTGATGCACCACCGGCAGGGTGCGAATGGTCGCCTCGAAGTCGGCGACTTCGCGGGCGAGGCGTGCCCAGGCGGCGTCGAGGGTCGGATCGCTCACCAGCGCGCCCTCGCGAGCCATTCGGACTCGGTCCGGGCGAGGCGGCCCTGGGTCACGGGGCCTGCGGCCTCGCAGGCGGTGTCGAGCCGGAGGTAGGCGGTCGGCGTCCCCGCGCGGTGGAGCAGGCCGTGCACCATGCCGCCGAAGTCGAGCAGCTGCGGGCCGGTCGGGGTGCCATCCATCACCAGAACCGGCCTCGCGTTGTCGGCCACTCCCGCCAGCGGCGACGACGGCAACCAGTCGAGGACAGCGCCCTGGAACGGCCGGCTCGATCCCCAGGCGTGCCAAGGGGCCGCATCGAGGCCATCACCGCCGCTGAGCCATCCGTCTCCGGTGCACCGGAGCACCGCGGCCCTGACGAGGGGCTCGTCGCGCCGGAGTGCCATGGCGGTCACCGCACCGGCGCCCGTGCCGCGCACCGCGATGCGGCCGCTGTCGGCCAGCCCGCGACTCAGGACGTCGGCGATCGCCGCGCGGATGTCCAGCACGTCGTTGCCGGGCCAGCGGCGGTCGAGCCCGTTCCGGATGTCGAAGCCGTAGCCGGTGGAGCCGCGCGGATTCACGCGGAGCACCAGCCAGCCAAGCGCGGCGGCGGCCAGCGCATCGGGGGCGTAACCGAAGCCCGCCATCGCGTGCGGGCCGCCGTGGACGTCCACGAGGAGCGGGTAGCGCCTGGAGGGATCGAAGGCGGGCGGCCGCACCAGCCAGGCGCTGATCGCCATCCCCGACGGGTTCCGGAAGTCGAACTCCTCGATCTCGCCGATGTCCGGGGGCGCATCGGGCGACACGACCGCGCTGAAGTTGGCCGGCCGGTCGAGCGGGAAACGGATCAGCTCGCCGGCGATCACCGGCGTGGACCGCACTGCCAGGGCGAACGACCCGCGCGGCGAGATCGCCTGCAGCGAGAGCAGGTGCGAACCGCTGGTGCCGACCTCGACCTTCCCCTTGGTGATGTCGAGGCGGCGGATGTTCCGCGCGCCGCGCTCCTCCGTGGCGAACCAGATCTCGCGATCGTTCCGCCAGGCGAGGTCGAGCACGTCGCGGTCGAGGCCCACGGTGAGCCGACGGATCCCGGTGCCGTCCGGCTTCATGATCAGCAGCTCGGAGGCGGCGGTCGTGGCTCCGCCGACCGGCTGCCCGGTGAAGGCGATCCACTCGCGGCCCGGCGAGACGACCGGGACGTGCCATCGGCCACCCTTGCCGGCCAGGTAGCGCGGCGTCCCCTCCTCGACGTCGATCGCGTAGATCGACGCGGCGTCGGCCGGCTCCGCGCCGCCGACTTCGTGCCCGGAGACGATCAGGGTCTTGTCGTCGAGCCAGTCGAACTCCGGGACGCCGGCAAGCTCGCGCTCGGCGGGGCCGACCTCGAAGCCGACGCCGCCAAGCAGGCGAGCCCCATCGTAGGACGCTCGCGAGACGTCGACACGATAGAGTGTGTGGCGCGAGGCCCGGCCGTTGGGCTGATACGACAGCTGCTGCGGCAAGGGAACGCTGCCGTCGGCGATGTATGCGATCCGCATCCCGTCGGGCGACCAACGATAGGCCTCGATCCCCTGGTGGGGACTCACGATCCGATCGGTCCCGCCGAGCGAGTCGCGCACCACCAGCTCACCGCTCGGATTGAGCCAGGCGATCCCCTGCCCCTTCGGCGCGAACGCGGGGCGACTCCCCGGGCCGAGGGTCCATGGCGTGCCGCCCTTGGCGGGGACCACGAAGACGGTGTCCCGGAACGCGTCCTTCAGCGGGTCGGCGAAGCGGATCGTGTAGGCGATCAGCGACCCCTCGGGGGTCACGGCGGCATCCACCACCTGATGGCGAGCGAAGAACGGGGCGAGGTCCTGGGCGGCGAGGGCAGTCGGCGCGGCGAGCAGCGCCAACGCGAGCAGGCGCCTCACCCGGCCGCCAACCGCTGGCGCAGCTCCTGGCTCACCCGCGCCACCAGCATCTCGACCGCGACGCGGTTCTGGCCGCCCTCGGGGATGATCACGTCGGCGTGGCGCTTGGAGGGTTCCACGAACTCCAGGTGCATCGGCCGCACCGTGGCGAGGTACTGGCGGACCACGTCATCCACCGTGCGGCCCCGCTCCTGCACGTCGCGCTGCATCCGGCGGATGAAGCGGATGTCGTCGGCCACGTCCACGAAGACCTTGATGTCGAAGAGGTCGCGAAGGCGGGGATCGGTGAACAGCAGGATCCCGTCGACCACCACCACCGGCGCCGGCTCGATCCGCACCGTCGCCTCCGCGCGGGTGTGGCGGGCGAAGTCATAGGTCGGCTTGGCGATCGCCTCGCCGCGGACGAGCGACGTTAGCTGCGCGACAAGCAGGTCGTTGTCGAGCGCGTCGGGGTGGTCGAAGTTGACCTGGCGTCGCTCGTCCATCGAGAGGTGGGCGAGGTCCTGGTAGTAGGCGTCCTGGTCGAGGAACGCGGCGCGCACCCCGGCGGCCTCGAGGATCGCGCGGGCCACCGTCGTCTTCCCGGAGCCGCTGCCGCCGACCACGCCGATGACGAGGGGAGGCGTCACGGCGCCCGCTCGATGTCGAGCCGCAGCTCGTACCAGCCGTCCTTCTGCCAGTGGAGCACCCGGATCGCCTGCGGCGTTCCGGTGGAGGCAAAGCTCGCTGCCTTCGCGTGCGACTCCCCGGCGTTCCAGTCGTCGAGCACCAGTGTCCCGTCGACCCACACGCGCACGGCGTCGTCACTGATCGTCCTGAGCAGGTATCGCCCCCGCGCGAGCGTCACGGTGCCGCGCGCTTCCGTCAGCACGTCCGACTGCGGGATCGCCTTCTTCGGCGGACCGTACCAGGTGAGGTCGAGCCGGGTGGTGTCGAGCGACGCGACCGCGCGGGTGAAGTCCACCCGACTCGAATCGGTGCCGCACCTGGGCGGGCACTCGCCGATCACCTGGTCGAAGAGGCGGACCGAGTCGGTCGGGAGGAAGCGCACCGACCACGCGATGGGTGGCTGGAACCGGCCCCAGGCGAAGCGCCACGGCTGCCCCGCCGGCACCGACTCGCCAAACCGGTCGGTGAACGGCTTCTTCCCCGAGTATTCCAGCGTCACGCGCCAGTCGTCCTCGCGGCCGGCCGTGGGCACCACCGTGAGCGTGTCGCCCACCTTCCCGGATTCGGCGCTGAGCGACACGACGCCCTGGAGGTCCACGACCCTCCAGTCTCCCGGCGGACCGAGGATGCGGAGCGGCTGGGGCGACTGGTCGTCGCGGCCCACCGGCCAGAGCTTGGGGCTCTGCCAGTCGTAGGGACCCCATTCGTCGACGATGATCGTGTTGCGGCCTCGGCGGCCACCGATCGGGATCATCGCGTCCATCCCGCCGGCCAGTTTCGCCACCCGGTACTCGGGCGGGATCTCGACCGGCGCCGGGCGGCCGTTGCGCGAGGGGTCTCGCACGAAGCCCGCCGTGTCGCCCGAGGGGCGGAGCAGCGTGTCGATGTCGGTCGTCACGTTGCCGACGTAGCGGAGCCGCTGGGTGTTGTCGAACCGCAGCACGGTCCGCACCCGGGTGAACTCGTTGCCGAGGACCACCACGTCGCGCGAGCGGGTGTCGCGGTGCTTCGGGTACCCCCAGTCGCCCGGCTCGATCCGGTTCCACCAGAGCCGGATCGCGGTGGTGTCGCCGTCGAAGGTGTTGCCGGTGATCCGGTTGTCCTGGCCGTGCTCGATCGCGATCCCCTCGACGTTGTCCTTGAACCGGTTGCCGATCCAGCTCGACTCCCACGAGTAGCCGCCCCAGACCCCGTGCCAGTTCTGCTCCACCCGGTTGTTGACGAACGCGTTGCGGGAGAAGGTCGCCTCGATCCCGTTGGTCGGCGCGTGGGAGAAGTCGTTGCCGTAGAAGAGATTGTCGTTGGCGCCGCCCGCGCCGGTGTCCATCGTGTGCTGGCCGGCCCAGAGGAAGAGCCCGTCGCCGCCGTGGGTCACGCTGTTGTAGGCCACCACGTTGCGGCAGCTCTGCTCGTACATCAGCAGCCCGGCGGAGTCCTGGCCGCGGTTGTAGAAGCCGTGCGAGTAGCCGCGGACGTCGTAGTCGATCCGGTTGTGCATGATCCGGTTGTCGGACGCGCGATACATCCCGACGCCGAGGCCGGAGTTGTAGGAGAAGTCGTTGTTCCAGACGAGCAGCGAGTCGGTGCGGGTCATCAGCAGGCCGTTCATCCCCTGCCGTGCCGCCACGCCGCGGATCTCCCCACCATGCACGTCCTCCAGGTAGATCGCGGCGCCCTTCTCCAGCCACTCGCGCTGCTCGTTCTGGTGGTAGGAGAGCCAGTCGATCAGCGACTCCTTCTCCACGCCGCTGTAGAGCCGCGGCTTCCAGTTGTGCGAGAGCGTCATGTCCAGCAGCCGCAGCTCGCGGGTGCCCGACGCGATCACCGCGACCTTGTAGCCGCGCACCATCCCGCCCCGCACCGTCACCCGCTCGCCCCCGTCGACCCGGATCCCGGTCCCGGCGAACCGGTCGGGCCGGAAGCGATCCTGGGTGCCGACCAGCTCGACGCCGCGGAGATCCACCGTGATCCCGGTCCCGCGAATCGTCATCGCCGGGGCATCGCCCGATGGCGCGAGGTAGCTCCCCGGCGCGATCCGGGTGCTGGCAGTGATCACCATCCCGGGTTGGAACGGCTCGGTCCGCTGCTGGGCGGGGAGGACGAGCGGCAGGGCGAGGAGGAGCGGGAGGGAGCGCATGAGGAACAATACACGAGAACCGAGGACGGAGAACCGAGGACAGAGGGCGCGCGTCGTCCGGGGATCGCCCCTCGCGTTGCTCGATCGCTTGCCCGATCCGTGATACCGGCCCCCCGATCAGATCGGGGACGCGAGGGGTGACCCCGGGTGACGCGAGCGTAGCTCAAACGACGAACGGAGGGACCCCCGGTCCCTCCGTCCTCGGTTCTCCGTTCTCCGATCTCGGGCCGCGAAGGCGCGGCCCCTACACGTACTCCTCCATCGGCGGGCAGGTGCAGACCAGGTTGCGGTCGCCGTACGCGCTGTCGATCCGGCTCACGGTCGGCCACACCTTGCGCTCCCGCAGCCCCGGCACCGGGAACGCCGCCCGCTCGCGCGAGTAGGGCCGGTCCCACTGGTCGGCGCTCACCACGGCGATGGTGTGCGGCGCCCGCTTGAGCACGTTGTCCTCCCGCGCCGCGACGCCGGCCTCGATCTCGGCGATCTCCTCGCGGATCGCGAGCAGCGCGTCGCAGAACCGGTCCAGCTCGGCCTTCGACTCCGACTCGGTCGGCTCGACCATCAGCGTCCCCGGCACTGGGAAGCTCACCGTCGGCGGGTGGAAGCCGTAATCGATCAGACGCTTCGCGATGTCCTCCACCTCCACACCGGCGCTCTGCTTGAACGGCCGGGTGTCGAGGATGCACTCGTGCGCCACCAGCCCGCCGGTGCCGCTGTAGAGCGTCGGGTAGGTCCCCGCCAGCCGCTTGGCGATGTAGTTGGCCGAGAGGATCGCCACCTTGGTCGCCATCGTCAGGCCGTTGCCGCCCATCATCAGGATGTAGGCGAACGAGATCGGCAGGATCGCGGCGCTGCCCCATGGCGCCGCCGAGATCGTGCCGCAGCTCTGGGCGTGGCCGAGCGGCACCACCGGATGGTCGGGGAGGTGCGGCACCAGGTGCGCCGCCACGCCGATCGGCCCCATGCCGGGACCGCCGCCGCCGTGCGGGATGCAGAACGTCTTGTGGAGGTTCAGGTGGCAGACGTCGGCGCCGATGTCGCCCGGCTGGCAGAGCCCCACCTGCGCATTGAGGTTGGCACCGTCCATGTACACCTGCCCGCCGTGCTCGTGCACGATCGCGCAGATCCCGCGGATCGACCCCTCGAACACGCCGTGCGTGCTCGGGTACGTGATCATCAGCGCGGCGAGGTCGTCGGCGTGGGCCGCCGCCTTGGCGCGCAGGTCCTCGACATCCACGTTCCCCTTGGCATCGACCGCGACCGGCACCACCGTCATCCCCGCCATCACCGCGCTGGCGGGGTTGGTCCCGTGCGCGCTGGCGGGGATCAGGCATGCCTTGCGGTGCCCCTGGCCGCGCGCCTTGTGCCAGGCGCGGATCGCCAGCAGGCCGGCGAGCTCGCCCTGCGAGCCGGCGTTGGGCTGCAGCGACACCGCGGCGAAGCCGGTGATCGCCGCGAGGTCGGCCTCCAGCCACTCGAACATCTCGGTGTAGCCGGCCGCCTGGTCGCGCGGCACGAACGGGTGCAGCGACGCGAAGCCCGGCCAGGTGATCGGGTACATCTCGGTGGTGGCGTTGAGCTTCATCGTGCAGGAACCGAGCGGGATCATCGCCGCGGTGAGCGACAGGTCCTTGTTCTCGAGCGCCTTGATGTAGCGCAGCATCTCCGTCTCCGACCGATAGCGGTGGAAGACGGGATGGCTCATGTACGTCGACGTGCGCGCCAGCGCGCCGAAGAACGCCTCCGGCCGCTCCAGCCCGGGCTCGAGGCCGGCCTCGGCGCCGAGCAGGCAGGCGGCGACCGCCTTCACGTCGTCGAGCGTGGTCGTCTCGTCGAACGCGACGGCGATCCGGTCGGGACCCAGGCGGCGCAGGTTGATCTCGCGATCGACCGCGGCGCGCATCGCCGCGTCGCAGCGGGCCGCCGGCATCGACAGCGCGACCGTGTCGAAATACGGGTCCCCGGACACGGCGACACCCTCGCGCCGCAGCGTGCGCGCCAGGGCCTGGGCCATGCCGTGGGTCCGGAGCGCGATCGCGTGGATCCCCTCGGGGCCGTGGTACACCGCGTACATCGACGCCATCACCGCCAGCAGCACTTGCGCGGTGCAGACGTTGCTGGTCGCCTTGTCGCGGCGGATGTGCTGCTCGCGGGTCTGCAGCGCCATGCGGAGGGCCGGTCCGCCGCTGGTGTCGCGCGACACGCCGATCAGCCGGCCGGGGATGTGGCGCTTGTGCTCCTCGCGCGTCGCGAAGAACGCCGCGTGCGGGCCGCCGTAGCCCATCGGCACCCCGAAGCGCTGGGCGCTGCCGACCGCGATGTCGGCGCCCCATTCGCCCGGCGGCGCCAGCAGCGCCAGCGCCAGCAGGTCGGTCGCCGCGGTCACCAGCGCGCCGGCCGCGTGCGCCGCCTCGCACGTCGCGCGGAAGTCGCGGGCCGCGCCGTCGGTCGCGGGATACTGCACGAGGCAGCCGATCACGCCAGCCCCGCCCTGCGGCGACGCCGCAGCGGCGGGGCCTCCGAAGTCGAAGTCGGCCGGCTCCGCGACAATCACCCGGATGCCGCGCGCCTCGGCGCGCGTCTGCACGACCGCGATCGTCTGGGGATGACACTGGGCGTCGACCAGGAAGACCGGGTCGTCGCGCCGCACCACCGCCATGGTCAGCGCCATCGCCTCTGCCGCCGCGGTCGCCTCGTCGAGCAGCGACGCGTTGGCGATCGGCAGCCCGGTCAGGTCGCTCACCATGGTCTGGAAGTTGAGCAGCGCCTCGAGGCGGCCCTGCGCGATCTCGGGCTGGTACGGCGTGTAGGCGGTGTACCAGCCGGGGTTCTCGAGCACGTTGCGCTGGATCACCGGTGGCGTGATGGTGCCGCTGTAGCCCATCCCGATCCAGGACTTGAAGACCCGGTTCTTCGCCGCGAGCCGGTGCAGCACGTCGAGCGTCGCGCGCTCGTCGAGCTCCCCCGCGCGGGTGAGCAGCCGGTCCTTCATGCGGATCGCCGAGGGGACCACGGCGTCGATGAACGCATCGAGCGAGTCATAGCCGAGCTCGGCCACCATCGCCGAGATCTCGTCGGCCCGGGGGCCGAGGTGGCGCTGCAGGAACCGCTCCCTCATTCGTGTCCTTCCTCCCCAAACGGCGACGAGGCCCCGCGGGGCCCCGTCGATTGAGCACCTCGCGCCGCGCGGATCACGCGGCGGCGATCATCGCCTCGTAGGCCGCGGCATCCTTGAGCGCGTCGAGCTCGGCCGGGCTCGCCAGCTCCACCTTGACCAGCCAGCCGGCGCCGTGCGGATCGGCGGCGATCGTCTCGGGGGCATCGGCGAGGGCGCCGTTGACCTCGACGACCTTTCCCGACACCGGGGCGAACAGCTCGCTCACCGCCTTGACCGACTCGATCACGCCGAACGGCTGCGTGGCCGTGAGCACCTGGCCGACCGCCGGCAGCTCCACGAACACGATGTCGCCCACCTGCTCGGCGGCGAACAGCGTGATCCCGACCGTGCCGACGGCGCCGTCGACGCGGATCCACTCGTGGTCGGCCGAGTACTTGAGGTCGCTGGGGTAGGCCACGGTCAGGCTCCTTGCACTCAGGTCGCGCGTCGGTAGAACGGCAGCGGCACCACCACGGCGGCTGCGCGGTCGTTGCGGATCCCCACTTCGAGGGGAGTGTCCACCGCCGCGTCGCCGGGCGGGACGTACCCCATCGCGATGGCGTGGCCGAGCGTCGGCGACGACGTCCCGCTGGTCACCTGCCCGACCGGCTCCGCGCCGGCCGGAAGATAGACGGGGTACCCGGTTCGGGCGATGCCCCGGCCGGTGATCCGGAGGCCGACCAGCTGCTTGCGCGGCGCGGCGCTGGCCGCCTCCAGCGCGGCACGGCCGACGAAGTCGCCCGGCTTGTCGAACTTGACCACCCGGCCGAGGCCGGCCTCGAACGGGGTGGTCTCGCGATCGAGCTCCTGGCCGTACAGCGGCATCCCGGCCTCGAGCCGCAGCGTGTCGCGGGCACCGAGCCCGGCGGGCTTGAGGCCGAGCGCCTCGCCTTCCTCGAGCAGGTGGTTCCAGATCCGCTCGGCATCGCCCCAGTCGAGGTAGATCTCGAAGCCGTCCTCGCCGGTGTAGCCGGTGCGGGCCACCCGCGCCGGGCGCTTGCAGACGGTGGCGTCGAGGATGCCGTAGTACTTGAGCGGTTCGAGGTCCACGCTGCAGTGCGCCTGCAGGATCTCGCGCGAGCGTGGCCCCTGGACCGCGACCAGCGCCGTGACGAGCGAGCGGTCCTCGAACGTCGCGTCGAATCCCTCGAGTCGGGCCACGAGCTCGGCCGCGACCGCCTCGCGGTTCGACGCGTTGGCGACCACCAGGAACTCGGCCGGTCCGAGCCGATAGACGATCAGGTCGTCGATCACCGAGCCGTCGGCCGCGCAGATCATCGAGTAGTGGGCCCGCCCGTCCTTGAGGCGCGACGGGGCGGTCACGAGCGCGAAGTCGAGGGCATCCCCCGCCCCCGCCCCGCGGACGAAGAGCTCGCCCATGTGGCTCAGGTCGAAGAGGCCCGCCGCGTCGCGGACCGCGCGATGCTCCTCGAGGATTCCGGAGTACTGCACCGGCATCTCCCAGCCGGCGAACGGGATCATCCGGGCGCCGAGGGCGCGGTGACGGGCATCGAGTGGCGTCTGGTGCATGCAGGAGAACCCGAGTGAGGGAGCCGATACTCCGGGGCAGGCCCCAAAGATACCCCCTTCACCCATTACCCTTCACCCTTCACCGACACCCGGAACGACCCATGCCCAGCCGCCTCGCCCTCCCGCTCGTGCTGCTCTCCGCGGCGACCGCCCCGCTCGCCGCCCAGGCCCAGCCGTGGATCGCCATCGGCTTCGGGACGACCGGCCCGTCCGCCGAGGTCGGCGTCCGCACCCCGCGCATCGGCGTGCGGGTCGGCAGCTCGTTCCTGAACTGGAGCTACAACCAGCGGATCTCCGGGCAGTCGTACGAGGCCGACTTCCGCTTCAAGGGACGCCACGCGGTGGTCGACTTCTATCCGTCGGCCGGCGGCTCGTTCCACCTGAGCGGCGGCGTGTCCGGGCCACCGCTCCACGTGCGCGGCACCGGTCGCGAGACGCTCAATCACAACTACATCATCAACAGCCACGTCTACGCCGCCTCGACCGTCGGCGCCCTGGTCGCCGACTTCTTCTGGCCCGACCTCTCGCCGTACGTCGGGCTGGGGTGGAGCGGCGGCATGGCCGGCGAGCGGATCAAGTTCACCTTCGACGTCGGCGCGACGATCGGCGGCCCGGACGTCACGCTCGTCGCCACGAACGCGACCGAGGGCTCGGCGCTCGCCGCCGACGTCGCCGCCGAGCGCGACCAGATCCAGCACGACGTCGACTTCGCCAAGGTGTTCCCGGTGCTCAGCGTCGGGATGAAGGTCCGGCTCTAGGCGGCGCGCGCTGGCGCGATCGCCCGACGGGAGGCAGGTTCAGCGACACCCCTCCCCCGGAGCCGAGCGTGCACCCTTCCCGCCCCATCCTCGCGGTCCTGCTCACCCTCGCCGCCTGCGGCACCGAGGCGGCGAGCACCCACAGCATCGACACGCTCCCGAACGGCGCCATCCACGTGGTGAACACCGCACCGGCGGGCTGGCAGGACACGCTGGGATGGAGGCTCGTCCTGGAAGCGGAGCACCGGTATCGGGCCGACAGCTCCGGGGCGCTCGACCGACCCAACTACCCGCACCTGCTGAAGAACGGCGAGATGGTCGTGCTCAACCAGGTACCGCCATTCGTGCAGCGTTACGCGGCGGACTTCTCGCCGATCGCGCGGTTCGGCCGACAGGGTAGCGGTCCGGGCGAATTCGAAAGCCCGGCCATGCGGAGCTTCGGCGACTCGCTCGTCATCCTCGATGGCGCCCGAGGGCTGCTGCTGCTCTACGATCGCGAAGGCAACTGGCTCGGCCAGGGCCAGATACCGAACTTCACCGACTGGATGGGCGATCCCGATCGGGAGGGACGGCTGCCGTTGCTCGGTCGGTACGCCGCGAACAGCGATGCGGGAGTCATGTGGTGGTCGGTGGCAGAGGGACGCGTGGTTGACTCGATCATCGCGCCGAAGGGCCCCCCGCAGGCCATGATCGAGTCATGCCACCTGGTGATCCCCTTCCAGCCACGCCTCGACCTTGCACCCACGCCGGACGGCACGGCGTGGTACGGCGTGAGCGACGCCGACCGGTTCATCCTGACCAGGACAGGGCGCGATACCCTTCGAGTCGTCGAGACGCCATCACGCCCGCGGTTCCCGATCGACACGACGACCGTCAACACCATGCTCAAGCCCGACGGCTTCATGATGCGGCTGTGCGGCCCCGCACTCAATCGTGGGGTATTCCCGTCCGGTCGACCCGCGTGGGGCTCGCTCACCGTCGACGGCCAGAACAACCTCTGGGTCCACCGACCGGCCGCCTACGGCCGGTCGTTCGACGTCTATGACTCCAGCGGCGTCTGGCGCGGCGAGGTGTCCTCGCCAATCACCGGCGACGAGAACGACTATTGGCAGGGAGACATCGTGATGACCGTGGCGACCGGTGACCACGGCGATTTCATCCTCCGCCGCTATCGCATCGCACGCGACTGAGCCGGCCGGAAGGCCGGACGCCGATGGCCGCGGCGAGGGTTCGCTGCGGCCATCGGCGTCGAACGCGACCGCTCGCGCCTAGCGCGGCGACACGCGGTCGATCGCCTTCCTGAGCCGCGCGCCGAGCGGCTCGAGCCGCGCGTCGATCTCGGCGATCCGCCGGTCGACCTCGAGCGCGTCGATCTTCCGCTCGCTCTCCGCGACCCGCCCCGCGACGCCGGCGCCCCGGATCCGCGCCTCGACCTCCGCCACCCGCTCGTCGGCCCGGTAGGCGTCCCGGGCGGCGCGCGCCTCCACCACCCGCTGGTTGGTGCGGGCCACGGCGTCGGCGGTCCGTGCCGCCGCTTCGGATCGGACCCGATCCGCGGATTCGCGCATCGCACTCGCCCGCGCCGCGCTCTCGGCCCGCACGCTTGCCACCTCCTCCGCCTGACGGGATCGAAGTTCGGCGACACGCGCGCGAGCGGAAACCGCGTCGGCGTTCGACCCCGACCCGGCGACCACCTCGGCCCGCTCGGCGTCGCGCTCCGCGGCGCGGACCTGGCGCGCCATCTCGGCGTCGCGCTGACGCACCACGCGACGCGACTCGGCCTCCGCCTGCCGGACCGACGCCTCGGCCACCCGCGCCTGGGCGACGGCCATTCGGTCGGCGGTGCCGGCCGCCTGGGCCGAGGCGATCCGGCCGGCGTACGCCGCATCGCGGCCGCGAATCGAGGCGACCTCGCCGCGCATCCGCGCCTCGTCCCCGCGGGCCCGCGCGATCTCGCCGCGCAGCTCCGCCTCCTGGCCGCGGATCTTCGACTTCTCGCTGGAGGTGCGGACGAAGGCGACCAGCGCATCGCGCCACTCCGCCGCCGACGCGTCGAACGGCCGCTCGCGTCCGTCGACGAACCAGTGCTGCTCGTTCGCCCGGCCGTTGCCGACGATCTCCAGGCGCTGGCTCCCGGACGGTCCGCTCGTCGCCATCGTCACCACGAGCCCGTCGCGCAGCGTGCCCGTCGGCGGGAACTCGTCGCCATCGCGATAGGCGCCGCGGACCGCGACGCACACTCGCAGGTCATCGTCCATCGTCGTCGACATCATCCGCACCGGACCGGACCGGTCACTGCCGGTCCGATAGCCGCCGCCCACCTGCTCGCAGTCGACCCGTCCGTCCACCGAGCCGATCACCGGCGCGAGCGGCGCCGGCGGGGGCAGCGGAGGCAGCGGCGCCATGTCCGCGGAGGGCGGTGCCGGCGGGGTCGGGGCCATCACGGCGAGCACGGCCCGGTCGGCCGGGGGAGCGGGCGGGGCCGGCACCTCGAGCGGAGGAGCCGGTGCCTCGGGCGGCGCCGGGGGCGCCGGCACCTGGGCGTGCGCGGGACCGACCGCGACGACGGCGACGCTCCACGCGAGCACGCCAAGCGAGACAAGGATGCTGCGCCGGCGCGACGCCGGCTTGTCGGAGACTTGCAGGATGGCCATCACACGTTCCTCAAGATGGGGGTGGTCGAGCCGCACCAGCGCCGGCACCAGCACGCCGGGACCGCCGGGCTCGGCGAGTTCAAGCAGGTGGCGCGCATAGCGGGAAGGCCGGGTGCCGAAGGCCAGCACCGCCTCGTCGCACGCCTGTTCACGGGCCAGGGCGCCGCACCGTGCGACGCGCCAGGCGAGGGGGTGGAACCAGTAGCAGGCGACGCTCCATCGCGAGGCCAGCTGCCGCACGGAATCGAAGCGCCGCACGTGCACCAGTTCGTGGCGGAGGACCGCATCCAGGCAGTCATCGCTCCACCCGGTCGCCGCCCGCGGCAGCAGCACGACGGGCCGCGCGATGCCGCCGGTCATCGGCGTGCGTGCCTCGTCGCTGAGCAACAGCCGCACGTGACGCCGCAGGCCGACCTCGTGGCAGATCGCGACGAAGCGCGCGAGGACGCGACCGTCGTGGCAGTGATCGGCCCGGGACACCAGGCGCCGCGCGCGGCGGATGCCGATCGCGATCGGGACCGCGAAGCCGGCGAGCCCGGCGAGCCAGAGCACCAGGAGCAGCGAACCGCGCCGTGCGGGCCGGGGCGGCGCGGAGGCCGGTGGCGCGGCGATCGTGCCGCGATCGACAAGCACCGTCGCCCCGAACGTCGCGGCGCCGGTCGCATCGTCCACGACGTCGATCGCGGGCTGTTCCACGAGCCGCGGCGACGACAGCCACTCGAGCGGGATGATCGGCAGCCTTGCCTGGAGGAACGGCAGCAGCAGCAGGGCGATCGTGGTGATCGTCCAGTAGGCGTGGCGCGAGGCGGCGCTCGCCCCGCGCAGCGCGCGGGCCAGGAGCAGTGCGCCGCCCAGGAGCACGGTGGCCCGCAGGGCCAGTTCCGGCAGGTAGCCCGTCGGCAGGGGGAGCGGCATCAGCGACCCTCCCCTTCGGCGCGGTCGATCATCTCCTTCAGGCGGCGCTTCATCTCGGGCGAGAGCGGCCCGCTCGATTCGAGCATCGCGGCCATCGCGCCCTCGGTCGACCCGTCGAAGAAGGTGCGCAGCACCCGCTCCATCGCCCCGCGCCGCGCGGCTCGCGCCGAGACGGTTGGCGTGTAGACATAGCGCGGACCGTCGGCCACGAAGCCGACATGGCCCTTCTCGCCGAGGATCCGGAGCACCGAGCGGACCGCCGCGTCGGTCGGGGGATCGACCATCTCCGCCCGGACCTCGGCGGCGGTGGCCCGACCGAGGCGGTGAAGAATTTCCATCACTTCATGTTCGCGACGACTCAGGCGTTCCTCTGGGATCATCCTTCCCTCCTCGCCTCGAGCATAGCATCTTGTTGTTGAAATTTCAACAGTACCGTTGCGTACCGGGCCCATGCACTCGGATGCGCCACCCCACCGCAGGGTTGCGGAACTCCTGACGGCAGACTCTCGTAACAAGTTGCAACGCCACCCAGAAAGGTCTCCCGTGCCCCGTCCCCACCCGCTCCCCCTTCTGGCGCTCGCCGCGGCTTGTGGCGTTGGCGAGCCTCGGACCGGCCTTGGCAATCCGACGGTGGACACCCTGGCCGGTGGCGCGGTCCGGGTGGCAAACCACGCCCCGACCCTCTGGAGCGACACGAGCGGTTGGCGACTCGTCCCGGAACGGGTGATCGCACCGGCCGAGGGGTCGCCAGGGGAGCTGGGGGACGTGACGCGCCTGGTGGCCGACGCCGCCGGCAATGCCTTCGTGATGCAGATCCTCCCGTCGGTGATCAAGGCGTTCGGACCCGACGGCACGTGGCTGCGCGACATCGGGCGCGCTGGTGACGGACCGGGCGAGTTCCGCGACGGGATGCTCGCGCTTCGCGGCGACACCCTGGTGATCCAAGATCCCAACAATCAGCGGCTCACCCTCTACCGCACCGACGGCACGCTGCTCGGCACCGCACGCTCGCAGTGCTGCTTCTTCTCCTCCTCGATGCCCCTGCTGGATCGCGGGGTGGTGATGATCATGGGGCCGGCACCGGCCGGCGTCTCCGCCGCGCGGATCGCGTACTACCTCACGCGACTCGACGGCACGATCGTCGACACGATCGTGCGGCCGGCGCCGCCCGAGCGCGACCCGGCGGCCACGGCGTGGAGCATCTCGCGCGAGACGGGCGGGAAGGTCCAGTCGGTGACGGTGGGGATCCCCGGACTGCCGCACGACCTCGTGACCTGGCGCAGCGACGGCCTGCGCGTCAGCGGCAACACCGGCCGCTACGCGATCACGCTGCAGCGGGGCTACGGCGACACCGCCCTGGTGATCGAGTCCGACGCCCCGCAGCTGCTGCGCACCGTGGCCGAGCGCGACGCGCTCTTCGACGCCAACCTCGCGGGCCAGCCGGAGGCGTGGCGCGAGGCGATCCGCGCCGTCGCGGAGCGCGACCGCATCCCGCTCGAGCGGCCGCGATGGTCGGCGATGGCGACCGATCCCGAGCACCGCCTCTGGGTCGGGCTGCCCGGGCCGGGCGCCGACGTCACGATCCTCGAGGTGTTCTCGCCCGACGGGGTGCTGCTGGGCCGCGTCCCTGCGCCGCACCCGGACATCCTCGATGGATACTGGACGCGTGACCATGTCTTCCTGCGCGACTCGGACGCCGACGGACGGCCCGTGATCCGCGTCTACCGCCTCGACACGACAATCGCCAAGGAGCAGTGATGCACTCGACCCGCCTGGTCCCCTTCCTCGCCGCGGTCGCCCTGGTCGCCTGCGGCGAGGCGGACGCGCGCACCGCGCTCAACGAGCCGACGATCGACACCCTCCCGGGCGGCATCGTCCAGGTCAGCAATCCCGGTCCCACCCTCTGGGCCGACACCAGTGGCTGGCGGATCGTGTCGGAGCGCGTGATCGCGCCTGCCGAGGGGAGTCCGGGCGAACTCTCCGATGCGCGCCGCCTGGTCGCCGATGCCCATGGCAACGTCTACGTGATGCAGCGCGAGCCGGTGGTGATCAAGGTGTTCGGCCCCGACGGCCAGTGGCTGCGCAACATCGGCCGCGAGGGCGACGGTCCGGGCGAGTTCCGCGACGGGATGCTCGGCATCAACGGCGACACGCTGATCATCCAGGACCCCAACAACCAGCGGCTCACCACCTTCCTCACCGACGGCACCTTCCTGGGCACCGCGCAGTCGCAGTGCTGCTGGTTCTCGTCGAGCTTCCCGGTCCTCGACAACGGATTGGCGATGATCATGGGCCCGCCGCCCGCGGGCGTCGAGCACGTGCAGGGCGCCTACTACCTGACCCGGATGGATGGCACGATCGTCGACACCATCCTTCGCCCCGAGGAGAACCGGGCCCGCGAGGAGAACTTCTGGATCGTCACGCGCAAGTCGAAGAACGGCACCTCGTCGATGTGGACGGACATCCCCGGACGTCCCCAGGACGTGGAGCGCTGGCGCTCCGACGGGCGCCACGTCGTCGGCAACACCGCGGACTACCGGCTCGCGATCGTCGACGGGTTCTCGGACACGCTGCGGATCTTCACCGCCACCGCGCCGCGCCTCCACCTCACCGACGCGGAACGTGACTCGATCTTCGAGCACGCGATCGAGGACCAGAGCGAGGAGTGGCGCGAGTCGGTTCGCGAGATCGCCGACCTTGGCCAGATCCCCGGTGACCGGCCACTCTGGTCCCGACTGGCCACCGACCGGGAGCACCGGATCTGGGTCGGACTCCCCGGCCCTGGCGCCGATGTGGCGAGCCTCGACGTCTTCTCGCCCGAGGGCGTGCTCCTGGGCCGGGTCCCGGCACCCCACGCGAACATTCTCGAGGGGTTCTGGACCGACGACCACGTCTACCTGCGGGACGACACCGACCTGGGCCTGCCGATCATCCGGGTCTTCCGGATCGAGAAGACGGCCCGCTGAGGATTCCGGAACGCCGGGTGACCCGTCATCGGTCACGGGTCACCCCGCCTTGACGCATCCAATCTATTACTATATGGTTGTATAGTGATCTTCAAGGGGACCGCCCGCATGACCCGTCCGC
Source organism: uncultured Gemmatimonadaceae bacterium (assembly GCA_964557115.1). Lineage (GTDB taxonomy): Bacteria > Gemmatimonadota > Gemmatimonadetes > Gemmatimonadales > GWC2-71-9 > Palsa-1233. Next base: position 60,116 of record CAZKYO010000001.1, read on the forward strand.
TCCTCGCTGCCCTGCTCGCCGCGGCGCTCGCCGGGCCGCTCGCCGCCCAGGCCCCGCTCAGCCTCGGCGAGGCGTTCCGCCGTGCCGATTCGGCCGCCTTCCAGAATCGGATCGCCCGGGGAGAAGTCCGTGCCAGGCAGGCCCAGACCGTGGCCGCGCTGCAGGGGGTCCTTCCCGCGATCCGGTTGGAGGGTGGCTACCTGCGGACCGACAACCCGCTCGGCGCCTTCGGCTTCACGCTCCAGCAGCGGATCGTGACCCAGGCCGCGTTCGACCCGGCATCGCTCAACCACCCGACCGCGACCGACAACTGGAACGCCGCGCTGGTGGCCGAACTCCCGCTCGTGAACGTGGACGCCTGGCTCGGCCGGGGCGCGGCGCGCGACGCGGCGGCCGCCGCCGCCGCGGGCGGCGACTGGACCCGCGCCACGGTGCGGCTCGACGTGGTGCGGGCCTACTACGGCGCCGTGCTCGCGCGCGCGGGGGTCGCCACCCTCGAGGGCGCCCTCGCCGCGGCCGACGCGCATCACCGCCAGGCCGAGTCGGCGGTGCGCAACGGCGTGGCAACGCCATCCGATGCCTTGCTCGCGTCGGTGCAACGCGGGCAGGTCGAGGCGGCACTGCTCGGCGCGCGAGGCGAGGCGGCGATCGCCCGCGAGCGACTCGCGCTGCTGCTCGGCCAGCCGGGCGACACGCTCTTCATCCTCCCCGACACGCTGCCCGAGCCCGCGCGACTCGGCGAGACCACCGCGGGTGACGCGACCCGTGCCGACATCATCGCCGCCCAACTCGGACTCCAGGCTGCCGAGGCCGACAATCGGCGGGCGACGGCGACCCTCCTGCCGCGACTCAATGCCTTCGGGCGCTACGAGTGGAACGACCCGTCGGCCCCGTTCGGGGGCGAGGCGAGCTACACGGTCGGCCTGATGGCCTCATGGTCGCCGTTCGCCGGCGGGGCCCGGATCGCGGAGCGGATGGGTGCCAGCGCGCGACGTGACGCCGCCGCGGCGGCGCGCGACGCGGCGGTCGCGACCGCCGCCCTGGAGGTCAGCGCGGCCCGAAGCGACCGCGACGTGGCCCGCGCGCAGCTCGCGATCGCGACGACCGCCGTCACCCAGGCGAGCGATGCGCACCGCATCGTGGCCCGCAAGTACGAAGGCGGCCTCGCCACGGTGGCGGAGCTGCTCTCCGCCGCCGCCACCGAGACCGCCACGCGACTCGGCCTCGCGGCCGCACGCTATCGCCTGATCACCGCCGAGGCCGCGCTGCGGCATGCGACCGGCGCGACCCTCGACGACCTGACCGCCCTGGAGAACTGAGCGATGCGCCCGATCCATGCTGCCACCCTGACGACGCTCGTCGCGACCGCACTCTCCGCCTGCGGCGGCGAGCCGGAGCAGGCCCCGGTCGAGGCGGCGACGCGCGCGGGGACGCCAACCGCCGTGATCGACACGATGATCCCCGACCGGTTCGAAGCGACCGGCACGGCCCTGCCGATCCGCGAGGCGACCCTGAGCACGAGGCTGATGGCCACGGTGCTCGAGGTGTCGGTGCACGAGGGCGACCGTGTCGCGGCCGGGCAGGTGTTGGTGCGACTCGACGCCCGGGACCTCGACGCCAAGCGTGCCCAGGTCGAGGCCGGCCTTGCCGAGGCGGCCGCGGTGCAGACCGAGGCCCGGCAGCAGGCGGGCCGCATCCGCGCGCTCTACGCCGACAGCGCCGCCACCCGCGCGCAGCTCGACCAGGTCGAGGCCGGTCTCGCCCGCGCCGAGGCGGCGGTGCGGATGGCCCGCGCGCAGGCCGCCGAACTGGCGGCGACCGCCTCCTACGCCGAGGTGCGCGCGCCGTTCGCGGGCACGGTCACGCGCCGCGCCGTCGATCCCGGTGCCTTCGCCGCCCCGGGCGCGCCGCTCGTCACGGTGCAGGACCTGTCGACGCTGCGAGTCACCGCGCACGCGGCGCCCGAGGCGGTGGCCGGGCTCCGTCGCGGCGAGCGGGTGCCGGCCGTGATCGCCGGCGAACCGCGGACCGCCACGATCGAGGGGATCGTTCCCGCGGCGGGCAACCTCCACGCCGTGAACGCGCTGGTGGAGAACCGCGACGGTCGCCTGCCGAGCGGTGCAGCCGCCTCGCTGGAGGTCGCGCGCGGCATGCGGCGGGCGCTGCTCGTGCCGACGACGGCGATCCTCCGGCAGGACGACCTCACCGGCGTGCGGGTCCTCCTGGACGGCCGCTCCGCGCTGCGCTGGATCCGCGTCGGTCGGGCCATCGACGACCGCATCGAGGTGCTCTCGGGGCTCGAGGCAGGCGACTCGGTGCTGGTGACGGCGGGAGGGAATTGACGATGGGCATCGCCGGTCGCGTCGCGCGCGCCTTCCTCCGTTCCAAGCTCACCCCGCTGGTGACCCTCGCGTCGCTCGCGGTCGGCGCCCTCGCCCTGCTCGCCACGCCCCGGGAGGAGGAGCCGCAGATCTCGGTGCCGATGATCGACGTCATGGCGATGCTCCCCGGCGGCACGCCGCGCGAGGTCGAGAACCTGCTGACCCGCCCGATCGAGAAGCTGATGTGGCAGGTTCCCGGCGTCGAGTACGTGTATGCCAGCGCGGGCGAGGGAATGAGCCTCGTGACGGTGCGGTTCACCGTCGGCGAGGACCAGGATCGCGCCGTGAGCCGCGTCCGGGCCAAGCTCGCCGCGGCCGCGATGGACGCGCCGCCCGGCGCGATGCCGCCGCTCGTCACGCCGCACTCGATCGACGACGTCCCGATCCTCGCGCTCACCCTGCACGGCGATGGCTATGGCAGCGACCGGCTGCGCGACGTCGCCACCCGCCTCGCCGACGACCTGGCGACGCTGCCCGACGTGGCGCGCATCGACGTGATCGGCGGCGCGGCGCGCCAGCTCGCGGTCACGCTCGACCCGGTGCGCCTCGCCGCCAGCGGCGTGACGCCCGGCGAAGTGCTGCAGGCCCTCGGCGAGGCGAACGCGCGCCTCGCCGCGGGCGAGTTCGCCGCCGGCAACGCGACCTACCAGGTCACCGTCGGGGCGCCGATCCGGGACGCGGCCGATGCCGGGATGGTGGTGGTGGCCAACCGCGGCGCGCCGGTCTTCCTGCGCGACGTCGCCACGCTTCGCGACGGACCGGGGGAGGTCGAGAGCTACGTCAGTCATGCCGGGCGCGGGGAGTCCTCCGCCCCGGCGGTGACGATCGCGCTGGCCAAGCGCCCGGGGGTCAACGCCACCGACGTCGCGCACGCCGCGCTCGATCGCGTCGCGCAGGCCCGCGGGCGGATCGTCCCGGACGGCGTCGCCGTCGAGGTCACCCGCGACTACGGCGAGACGGCGAGCGAGAAGGCGAACGAGCTGATCCTGCACCTGCTGATCGCGACCGTCTCGGTGACGCTGCTGATCGGGATCTTCCTCGGCTGGCGCGAGGCGCTGGTGGTGCTGGTCGCGGTGCCGGTCACCCTCGCCCTGACGCTGTTCGTCTACTACGCCCTCGGCTACTCGCTCAACCGGATCACCCTCTTCGCGCTGATCTTCTCGATCGGGATCCTGGTCGACGACGCGATCGTGGTGGTCGAGAACATCTACCGCCACATGCAGGTGGGCGACCGCGCCCCCGAGGTCGCCGCGGTCGAGGGCGTGGACGAGGTCGGCAACCCGACCATCCTCGCCACCTTCACGGTGATCGCCGCCATCCTGCCGATGGCGTTCGTGTCGGGGCTGATGGGCCCCTACATGCGACCGATCCCGATCGGCGCCTCCGCGGCGATGCTTGCCTCGCTGGCGGTGGCGTTCATCGTCACGCCCTACCTGGCGCTGCGCCTGCTGCGCGGCCACGTGCCGGCGGCCGAGCATCCGGTCGAGTCGCTGCATCAGGGTGCCGAGCCGGCAGGATTCGGTCGCCTCTATGCCCGGATCATGACGCCGCTGATGGAATCGGCGGGACGGCGCGCGGCCTTCTACGGCGGCGTGCTCCTGCTGCTGGGGCTCTCGGTCGGACTGCTGGCGGTCAAGCTGGTCGAGGTCAAGATGCTGCCGTTCGACAACAAGTCGGAGTTCCAGGTGGTGCTCGACCTGCCCGAGGGAGCCACGCTGGAGACGTCGAGCGCGGCGGCCGAGGCGATCGCCGCGTGGCTGCGCACGTTGCCGGAGGTGACCGGGACCGAGACGTACGCCGGCACCGCCGCGCCGTTCAACTTCAACGGCCTCGTGCGGCACTACTTCCTGCGCCGCGGCGCGAACGTCGCCGACGTGCAGGTCAACCTGCTTCCCAAGGGCAAGCGCTCGCGCCAGAGCCACGAGATCGCCGTGGCGGTGCGTCCTGCCGTGGACTCGATCGCCCGCCGCTTCGATGCCTCGGCCAAGATCGCCGAGATCCCGCCGGGACCGCCGGTGCTCTCGACGCTCGTCGCGGAGGTCTACGCCGCCGACGACAGCACCCGGCTGGCCGCGGCGACGCGGGTGAAGGCGGTCATGGAGGCGACGCCGGGCGTGGTCGACGTCGACTGGACGATCGAGGCACCGCAGGCGCGCCGCGCGTTCCGCGTCGACCGCGCCCGCGCCGCGGACGCCGGCGTGAGCATCGAGCAGGTGGCCCGGATCCTCACGGTGGCGCTCTCCGGCGCGACCGCGGGGCGGCTCGCCGTGCCCGAGGCGCGCGAGGACGTGCCGATCGTGCCGCGCTTCGACCTCGCGGACCGCAGCGGCGTCGAGGCGCTCCTCGCGATCCCGGTCGCGACGCCGCGCGGACCGACGCCGCTCGGCCGGCTGGTGATGGTGGACACCTCCCGGCGTGACCCGATGCGCGTGCGCAAGAACCTGCGGCCGGTCATCTACGTCACCGGCGACGTCGCCGGCAGCGTCGAATCGCCCGTCTACGCGATCCTCGCGATGAACAAGGCGCTCGACACCGTGCGGGTGGGTGGCGCCGAGATCGCCCGGTACAACGCCACCGCGCCGGAACGGCTCGACGAGACCGCCCTCAAGTGGGACGGCGAGTGGCAGGTCACCATCGAGGTCTTCCGCGACCTGGGGATCGCCTTCGCCGCGGTGCTGCTGCTGATCTACGTCCTGGTGGTGGGGTGGTTCCAGTCGTTCAAGGTCCCGCTGGTGATCATGGCGCCGATCCCGCTCACGCTGATCGGCATCCTGCCGGGCCACGCGCTCACCGGAGCCTTCTTCACCGCCACCTCGATGATCGGGATGATCGCGCTCGCCGGGATCATCGTCCGCAACTCGATCCTGCTGGTGGACTTCATCCAGCTCGCCGAGGCCCGCGGCCGCCCGCTGCGCGGCGCAGTGCTCGAGGCGGGCGCCGTTCGGTTCCGGCCGATCGCCCTCACCGCCGCCGCGGTGGTTATCGGCGGGCTCGTGATGGTGCTCGACCCGATCTTCCAGGGCCTCGCGGTCGCGCTGATGAGCGGCGCCGTCGTGGCCACGCTGCTCACCATGGTCGTGGTGCCGCTGCTCTACTGGGAGCTGCGGCGGCGCGAGGGAGGTGCCTCGTGAGGATGCTGGTGCTGACCTACAGCGGTGACACCCCGGAGCGGGTGAGCGCCCTGCTCGACGCGGCCGGTGTGCCGGGCCACACCCGGCTCGACGGCGGCCACGGCCACGGCCTCACCGGGCCCCGCGACGGGACCCGCGCCTTCCCGGGCCAGGTGACGGTCTGCTTCTCGGTGGTGGACGAAACGCTGGTTGCGCCCGTGGCCGCGGCGTGCCGCGCGGCCGAGCTCCCGGCCGGCGACCGGCTGCACCTCGCGGTGCTGCCGGTGGATTCCTTCTTCTGATCAGGGGGTCGCGATGTGCAGTGACGCGTTGATCCGGCGGATCGCCGGCCTGTTCGTGATGCTGTCGGTGGCGCTGGGCGTGTGGGTGAACCCGTGGTTCCTGGCATTCACGGCATTCGTGGGGCTCAACCTGTTCCAGTCGAGCCTGACCCGCTGGTGCCTGCTGGAGCGCATCCTCGGCCGCCTGCGGCTGTTCGGGTGCACGCCCGCCCGCGGGTAAACCCGCGGCTCGGCAAAGCTAGAGGCTGACGCCTCGCAGCCTATCTCGGCAGGCCACGATCGCGCTTCAGCGCTGGCTCTTGCCGAGCCGCGGCTCTCAGCCGCGCGGCATGCGCGGTGGGCTGAACGCCTACCGTCTCCGGATCGCCTTCCGCCGCCGCTCGAGCTCCTCCTCGATCCCGCCGCACACCAGTTCGCAGAGATCGAACACCTGCGGGTCGGCGATCCGGTACCAGGTCGTCGTCCCCTCCTTCCGCCGCGCCACGAAGCCCTGGTGCAGCAGCTGCTGCAGGTGCTTGGACACGTTGGCCTGGCCGCCAGCCGTCCGCTCGGCGAGTTCGCCAACGGAGACCTCGCCGTCGCGCAGCGCGTTGAGCAGCCGCAGCCGCATCGGCTCGGCCAGCGCCTTGAAGCGATCGGCGATCGCCGCCGCGTTGGTGTCGTTCAGTCGGGCCATGCCGCGGGCTCCCGGGTGTCGTCAACTATCTGGTAATATACTCACGGATGATCCGGCGGGCCGGGCTGCGACCTTCCCGACCGGCGGCGCATCCCCACCGCAGTCCCCGAACCGCCTCCGAGGCCGCCATGCCCCGCTCGCCGCTCGCGCCGATCGCCCTGCTGCTCGCCGCCTGCTCCGCCGCCGACGCCCGCGAGGCGCTCGTCACCGTCGACTCGCTTCCCGGCGGGATCCCGGTCCTCATGACCGCCGCGCCGATCGACTCGGGCCGCTGGAGTCTCGTCCACGAGCGCGACGTGCAGCCCGCGCAGGGCGCGGCCGGCGAGCTCGGCAACCCGCAGGACATCGCCATCGGCGAGGACGGCACCCTGGTCGTCTCCGAGACGGGACCCGCGGTGGTGCACGTCTACGGTCCCGACGGCGCGTTCGTGCGCGACATCGGCCGCGAGGGCGACGGACCCGGCGAGTTCCGCGCGCCGTTCATCGGCATTCGCGGCGACACGCTGGTCGTCCAGGACCCGCGCACCAGTCGCGCCACGACCTTCCTACTCGGCGACGGCAGCGTGGTGGCGACCCGACCCACGGTGTGCTGCTACTACTCCCCGATCGAGATCGATGCGGACGGCGAGGCGGTGGCCCGGATGATGTCGGTCGGCGACAGTGCGCCGAGCGGCCAGGGCTTCATCCGCTTCCCGATCGGCGGCACGACGGCCGAGTCGCTGGTGGTGCATGAGCATCCCGACCCGAAGGATGCGCCGCGCTGGACGATCGGCGACGGCAAGCGGATGATGATGATGATGGCGGTCCCCATGCAGCCCCGCTCGTGGCATGCATTCGCCCCATCCGGCGAGTTCGTGACCGGATGGGCCGGCGAGTACCGGCTCTGGCGGACCCGCAACGGTCGCGACACGCTGCGCGTCTTCGGCAGGCCGTGGACCGCCGGCGCGGTCACCGACGAGGAGCGGTCGCGCATCGTGGAGACGCGGGTCGCGGAGATGCTCGGCAACGGGATGGGGCTCAAGGAGGAGCAGCTCCGGAAGTCGATGGACCCCGCGGCGATCCCGGCGACCCGGCCGGCCTTCGAGGGCGTCTGGGCCGACGGGCAGGGCCGCACCTGGGTCCGCGTGTCCTCGCCCGACACGGCAGCGGTGCACCTCGACCTGTTCGACGCCGACGGACGCTGGCTCGACCAGCTGACGGTGGAGGCCCCCGAGTGGGCGAGCAACGGCTACGTGCCGCTCGCGTTCTCGCGCGACCGCCTGGCGGTCCTCGGCAACGACGACGACGGGCTGCCGGTCGTGCGGATCTACCGCATCACGCGGACGAGCTGACGATGCGTCGCGTCCTCCTGCCCCTGGTCTCCCTCGCCGTCGCGGCCTGCGGCGAGGCGGGCGCGCGCGCCGCGCTCAACCCGCCGGTGATCGACACGCTCCCCGGCGGCATCGTGCGGGTCCACAACACCGGGCCCACGGCCTGGGCCGACACCAACGGCTGGAAGCTGGTGCTCGAGCGCACGATCGCTCCCGGCCAGGGGGAACCCGGCGAACTCAGCGAACCGCGCGACATCGTCGCCGACTCGCGTGGCCACGTCTTCGTGGTCGATCGCGATCCCGACATCGCCATCAAGGAATACGGTCCCGACGGCGCGTACCTGCAGCGCTTCGCGCGGAAGGGCAGCGGCCCCGGCGAGTTCGAGAACGCGGCGCTGATGCTCACCCGCGACACGCTGGTCATCCACGACTCGCGCCAGGCCCGCACCTCGACCTTCACGACGGGCGGCCAGTTCATCAAGGTGTGGCCCACCTTCTGCTGCCACGGCCGTCCACTCCTCGCGAGCGACGCCGGGCTGGTCCCGATCCCCGGCAGCATCAAGCCCGACACTTCGGCCGACGGTGAGGCGCAGCTCTTCACCGGCGCGGGCGTGGTCTGGTACGCGCTCGACGGCACGCCGCACGACACGCTGCTCTTCCCGCCGGAGCCCGAGCAGCCGTTCTGGCGGATGGGCGGCAAGAACGACTTCTCGATCAACACGATCCCGTACCAACCGGGGCTGAGCGGCCGGTTCGGACCCGACGGCCGCTACTACTACGGCTACCAGCGCGACTACCGGATCCTCGTCACCCGGACCGGACACGACACGCTGCGGATGTTCGAGTACGCCGCCTCGCCGGTCCCGATCGCCGATTCCCTCAGGCAGCAGGCAGTGGAGGGCTTCATCCGCGAGGACCCACGCTGGAAGGGCGTCGCCAAGGTGGAGGACATCCCGACCACGTTCCCGCTCTGGAGCCGATTCACGATCGACGGGGCGAACAACGTCTGGGTGCTCCTGCCGGGCCCGAAGGGCGAAGGCGACCATTGGCAGGTGTTCACGCCCGCCGGCGTGCTGCTGGGCGACGTGCCGGCCCCGTTCGCCGAGACCTACCGCACCTACTGGACCACGGACCGGGTGTACCAGGTGACGGAGAATCCCGACACCGACCTGCCGGAAATCCGGATCTGGCGGATCGACCGCGGCGACGGCTGAACCGGCGGGCGGCCGCAAGGGCCCGTCCGGGAGGCTAGTATTCGCGGCAACCCGCCCCGGAGCCGCGATGTCCCCCACGTCCCGTGCCCAGGTCGAGCCGCAGGCCTCCCGGCCGCGACCCGCCCCGCTTCCCCACATCTTCATCTCCGTGCGTAAGGATTGGTGCGGGAGCGGCGTTGACCGGGAGCTGCCCGGCCCGTCGCGCCGCCGGTCCCGCACTGACACCCCGCGGCAACCCGCCCCGTCGGGGGCTGCGTCAAAGTTCGGCTGCCGGGCATCCTTCCCGGCGATGTCGCGTCCATCCACCCATGCCCCGATCCTGAGGTCCGCCATGCCTGTTGCCCGTCACGCCGGGCTCTGCTTCCTCCTCGGTCTGGCCGCCGCGTGCGGCAAGGCGAACGGCGACACCACCGCCGGCGACTCGACCGGCGCCGCCGCCGGTGAGGCCGCGACCTCGACGCTCGCCCTCCCGGTCGTCGGGGAACAGGTCCTCAAGGGCGACCTGGTGCTCACCGTGAGCGCCACCGGGACGCTCAAGAGCGCCGCGCGCGCGACCGTCGCGACCGAGACGCAGGGGACGGTGAGCGAGGTGCTGGTGCGCCCGGGCGACCGGGTGAGCAAGGGCCAGGCGCTGATCCGGCTCGACACCAAGCCGCTGGAGCTGGCCCGCGACCGGGCCCAGGCCGCGCTCCGCAACGCGCAGGTGCGCTATCGCACCGAGATCGAGCCGGACTCGATCGCCAGCGGCCAGGCGCCGAGCGAGGCGCGCCGCGCCTACGCGCGCGCGTCGTCGGGGCTGGAGCAGGCCGAGGTGGACGTCCGCGAGGCGGCGCTCAACCTCGAGCGCGCGGTGGTGCACGCCCCGTTCGACGGCGTGGTGGAGCGGGTCGAGGTGGCGGTGGGCGAGCGGGTCAACAGCGGCGCCGAGGTCGCCGAGGTGGTGGACATCACCAACCTCCGCGCCGAGGCGCGGGTCATGGAGCACGACATCCCGCTGCTGGCCGCGGGCGGCGACGCCGAGGTGATCGTCGCCGCGCGCCCCGACGCGCCGATCCACGGCAAGATCGCGGCGGTGCTGCCGCTGGTCGATTCCGCGGGCCGCGCCGGCACCGCGATCGTGAACGTCCGTGGCGACGGCAAGCTGCGCCCCGGGATGTACGTCGACATGCGCCTCGAGGCCAACCGCCTGCCCAACCGGATCATCGTCCCGGCGCGCGCGGTGATCGAGCGCGACGGGCGCCCGCTCGTGTTCAAGGTGATCGACGGTCACGCCGACTGGGTCTACATCAACGTCGGGCGGACCAACGGCCGGCAGACCGAGGTGCTGCCCGACTCCGTGAGCGGCCTGATCCCGCTCACGCCCGGCGACACCGTGCTCGTCGACGGTCACCTCACGCTGACGCACCAGGCGCCGGTGCGCCTGGTGTCGACGCGCGAGAACGACCAGTAGGCCCGGGCGATGTCGCTCGCCTCCGCGGCGCTCAAGCGGCCGGTCTCGACGATCGCCGCGACCCTCGCCCTCGTCCTCCTCGGCGCGGTCTCGCTCGGCCGCATGCCGGTGTCGCTGCTGCCCGACGTGGCGCTGCCGGTGCTCACGATTCGCACCATCTACCCCGGCGCGGCGCCGGAAGAGGTCTCGCGCTTCATCTCCGAGCCGATCGAGACCGCGGTCGGCAACACCCCCGGCCTGCTGGAGGTGCGCTCGGTCGCGCGTGCCGGCGAGGGGACCACGACGCTCCGGTTCAACTGGGGCACCGACATGTCGAAGACGGTGCTCACGGTGCGCGAGAACCTCGACAACGCCCGCGCCCAGCTCCCCGAGGGTGCCGAGCGCCCGACGCTGCTCACCTCCGACCCGGGCGAGCGGCCGATCGCCGTGCTTTCGCTCACCACCGACGGCGACCTGCGCGCCATCGCGCGGACCGCCAAGGACGTCCACAAGCGTCGGCTCGAGCAGCTCGCCGGCATCGCCAGCGTGGCGGTGGTGGGCGACCCCGAGGACGAGATCCGGGTCGACGTCGACCCGGTCAAGGCGCGCGCGCTGGGGATCACCCCCGACGACATCGCCACCGCGATCAACCGCAGCAACGCGACGGCCCAGGGCGGCACGATCAAGCGGGGCCAGTTCCGGTTCTCGGTCCGCACGCTCGCCGAGCTGCGCGACCCGACCGAGATTCGCGACGTCCCCGTGGGCCAGGCGGGGAGCGGCCTCAAGCTCGCCGACATCGCGACGGTCACGCCGGCGAGTGCCGACCCGCGCACCATCGTGCAGCTCGACGGCAAGCCGGCCGTGGGCCTGGTCGTGTACAAGGACGCCGGGTCGAACACCGTGGCGGTCACCCGCGACCTCCGCAAGGCGATCGACGACCTCCGCGAGGAGTTCCCCGACGTCACGGTCCGCCTCGTCGCGGCGCAGGCCCAGTTCGTCCAGGACGCGCTCAGCAACCTGTCGCAGGAGATCTTCGTCGGCGGCGCGCTGTCGATCCTGCTGATCCTGGTGTTCCTGCGCGACTTCCGCACCTCGCTGGCGATCGGCCTGATCATCCCGCTCTCGGTGCTGGTGGGGCTCACCGTCCTGCAGCTCCTCGACGTGACGATCAACATCCTCTCGCTCGGCGGGCTGGCGCTCGCCGTCGGCCTCCTGGTCGACAATGCGATCGTCGTCGCCGAGGCGACCGGGCGATTGCGGGAGACCGGGATGGAGCCGGTGGAGGCGGCGCGGCAGGCGACCGAGGAGCTCTCGGGCCCGCTGATCGCCGGCACGCTCACCACCCTGCTCGTCTTCGGCCCGATCGTCTTCGTGCAGGGACTCGCGGCGGCGCTGTTCCGCGACCTGTCGCTCTCCGTGGTCGTCGCCGTGGGCGCGTCGCTGATCCTCGCCCTCACCCTGATGCCGGTGATGGCGTCGTGGGGCAACAAGGGGATCGCCAGCCATGTGAGCACCGAGGAGGAGTTCAACGCCCGCCATCGCTGGCTCGCCCCCATCTACCGCTTCGGGCACCACCTCGCCGAGTGGTACGAGGCGGGGATGGTCTGGTCGCTGGCCCGACCGGTGCAGGTGTTCGCGATCGCGATCGTCGCGACGATCGGCACCTTCTTCATCGCCCGCGACCTGCCGCGCGAGGTGCTGCCGCAGGTGGACGAGGGCACCGTCGTCGCCGACCTGCGGCTGCCGCCCGGCACCGCGATCGAGGAGACCCAGCGGCAGGCCCGCCGCATCGAGGACGTCGCCCACCGGCTCGGCAGCGAGGGGGTGTACGTCCGGGTCGGCTTCGCGACCGACGAGGAGGTGCTGGCGGGTGCCGAACCCGGCTCGCCCGGCAGCGCGACCTTCATCGTGCCGGTGCCGACGAAGTTGCCCGCGCAGGCGTTCGCCGACTCGCTCCGCGCCGGCGTGCCCGACCTCGCCGAGGCCGGCACCCTGGCGCTCGACCTGGCCGGCCAGTCGGAGTTCGGCTCGCTGATCGGTCGCGAGGGCCGCACCGTCCGGGTCGAGGTCTCCACCGTCAAGCGAGAGGACGGCGCGGCGGCCGCCGAGCAGGTGCGCGAGGCGCTGCTCAAGGTGCCCGGGCTCGCCGACGTGCGCGACGCCTACGCCGCCTCGACGCCGATCGTCGAGCTGACGATGCGGCGCGACCGGCTGGCGCAGATGGGCCTCACCCCGCAGGTCGTGATCAATGCCCTCAAGGGCTCGCTCGGCGGCGTCGAGGCCTCCGACCTGCGCGAGACCGACCGACGCACGCCGATCCAGGTGCGCTACGCCGGCTCGGCGAACGAGGACCTCGCCACCGCGCTGGCGACGCCGGTGCAGGGCGTGCCGGTGGAGCAGCTCGTGGAGGTGCACGAGCGGCAGGCGCCGATCGAGGTGGTGCGCGTCAACCAGCGGCCGGTGCACGTGGTCGAGGCGGTGGTCGAGGCCGGCGGCACCTCGAAGGCCTCCGCCGAGGTGTACGACCTGATGAACGCGATGACCTTCTCGGTGCCGGGGGTCCGCTGGACCGTCGCGGGTGCCGACGAGGAGCAGCGTCGCACCTCGTCGCAGCTGGCGCTGGTCGGCGTGCTGGCGATCGCGCTGGTCTTCCTGGTGCTGGCGGGCGAGTTCGCCTCGTTCACCACGCCGATGCTGGTGATGCTGACCGTGCCGCTCGCGGCGGTCGGCGGCATCGTCCTGCTCTGGCTCACCGGCCAGTCGCTCAACGCCGTCTCGCTGATCGGCATCGTGGTGATGATCGGCATGGCCGACAACGAGGCGGTGGTGAAGCTCGACGCGATCCAGCGCTTCCGCGAGGCGGGCCATCCGATCAACGAGGCGATCATGCTCGGCGGCCGCCAGCGGCTCCGGGCGATCGCGATGACCCTGCTCACCACGATCACCGGCGTGCTGCCGCTGGTGTTCGGGTGGGGCAGCGGCGGCGCCCTCTACCAGCCGCTCGCCGCCGGCGTGATCGGCGGCTCGGTCTCGGCGCTGCTGGTCACCTTCTTCCTGCTGCCCACCGCCTATGCGGCCATCGAGCGCCGCAAGGAGCGCAAGGCCGCCGCGAGGGCTGCACAATGATCCGCTGGGCGGCGGGGCGACCCGCGGTGATCTGGTCGCTGGCGGCGGGGATCACCGTCGCCGGCGTGGTGGCGTTCACCAAGCTGCCGCTCGCGACCAAGACTCAGGTGGACACGCCGCGCATCAGCGTCAGCGCGCGATGGACCTTCGCGTCGCCCGAGCTGGTTGAGACGTACATGACCTCGCCGATCGAGTCGGCGATCCAGGGCGTGCGCGGCATCCACAAGATCTCGTCTCAGTCCTCCGAAGGCACCGCTCGGGTGACCATCGAGCTCGACCCGGGCATCGACGCCACCATGGCGCGACTCGCGATCCTCGAGCGGATGGAGGCACTCCGCCCGGAGTTGCCGCCCGCGGCCCAACGCACGCTCAACGTCTCGCAGTACGTCCCGGAGGACCTCGCCGAGGCGCCGCTGCTCGAGATCAACGTGACCGGCCCGTACACCCCGGGGGCGCTCAGCAAGATCACCAACGACGTCGTGGTGCCGCGCTTCGCGGCGCTCGCCGGCGTCGCCGGGTACAGCGTCCGCGGCGAGGCCCAGAACGGCGTGGTCGTCTCCTACGACGCCACCCGGCTCCGCCAGATGGGGATCGACCCCAATCAGCTCTCCACCGCGATCGGCGGGGCCCGGATCATCGACGTGATCGGCGAGGAGAAGCTCGGCGCCTCGGTCCGCAACGTGGTGGTGCGCGACACGCCGAAGGAACTCGCCGACCTCGGCCGCCTGCCGATCACCGACGCCGGCGGACAGATCCACCGCCTCGACGAGGTGGCCAGCATCCGCCCCGAGGAGGACCGGCAGGGCAACTTCTACCGCCTCGACGGCCTCACCGCGGTGACCCTCGCGCTCACCCGCGAGGGCGGCGCCGACGCCATCAAGACCGTCGCGCGCGCCAAGGCGATGATCGGCGAGGTGCAGGGACTCGTCCCGCAGGGCGTCCGTCTGCGGATCGCCAGCGACTCCAGCGAGGACCTCGTCAAGCAGCTCAACGACCTGCTGCTCCGCGGCGCGATCGCCTTCGGTGCCGTGGCGCTGGTGCTGCTGCTGACGCTGCGCTCGTTCAAGGGCACCGGCCTGGTGCTCGGCTCCGCGGCCGTGGCGATCGCCGGCACGGCGCTGGGACTCTACCTGCTGCACATCCCCGCCAACATGCTGACCCTCGCCGGCCTCGCGATGGGGATCGGCATCCTGGTGCAGAACGGCCTGGTCGTCGTCGAGCGGCTCCGCGGCGTCCCCAACACCCCCGAAGGCCGGGCCGCCGCCGGGGTGCGGATCGCGCCGGCGGTGATGGGCTCGACGCTGACCACCGCGGTGGTGCTCTTCCCGTTCCTCTTCCTGCAGGGCGACGCGCGGGCGGCGTTCGTGCCGTTCGCCGCGGCGTTCGCGCTGGCGCTGTTCTGGTCGGTGGCCACCGCCCTGGTGCTGATCCCCGCCGTCGGGCAGGGCCACGTCGCCAGCGGCGGCTGGCGCCGGTTGTCGCGCGGCTACGACTGGACCGTGCGCCACCTGCTCCGCTTCCGCTACCTCACGATTGTCCTCACCTTCGCGCTCCTCGGCGTGCTCACCTGGGGCTTCGTCACCAAGGTGCCGCGCAGCAGCTGGGGCGGCTGGTGGGGCGACCAGCGCGAGACCGTCACCGCATCGGTGCGTTTCCCCAAGGGATCCGATCCGGAACAGGTGGAGCGGCTGATCAGCGAGCTCGAGAAGGTGGCGGTGGGCCGCGAAGGCGTCGCGATCGTGCGGGCCCAGGGTTTCCCGGGTGGCGGCAACCTGACGGTGGAATTCACTCCCGAGGGGAGTGCCGCAGGGATGCCGTGGGCAATCTCCGACGAGCTGATCCAGCGCGCGGTGCTGGTGGGCGGCACCGACAACATCCAGGTCAGCAAGCCGCAGGGACAGGGCTACTACAACGGCTCCGGCGGCTCGGGGCCCAGCCGGCGGATCAAGATCCTGGGCTACTCGTTCGAGGGCGTGCTGCGTCTTGCCGAGGACCTGCAGCGGCGGTTGGGGCAGATCCCGCGGGTGCGCGACGTGAACATCAACGCCGGCTCCTACTGGGGCGGCAAGCCGACGGTCAGCATCGCCCTGCGGCCCGACCGCGAGGCGCTCGGCGAATTCGGCGCCACGGCACAGGATTTCGTCGGCTCGGTGGCACGCGAGATCTCCGGAGGCGGCGGTGGCACCCGGCTCGAGTTCGATGACGAGGAGCTGCCAGTGTCGGTCCGCGCCCTCAACGTGCGGGAACGCCAGCTGGGGCAGCTCGAGGAGGCGCGGGTCTCCAATCCCGCGCGGGCACCGATCCGGATCAACGACGTCTCGTCCGTGGGCGAGGTCGAGGGACTCGCGGAGATCCAGCGCGAGAACCAGCAGTACGTCCGGATCCTGAGCTACGACTTCCGGGGACCCCAGAAGCTCGCCGACCGGACCCACAAGTCGTTCATGGCGGCGATCGCGGTGCCCAAGGGCTACGAGGTCAGCGACGAGAAGTTCGAGTGGAGCGACGACGACTCCAGCAAGGGGCTCTGGCTGGTGGGTGGCATCGGCGTGCTCCTCGTGCTGCTGTCGGTGGCGCTGGTCTTCGATTCGGCCTGGGCGTCGTTCATGGTCTTCATCGCGATCCTGATGTCGCTGGGCGGCGTGATCGCGGCGTTCTGGGTGAGCGACACCGCCTTCACCCGCGAGGCCGCCGTCGGGGTGATCCTGGTGGTGGGGCTGGCGGTCAATCAGGCGATCCTGCTGATCGACGCCGTGCTGGAATCCCGGCGCCGGAGCGGCAAGCGGGCCAGCGGCGCCGACGTGCTGCGCGGCACCCGCGACCGGGCCGGGATGATCGTGCTGGTGACGCTCACCACGATCGCCTCGCTGGTGCCGATGGCCTGGGGGAGTGCCACCACGTCGCTCTTCGGCGCGATCGCACTCGCCACCGCCGGCGGCGTCGCCGCCGGCACCATCGCGGCGCTCTGGCTGCTGCCGCCGGTGCTGGTCGGCACCTATCCCAGGCCGCGCTTCCGCCGCCACGGCGGCTCCGGCCAGCCGGGCCGGATCGGGCGCCTGGTGGCGCGGCTGCCGAGGCCGTGGCGGCGGCGGAAGGCGGAACCAGGTGAATCGTGAATGGTGAATGGTGAATGGGGGTTGGACGGCTAGCCCCATTCACCATTCACCATTCACCAGTGGTGATCCACCACCCGGGCGCCCCGCCCGGCGGCGTCACGGGACGAACTCGGTGGTCGGCCGGATCCGATATCCGCGACGGGCAAGGATCTCCTCGAGCGCCCACTTGTGCCCTGAGCCCACGACGACGAGGATCCGCGCCGGTCGGATCCGCCTGGCGTCGGCCTCGAGAAAGTCGGCCATCCGTTCGTTGCGCCGCATGATCCCCGCCAGGCGTCTCGGCCCCCAGCCACCAAAGCGGATCCCGCCGATCAAGTCGGCCTGCACGTGACGCTCCGCGGCGATCCCGTCGGGCGCCTGCAACCAGCGCATGGTGGTCAGGCCATCGGTGTCGGCGGGAAGCCGGGCGGTGTACCACGCGAAGCCGCCGAGGGCGGCGGTGTACTGGGCGACGAACGGCAGCGCGCCGTAGCGCCGCACCCAGCTCGAATCCCGATTGGCTTCCCACCGCCCCCGGAGCGAATCGAAGCGTGCACGCGCCGCCGTCCAGCCCGGTGAGGCCGGGCCAAGTCCGTCGACGCGCGCCACGCCGGTGTCGGCCATCGCCTCGAGCATCTCACCCCAGACCTCCGACCCGGCCTCGGGTCCCTGATAGTCAAACGGCGTCACCTCCTCGAGCCCCGCGGCGGCAGCGGCGGCGAAGCCGAATTCAACCGCCTCGTGGCCACCCAGGAGGTGCTCCACCAGGGGCCCGACGCCGGAGATGTCTCCCCCGCCGCGGCGGGCCAGGTACCACTGGTACGCCGCGTTGGCCGGATCACCGCGGAGGTAGAGCACCTGTCCGAGCTGGAGGCGCTGGGCCGCGCGCAACAGCCTTGCGGAGGTCGGCGTCGACCGTTGGACCGCCCGCAGGGAGTCGAGCATCGCAGCCGACGGCTGCGCCGGCAGTCCCCAGAGCTGGGCCAGCGTCCGGCGATCCCCGAGCGGCGCGTAGTTGAAGGTGCTCTCCGCCGGAATCGACGGATGGAGCCACTCGATCACCACCTGGTCGGGATGGTAGGCCTCGAGCCGCTGGCGAATGGGGCCGATCGCGACCGGAACCGCGTCGGCGGCTCGCTGCCGGAGGTGCAGTGAACCGAGGATCGCGACCTCGACCGTGTCGATCCGTGGCGCGGGGACGGGAGGGGAAGGCATCATCACGGCAAGGAGCAGCGCGTGCGTCAGGCAGGCAGGCGTCATCGTGGCATCCGGGTGGGGGGAGGAGTGCTTGCACCGGACGTTCGACGACCTCGCCGCCCGGCGGGTTGCGTTCGCGACCTGTCAGGAGCGGTGCCCCAGTCGTGGAGTCGGCGGCGCGTGGTCCGAGGCGGTGGCGGGGTCGGAAGGCGGAGCCAGGTGAGTCGTGAATGGTGAATGGTGAATGGGGCCAGCCGTCCCACCCCCATTCACCATTCACCGTTCACCATTAACCCAAAGCGCCGCAACGACTTATCGACTGACCGCCCGGCTGGTTTCACGGCCCGTTCCGGGCTATATTTGGGGGTTCCCCGCGCGCCTCGTGGCGGCGGCCGATCTTCCCTGAATCCCGGACCCCGATGACCTCGCCCACCCCACGCGAACGGATCGTCCCGCGCCTGATCGAGGACGAGCTGCAGCAGTCGTTCATCAACTACTCGATGAGCGTCATCGTCTCGCGCGCGCTGCCCGACGTCCGCGACGGACTCAAGCCCGTGCACCGCCGGATCCTGTACGCGATGAACGAGCTGGGCCTGATCCCCACCCGCGCGTTCAAGAAGTCGGCGACGGTGGTCGGCGACGTCCTCGGCAAGTACCACCCGCACGGCGACCAGTCGGTGTACGACGCGCTGGTCCGCATGGTCCAGGACTTCTCGCTCCGCTATCCGATGGTCGACGGCCAGGGCAACTTCGGCTCGGTCGACGGCGACCCGGCGGCGGCCTACCGCTACACCGAGTCGCGGCTCACCCGCATCGCGCTGACGATGCTGGAGGACATCGACAAGGGCACCGTCGCCTACCAGCCGAACTTCGACGACCAGCGCGAGGAGCCGACGGTGCTGCCGTCGCGGCTCCCCAACCTGCTAGTGAACGGCTCCAGCGGCATCGCCGTCGGCATGGCGACCAACATCCCGCCGCACAACCTGCGCGAGGTGACCTCGGCCATCGAGGCGCTGGTCGCCGACCCCGACCTGACCGTCGACGACCTGCTTCGCCACGTGCGCGGGCCCGACTTCCCGACCGGCGGCTACATCTACGGCGAGCAGGGGATCCGCGAGGCGTACGAGTCGGGCCGCGGCCGGATCATCATGCGGGCGCGGGTCGTGGTCGAGGAGAACGAGCGCACCGGCAAGAACGCGATCATCGTCACCGAGCTGCCCTACCAGGTCAACAAGGCGAACCTCACCGAGGCGATCGCCCACCTCGCCAGCGACAAGAAGATCGAGGGGATCACCGCGGTCCGCGACGAGTCCGACAAGGACGGCATGCGGCTGGTGATCGAGCTGAAGCGCGACGCCATCGCGCAGGTGGTGCTCAACCAGCTCTACAAGCACACCGCGATGCAGTCGACCTTCGGCGTCATCAACCTCGCGCTCGTGAACGGGGCGCCGAAGGTGATGGCGCTCAAGGAGATGCTCGAGCACTTCGTGGCCCACCGCCACGAGATCATCGTCAAGCGCACCGAGTTCGACCTCGCCGAGGCGAGGAAGCGGGAGCACATCCTCGAGGGGCTCAAGATCGCCGTCGACAACATCGACGAGGTGATCCAGATCATCCGCTCCTCCGGCGACACACCCGAGGCGGATCGCCGCCTCCGCGAGCGGTTCGGGCTCTCCGAGGCGCAGGCCGACGCGATCCTCAACATGCGGCTCGCCAAGCTCACCGGGCTCGAGATCGAGAAGCTCGAGGCGGAGCTGTCCGAGGTCCGCGCCACGATCGCCGAGCTGGAGTCGATCCTCGCCTCCCGCGAGAAGCGGATGGCGATCCTGGTCGCCGAGCTCAAGGAGCTGGCCGACACCTTCGGCGACGATCGCCGCACCGAGATCCTCAAGGACCAGGGCGAGTTCTCGGTCGAGGACCTCATCGCCGACGAGGAGATGGTGATCACCATCTCCCACACCGGCTACATCAAGCGGATCCCGGTCACGACCTACCGGCGCCAGCGGCGCGGCGGCCGGGGCCTCACCGGGATGGACACCAAGGAAGCCGACTGGGTCGAGCACCTGTTCATCGCCTCGACCCACGACTACCTGATGTTCTTCTCCGACCGCGGCACCGTGTACTGGCTCAAGGTGCACGAGATCCCGCAGGCCGGCCGCGCCGCGCGCGGCAAGCCGGTGGTCAACTGCATCAACATCCGCGAGGGGGAGCGGATCGCCGCCCTCGTCCCGGTGCGCGCGTTCACCGACGACGAGTGGCTCTTCTTCGCCACCCGCAACGGCACCGTCAAGAAGACCGTCCTCTCGGCCTACGGGAACGTCCGCGCGGCCGGCATCAACGCGATCAACATCGAGGACGGCGACGAGCTGATCGACGTCATGAAGACCCGCGGCAACGACGACATCGTCCTCGCCACGCGCCACGGGATGAGCATCCGCTTCCACGAGTCGGACGCCCGGCCGATGGGCCGCGCGACCACCGGGGTCAAGGGGATCGAGCTCGGCAAGGGCGACCAGCTGATCGGGATGGTCGTCGTGCGCGAGCGCGCCGAGCTGCTGGTGGTGAGCGAGAAGGGGATCGGCAAGCGCTCCGACCTCGCCGACTACCGGGTGCAGAAGCGCGGCGGCAAGGGGATCATCACCATGCAGCAGACGCCGAAGACCGGCCAGCTGGTGGCGCTCAAGGACGTCCTCCCCGAGGACGAGCTGATGATGATCACCAAGGGCGGCATCATCATCCGCTGCCCGGTGCAGGGGATCCGCGTCAGCGGCCGCAACACCCAGGGCGTCAAGCTGATGAACCTCGACGATGGCGACCGGATCATCGACGTGGCCCGGATCCAGAAGGAGGACGAGGACGAGGCCGGCGTCGAGGAGTCCGAGACCGAGGCGACCACCTGAGCCCCGCCGACGAGCCGACCCGCACCCTGCTGGAGGACCTCCACGAGGCGCGGGCCGGGCTCGAGGGGGTCGCGGTCCGGACCCCCCTCCTCCCGGTCGAGGGTTTCCCCCACCCCGTCCGCCTCAAGGCCGAGCACCTGCAGCCGGTCGGCGCGTTCAAGCTCCGCGGGGCCTGGACGGCGATCCGGCGCCTCCCCCCCGACATCCGCGCCCATGGCGTGGTGACCTCCTCCAGCGGCAACCACGGCTACGGCCTCGCGTGGGCCGCCCAGCGCCACGGCATCCGCGCCGTCGTCGTGATGCCGGAGTCCACCGCCCAGGTCAAGCAGGACAACGTCCGCGGGGTGGGCGGCGAGGTCCGCCTGGTCGGCGCCGTCCGCGGACCGGAGCAGCAGGCCGAGGCCGAGCGCCTGGCGGCCGAGGAGGGGCTGACGATGATCCCCCCCTTCGACCACCCCGACGTGATGGCCGGTCAGGCAACCTGCACGTGGGAGATCCTCGAGGACTGGCCCGAGGTGGCCGCGGTCGCCCTCCCGGTCGGCGGCGGCGGCCTCCTCGCCGGGGCCGCCCTCGCGGTGCGCGCCGCCGCGCGGCCAGTGGCCTTGTACGGGGTGGAACCCGAAGGCATCCCGAAGCTCTCGACCGCGCTGGCGGCCCGCCACCCGGTCGACCTGCCCGGTGGCACGAGCTTGGCGGATGGACTGCTCACTCGGTCGGTGGGGCAGCTCACCTGGCCGGTGATCGCGACGGCGATCACCGGGGTGATTGGCGTCTCCGACGACGAGCTGCGGGCGGGCATGCGCTGGTTGGGGGAGCGGGGGATCCGGGCCGAGCCGTCGGGGGCGGCCACCGCCGCCGCCCTGCTGGCCGGGCGCCTGCCGCTGCACGGACCGACCGCCCTGGTGATCAGCGGCGGCAATGTCGACCCGGCCCGATACACCCGACTGGTTGGTGAATGAGCCTGAATCCGCGCCTGCTGCTCGCCACCGAGGACACCGCGCTCGCACGCACCCTGTCGTGGGTGCTCAAGGAGAACGGCTACGACGTGGTGACGAGCATCGACCCGTCGCAGCTCGGCGAGCGGCTGGACCAGGAGGCGTACGACCTCCTCGTGCTCGACGTCGCGCGCGGCGAGGCGGCGACCATGGCGCGGCTCGCGGCCATCCGCGAGACCGACACCCAGCGCGACACCCCGCTGCTGGTCCTCGCCGACCGCGAGTTCGCGGTCACCGCGCTCGAGCAGTTCGGCCTCTCGCAGGCCGACGTGGTGCAGCGCCCCTATCGGGTGCGCGAGCTCCTCTCCCGCATCAAGGCGCACCTGCGCGTCGGCCGCGAGCTGAACCGCGCCCGGGCCGAGGCGCGCTCGCGCAGCGAGCTGGTGGAGATCCTGAAGGAGGTCTCCGGCGTGCTGGAGCCGGAGCAGATCTACCAGATCCTGGTGCGCCGCGTGGCGCAGGGACTCCGGATCGCCCGGTGCTCGGTGGTGCTCGCGACGCCGGGGGAGCCCGAGGGCACCGTGGTCGCGGCCTACGAGAACCCGACCCTGCGCGACCTCCGGGTCGACCTCGGCAAGTACCCGGAGATCATCCAGGCGCTCAAGACCGGCGAGACGGTGATGGTCGCCGACGTGGACAACCACCCGCTGTACGAGGACGTCCGCAGCACCTGGGGCGACGAGCCGCCCAGCAGCGGCCGGACCCGGTCCGTCATCGCGCTGCCGTTCGCCCTGCACGGCACCACCGCGGGCGTGTTCTTCCTCCGCACCACCACCGACGACCCACCGCTCAACCGACTGGACCTCGGCTTCGCCGAGCAGGTGATCGAGGTCGCGGTGAGCGCCCTGGCCAAGGCGTACGAGCTGCGCGACCAGCAGGGCGGCCCCGGGCTGCGCGAGCTGGCCGACAGCGACCCGCTCACCGGGCTGCCGAACCGCCGCGTCTTCGAGCGCCGCATCCGCGACGAGCTCGACCGCGCCCGGCGGTACGACCAGGTCGTCACGATCGTGCTGATCGACGTCGACGACTTCAAGCGGATCAACGACACCCACGGCCACCAGGCCGGTGACCGGGTGCTCAAGCAGCTCGCCGCGCTGCTCAAGCGCGAGCTCCGCACCATGGACGGGATCGCCCGGATCGGCGGCGAGGAGTTCGTGATCATCCTCCCCGAGACCGGCGGCACCGGCGCGCGCCTCTTCGCGGACCGGGTGCTGCGCCGCATCGCGCAGCACAACTTCGGCGACGCGGCCGGCGAGGTGTGGGTCACCGCCAGCGCCGGCCTCGCCACCTTCCCCGACGACCGCGCCGCCGACGACGAGGCGCTGCTCAAGCTCGCCGACGAGAACCTCTACCGCGCCAAGCACGCGGGACGGAACCGCTACCGGGACTGAAGAGAGAGAAGGGAGATCCGCCTGGCTGATGCGGCGACGGTGCTCTCCTCTCTCTTCTCTCCTCTCTGTTCTCCGTTCGCCGTTCTCCGTCCTATCGTTCGCAGGTCATGTCCCGCCCGCAGCACATCGGTGACTTCACCATCCCGTGGCCGTTGGGACACTTGGCCACCGCGACGGTGCCGTCCTTGACCGTGTCCGCCACCAGCTCGGCGCCGCACGCGCCACAGGTCATGGTGCCGACGCTCATGCCGCACTGTTCGCAGGTGTACATCGCCATCGTCGCTCGCTCCGTCGTGTCATCGGGAATCGTCGTCCGGCGGCGATCCGCCGGGGGTCCCGGATAGTACACCGGACCCGCGCCGACGGAACCCGCCGCTGGCCCGCAAGTTGCGCCTGCAGCCATCATGACGCCTGCGGCCGAACTCCTCGACGGCGAACGTGCTCACCTCGAGGCCGGTGCCGAGTTGCTGCGCCTCCCCGGTGCGGTGCTGGCCCACATGCCCGACTTCCGGGACCTCCCCTCCGGCGCGATCGTCAGCCGGCTCGACGCGGCCGCGCTCCATCCCGATCCGCTCGACTGGCTGGTCCGACTCGAGGGCACCTGCACGGCGCTCGGCCTGGCCCGCTCGCGACTGCTCGTGGCCGGGCCGGCGTCCGAACTCGAGCTGGCGTTGGGACTGCTCGGCTATGATCGGCGCGCCGCGACCGCCTTCGTGCGACAGGTTCCCGCGACGGTGGACGCCTCGCTGGCGCTGGTCCCCGTGACCGACGAGGCCGGGTGGGCGACCTGGAATGCCTTCCAGTCGGACCAGCGGTTCGACGAGGACGGCGCCACGCGCGATGCCGACCGCGTCGCCATCCTGGAGCAGGCCAAGTCGCGCGCCGGTGCCCTGGAGGCGCGACTGGCCTGCCGGGACGGCGAGGCGATCGGCGCCCTCGCGTTCCATCGGCACGGCGGGATGCTCCAGCTGCGGCGGCTGGCTGTGGCGCCGGCCCATCGCCGGCGTGGCGTCGGCACCGCGATCGTGGCCTCACTGGTCGGTCACGCGGCCGATCTCGGGGTGCAGCGCCTCGGCGCCTATGCGACGCCCGGATCGACCGCCGCCGCCCTGCTCCGCCGCGCCGGCTTCTCCGGCACCGGCGAGGTGGCCTGCTGGGCTCGCGAGCTGCTGCCGTTCGTGCCCGCCCGCCACGCCTGGCGCGCCCATGCCGGCGCCGGGCGCCTGCCAGCCCGCCGCCGGGCCGCCTCCGGCCGCTAGCGGATCGGCTGGTCGAGCAGGAAGTCGTACAGCGTCAGCCGGCGCAGGCGGTAGTACGCCTGCCAGTAGCCCCGCAGCGCCTGCACGTACGACACCAGCGCCTGGTCCTTCTCGCTCTGCGCCACGTACAGGTTGTCGATGTCGATCCGGCCGATCACGTAGCGGTTGTAGGCGACGTCGAAGCGCTTGTTGGCGACGGTGTCCGCCTTGGCGGCGATCGTCAGGTTCCGCCCCGCCTGCTCGAGGGCCAGCACCGCGAAGCGCGCGTCCTGCTCCGCCTGGCGGACCGACTGCTCCGCCTGCGACGCCGTCCGGCGCTGGTCCGCGCGGGCCGCCTCCACGCCCTCGCCGTGCGCCCCCCACTGCCACAGCGGCATCGACACCGACACCGAGAACTGGCGCGCCTCGCGCAGGTCGTCGTAGGCGCTGCGGAAGGCGTCGCCGGTCGCGTTGTAGCCGTAGCTCGCCTGCACCGTCGCGCCGACGCCGTTGCTGAGCCGGGCCTGCGTCACGCTGCGCTCGGCCTGCACCTGCTGCAGCGACGCGTTCGGCACCGCGGTGCCGTTGCGGAGCGCCTCGGCCACCGCGCGCGCGGTGTCGACCTTCACGCCGGGGACCTCGCCGCCGACGTCGATCTCGAGCGGGGTGCCGGCGGGAAGGTCGAGCGCGAGCCGGAGCGAAGCGAGCGCGCGCTCGTAGCCCAGTCGCGAGTCGTCCACCGAGGCCCGGGCCCGGAGCAGCGCCAGCTCGCTCTGCAGCAGGTCGTTCTCGCCGATCTTGCCGACCTCGAAGCGCCCCTTGTTCAGCGTGTACAGGGTGTCGTTCACCGCGGCGTTCTTGGTCGCGTTCTCGAGCTGCATCCGGGCCGCGAAGACGTCGAAGAACTGGCCGGTGACCGTGATCGCCACGTCCTCGCGCGCCTCGCGGAACTGGCGCTCGGCGAGGTCGCCGCGGATCGACTGCTCGCGCTGGTCCCAGCGGGCCGTGTTGGGGCGGAAGATGTCCTGCCGCACCCCGATCGTGAGCGGGGTGGACGACCACGTGTCGAACGCGCTCGGCCCGCTGACCGACACCTGGGCGAGCGACGACGCGATGAACAGGTCGCCGCCGGTGAACGGCAGCTTCTGCGACAGGCGCAGGTTGAGGTTGGCGTTGGTCTGGTTGCGGGGCCGGAAGAGCGAGGTGCCGTCGGGCTGCTGCACCTCGATGATCGACCGGTTGTACGACGGCACGGTCCCGTCGAGCGAGAGCTGCGGCAGCAGCCGCGACCGGAACTGCCGGTCACGGAAGGCCGCCGCGTCGCGGGTGGCCTCGGCGCTGCGGGCCGCGAAGCCCTGCGCCTGCGCGAGCGCGATCGTCTCGGCGAGGGTGAGCCGGCGCGGGGCCTGGGCCCCGGCGGCGAGCGGCCCGAGCGCCAGCACGGCACCGAGCAGGACGAGCGGACGGAGGGGGGACGTCATGGCGCTCACTCGTAGCGGAGGGAGGTGACCGGGTCCTGCTGCGCGGCACGGTAGGCCGGCATGATCCCGAAGCCGATGCCGACGGTGGCCGAGACGCCGAACGCCACCGCCACCGAGAGCCCGGAGACGATCGTGTCGATCCCGGCGAAGCGCTCGATCCCGAGCGAGAAGGCGATCCCGGCGAGGATGCCGAGGATGCCGCCCACCAGCGAGATCAGCACCGCCTCCATGAGGAACTGGAACAGGATGTCCCGGCGGGTCGCCCCGACCGCGCGGCGGACGCCGATCTCCCGGATCCGCTCGAGCACCGAGGCGAGCATGATGTTCATGATCCCGATCCCGCCCACCACCAGCGAGATCGAGGCGATCGAGCCGAGGACGACGTTGAAGATCGTCCGGGTCCGCTGCTCCTGGCGGAGCAGCAGTTCGGGCACAGTGATCTCGAAATCGACCACGTCGTTGTGGCGCCGCTGCAGCATCCGGCGGGTGACGTCGGCGACCGACCCGACCATCCGCGAGTCGTTCACCCGCACGATGATCCGGTCGAGCTGGTTGCGGTTGGTGCGCTCGGCGCGCTGCTCGTCGGTCTCCGGCGTGGAGTCGTTCCCGGTGACGATCACCTCGCCGCGCGGCCGCGAGGCCATCTGCACGTCCAGCTGCGTCACCTGGGCGCGGTCGCGGATCCGCCGCAGCATCGTCCGCACCGGGACGTAGACGTCCATGTTCGCGTCGCGGATGCCGAGGCGCTGCACGGTCTCGCCCGAGACCCGGCGGTCGGCCAGCACGCCCACCACGGTGAGCCACAGCGAGCCGACCTTGATGCGCGCGCCGACCGGCGGATCGTTGGTGAAGAACCGGCTCCGCACCCCCTGGCCGATGATCGCCACGGGCAGGCCGTACTCCATCTGCAGCGGGGTGAAGGCCGCGCCCTGGGCCAGCTCGAGGTTGGTGATCCGGAAGTAGGACGTGTCGACCCCGACCACCTTGCCGGTGCGCCGGAATCCCTCGCGCGAGAAGGAGGTGTTGAACACGATCTCCGCCGTCGAGCCGTCGACCGCCCCGATGACCCGCGGGATGGCGAGCGCGTCGGCGTAGCTGAGCCCCGGCGAGAAGCGCTTGACCTCGCGGGTCGGCTGGTCGGAGACCTTCTCCTCGGCCTGCTCGACCAGTGGCGTGATCACGATGTTGTTCGAGCCCAGCAGCTTCATCTGGGCGAGCACCTCCTGCTGGGCGCCGCGGCCGATCGCGAGCATTGCGATCACCGACGCGACCCCGAACATGATCCCCAGCGAGGTGAGCGCGGCCCTCAGCGTGTTGTGCCGGACCGCCTGCACAGCGGTGCGCAGCGAGAAGAGCAGGTGCGCGACCAGCTCCTCGCGCCAGCGCGCGAAGCCCCCCGGTTCCGTCGCCACGGTCAGGGCCGACCGGTGGGGACCGGCTTCGCCTCCGTGCCCGCCTCCCCCGCCCCGGCGGGCGGGGCGGGCTTGGCCGCGGGCGTGCCGTCCCCCGCGAGCGCCGTGTCGCCCCCGGCGGCCGGGGGCCGGACCGGCGAGTCGGGCAACCGGACCAGCGGCATCGAGGGCCCGCCGGGCGGCGCCGAGAGGAGCACCACGTCGCCCTCGTCGAGGCCGCGCTCGATCACGACGGCGTCCTCGTTGATCGCCCCCGTCGCCACCTCCTGCCGGGTGATGCTGCCGCCCTTCCGGCGGTAGACGAACGGCACGCTCTCCTCGGTGTTGACCGCCTCCAGCGGCACCGACAGCGCGTTTGACACGGCCAGCGTCTGGATCACGTTGCCGGACGTCATGCCCGGGCGGAGCGTCGTGTCGGACTGGTCGATCGTGATCCGCACCTCGAACACCTTGGCGTCGGTGTTCGGGCGCTCCTCGCCGACGTTGGCGACCTTGGTCACCTTGCCGGTGAGCTGCTTGGTCGGATCCGAGTCGAGCGACAGCCGGACCGGCTGGCCCACCGCCAGCGACCGGATGTCGATCTCGTTGACGTAGGTGATCGACTCCATCTTGGTGAGGTCGGGCAGCGTGGCCACCACCGGGTCCCACGGCGAGACCTGCGAGCCGACGCCGCGCTTCTTCCCGTTCCACTCCTTCCGATAGATCACCATCCCCGGGGCCGGGGCCATGATCGTGAACTGGGAGGCGATCTCCTGCACCGCGGTCATCCGGTTCTGCTCGCGGGACATGTCGGCGCCGACCTCGCGCATCTTCGCCTTCGACTGCTCCACCTTGGTGACCAGGTCCTTCTTCGCCTGCTCCAGCGCCCGCTTCGACTTCTCCAGGTCGATCTCGGCCTGGCGCTGGATGCTCGGCGCCTCGTACACCGACTGCTCCTTGGCGAGCGTCTTCTCCTCGACCGCCGCCTCGAGGGTGCGGATCTCCTCGCGGGCCTTCGAGAGGTTGAGGGTCGTGTCGAGCATCGCCTGCTCGTTGACCGCGGCGGCCTTCTGCAGCGCGAGCTGCACCTCCTGCATCCGGGTCGCCAGCGCGGCGCGGTCGAGCTCGGCGACCTGGTCGCCCGCCTTCACGACCGTCCCCTCCGGGATGAGCGAGGCGATCTTGAGGTTGTAGATCCCGGCCTGCTGCGCCTTCTCCGGCGCCGTGATCTCGACCGCGCTGAGCGCCTGGAGCTCGCCGGAGGTGCTGACGGTGACCGAGAAGTCGCCGCGCGTCACCTGGGCGGTCGCGATGGCGTCGCCCTCGCCGGACTCGCCGGCGAGGAGCCAGGTCGTGGGAATGCCGATCAGGAGGAGCGCGGCGACGAGCAGCAGCCAGCGATTGCGGGGGAGTCGCATGGAGACCGCCTCAGGGGGGAGGAGGAAGATCGCGATCGGCCATCAAGGATCCGATGCACCAGCCCCGCCGTACGTTGCAACGGCGGGATCGGTGTCGCAGGCCTTCTCCATGCAATGTCGGGACGAGCCGGGACCTTACCGCCTCACGGCACCAGCAACTCGAAGTGCCAGAGGTGCGGCGGCCCGTTCCAGCTCCAGAAGACGTGGGCCGCGTGAGCGGTGATCGCGAGCGCACCGCCGAAGCAGTTGCCGATGGTGCCGCAGGTGGCGGCCGCCTCCGGCGCCTCGAGGGTCGCGATCGGCGCCAGGTCCGCCCGGTTCAGCACCACGATCGCCGGCCGAGCGACGCCGCCCACCCGCCGCGAGATCCCCACAAGCACTCGCGGCGCCGAGGGATCGAACGCCACGGCGAAGGCCTCGTCATCGAGGTCGCGACTCGCCAGCACCGCGCCGTCGTCGGCCGAGAGCAGCTGCACGCGCGACGGGAACCCCGCCGACGTGCCGGGGAAGTGGTTCCCCGTGTCGCCGGCGACCGCGAGCTGGGCGCCGTCGCCGGAGAAGGCCGCGCCGAGGATCGACGTCAACTGGACGAGGAACGCGACGCCCTGGTGCGTGACGTCGATGACGGCGATCCCCGACGGGTACCGATCGACCCGCATCACCGCCCGATCGCCGCGCGGCGAGAGCACGATGCCCTGCGGGTCCTGGCCGCCGCCCTGCGTCGTCGCCTGATACGAGGTGAGCGCGTCCGGCCGCGTGTAGAGCTGCCACGCCTGGCTGGTGGTGACCAGCCACGCGTCGGGTGCGAGCTGCGCCGCCTGCCGGGTGAATCCCGGGGTGAACTCGGGATGGTCGGCCACCTTCGTCGATTGCAGTCCGAGCTGCCAGGATTCGAGGCCGCCGCTGCCACGCAGGATCCAGGTTCCCGGCTGGTAGGTCATCCCCGGACCGCGCAGCCGGTTCCAGTCGAGCGCGCCGGGCACCGTGCGCACCGTGCCGCCCTGCATGTCGACCATCGCGAGATCGCCGTCGAGATTCCCGCCGATTGCATTGGACGTCCCGCCGATCGGCGCGACATAGGTGTCCCAGGCGATGTGCGCGGCGGCGGCAAGATCGGCGGAGCTCGCATAGCCGGCGATCGTGACCGGCGGCAGCGTGAACTCGTAGCCGTCGAAGCGGATCGTGGGCGAGCCTGTCGCGGCAACGGCGTCCGCCGGCACCATCGCGGCGAGCGTCGTCCCGTCGACGCGCACCAGCGGCATCACCATGCCGGCGAGCTCGACCTGGCCCCCGTCCCCCCGGTCCGCGAAGTCCGGCGACTGCACCCGGAACATGCCGCCGGGCCAGGCGTCGGCGTCGAGCAGGGTGAACTCGCCGGTCGGGACATCCGGACCGGCAGGTGCGGCGCTGCAGGAGCCGAGCAGGGTCGCGAGGACGAGCCTCGCGACCGCCCGTCGGAGGGGAGTCATCGAAACCTCCGGGCATCGGATGGGACGGGGTCCGGACAGGGACCCGCCCGGTGCGCCGAGGGACACATCGGCGGGGCTGCGGGGAGGGACTAGCGGCGGCGGGGAGGGTGCTCGGCCAGGAGGACCGCGAGCCGGCCTTCCCACTCCGCGAGCATCGCCGCGAACGCCTTCGAGTCGAAGGCGCGGAGCGCGGCGTTGCCCGCCTCGCTCGTCGCCGTCATCTCGTAGCAGATCTCGGCCCAGCACGAGGTGTCGTCGATCGGCTCGATCGAGACCGTCACCGTGCCCACGCGCGATCCGGGCGTGAGGCGCGCGTAGGCAAGGGTGAGCGCCTCCTTGTCATGGTCGAGCACGATCCATTCGGTGCGCTCGCCACCATGCTGCGTGCGAAAGACCGTGTCGATCTCGTCGCCGCCGCCGGCCCGGAAGAGGTAGTCGGGCGACCAGTCCTCCACCCAGCCGCGCTCGCCCTCGGGCGTGAACAGCTCGAGCGCATCGGCGCCGTCGCACAGGACGGTGATCGCGCCGCGATGCGACACGTGCACCGCGCGAAAGGACCGGGGAGCGGCCATGGGAACGGACCGGGGCGCGCGGCCGCTCAGGCCGCGCCGCCCCGCGCTCCGGTGTCGAACACCTCCACCGCGAGGGTGAAGGTGCGTTCCTCCTCGGGTTGCAGCGCACCGACGCCGACGACCTGGCGGGCGATCTCCTCGCCCCGCTCGTTGCGGATGGTGAGCAGCATCGAGTACTCCAGCGCGCCGCCGCGCGACGGGTGACGAATCGTCCCCTCGACGTGCAGCGGCGTCTCGCTCGGCCGGGTGCGTTCCTGCGCCGCGGCGCCGAAGCGCAGGTGGTGCCGACACCCCGGGCAGACCACGGCGCTCTCGAGCACCGTCGTCCGGCAGTGCGGACAGGTGCGGGTCGCGCCGGGCGCGCCCTGACGGGTCGAGCTCATGCGGCCGAGCTGGCCCCCGACGCGATCGACGGCTTGCCGGACGCCTTGTCCTGCCAGCCGAACTCGACCTGGCCGCGCATCCGCGAGCCGGCCGCGACGGTGAGCGAACCGGCCTTGAGGTCGCCGGTCAGGACGCCGGTCTCGAGCAGCTCGACGCGGGTCGCCGCCTCGATGTTGCCCTCGAGCTCGCCGGCGATGATCACCGCCTGGGCGCGCACTGCCCCGGTCAGCTTGGCGCCCGACTCGATCGTCAGGTTGCCCTGCACGTTCACGTCGCCCTTGAAGCGACCCGCGATCCGGACGTGGCCCGAGCCCTCGATCTTGCCCTCGATCGCGAGGTCGGCGGCGATGATCGACTCGCGCGCCGCGCCCGACGGGGTCCGGCGGGGCGGCTCGTGATCGAGCGACAGGTCGGCGCGGGGCTCGGCGTCGGCGGGGCTGCCGGCGCTCGCTCCACCGCTGCGCGCGTTGGGTTGATCCTTCCAGAGGGCCATGGTGGGGACTCCTGTATGAGTTCGAAGGGGTGGCGCGGGGCCACCCCGAAGCATCGGTTCGGACGGGGGATGTCGAAGATACCCCGATTCCGGAGGGTCGCGAACCCCGGACCAAGCCGGGCGGGGCGCCCGGCCATCGCAGCCGGGAGGTCGGCCGTCGGCCGCGCGCCGCCGCCCGCCCGCTCAGCGATTGTCGCGCGTCACCCGGAGGGCGTCGAGGGCGCGCGCCAGCAGGCCTGCCCGGAATCCGGCCCACCGCGTCGGGTCGGCTGCCAGCATGGCGAGGTCGAGGCCGTGCGGTCCGAGGTCCTCGACGTAGATCACCATGACCTCGTGCCGCGGCGGATCGTCCGTCAGCCAGACCAACCGGACCCGCGCGAGCGACGCCCCGAAGCGCAGGCCGGCGGCCTCGACCCGCTGCCGCGCCTGGTCGCCATCTGATCCCGGCGGATCGGAAAGGCCGCTCGGTGGATAGAACCGGAACGCCACGCGCCAGGGGATGCCGTCGCGGGTCACCAGCGAATCGGCACCATAGTCGTACGGTCGCGCGGCCGGCGGCTTGGCCTCGAACTGCAGCCAGAGGAACCGGGACACGGCCGTCCCCGCGGTATCCGCCCAGAGGAACTGCTGCGCCTGGCTGCCGCCGCCGAGCGTGATTGACTGCGTGGCGAGGAAGTGCAGCGTCGGATCGATCGCGAAGCGGGCCGCCGGGAGCGTATCGGAACGAACCAAGTGACTCGACAGCGTGCGTTGTGCGCCGAGCGGCGCGACGGCGAGCAGCAGCATGGCCGTGCATCCGGCCGCCCACCGCGCGGTGCCCCACACCCCGTCACCGGCCAATGTCGATCTCGATGCCGCGCTCCTCGAGGAGTCGCCGCAGGAGTCGCCCCGCGCCACGGCGCAGCGCCCGCTCCCAGTCGCGGTCCAGCCCGTCGCCCGCGCCATCGAGCTCCTGGCCCGGCCAGTCGAAGCGATCGCAGCCGTCCTCCGACGGCGCGGTGCCGGCGAGGAAGTATTCGCGCGCACCGCATCCCTCGAACCAGCCGCCACCGTCCGTGGGAACCATCGCCGCCTCCACGCCGTCCGGCACCGCGAACGTGCGCGCGCGGTCGCCGCGCGGCAGGTCCGCCAGGAAGCGCGCGGCGATCGGCACGGCGGCGCTCGCCCCGGTGCGGTGCAGCGAGGCGCCATCGTCGTTCCCGACCCACACGCCCACCACGAGCGACGGCGTGTAGGTGATGAACCAGGCGTCGCGCCAATCATTGGACGTGCCGGTCTTCCCGGCGAGCGCCCCGTGGTATCCCGAGGCGCCGATCCCGGTGGCCGTGCCGCGCATCACCGCACCCTCGAGGGCGGAAGTGACCAGGAAGACCGCGGCGGGATCCGCCACCGCCAGCGGCGCCTCGGTCACCGCCCGCGTCACGGCCCCGTCGCGATCGCGCTCGCCGAGGAGCATGCGCGTCGGCGCGAGCGTGCCGGCGGCGGCGAGGACGCCGTACGCGCGCACCAGTTCGAGCAGGCTCACCTCCGAGCTGCCCAGCGCGAGGCTCGGCACCGCGCGGAGCGGCGCCTGGATGCCCATCGCCTGGGCGGTCTTCACGATCCGCGCCGGTCCGATGTCGAGGCCGATCCGCGCAAACGGCACGTTCAGCGATTGCTCCAGGGCCTCGCGGACCGTGACCGGGCCGCGGAACTCGTGGTCGTAGTTCGCCGGCTGCCAGGGCCCGCTGCGCGTGTCCACCTCGAGCGGCTCGTCCTCCACCGCCGTGGCCAGCGTGTAGGCCGGTCCCTCGTCGCCCCGCCGCGAGAGCGCCGCGAGGGCGACGATCGGCTTGAAGGCGCTGCCGGGCTGGCGTCGCGCGTCGGTCGCGCGGTTGAACTGCGACCCGCCATAGTCGCGCCCGCCGACCATCGCGAGCACCTCGCCGGTGCGGGGATCGATCGCGACGAGCGCGGCCTGGGCGGTCGGCACCCCCACGGCCGACAGCCCGCGATCCACCGCGCGCTCCGCCGCGCGCTGCAGCGTGGCGTCGAGCGTCGTGTAGATCGCCGCACCGCGCCCGGGCATCCGGTGCGGCGCGGCGGCGCGCACGACGTCGCGGAAGTACCGCGCGTCGAGCGTCGCCTGCGGATGCGGCCGTGCAACCACCCGCTGGCGCGACGCCCGGTCGCGTTCGGCACCGGTGATCCGGCCCTGCTCGGCCATCAGCGAGAGCACCAGGTCCCGCCGGGCCCGGGCATCCTCCGGGTGGCGCGTCGGGGCGAGACGGTTCGGGGCGTTGATCATCCCGGCCAGCATCGCCGACTCGGCAAGCGTCAGGCGTCGCGCGTCGTGCCCGAAGTAGTACCGGCTCGCCGCCCCCATGCCGTGGATGGCGCGGCCCCCGTCCTGACCGAGATAGATCTCGTTGAGGTACGCCTCGAGGATGGTGCGCTTGTCGTACCGGGCCTCGAGCGCGAGCGCCATCGCCGCCTCGCGCAGCTTGCGGATCGGCGTGCGGCTGGCGCTCAGGAAGAGGTTCTTGGCAAGCTGCTGGGTGATCGTGCTGCCGCCCTCGGCGATGCCGCCGGCGCGCACGTTCGCCACCATCGCGCCGCCGATGCGACGGAGATCGAGACCATGGTGGGCGAGGAACCGCTGGTCCTCGACGGCGAGCACCGCGTCGACCAGCGACTTCGGCACCTCGCGCAGTCGGACCGGCGCGCGCGCTTCCTCCGGCGCGCCGTCGAGCGTGCCGATCGGTTCGGCGTCGCCGCGCCGCTGGTCGCCCCACGAGACGGTGCGGGTGTAGAGCGCGGTGGGCACCCGCGCCTCCGCCGACGGGATGTGCGCCCGCACGAGCGCCTCGAGCGCCACGGCGACCAGCGTGAATGCGATGACGAGGGCCACGGACCGCACGACCCGTCGCCGCGTCACCCGCCCCCTGAGCCATGTCCAGGCGGTGCTGCCCCTCGCCCTGATCCCCTGCCAGGTCATCTCGTCGCTCCAGGTGGGGTCAGTTCTCCCGGACGACGAGCGGGACCGTCAGGTTTCAGGTTGCAACACTGAAACGTCGCGGTCTCCCTCGACGGGAGGTCGCCCCGCGCCGGTCGCGGATCAGGGCGCCTGCCACCGGTTGTCGGACGGGTTGGCATCCATCCAGATCCCGCCGTCGAGGGACACGCTCTGAATCGGGTCATTGCCGGGGATGGTGACGCTTGCCGTCCCGGGATTGCCACGCCAGAGCGCCGCGGTCTGGTGCAACCGCTCGCTCCGGCCGCCCGCAAAGGTGACGACCAGGTCGACCGGCGCCGGCATGCCGCCGACGTTCGCGAGGCGGACGGTGCGGCCGGACACGCCTGCGATGCCGAGGTCGATGTAGTTGGGCTGGAAGTACCAGGCGTTCCAGAACCAGTCGAGATCCTGCCCGCTGAGATCATTGATCGAGTGGAAGAAATCCCACGGGATCGGGTGCTTGCCGTGCCAGCGCTCCATGAATCCGTGCAGCGCACGACCGAACGCGGCGTCCCCGAGCATGTCCTTGAGGGCGAGGTAGCCGAGCGCCGGCTTGCCGTACGCGTTGTCCCCGATCCCGGTGCGGAGGTAGTCCGCCGGCGTGACGATCGGCAGGTCCTCCGACGGCGACGGGTTCCCGATCCAGCCCTGCACGCGGAACTGCCGGAACAGCTGGGCGGCCCGCTCGGGGCCCATCGTCGCCTGGTTGTACAGGTACTCGAGCGTCGTGGCCCACCCCTCGTCCATGAACGGGTAGCGCGTCTCGTTGATCCCCATGTAGAACGGGAACCACGTGTGCGCGAGCTCGTGCGCGACGACGAAGCGGGAGAAGCTGCTGTCCGCGAAGGCCTCGTCGTTGACCATCATCGGGTACTCCATGTCCGCGAATCCCTGGAAGATCGTCGTCTTCTCGTAGGGATACGGCACGCCGGGCCAGTTGCGAGACAGCCACGCCAGGGCGTCGCCGGCGAAGCGGACCATGTGGTGGTAGTCCGCGGCGCCGTCGTCGAAGGCCGCCTGCACGCTGGCGCGCCGCCCGGTGGCCGCGTCGACCACCACGCTGCCGGCGTCCCAGGTGTAGTGGTCGCTCACGCCGAAGGTCATGTCCGGGATGTCGCTCGCGGTGAAGCGCCACGCCAGCAGCGAGTCCTGGCGGGTGACCTGCCGCGCCGCCATCTCCGCGGCGGTCGCCACGTGCACCGTCGAATCGGCCAGGAGCGACGCCCGGTAGCGCGCCAACGCCACCGGCGCGAGCACCTCCGCCGGATTGGCGAGCGTGCCGGTGCCCCAGACGACGAAGTCGCGCGGCGCGCGCACCGTGAGCGCGTAGTCGTTGAAGTCGCTGTAGAACTCGGTCGCGCCGGTGAAGTCCATCCGGTCCCAGCCGTTGTAGTCGTCGTACACCGCGATGCGCGGGTAGAAATACGCCACGAAGAAGGTGGTCGAATCGATGACCCCCTCACGTCCGTGGGTCGTCGCGAGCTCGTAGTGCCAGTCGAAGCCGAGGCGCACCGAATCGCCGGGCAGCAGAGGCGCGGGCAGCCGCACGGTGGCGTTCGTGAACGTGGTGGGACCGTCGCGCCACGGCTGCGGCTTCCCGTCGACCGTGAACGCGTCGACGTGCACGCCGGTCGTCGTCGCCGCCGGATCGCTGCCGCCCAGGTGGACCGCGCCCGGCTTGTGCTCGTTCATGAAGAGCTTGAGCCCGAGCGTCGCCAGCGTGTCCGGACTGTGGTTGACGTAGCGGATCTGCTCGCTCCCCGTCACCGTCCTGGCCGGCGGCCGGATCGTGACGGCGATCTCGTACCGACCGCGGTTCTGCCAGTAACGCGGACCCGGCCGCCCGTCCGGCGACCGGGTGCCGGACGCGTAGGTCTGCCTGATCGTCCGGGGCATGTAGAGGGGGTCGGCCTGCTGCGCGGCAAGGGCGGCAGGGACGGCGAGGGCGAGGATCGCGGCATGGGCGCGGAACCGGATGGGCATCGAGGATCTCCTTTGACTCCGGCATACGCGGCCGGGATCGAAGGGGTTCCAGCGTGCATCGCGAGCGGAGCGCTCCCGCTTCGGGCCACGACCCGGGGGGACGGCGACACGGTCTTCCCAGCGGGCTGGCCCCCGCCTGAAAATGGGAGCGCCGCCGCATCTCGTTGCAGCACTGAAACATCTACACTTGTAACCTTACATTCGTAGTGTTCGTAGGGACGCCCCGGCCGGTGCAACCCTTCGGCGGGTCACCGGGTCAAACCCGTCCGACCGCACCCGGAGATCCGATGCTGGCGCTCGTCCCGATGCTGCTCGCCTTCCAGGGCCAGTCCCCTGAACCCGCCGCCTCGTCCGACCGGGCCGCGGCCCCGCCCCGGATGGCCGCGACGGCGGTCGCAAACCCACCGGTCCTCGACGGCCGCGACGACGAACCGGCGTGGCGAACGGCGGCCGTGATCGGCGACTTCCGCGAGGTCCGTCCCAACGAGGGCGGCGCCCCGCTGCAGCGGACCGAGGCGCGGGTGCTCTACGACCCGCACTACCTCTACGTCTTCGTCCGCGCGTTCGACACGCATCCCGACAGCATCGTCGGCCGGCTGTCCCGCCGCGACGAGCAGACCGCGTCGGACTTCGTGATCGTGATGATCGACTCCTATCTCGACCACCGGTCCGGCTACGAGTTCATCGTCAACCCGGCCGGGGTGAAGGCCGACCAGTCGCTCAGCCAGGACGGCAACGAGGACTCCGCCTGGGACGGCATCTGGGATGTCGCCACCGCGGTCGACTCGCTCGGCTGGACGGCGGAGTACCGGATCCCGTTCTCGCAGCTCCGCTTCTCGGCGACGCCGAGCGTCACCTTCGGCTTCGCGATCTGGCGGACGATCCAGCGGCACACGACGTCGGTGAGCTGGCCGCTGATCCGGACCAGCCAGTCGGGCTTCGTCTCCCAGTTCGGCGAGCTCACCGGCCTGGAGAACCTCGCCCCGCCGCGGCGCGGCGAGTTGGTGCCGTATGTCGTCGGCAAGAGCGAGCCCGACCTCGCCTCGAGCGCACTCGGCCGCCGGCAGGGCGTCACCGTCGGCGGCGACCTCCGCTACGCGGTGGCGTCGAACCTCACCCTCAGCGCGACGGTGAATCCCGACTTCGGCCAGGTCGAGGCCGACCCGTCGGAGCTCAACCTCAGCGCCTTCGAGACCTTCTTCAGCGAGCGGCGGCCGTTCTTCGTCGAGGGCGGCGACCTCTTCTCGCTGCGGGTCAACTGCTTCGTGGTGAACGACTGCCAGAGCGGCGAGCAGCTCTTCTATTCCCGGCGCATCGGCCGGGCCCCGTCGCTCGCCGGCCGCTACGGCGACGCCGCCTCGCCGACCGCGACCCGGATCCTCGGCGCGGCCAAGCTCACCGGGCGGCTGGCGAGCGGCCTCTCGGTGGGTCTCCTCGACGCGGTCACCGACCGGGTCGACGGCCCGGCCGGCACCGCGCTCGAGCCGTCCACGAACTACGCGGTGCTTCGCCTGAAGCAGGACTATGCGCGCGGCAACGGCAGCGTCGGCTTGATGCTGACCGGCGTCAATCGCGCGCTCGACGCCTCGAGCGAGGACTACCTGCACCGCTCGGCGTACGTTGGCGGGCTCGACGCGCGGCGCCGGTGGGGGAAGTACCAGGTCGACGGCACGCTCAGCGCCAGCCGGGTCGAGGGGACCGCGGCGGTGATCGCGGCGACGCAGCGCAGCCCGGTGCACTACTACCAGCGGCCCGACGACGACCTCGTGTACGACCCGACGCGCACCTCGCTCACCGGCTACAACGGCGAGGTCCGCTTCGCCAAGGTCGGCGGCGAGCGGTCGCGCTTCGAGACCGGCTACGGCCGCCGCTCCGCCGGCTTCGAGCCCAACGACCTCGGGTTCCTGCGCCAGGCCGACCAGCAGAGCTGGAGCACCTGGTTCAACCTGCGCTGGGCGCGGCCCAACCGGGTGTACCAGCAGTTCCGCTGGAACTTCAACTGGTGGCAGTACTGGACCCTGGAGGGGCTGCCGACCGAGCGCGCGTTCAACACCAACATCCACACCCAGTTCACCAACCGCTGGTGGCTGCACCTCGGGGGCACGCTGGGCCAGCTGGGGCAGCCCTTCTGCGACCACAACTGCACCCGCGGCGGCCCCGCGCTGCGCGTCGATCCCTACATCGCCCCCTGGGGCGGCATCCAGGGCGACGACCGCAACGCGATCGTCCCGGGCCTCTGGTTCAACTACTGGCGCGGCGACGGCGGGCGCAGCTGGTCGCTCTCGCTCTCGCCCCAGGTGGACTTCAAGGTCTCCGACCGCTTCACCACGACGGTCGGCGTCGACCACCGCACCAACCACGACGACTCGCAGTGGTTCGGCAACTTCACGGACGGGGCGGGCGCCACCCACTACACCTTCGCCCACCTCGACCAGCAGACGCTGGCGCTCACCTGGCGCCTCGCCTACACCTTCTCGCCCAGCGCCTCGCTCCAGGTGTACGCCCAGCCGTTCATCTCCAAGGGCGAGTACACCGGACTGCGCGAGCTCGCCGATCCCCGCGCCAAGGACTACGACGCCCGCTTCCAGCCGTTCACCGACACCGCGCTGAGCGGCGAGCCCGGGGGCTTCAACTTCAAGCAGTTCCGCTCCAACGTCGTCTTCCGGTGGGAGTACCGGCCGGGCTCGACCGTCTTCCTCGTCTGGAGCCAGGGGCGCGAGGCCTTCGCCGACGCGCACGGCGACCGCTCGTGGCGCGGCGACGTCAACGACCTCTTCAGCCAGCGCGCCAGCGACGTCTTCCTGGTCAAGATGTCCTACTGGCTGAACTGGTAGACGCAGAGGACGGAGAACGGAGAACCGAGAACGGAGAACTGCCCCGAGGCGAGGATTGTCGCTTCGGGGCAGTTCTCCGTTCTCGGTTCTCCGTTCTCGGTTCTCCGTTTTCGGTTCTCCGAACTGCCTAGCGCGCCAGGTCGCTCGCCGTCCCGGCCAGCATCCGCACCTTCTGGGCGTCACTCGAGCCGTTCGCGTCGCTCATCAGCGCCGTCGAGAGCGAGGTGAGCGCACTGCGGCGCGCCGCGCCGCTCGAGCGCTCGGCCACGCCGAGCGCCTGTCGCACCGCCGCGAGTCGGCTGGCCGGGAGCCCGCCCGACCGCTCCAGCTGGTCGGCATAGGCCCGGGCGAGCGAGAACGACGCGGGCCAGGAGTACTTCGGCTGGCCCTGGGTGTTGAGCTCGTCGAGGTGGACCGTCTTGGCGGCGTCGATCTCGTTCTGGGTCATCGCCGGGCTCGGGGCGAGCTCGAAGATGTCGAGCCCGCGGCCGATCTCGGAGCTGACGATCACGCCGTTGTACCAGTACACCGACCAGGAGCCGGCGTTGCCCTGCCGCTCGCCGTCGACCGGCCCGCGGTCGTGGAACGCGATCTCGACCGGGTGCTTCGCGTCGGTCCAGTCGAAGACCGAGATGCCGCCCTGGTACCAGGCCTGCACCATCACGTCGCGGCCCGGGATCGGGATCAGCGACCCGTTGTGCGCCACGCAGTTCTCCAGCGAGGTCTGCGGCGCCGGCATCTTGTAGTACGACTGCATCGTCAGGGTGTTGCCGCTGCGGCTGAAGATCGCGTCGGCGCCCCATTCCTTCGGGTCGGCCGCGCGGCACTTCGGCTGGCCGCCGCCGCCCCACTCGTCGGAGAACAGCAGCTTCGAGCCGTCGTTGCTGAACGTCGCCGAGTGCCAGTAGGAGAAGTTCGAGTCGCCGACCGCGGCGACGCGCTTCGGGTTGGCCGGGTCGCGGATGTCGAGCAGCAGGCCGTAGCCGCCGCACGCCCCGCCGGCGAAGCCGATCGCCGGGTACACGGTGATGTCGTGGCACTGGTTCGGGCCGCGGGCCGGCCGGTTGGCGTTGCGGTTCCCGCCGCCGAAGCGGGCCGCCATCATCGCCGGCAGCGCGCTGCGGAGCGCGGCGCTGTCGGCCCCGGTCGCCGCGCCGCTGCCGCCCCGCGCCTTCACGACGCTGTCGAGCATCGGCTTCACGAAGCCGTCCGGCAGCACGAAGTCCTGCCCCTGGATCGAGGCGACGAAGGCACCGCGCGCGCGCGCCTCGTCGATCTCCACCTTGTCCGCCGGCGACGCCCCGTGACTCGGCGGCGGGGCGAGGTCCTCGAAGATCCGGGGATGCGAGACGATCGCGGCGCGGGTCGGGTCGGCGACCGGCACCCGGATCACCTCGATGCGGAACAGCGCGGAGTTGGGATCCTCGTCAGGCGCCAGGCCGGAGCAGCCCGGCAGCTCGTCCGCGCTCCGCACCCCGGCCGAGCCGGAGACGTACACGTAGACGTTCGCCTTGTCGTTCGGGTCGACCAGCACCGTGTGGGTGTGGCTGCCGCGGCAGGTCTGCACGTTCGCGATGTACTTGGGCTTCGTGATGTCGCTGATGTCGAAGATGCGGATGCCGCGGAGCCGCATGCTGCTCACGGTCTCCGGGACGCCCTGCGCGCCGCAGTCGACCCGGCCGCCGAGGCCCTCGCCCGAGACGAAGAGCAGCTTGCCGGCGACCGACACGTCGCTCTGCGACGCGGGGCAGAGGTACGCGGCCGCCATGACCGGCTTCATCGGGTTGGAGATGTCCCAGACCTGGAAGCCGTTGTAGTTCCCCTGGATCGCGTACTTGCCGGTGAACGCGAGGTCCGAGTTGGTGACGCCCGCGAACGCCAGCGGGGGCGCCGTGGTCGACAGCTTGCGCAGGTTCCAGATCGCCTCCGCCGCGGGCGTGGTGGCGGAGCCGGGAGCGAGGCCGACGCGCGGGTCGGGCGAGGGCGCGCGGATCGACGCGACCGGGGCCACCGGGGCGCCGCTGGGCGCGGGGCCGGCGGCACCGCCGCCGGCCGTTGACGAGGAGCACGCCGCCAGGGCGACGAGGCCGGCCGAGAGCGCGAGGGATCGGACGCGGGTGACGGGAGTCATGGATCGTTCCGGGTGAGGGAGGAGTTCGGGATCGCGATCAGGAACCGCGGGACGTCGACAGGGTGAGGAGCAGCTTCTGCATTCGGTCGATCTCGGTGCCCTGATCGGCGAAGACGTCGGTGGCGAACTTGTAGATCAGGTCGTTCTGCGCGCCGCCGTCGGCCTTGAACAGGTCGTCGACCATCGCGAGGGCACCCTGGTGGTGCTGGATCATGAACAGCAGGAAGAGCTGGTCGAACTCGGGACCGCGGGCGGCGTCGAGCTGGTCCATCTGCGCGTCGCTCAGCATCCCGGGCATCATCATGTGCATCCCGTGCATGCCCATGTGCGCGTTGACGGTGTCCGGCTCGGGCACCGCCTGGCCGTTGTCCCGCAACCAGCGCTGCATGGTCGCGATTTCGTCGCGCTGGGCGTTGATGATCCGCGCCGTGAGCACCTGGATCACGGGGCTCGCCCCGTGGCTGGGCGCCCACTTCGCCATCACGATCGCCTGGGCGTGGTGCCCGATCATCCCCTCCATGAAGCGGACGTCCGCCGGCGTGACCGAGTGGCGCACGCTGTCGGCCAGCGCCGCGGCCCGGAGGGAGGCCGGATCGGCGCCCGGCGCCGGGGCTGCCTGGGGCGGCGACCCGGCGCAGGATGAAACGACGGCCGCGAGGAGGAGCGGGAGGACGGCATTGCGCGACATGGCAGGAATCGGGAATCGGGGAGAAGGCCGGGGGACAGCAGAGTGATTCTATGCGCAGGCCCCCCGGATCGTAAGGCGGGGCACCCGCGGGACATCGACACGCCCTCCGGCGGCGGCTAGCATTCCCTCCGGTCCGGCACGGCCCCCCGTCACCAGGAGCGTCGCGATGAGCGGAGTGCGCGTCCTCGTCGGCACCCGCAAGGGTGCGTTCATCCTCACCGCCGACGGCGCGCGCAAGCGCTGGGAGGTCAGCGGGCCCCACTTCGCCGGCTGGGAGGTCTATCACCTCAACGGCTCGCCCGCGGACCCCGACCGGCTCTACGCATCACAGTCGAGCGGCTGGTTCGGCCAGATGATCCAGCGCTCCGACGACGGCGGGGCGACCTGGACCGCGGTCGGCAACGAGTTCGCCTACCACGGCGATGCCGGGACCCATCAGTGGTAC
This sequence comes from uncultured Gemmatimonadaceae bacterium, assembly GCA_964557115.1. GTDB lineage: Bacteria > Gemmatimonadota > Gemmatimonadetes > Gemmatimonadales > GWC2-71-9 > Palsa-1233. Next base: position 102,761 of record CAZKYO010000001.1, read on the forward strand.
GACGGCACCCCGCACCCGTGGGAGTTCAAGCGGGTCTGGCACCTGGAGCCGTCGCGCACCGACCCCGACACCGTCTATGCCGGGGTCGAGGATGCCGCCCTGTTCCGTTCGACCGACGCCGGCGCGACCTGGCACGAGCTCCACGGCCTGCGCGACCACGGCAGCGGGCCGCGGTGGATGCCCGGCGCGGGCGGGATGTGCCTGCACACCATCCTTCTCGATCCGGTGCACCCCGGCCGGATCTACGTGGCGATCTCCGCCGCCGGCGCCTTCCGCTCCGACGACGGCGGCGCGACCTGGAAGGCGATCACCAAGGGGCTGCGCTCCGAGTTCCTCCCCGAGCCGACCGCCGAGGTGGGGCACTGCGTCCACCGGATCGCGATGCACCCGTCGCGGCCCGACGTGCTGTTCATGCAGAAGCACTGGGACGTGATGCGCAGCAACGACGCCGGCGACAACTGGCACGAGGTCAGCGGCAACCTGCCCACCGACTTCGGCTTCCCGATCGCGGTGCACGCCCACGAGCCGGAGACCGTCTACGTCGTCCCGATCAAGAGCGACGCCGAGCACTATCCGCCCGAGGGGAAGCTGCGGGTCTATCGCAGTCGCAGCGGCGGTGGCGAGTGGGAGGCGCTGACCAGGGGCCTGCCGCAGGAGAACTGCTTCGTCAACATCCTGCGCGACGCGATGGCGGTGGACACGCTCGACGACTGCGGCATCTACTTCGGCACGACCGGCGGGCAGGTCTACGCCTCGCGCAACGGCGGCGACGACTGGGAACCGATCGTGCGCGACCTGCCGGCCGTCCTCTCCATCGAGGTGCAGACGCTGCGATGACGGTGCGGGTCGTGTTGCCGTCGCCGCTGCTCGCCATCGCGGGCGTCGCCGGGGAGCTGCGCCTCGACGTGGCGGGGCCGGTGACCCGCGCCACGGTGCTCGACGCCCTGGAGGCCCGGCACCCGATGCTGCGCGGCACGATCCGCGACCATCGCACCGGGCGGCGTCGCGCGTTCCTCCGCTTCCATGCGTGCGAGCGCGACCTCACGTTCGATGACGCCGATGCACCGCTCCCCGACGCCGTCGCCCGCGGCGAGGAGCCCTACCTCGTCGTCGGCGCGATCGCAGGCGGCTAGCCGCCCGCCGAGCGCGCCCGCTCCAGCAGCAGCTTCCGCTCACTCGCGTTGCGGGCCAGGGCGGCCGCGGCGCTGAAGGCCTGCGCCGCCTCGCCGCCGCGCCCGAGTCGCAGCAGCAGGTCGCCGCGCGCCGCCGGGTAGAGGTGATAGCCGCGCAGCGCCGGGGCGTCGGCCAGGCCGTCGAGCAGCGCCAGCCCCTCCGCCGGCCCGAACGCCATCGCGACCGCCATCGCCCGGTTCAGCTCGACGATCGGCGACGGGGCCACCTGGGCGAGTGCATCATAGAGCGCCGCGATCCGGGGCCAGTCGGTGTCCTCGGCGCGACGCGCCCGCGCGTGGCAGGCCGCGATCGCCCCCTGCAGCGCGTACGGACCGAGCGGCCCGGCGGCCTCGGCCTCGGCCAGTGCCGCGAGGCCGTGCCGGATCAGGGCCCCGTCCCAGCGGCCGCGATCCTGCTCGAGCAGCAGCACCGGCATCCCGTCGCGCGCGGTGCGGGCGGGCATCCGTGCCGCCGAGCACTCCATCAGCGCCAGCAGGCCGTGCACCTCGCCCTCGCCCGGCATCATCGCGGCGAGGGTGCGGCCGAGTCGCATCGCCTCGCGCACCAGATCGTGGCGGATCAGATCGTCGCCCGAGGTGGCCGAATGTCCCTCGTTGAACACGAGGTAGATCACCGCGAGCACCGAGCCGAGGCGCGCCGCGCGCGCGTCGCCGCGGGGCAGCTCGAACGGCACCCGCGCCTCGGCGAGGGTGCGCTTGGCGCGCACGATCCGCTGCTGGATGGTCGGCACGGGGACGAGGAACGCGCGGGCGATCTCCTCGGTGGAGAGGCCGCACAACAGCCGCAGCGTGAGCGCCGCCCGGCCCTCGGCGGGGAGCACCGGGTGGCAGGCGATGAAGATGAGGCGCAGGAGGTCGTCGCCGACGTCCTCGTCGATCGCCGCCGCGAAGTCGGGCGAACGACGCTCTTCTTCCTCCAGTTCGACGGCGATGCGCCGGAGCTTGTCGTCGCGCATCCGGCGGTGTCGCAGCTGGTCGATCCCTCGCCGGCGCGCCGCGGTCATCAGCCACGCGCCGGGCCGGTCGGGGATCCCCGAGGCGGGCCACTGCTCGAGCGCGGCGAGGAACGCCTCCTGGGCGAGATCCTCGGCCAGGCCGACATCGCCGACCAACCGGGCGAGTCCGGCAATGAGGCGCGGCGACTCGATCCGCCACACCGCCTCGACCGCCCGGCCGACGTCGCTCACCGCTGGCGGGCCTCGTTCTCCGCGCGGATCCGCGCCTCCTGTTCCTGCAGCTCCGGCGTGAATGCCTCGCCGAAGTCCTCGGGCGAGAAGACCTGGCGAATCTCGATCTCCGAGGGTCCCGTCATCGGGTTGGGGCAGCGCTTGACCCATTCGACCGCCTCGGCCATCGACTTCACCTCCCAGAGCCAGTAACCGGCGACAAGCTCCTTGGTCTCGGCGAACGGCCCGTCCACCACCGTCCGCTTCTTGCCGTCGAACTGCACCCGGTGGCCGCGGGAGGAGGGATGCAGTCCCTCGCCGGCCAGCATGATCCCGGCCCGGGTCAGCTCCTCGTTGTACGCCATCATCGCCGTCAGCAGCTCCTGGCCCGGCATCTCGCCCGCTTCGCTCTCCTTGGTCGCCTTGACCATGACCATCACGCGCATCGTCTCGCTCCGTGGTATCGGGTTCGGGGGCCGTGCCGGCCGGATGACCGGCCCAAGGTAGGCCCTACCCTCCCGTCGGACGAGGGTGCCGGGGATCGACATCGCCCGGAAACGACGAGCGGCGGAGACCCGTTGGCCCCCGCCGCCCGCCCTTCGCCGGCCGCCTGTCGCCGCTACGGCAGCACGTCGAACAGGTTGCTTGGTGCCGCGCTGACCAGCCCGATGTCGCTCAGCGTCGCGGTGGCGCCGAACCGGTAGCCGCGCTCGGGAATCAGCGTGACCCCGAACATGGCGACACCGCCGACGGCATTGGCGGTCCGGGTGTTCCCGGCGCCGAGCTGGTCGTAGTTGATCAGCAGCGTGACGCTGTTGGTCGCGATCGGGACGACCTGGCCGAGGTCGGAGCGGATCTCCACCCGCGCGGGAACGGCGTCCGAGGGGTGGTACGGATTCCCGGCCGCCTCGGTCCGGCCCGCCGGCGGGTCGGTGAACACGAGCGTGCTGGGCCCGTACGAGGCGACCAGCCAGTTCTGGAAGCCCGGATCGACGGTCACGACGGGGTTGCCGTCGGTGCCGCCCGCCAGCGCGGCCGGCAGGGACATCGTCGCGGTGAGCTTCGTGTACGCGACCCGGTACTGCACGGTCGTGCCGAAGTCGAGGCAGCTCATCGCCGCCGAGCCGTTCTGGTCGGTGCTCGTCGTGGCGCCGCACACCGACGCGCTGCCCACCGGCGTGCTCGTGGCGGCTGCCCCCGCGGTCCAGGCGACGTTCACGCCGGGGAACGGCGTCCCCTGGTAGGTCGTGATCGTCACCGAGGGCAGCCCCGCGCCGGTCCGCTGGGTGCCGACCGTGCCGTCGATCGTCGCGAAGAGTGACGCGAACGACCCCACCGCCGGTCCGGGATTGGTGCGGATGAACTCACTGGTCGAGCCGCCGACGCCGCCGGTCGACTTGAGCAGCGGGTCGACCGGACCGAACGGCGAGAATTCGCTGGTCGAGCCACCCACGCCGCCGATCGCCGCCCGCGCCGTCGCCGCGTGCGCCTCCGTCGGGAGCAGCACCGAAGCCAGGGTGTTGAGCAGCCGGGAGGTGCGGCTCGCCATCCGCAGCGCGCCCGTCGCGCTGCCGCATTGCAGCGCCATCGCGGCCGGGATCGGGACCCGGGCGAGCGGGGTGAAGCCGTTGCTCCCCTGGTGACCGAGGACCAGACGGGCCAGCAGCGCGTCGAGGTCCGCCGCCGGCACCGTCGCCAGCGACGCGGCGCTGGGGCAGACCCCCACGACCGCGTTGGTGCCGGGCGTCAGCGTCTGGCTCGGCGTCAGCGACCAGTCATAGACGAACGGATACTTGTCCAGCAGCGTGTTGAGCAGGTTGGGCGAGGCCTGGACCGCCTTGACGAGGGTGTTCTGCGACACCGCGTTCGCCGGGAACTGGATCCCGGAGAGACCGTCCTTCGTCACGAAGGTCACCAGCGGGTCGCCCACGTGCACGATCCACGTGTCGTCGGGGAGGGTCACCCCGCCGTCGATGCCGACGAAGCAGAGGATCTGGTTGATCAGCGTGGCCAGGTCGGCCTGCGACAGCGCCAGGGCGCGGTGCCGGTTGCGGTCGAGCAGGAAGTCGATCAGGTCGTAGGCCTTGTCCTGGGCCTTGGCGATGCTCTTGTCGTTCGGGTTCTTCTTGCCGGCGAACTTGACGACCTGGTCCCACTTCGAGAGGGCGGAGTTCAGGTTGCTGCCGTCACTCGAGAACGCCTGGGTGAGGAGCGCCACGATCTGCGCCTCGTCGGCGGTGCAGGCGTTGACGGCGGCCTGGCCGTCGACCGTGACCGGTCCGGCCGCGTCGGGCAGCGACGGCGACTCCGCGCACGCGGCGGCGAGGAGGACGAGGGTGGCCAGGGGGTACCGGAACGATCGAGTCACGAATCGCACTCCCGCAATGAGCGGTCCACACCCGGGGTTGGGTGTCGGACGGGCAAGCATTGGATTTACGGACCTCCCGAATCCGGCGCAAGCGAGGCGTGCACGCAACGACTATGGCGCCGATCCCACAAGGCGACGGTATTCGGGCGTCTGCGCAATCGGCGCGAACCACCAGGGCGGCGGTTCGCTCGCGAGCGCCTGGCGATTCTTCGGGCTCGCCGCCACGAAGTCGCTCAGGTCCCGGATCGCGGCCGGGGCGTCGCCAAGCAGCACCTCGACGAACGCCGCGAACTGGGCCAGGTCGGCGGTCGGGTCGATGTCACGGCTGCCACGAGATCGTGACACGATCGCCCGGGCGCTGTCCGCCAGCATCCGGCTGGTCGAGTCGGCCTGCCAGGCCCTGGCGATCACGGCCGCCACCAGCAGGTCGCTGTTGCGACGCTGGAATTCCCGGCGTTCGGGAGCCACCAGCGCGACCGTCGAGTCGGCCAGCCGCCACGCGCGCGCGATGTCGGGCGCCCCGCCGCGGAGCGTCATCTGGAAGAGCTGGCATCGCGGCGCCTGGAAGGAGGCGGGGAACCGCCGCTGCATCTCGGCGCACCAGCGCTGCACGTCGGTCGGCTGGTTGAGGTCGTACGACGAGAGCACCAGGCGGCCGAGCACCGTCTCGGCGTTGGCGAGGAAGGCGTCCTTCTCGTACGCGCGCTGGGCCGCGATGTTCACCTGGCTCAGCGTGGCGTCGGGCAGGTTGTACAGCAGGTGCGACAGCGAGGCGTAGGCGCCGGCCGTGCCCGACTTCTCGTAGTCGGCCCGCGCGGCGTCGCGCAGCGCGTTGGCCTTGGCGGTGTCGGGCTCGATGTGCAGCAGGTACTTCCAGTACTGCAGGTTGCCGCGGACCTCCAGCGCCTCGGGATCGCTCGGCGCCAGCTCGAGGGCCCGGTCGGCGAAACCAATCCCGCGCTCGATCGGGTCGCGCGCCGCCACCGGATCCAGCCCGCCAAGCCGCGACTGCTCGTAGGCCACCTCGGCCCGCCCGATCACCGGGGTCGGCCACCGGGGGTCGAGTTGCGCCGCCGCCGCGAGCAGCGTGTCGGCCTCGGCGAGCGCGGCGGCGGCGGAATCCCGCGAGGCCCGGGCATTCGCGCCCCGACGCAGGCGCTCGGACCGCTGCACCAGCAGCCACGCGTCGGTGTTCCCGGTGCCGGTGCGCTGCTCGCGAAGCCGCACCTCGGTGCCAAGGCGCTCGCGGACGATCGCCGCCACCTCCTGCGCCGTGGAGTCGCGCAGCCGCGCCACGTCGGTCGCGGCGAACTCGAGCCGGCGGGCCGAGCCGAAGTCGGTGCCGCTGTTGCCGTCCTGCAACCGCACGGTCACGTCCACCTTGTCGCCCCGCGCCTCCACCCGCCCCAGCACGATCGTGCCCGCCTGCAGCGCGCGGGCGATGCTGTCGCTGGTGACGGTCGCTGTCGCGCCGCGCCACGCCTCGACGCCGCCGCGCGACACGACGCTGAGGTCCTGCACGCTCGAGAGGGCGTCGATCACGCCGTCGGTGAGGCCGTCGGCGATCGTCGCGAGCGAGTCCACGCCGCCCGTCTCGAAGTACAGCACGGCGATCCGCTTCGGGTCGAGTCCGCCGGTTGTCGACAGCGCCGGCCCCTTCGCGCCGCCGAGCAGCTTCCAGGCACCGAACGCCGCCGCGAGCAGCACCAGCAGCGAGGGCGCCAGCACCATCGGGCGCTTCCACAACGGCGCCGGCGCAGGCGTCGCGACGCCGAAGGCGCTCGTCATCATCCCGGTGCGCCGCGCGGTCGTGTGCCGCATCGTCATCAGGCGGGTCGACGTGTGGCCGCTCGGCACGGCGACGAGCAGCTCGGCCCACGCCGCGCAGCTCTGGGGGCGATCCGCGGGCGACTTCCCCATCGCCGCGAAGATCGCCAGCTCGATCTCCTCGGGAACCGACGGGCGCACGATCCGCACCGACGGCACCTGCTCCATCACGTGCTTGGCGAGGATCGCGGCGGCGTTCTTGCCGCTGAACGGCGGCTCGCCGGCGAGCATCTCGTAGAGCACGCAGCCGAGGGCATAGACATCGGCGGCCGGGCCGATCTTCTCGCCCATGCCCTGCTCCGGCGCCATGTAGGCGGCCGTCCCGAGGCTCATCCCGGTCTGCGTGAGCTTCTGCCCGCCATCCTCCACGGCATGCGCGATCCCGAAGTCGGCGAGCAGCGCATGGCCGCCCTGGAGCAGGATGTTCTCGGGCTTGATGTCGCGGTGGATGATCCCCTGCTCGTGCGCGTAGCCAAGGGCGTCGGCCACCTCCAGGATGATCTGGAGCGCGTCGTCGAGGGGCAGCTGGCCCTCGCGATCGAGCTTGTCGCGGAGCGACTCGCCCCTCACGAACGGCATGACGTAGTAGAGGAGGCCGTCGGCGACGCCCGAGTCGAACATGCCGAGGATATGGGGATGCTGGAGCTTGCCGGCGACGCGGATCTCGCGCTCGAACCGCTCGGCGCCGATGATGGCGGAGAGGTCCGGGAGCAGCACCTTGATCGCCACTTCCCGGTCGTGCTTGCGGTCGCGCGCCAGGAAGACGACGGCCATCCCGCCCGTGCCGAGCTCGCGCTCGATCGCGTAGGTCTCGCCGATGGCAGAGCTGAGCCGGGCCTGGATCTCGCTGCTCATCACGACCTCGGGGACGACGGTGCAGGGCCCGCTCCCGAGGGCTCCCCGACGGCGGGCGCGGGGATCGGTCGCGGCAGGCGTTCGCCAGGCCGCGGCAACGCCGCAACCCGTTCAGCCCAAGGATGATACAGGCTTCCCGCGCGGCGGGCCAGCGAGGCGGCATCCGGGGCACGGCCCGCCGCTGCCGCCCCCGTCGATGATATCGTTCGGCATGCCCGGGTCGAGACGGCCGCCATGAACCTCCCCAGCCTGCTGCAGGTCGCGACCGCGATCGCCTCGCTCCACGGCACCGTCCGGAGCCTCGACCATGGCCCGCCGATCGCGAACGTGCTGGTCAGCGTCGACGACGTGCCGCGAACCCGCAGTGACGACCTGGGCGAGTATCGCGTCGCCCCGCTCGAGCCGGGATCCCATCGGCTGCGCTTCGCGGCGATCGGCTTCGCGCCACGGATGCTGACGATCTTCGCCGGCGACACCGCCCGGATCACCCTCGATGTCGAGCTCGCCCCGATGCCGGTGGCGCTGCCCCCGATCGAGGTGATCGCCCCGGTGCGGCCCGACCTGCCCGCGATCGCGGCCCATCCCGGCGACGGCGATGCCCCGGCCTCGTTCGAGTTCGGGACCGACTGGCGGCTGCGTCACGTGGCGACCGCCGCCGACCTGAACGGGCTCGCCGCGATCGTGCCGGGCGTCACGACACGCAGCGACAACGCGCTCGGGCTCAGCATCCACGGCGGCCGCGCGTCGGAGAATCTCGTCCTCCTCGACGGCGTGCCGATTCCCGGCAGCGTGCACTTCGCCGGCGCCTCGAGCGCCCTCGTGCCGGAGGCGATCGGTGCCGTATCGGTCTCCACCGGCGTGGCTCCGCCGCGCTTCGGCGGCGCCCTCGCCGGCGTCGTCGAGGTGTCGAGTCGTACCCCCGCCGAGCCCTTCACCATGACAGGGGCGATCACCCCGACCGACGCGAGGGGGACGCTGGGCACCCGACTCGGCCCGGGTGCCGACCTGCTCGTCGCCGGTCGCGGGACCTTTCGGCGGGTGCTCGCCGAGGACGGCGGCGAGGTCGGCCACGACAACGGCTACGGCGACCTGCTCGCGATCGGCCGGACCCCCCTCGCGGGCGGTACGCTGGAGTCGATCGGCTTCGGGAACGCCAACCGCATGTCCTGGCCCGCGGCCGCGGCGGAACAGGCGGAAGTCTCCGATGGTGCGGGCGGCAACATGGCGCGCTGGCGATCGGCGACCCTGGGCCTCACCTGGCGCGGTGCGAGCGATCGCGCCGGCTGGCGCTTCGCGGCCTGGTGGAACGGGACCGACGCCGACCTCGCGCTCGGGGGCGCCGACCGCCTCGCGAGTCACCTCGCGCAGTATGCGGTGCGCGCCGAGTACGGTCGTCCGCTGCGCGTCGGTGACCTGTCGGTCGGGGCCGAACTCGTCCACGCCGCAACGGGATATCGGGTCGAGCAGGGGACCGACGCCCCGCTCGATCTCCGCGCCGCGCCGTGGCTTCCCGCGATCCATGCCGCGTGGACACGCTCCTCGCGGAGCGGCATCGCCTGGAGCCTGGGCGCCCGACTCGAGCTGCCCGAAGGAGGCAGGGTCGTCGTCGATCCCCGGCTGCAGGTGCGCTGGCCCCTCGACGGCCGGACCGCCTTCTCCGTCGGGATGGGTCGCACCCATCAGGCGATCCAGTCGCTGCTCAACGAGGACAATGTCGGCACCACGATCATCGGGCCGATGCTCCCGATCGCCGTCGGCGGAGGCGTGCCCGTCGCCTCGGCGACCCAATGGACCTCGTCGCTGGAGCGGCGCCTCGGTGGCGTGGCGATCGTGCTCGAGGCCTATCGGCGCGACTGGCGCGACCAGCTGACGCCGGCGATCACGACGGGCGGCCTGTTCGGCATCGCCCCCGCCACGGGCCGGGGACACGCCGAGGGCCTGCTCGCCACGGCCCGTTCGGCGCCCGGGCGATTCAGTTGGCAGGTCACGGCAGGCACCGGCCGCGCCGAGCAGCGAGTCGGAGCGGACCGCTTCCCGACCGGGGCCGCACGACCCTGGTCGCTCGACGGCGCGGTCGGCTACCGACCGGGGACCGCCACCGCGCTCGAGCTGGCCTGGACAACGGGGAGTGGTGCCGACCGATCGGCGATCGCCCCCGGCGTCGAGTGGCTTCCGTTCCAGCCCGGCAGCGGCGCCGGCGAAGTGGATGGCGCGCCGGAGAACCTGCCGGGTGCGATCAATGCCATCCGGCTGGCCGCGCCGCTCCGGATCGATCTCGGCGCAATCCACCAGTTCACGATCGGGAGCGCCGGACTCCACCCGCTCGGGCTCCACGCCGCCGTCCGCATCCACAACCTGCTCGGCCGCACCAACCCCGTGGGGGTCATGGCGCTGCCGGACGGCTCCTTCCAGTGGCTTCGCGGGACGCCGCGCAACCTGATCGCCGAGGTGGGATGGCGGTTCTGACCGGGGGGTCGCCGACGGACGCCGTCACAACCGGTGCCGGTCACGCGTTCCCTGTTCGTGAGTTCCTCCAGTGCACCCCGACCGGTCGCCGCCGACCCCCATCCCGGACGCGGGCACGGGCTCAACATGCGTGATGCCTTCGAGATCGCGCTGACCCGCCTCTATCGGGAGCGCTTCGCCGGCCTGCGGCGCTACCTCGAGCGGTCGCTCGACGATCCACAGCACGCCACCGACATCGCCCAGGAGGCGTTCATCCGCCTCTTCGAGCGCGGCAGCATGCCGACCGAGCCGGCGGCATGGCTGGTGACGGTGGCGCACAACCTCCTGCGCGACGATGCCCGGCGCCAGGGTCGCCGCCTCCGCCTGCTCGAGGCGGCGGGACCGGTCGCCCTGGGCGAGCCGGCACCCGGCGTCGAGGCGCGACTCGAGCAGGACGAACGCCGCGCCGCGGTGCGGCGGGCGCTCGGACGGCTCTCGCCGCGCGACCGGGACGCGCTGCTGCTGCGACACTCCGGTTTCAGCTATCGCGAGATCGCGACCGCCCTGTCGATCGCCGAGACGAGCGTCGGGACGACGCTGGTCCGCGCCGGCGCCGCGTTCCGCGCAGCCTGGGAGGAAGGCAATGACACGGATTCCTGACGGCGGACATGCCAGCGACGCCGAGCTGCTCGCGCTGGTCCATGGCGAGTCGGTGGAGGGTGCCGCCTGGAGCCACCTGGCCGACTGCGACGCCTGTCGTGCGCGACGTCGCGACCTGGCGCGGGAGGACGCCGCGATCGGCGCCCTGCTCGCGGAGCTCGACCTGCCACATCCGGCGGGCGACCTCCCCGACATCGAGTTGCCGGTGCGCCGCGGGATGCGTCGCGGCCTGGTCGCGACCGCAGCGACGATACTCCTCGGAGCCGCCGCGCTCGCCGCGCTGCCGGCCTCCCCGTTCCGGCAGTGGATCGCCGGACGCAGTCGACCCGAGGCCGCCCCTCCCGAACCGTCCGCGGTCGGGACGGCGCCGACCGCCGGAGTCGCGGTGCCGGTCGAGGGCCCGATGGAAATCCGCCTCCTCCACGATCCCGAGGCCGGCACCCTCCAGCTGCGTCGCGTGGCGGGCACGGAGCTCGCCCTCCGCACCGAGGGCGGCCGACCGGCGTTCTCGATCGGCGAAGGCGTCGTGACAATCGACAACACCGTGCCGGCGAGCGCCTATCTCGTCGACTGGCCGCGGACCGCCGTCGCGCTCCGCATCAAGGCCGGCTCGCGCCTCCTGCTGCGCTGGCCGGCGGACTCGGCGCGACTCGCGGGCGCGATCGACGCCGACGGTGTGCTGCACCTCGACCTCGCCGATCACGGAGCCCCGCGATGAACCGCCTCACGAACGCCTTGCTCCTCGCGCTCGCCTTCGCCCCGGCGACCGCGGCGGCCCAGGCACCCGCCGCCCCCGTGGAGGCAACGGATCCCGCGCCGTGTGGTGCGTGCGCCAGTGCCCTGCGCGTCGGCTTCTCCGCCGTGCCACTCCGCGCCGTCGGCGACACCGGCGAGCGGCGCCACGCCATCGAGTACAGCGACGCCTATGCGACGCGGCTCGCAATCCACCGCTACGCGAGCTACGTGGAGATCCCGCTGTTCGTCGCGGAGTACCTGCTCGGCGAGAAGCTGCTCCGCGACCGGCGCAACGGCTTCACCAACGCCGAGGGGGAGTACGAGTCTGAAGGAGGCGCCCATGGCGCGGTCGCAACCGGCCTCGGGGCGCTGTTCGCGGTCAACACGATCACCGGCGGCTGGAACCTGTGGGATTCGCGCAAGGACCCCGCCGGCCGCACCCGCCGCTGGCTCCACACGATCACGATGCTCGCCGCCGATGCCGGATTCCTCTGGACCGCGGCCGCCATCCGCGACGCCCAGCGCTCCGATGCCGGGGCGCGCACCCACCGTCAGCGCGCCGTCTTCTCGATGTCGCTCGCGACGGCCTCGACAATCATGATGTGGCTCTGGAAGGACTGATGCTCGCCCACCTGCTCGCCACCGTCGAACGGATCGCCGCCCCGTGGCAAGCGTTCTACGCCGACTCGCGCACCACCGAGACCGCCGTCACCGCCGTGCACGTGGTGGCCCTGATGCTGGGGGGCGGGCTCGCCATCGCCGCCGACCGGGCCACCCTCCGCGCCGCCGCCGGGGACGTGGCCTCGCGCACCAGGATCCTCGAGGACCTCCATGGCGTGCACCGGCCGGTGCTCATCGCCCTCGGAGCACTCTTCGTCACCGGCCTGGCTCTCGCCCTGGCCGACGTGGAGACCTTCGCGGCGTCCCCGACGTTCCTGCTCAAGCTGGCCCTGGTCGCCCTCCTCTGCCTGAACGGCGCGTTCCTGTATCGCACGGAGACGTCGCTGCGTCGCCACGCCACCGAGCGACGCTGGCGTCGCCTCCGCCTCGCGAGCTGGCTGTCGCTCGGACTCTGGATCGCCACCGCCGTCGCCGGCACCGCCCTCGTCAACGCCTGACACCCCCGACCCCACGAGCCGCCGTGTCCCGCCATCCCGAACCGCCTGCCGCCGAATGCCCGGGCTGCGGCCTCCCGCCGTCGCGCCGCGACTTCCTCCTTCGCCTGGCCACCGCGGCCATCGGCGCGATGGTGCTGTCCGGGGTCCCGCTCGAGGCGGCCCGCGCGATGACGCCGACTCGGCTCAAGCGGCGCGACGGCCGCCCGGGCGACCCGCGCTACCCGATCCCCGCCGCGGACGGCGTGCAGATCGACCACGACGAGGAGGTCATCCTGGTCCGGTGGCACGGCACGTTGGCCGCCTTCAACCTCTCCTGCCCGCACCAGCACACCGCGCTGCGATGGGACGAGGCCGATGCGCAGTTCCGCTGTCCCAAGCACAAGTCGCGCTACCAGCCGGACGGCGCGTTCGTGTCCGGACGCGCGACGCGCAACATGGACCGCTTCGCGCTGACCCGCGACGGCAACGACGTGGTGGTCCACGTCAACCAGATGCACAAGAGCGACGAGGACCCCTCCGGCTGGTCGGCGGCGAGCCTCGCGCTCGGGGAGTGACGATGCCTTGTGACGGATGCGGCGGGATGGATCGCCGCGAGTTCCTGGAGCGCACCGTGATGGCGATGGGGCTGGCGTCGCTTGCCGCGTGCGGCGCCTCGCTGCCGACCGGTGCGTCGAGCTTCACCCCGTTCAGCGTCAGCCTGGCGCAGTATCCGGCGCTCGCCTCCGTCGGCGGCGTCGCCGTGGTGGACTACGCCACGAGCGGCGTGCCCGTGGCGATCGTCCGCACCGCCGATCAGGCCTTCCTCGCGCTCTCGCTGGTGTGCCCGCACCAGGGCGTGACGGTGCAGGTCGTCAGCGGCGGCTTCTACTGCCCCGGCCATGGCGCCACCTTCTCGTCCAACGGCACCAACACGGGCGGCCCGACGCGGGCCAACCTGCGGAGCTATGCGGTGACGTACGACGCCGGCGCGGGCAAGGTGCAAGTCGGCTGATCGCGTCCCCGGAAGCCGCTCACGGCAACCGTTCGCGCCGCGCCATGTCCGTCGCGCGGTCAAGCGCGTCGGCCGGATCGGCGTCCCCGAGGGTGGATCGGAACGTCCCCGGTGGCAGGTCGCGCCGCACCACCTCCTGCAATGCGAGCCGGTGACCGACCACGAGCAGGTAGACCGGCACCAGCACGATCAGGATCAGCAGCAGCGCCGTCCCGATCGACGGATCGTCCGCAAAGGGCTCGGGCAGCATCCAGGCGTACACACCCAGCCCGAACATGGCGATCCCGATCAGCTGCCAGCCGGGCGGATACACGTTCGACTCGCCGTCGCGGCGCCACGTGAAGTAGAGGGATCCGCCGGCCACCACCACGCCGACCACGATCGACTCGACGCGGTGCCCGAACGGCAGCAGGCTCGCCGCGGCGAGCAGGGCGAACCCGACGCCCGCCACCGCCGCCCCCCGCAGGTAGGCACCGAGCAGGCGTCGGGTCCGCGTCATGCCGTCAGGCGACGTCCTCGACCTCCACCTGCAGGCCGCCGGTCCATCCCGCCACCAGGTTGTAGATCGCCGCGCCGATCGCGCCGAAGATCAGCCCGAACAGGCCGTACACGATCGGCATCATGATGCCGAACCCCATCAGGATGCTGGCGCCTGCGCCGGCCTCCGCCGGCATCGCCTTGCCGATGAGCCAGAAGATCGGCAGGAAGATCAGCCCCATCAGGGCGTAGAGGACACCGAGCACCTTGCCGGTCTGCAGCGGATCGAGACGACGGATGCGACGCACCATGATTGTCTCCTGACGCGGGGGGTGGGGTTGTCCGGACGGCGGCTCGCCCGGGGAACGGGGCGGCGGGAGCAAGTGTACGTCCCGCGGACCGATCCGGCCAATCGCGGCAGCCGGGCTTACCTTCATTGCGTCCTCGACCCCGCGCAACACGTCATGCCCCCGGAGGTGGCCATGCCCCGTTCCGCCAAGGTCCTCGTCGCCCTCGGCCTCCTGCTCATCGGCACTGGAGCCGGACTGCTGCTCGCCCAGTGGACCCGGAACGGCGACGCGGCCCCGGCGACCGGCGCCGTCACCACGCACGGTGAATGGGTCCGCTTCGCCAACGCCGACGGCGACTCGGTCACCGCCTATGTCGCCTATCCCGAGCGCGCGGGGAAGGCGCCGGCGCTCCTGATCGTCCACGAGATCTTCGGACTCTCGGACTGGGAGCCGACCGTCGCCGATCGCTTCGCCGCCAAGGGGTACGTTGCAATCGTGCCGGATCTGCTCTCCGCACGGCACGGCTCCACCGGGGCGGTCGGCGACTCGGCAACCCGCCTGGTGAACCGGCTGACGGTGACGGAACTCGACCGTGACCTCGACGCCGCCTACCGATATGTCAGCGCGCTTCCGGCGACCGACGGCGGCAACGTGGGCATCATCGGGTTCTGCTGGGGCGGCGGAACCGTCTGGACCTATGCTTCGCACAACCCCGACCTCAAGGCCGCGGTTGTCTGCTACGGACCGCTCGCAGACACCCTGATGTTGCAGACCGTGCACGCCCCGATCCTCGGCGTGTACGGCCAGAACGATGGCCGGGTCACCAACTCGGTCCCCGACATCGTTCGATTGATGCGAGCGATGGGCAAGCCGTTCGTCGCCGACTCCTACGTCGGCACCGGCCACGGCTTCCTCCGGCCGGGCCGGCGCGGCAGCGGAACCGCGGAATCGGACCGCGCATGGAGTGACATCGACGGCTTCCTCGCCCGCCAGCTCCAGGGGAAGTGATTGGCGCCGCGTCGCCTCGCGGTCCTGCTCCTCGCCCTCGCGGGCTGCTCGCTCTCGCCGCTGCAGGGCCGCATCGAGGTCGGCAAGGACGCCTTCGTCGTCTTCGTCGCCGAGGGGAGTGACGGGCGCACCGACCTCTTCGCCGGCCTGCCGACGGGGGGCGAGCTCTCGCGGGTCACCTTCACGCCGGTCGAGGAGTCGCACCCGGCGCTGACCCCCGGCGGCGACATGGTCGCCTTCATCCGCCATCCGCCACCCACCGCCACGGCGACCCCGCGGCTGGTGGTGCTCAACCTGATCAACGGTGCCGAGCGCGAATTCGCCACGGCGGCGACGGCCGGAGTCGTCGACGCGCTGGCCTGGGCCCCCGGTGGTGACGCGCTGTTGCTGCGCGGCGACGGCGCCACCTGGCGGATTCCCTTCCCTGCCGACCGCGGCGAACCGGAGCGCCTGGACGGTGCGGCGCGCGCCGCCGCCGATTCGCTCCTCGACGTCCTGCTGGGCGACCCGGCGTTCAGCCGCGCCGGTGCCTGTGCCGATGGTGGCGTCTGCGTCACCGGGCCGAGCGGCGTGCCGGCCGAACTGAGCGCAAAGGGACGCGACCCGTTCCGCTGGGGAAGCGACTCGCTGGCATGGTTCGAGGATGACCAGGTGATCGTGCGGCCGCTGGGACCCGGCGCGCCGCATGCGATCGACTGGAAGGGCACCGCGACCCACATGCGGCAGGGAACCTACAGCGGGGCGATTGGACGATAGAAGAGAGAAGAGAGAGGAGAGAACACCGGTCGTCTCTTCTCCCCTCTCTCTTCTCTCTTCACTGCCTCACGTAGAACACGAAGCTCTCGAGGTGCTGGATCGTCGCCTCCTTCTCGCGCAGCTCCTCGGCGAGCAGGTCGCCGGTCGTGATCACGCCGATCACCGTGTCGCCGTCGAGGACGGGGAGGTGGCGGATCCGCCGCTCGGACATCAGCGCGCCGCAGTCCTCCAGCTCGGCCTCCGGTGTGCAGGTGACCAGCGCCGTCGTCATCACCTCGTCGAGCCGGGTGGTGCCGGGGTCCCGGCGGACGGCGACGACCCGACGCATCAGGTCCCGTTCGGTGAAGATGCCGACGAGGCGACCCTCCTCGAGGATCAGCACGCTGCCGGTGCCGCGCTCGTTCATCTGTTCGGCGGCGTCGAGCACCATCGTCGTGCCGCTGGTGACCAGCACGTCGGCGCCCTTGCGGGCGAGGATGTCCTTCACGGTCGCCATCGCGGAGTCCTGTCGGGGAGGTGTCTTCGATAGTACCCCGCCCCGGGCCGGGGAGCCAGAGGCGCCGGCCCGCCGGGGACCGCGAGAAACCTCCGCCGGGCGATGTCCGTGATGCTCGGACGCGTCCCTGCGCTCGACATCCATGAAGGAGCCCCGCGATGAGACTGCCGACCAGCCGCCTGCCGCTGTGGGCCGCGATCCTCGCCCTTGCCGTGCCGGGCGGCCTGCCTGCCCAGTGGCCGACCGCGTCGCCGGCGAGCGTGGGACTCGACTCGGCCCGGCTCGCGGCCCTCGACGCCGACCTCGCCGGCGGCAGGTACGGCCTGGTCGACGGCTTCGTCGTGGTGCGGAACGGTCGCCTCGTCTGGTCCCGGCAGTGGCGCCGCGACTACGACTCCGTCTATCGCGCCGCCGCGCCGGCCGACACCGTCAGCCACCTCTTCAACTACGACCATCCCGACTGGCATCCCTGGTTTCACCGCACGGACCTGCACACGCTGCAGTCGGTGACCAAGAGCGTGACCTCGATCCTCGTCGGCATCGCCATCGCGCGCGGCGAGATCGCCTCGGTGGACGCGCCGATCCTCACCTGGTTCGACAGCACCACGATCCGGAACCTCGACGACCGCAAGCGCCGGATCACCCTGCGCCACCTCCTGACGATGACGCCCGGCATCGCCTGGAACGAGGCCGTGCCGTACACCGACACGACCAACTCCGCGATCCGGCTCGAGGCGAGCCGGGAGTGGGGCCGCTACGTGCTCGACCTCCCGATGGCCGCCGACCCCGGCACCGCCTGGGGCTACAACTCCGGGGCGAGCGTGCTCCTCGGCGCGATCGTCGCCAAGGCAAGCGGGCAGAGCGTCGCCGAGTATGCCCGCGAGCACCTCTTCGCACCGCTGGGGATCACGCGGTTCGAGTGGAAGCAGACTCCCACTGGCGAGCAGGACACCGAGGGCGGCCTCTACCTCCGCACCGAGGACCTGGCGCGCATCGCCTGGCTCTACCTGAACGGCGGCGAATGGCAGGGTCGCCAGGTCGTGCCCCGCGCCTGGGTGGAGCAGTCGCTCACCGGCTACCTGCCCGGCCCGCGACCCGATGGGCGCGTCGGTTACGGGTTCCAGTGGTGGCTCTATCCCGATCCCTCCGGATCGGGCCGGATGCTGCCGGCGGGCAATGGCTACGGTGGCCAGTTCCCGGTGCTCTTCCCGGGCGACTCGATGGTGGCCGTGGTCAATCAATGGAACATCCACGGCCCGCCGAGCATGGGGCCGGTCGAACTGGCGCGACGGGTCCTGGAGGCGCGGACCGGACGCTGACTTACCTTTCCGGTCCGGAGGCGAAGGGTTCCGCCCTTCGCGTCTCGCCCCTCGCCCTCGCGACTGGATCCCATGCGCCTGATCGAATGCGTTCCCAACTTCTCCGAGGGGCGTGACCCCGCGGTGATCAAGCGGATCACCGACCGGATCGCCGCGGTCGAGGGTGTCCGGCTCCTCAACGTCGATCCCGGCAAGGCGACCAACCGCACCGTGGTGACCTTCGTCGGGGCGCCGGAGCCGGTGCTGGAGGCCGCGTTCCAGGCGATCCGGCTTGCCGGCGAGCTGATCGACATGAGCCGCCACCACGGCGAGCACCCGCGGATGGGGGCAACCGATGTCTGCCCGCTGGTGCCGATCAGCGGCGTGACGATGGAGGAGGCCGCCGAGTACGCCCGCCGCCTCGCCGAGCGGGTCGGCCGCGAGCTCGAGCTGCCGGTGTACCTCTACGAACGGGCCCAGCCGGATCCCGCCCGCCGCAATCTCTCCGTGATCCGCGCCGGCGAGTACGAGGCGCTCCCCGACCGCATCGTCACGCCCGAATGGAAGCCCGACTTCGGTCCCGCGCGGTTCGACGCGCGCCGGGGCGCCACCGCGATCGGGGCGCGCGACTTCCTGGTCGCCTACAACATCAACCTGAACACCACCTCGACGCGGCGCGCCAACGCGATCGCATTCGACGTGCGCGAGGCCGGCCGCAAGGATGCGGGTCCCGGCGGCGAACCCGCCGGTCCCGGCACGCTCAAGGCGGTCAAGGCGATCGGCTGGTTCATCGAGGAGTACGGCATCGCCCAGGTCTCGATGAACCTGACCGACATCGGCATCACCCCGGTGCACGTCGCGTTCGACGAGTGCGTCCGCGCCGCCAGGGAGCGCGGCGTGCGGGTCACCGGCTCCGAGCTCGTCGGGCTGGTGCCGCTCAAGTGCCTGGTCGACGCCGGCCGGTACTTCCTCGCCAGGCAGCAGCGTTCCGTCGGCGTCGGCGAGCGCGAGCTGGTCAAGATCGCGGTGCGCTCGCTCGGCCTCGACGACCTCGCCCCGTTCAACCCCGACGAGCGGGTGATCGAGTACCTGCTGCGCCGGCCCGAGGACACCCGCCTGGTCGACATGTCGCTGGCGCGCTTCGCGGCCGAGACCGCCAGCGAGAGCGCGGCGCCCGGCGGCGGGTCGATCGCCGCGACCCTCGGTGCGCTCGGCGCGGCGCTGGGCACGATGGTCGCCAATCTCTCCTCGCACCGGCGCGGCTGGGACGCCCGCTGGGAGGAGTTCTCCGGCTGGGCCGACCGAGGCCAGCGCCACGTGGCCACGCTGCTCCGGCTCGTCGACGAGGACACCCGCGCGTTCGAGGCGGTGATGGCGTGCTTCGGGATGCCCAAGGGCACCGACGAGGAGAAGGCGACGCGCAAGGTCGCGATCCGGGACGCCACGCGCGGCGCCACCCAGGTCCCCTTCCGCGTGATGGAGGAGACGCTCGCCGCGATGGACGTGATCCGCGCGATGGCCGAGATCGGCCAGGAGACCTCCGCCTCCGACGCCGGCGTCGGCGCGCTCTGCGCCCGCTCGGCGGTGATGGGTGCGTGGCTCAACGTGCGCATCAATGCCTCGCAGCTCGCCGGCGATCCCGTGGCCCTGGACCTGCTCCGTCGCGGCGGCGAGCTGGTGGCGAAGGCGCAGGCGATGGAAGCGGAGATCCTGGCGCTGGTGGAGCGAAACCTCTAGTCCCCCCGCCCCGCCCTCGGGCGCAGCCCGAGCGGCGGGGCCTCCCAGCTCGCCACGCCCCGACCAACGCGCAAACAAGTCCTCGCACTGGCCTCGCCCCTCGCGATGCAGGCGGCTCCCTCCAACCAAACCGCACCGACAGGTCGTCCAGACCGGGATTCTTCGCCCGAATCAGTGCCAACTTGCGCTCCCGCGATCGCCGCTTCAATGAACGCTCGTGCGTCAGCGCTGAACGGCGATCCGGACACTCCACGAGATATACCAGCCGGGTGACGTGATACTCGTTCGTGAATCGAGCACCAGTGGTTCCATGCGTGTGCTCCCACCATCGGCGACGTGGATCGGCTGTCATGCCGACGTAGAAGCAACCGGATCGATTGGTCAGGATGTAGACCCAGTGGGGCTTTGCCATCCCCGCAGTCTCACGAGCCGATATTGGGGGCCCCGGCACGTACTTTCGCAGGACGAGTGTCGGGGCGTGCGGCACCTCGCAGACCCCGCCGCACCGCGCTGACGCGCGGCGGGCGGGGTGGTACCTTCCTCCGCATGGAACCGACCACCCCGCCCGTCATCCGCGCCCCCCGCGGCACCACGCGCACCGCCAAGGGCTGGCTCCAGGAAGCCGCCAAGCGGATGCTGATGAACAACCTCGATCCCGAGGTCGCCGAGAAGCCCGAGGAGCTGATCGTCTACGGCGGGCGCGGCAAGGCGGCGCGCAACTGGGAGGCGTACGACCGCATCATCGCCACGCTCGACCGCCTCGAGAACGACGAGACGCTGCTGATCCAGAGCGGCAAGCCGGTCGCCGTCCTGCGTACCCACGCGCTCGCGCCGCGCGTGATCCTCGCCAACTCGAACCTGGTCCCCAACTGGGCCACCTGGGACGAGTTCGACCGGCTCGACAGGCTCGGCCTGATGATGTACGGCCAGATGACCGCCGGCTCGTGGATCTACATCGGCACCCAGGGGATCCTGCAGGGGACCTACGAGACGTTCGCCGGCGCGGCGGAGAAGCACTTCGGTGGCTCCCTCACGGGGACGATCACCGTCACCGCCGGCCTCGGCGGGATGGGCGGCGCGCAGCCGCTGGCCGTCACGCTCGCGGGCGGCGTCGCGATCTGCGTCGAGATCGACCCGCACCGGATCGAGCGGCGGCTCGAGACGCGCTATCTCGACGAGGTGGCAACGTCGCTCGACGACGCCATCGCCCGCGCCACGACCGCGCGCCGCGAGCGGCGCGCCTGCAGCATCGGCCTCCTCGGCAACGCGGCGGAGATCCTCCCCAGGATGGTCGAGATCGGCTTCACCCCCGACCTCGTCACCGACCAGACCTCGGCGCACGACCCGATGTGGGGCTACATCCCCGTCGCGCGCGCCGACGAGGACATCAACGAGACCCGGGCGAAGCGTCCCGAGGAGTACCTCCAGCGCGCCCGCGAGGGGATGGTCGCCCACGTGCGCGCCATCCTCGCGATGCAGGCGCGCGGCGCCGTCGCCTTCGACTACGGCAACAACCTGCGGACCCAGGCGCAGATCGGCGGACTCGAGGGCGCCTTCGGCTATCCGGGATTCGTCCCGGCGTTCATCCGCGACTCGTTCTGCGAGGGTCGCGGCCCGTTCCGCTGGTGCGCGCTCTCCGGCGACCCCGCCGACATCGCCGTGACCGACAAGGCGCTGCTGGAGCTCTTCCCCGACGACCGTCGCCTGCAGCAGTGGCTCGGCTGGGCCGGCGAGAAGATCGCCTTCCAGGGGTTGCCGGCGCGGATCTGCTGGCTGGGCTATCGGGAACGCGACAAGGCCGGCCTGCTCTTCAACCGATTGGTGCGCGAGGGGAAGGTCTCGGCGCCGATCGTGATCGGGCGCGACCACCTCGATGCCGGCAGCGTCGCCTCCCCCTATCGCGAGACGGAGGCGATGAAGGACGGCTCCGACGCGGTGAGTGACTGGCCGCTGCTCAACTTCGCCGTCGGCGCGGCCAGCGGCGCGGCGTGGATGAGCTTCCACCACGGCGGCGGCGTCGGGATGGGCTACTCGCAGCACAGCGGCCTGGTCGCGGTGGCCGACGGCAGCGACGAGGCCGAGCAGCGACTCGGCATGTGCCTGGTCAACGACCCGGCGATGGGCGTCGTCCGCCACGCCGATGCCGGCTACGAGAAGGCACTCGAGGTCGCGCGCACGCGGGGGCTGGATATGCCGTCGGTCGACTGAATGGTGAATGGTGAATGGTGAAGGGGGGCGAGAATCAGCTGCCCCTTCACCCTTCACCCGTCACCGCCGCGTCTCCTCGCCCTCTCGCCTTCGGGCTAGATTCTGGCCGTGTCCGACACGCTCACCCTGTTCACCGGCATCAGCCAGCTTGCGACCCCGCCCGCGGCGGGTCCGCGCCGTGGTGCGGCGATGGCCGAGCTTGCGCTCGTCCACGACGCCGCGATCGCGGTGCGCGGCGGCCGGATTGCCTGGATCGGGCCGCGGGGCGACTGGAGCGGCCACAGCGACGCCGAGGTGGACCTCGGCGGCGCGGCGGTGATCCCGGCCCTCGTCGATCCGCACACGCACGCCATCTGGGCCGGCGACCGCTTCGCCGACTTCGAGGCGCGCGCCACCGGGGTCTCCTACGAGACGATCCTCTCGCGCGGCGGCGGGATCCGCAGCACGGTCCGGGCGACCGCGGGCGTCGGTGCCGGCGAGCTCGCCACGCTGGCCGCCCCGCGACTCGACGCGCTGATCCGGAGCGGTGCCGGGACGATCGAGGTGAAGAGCGGCTACGGCCTCGAGCCGGCCGCCGAGATCCGCTCGCTCGAGGCGATCGCGATCGCCCGTCCCCGAACCCGGGCACGCCTCCTCGCCACGCTGCTCATCCACGTCCCTCCGGCGGAACGCGATCGCCGCGAGGGCTACCTCGAGACGGTGATCGGCGAGCTGGTCCCCGAGGTCGCCCGCCGCGGGCTCGCCACCGCGGTGGACGTGTTCATCGAGCGCGAGGCGTGGCGCGTGAGCGAGGCCGACCGGATCTTCGCCGCGGCGCGCGAGGCGGGGCTCGGGTGCAAGGCGCACGCCGACCAGTTCAGCGCGATCGGCGGCGTCGAGTGCGCCATCGCCAACGGGGCGCTCTCGGTCGACCACCTCGAGGCGAGCGGCGACGAGCAGATCCACGCGCTCGCGGCCAGCGACACCGTGGCGACGATCCTGCCCGGCGTCACCCTCCACCTCGGGATCCGCGCGGCGCCGGGGCGCCGGCTCGTCGAGGCCGGCGCCATCGTCGCGATCGGCACCGACCTCAATCCCGGCTCGTCGCCGCTCTTCAGCACCCAGCAGGCGATGGCCCTCGCCGTGCGACTCAACGGCCTCACGCCGCCCGAGGCGCTCACCGCGGCGACCGTCAACGCCGCCGCGGCGCTCGGGCTCACCGGCGACGGCGCGCTCGCGGTCGGCGCCCGTGCGGATTTCCTGGTGCTGGCGGGCGACGACTGGCGCCTCGCCGCCTGGCAGCTCGGCGCGTCGCCGATCCGGTCGGTCTACCTCGAGGGACGGGAGGCACGGTGAACCGCGACACGGTGCGGATCGGCGAGCCGATCACGATCGAGGACGTCGTCCGCGTGGCGCGCGACGGCTGGTCGGTGGAACTCGCCGACGAGGCGCGCGAACGCATGACCCGTTCGCGGCGCTACATCGAGCGGCTCGTGGCCGAGGGGCGCACCGTCTATGGCGTGACGACGGGATTCGGCAAGCTCGCCTCGGAGCGGATCGCCGCCGCCGACGTCCGCCAGCTCCAGCGCAACCTGATCGTCTCGCACGCCATGGGCGTCGGCGAGCCGCTGTCGGACGAGGTGGTGCGCGCGATGCTGCTGCTCCGGGCGCAGTCGCTCGCGCAGGGGCACAGCGGCATCCGCGTCGAGGTGGTCGAGCTCATCATCGAGCTGCTCGACCGCGGCGTGATCCCGGTCGTCCCGTCGCAGGGATCGGTCGGGGCGAGCGGCGACCTCGCCCCGCTGGCGCACGTCGCGCTGACGCTGATCGGCGAGGGCCATGCCCACGTGCGCGACCAGGTCCTCCCCGCTGCCGAGGCGCTCGAACTCGTCGGGCTCGCCCCGGTGGTCCTCGAGGCCAAGGAGGGGCTCGCCCTGATCAACGGGACCCAGGCGATGACCGCCATCGGGGCGCTCGTCGTCCACGATGCCCGCCAACTGGCGACGGTGTGCGACATCGCCGCCGCGATGTCGCTCGAGGCCCTGAAGGGCACCCGCGCCCCGTTCGACCTGCGGGTCACCCGGGTGCGGCCCCATCCCGGCGCGGCCGCCGCCGCGGCCAACGTGCTCGCCATCTCGGCGTCCTCCCCGATCCACGCCTCGCACGCCGACTGCGACAAGGTGCAGGACGCCTACTCGCTCCGCTGCGTCCCCCAGGTGCATGGCGCCTCGCGCGACGCGCTCGCCCACGTCGCCGACGTGCTCACCCGCGAGGTCAACGCCGTCACCGACAACCCGCTCGTCTTCGCCGAGGACGACCACGTCGTCTCCGCCGGCAACTTCCACGGCCAGCCGGTCGCGGTCGCGATGGACTACGCCAAGATCGCGATCGCCGAGCTCGCCAACATCGCCGAGCGGCGGGTGGAGCACATGCTCGACCCTGCGGTGAGCGGGCTGCCGGCGTTCCTCGCGCGGCAGGGCGGCCTCCACTCGGGACTGATGATCTCGCAGTACACCGCGGCCTCGCTGGTGAGCGAGAACAAGGTGCTGGCCCACCCCGCGAGCGTCGACTCGATCCCGACGTCGGCCAACCAGGAGGACCACGTCTCGATGGGGACCACCGCCGCGCGCCAGTGCGCGATGATCCTCGAGAACGCCCGCTGGGTGCTCGCGGTCGAGGTCCTCAACGCCGCCGAGGCGGTCGGCTTCCACGCGCCGATCGCGCCGGGACCCGGCGTCGGCGCGGCGGTGCGCACGGTGCGCGAGGTGGTGCCGCCGCTCGACGCCGACCGGATCATGACCGGCGACCTGGCCGCCGTGCGCGAGATGATCGTGGACGGCCGGCTCCGCGAGGCCGTCGAGGGCGCGGTCGGGACGCTGGCCTGAGCACGAGATCTGAGATTCGAGATTCGCGATTCGAGACGCGAGGAGAGCGATGACAGTGAGCACCCCGATCCGCCAGGTCGCGCGTGGAGCGATGCTGCTCCTCCTCCTCGGCGGTCCATTTGCGGATCTCGGCACTCCACTCTCGGCCCAGTCCCTCGCGGCCCGCGCCGACTCGATCTTCGCGCCGATGGTGCGGAACGGCGCACCCGGGTGCGCCATCGCCGTCGACAGCGCCGGCCGGGCCCGCTACCGCGGCGCCTTCGGCAAGGCCGAGCTCGAGTACGGCATCCCGATCGACACCGCCACGATCTTCGAGGCGGGCTCGGTCTCCAAGCAGTTCACTGCGGCGGCGGTGCTGCTCCTCGCCGCACGCGGCACGCTCTCGCTCGACGACCCCGTCCAGCAGTGGTTCCCCGAGATCCCCGGGTATCCGCAGCCGATCACGCTGCGCCACCTGATGCTCCATTCCTCGGGGCTGCGCGATTGGGGCGCCGTGGCCTCGCTCGCCGGCTGGCCCCGCGGGCAGCGCGCCCACACCCAGGACGACGCCCTCGCCATCATCGCCCGCCAGCGCGGGCTCAACCACGAGCCGGGCGCGGCGTTCTCCTACACCAACACCGGCTACAACCTGCTCGCGATGCTGGTCGGTCGCGCCAGCGGCATCCCGTTCGCCGAGTTCACCCGGCGCGAGTTCTTCGAGCCGCTCGGCATGCGCCACACCTCGTGGCGCGACGACTTCACCCGCCTGGTGCCGCACCGCGCCCAGGCGTACGCGATGTCGCGCGGCGCCTGGGTCCTCGACATGCCGTTCGAGGACGTCCACGGCAATGGCGGGCTGCTCACCACCGTCGGCGACCTGCTCACCTGGAACCGTGCGCTGGCCGAGGGCCGCATCGGCCGGCCCGACGTGAGCGCCGCGATGCAGACGCCCGGCCACTTCAACGACGGCGGCGTGATGCCCTACGGCGGCGGCCTCTTCCTCGGCGCGCTGCGCGGCGTCCCCGCGACCTGGCACACCGGCGCCACCGCGGGATACCGCGCGATCCTCGCCACCTTCCCCGAGCAGGGACTCGCGATCGCGATGCTGTGCAACCGCGGCGACGCCAATCCGGGCCGCCTGGCGGAGCTGCTGCTCGCGGGGGCGGTGCCGTTCGCCCCGCCGGTCGCCTCGGCACCGCAGGCGGTGACGCCGCCGTTCCGCGCCGACCCGGCCCGCTTCGGCGAGTACGCCGGCCGCTGGTACAGCGTCGAGGCCGACGGCACGATCACCTTCCGGGTGCAGGGGGGCGCACTGCAGGCGGCGCGGCGCCCGGGGCAGTTCGGCGCACTGCGGCCGACCGCCGATGACGAGTTCGCCGCCCCCGGTGGCGTGACGCTGCGGTTCGAACGCGACGACGCCGGTCGGCCGGCGCGGTTGTTCGTGTCGATCGACCGCGCGAAGGACGTGCTCTACGTGCCGGCCACGGAACCGCGCTGACCGGCTCCTGACCTGGTCCCGGTCGCGCCGGTGGCGCGACCGGTGTTCCCTTCCGGTCAACCTTCACGGGATCCACCGATGACCCCCGCTCGCCTCGCCCCGTTGGTCGCCCTGCTGCTCGCGTGCGGCAGCGCGCCATCCGATCCGACCCCGCCGCCCCCGCCGCCCGTCTCCAGCGACGCACTGCGGATCGTGATGCTCGGCAATTCGCTCACCTACACGCACGACGTCCCGGGATTGATCGCCGACCTCGCGACGAGCACCGGTGCGCCCAGGCCGGTGATCACCACCTTCGCCTACGCCAACTTCGCCCTCGAGGATCACTTCAGCTTCCCGGCCTCGATCGCCGCGATCGATGCCGGTGGCTACGACGTGGTGGTGATGCAGCAGGGTCCCTCGACGCTGCCGTCGAGCGGTGCCAACCTGCTGCAATGGTCGGGGGTGCTCGCGGACCGGATCGTGGCGCACGGCGGGCGGGCGGGGATGTACGTCGTGTGGCCGCCGTTCGGCGACAACATCGACAACGGCATCTCGAACTACGTCGCCGCGGCCGACGCGAAGCAGATGGCGATCTACCCGGTGGGCCAGGCCTTCCGGTCGCTGCTCGTCGACCACCCCGAGATCCAGATCCGGGAGGCCGACGGCTTCCATCCCAATCCCGCCGGTGCCTGGCTCGCGGCGATCATCATCGCCGGCGTCATCTACGACGTCGACCCGGTCACCTTCCCCAACCTGCTGCCCCGCTCGATCCCGGACGAGGCGGCCGCGACGCTCCGCACCGCGGCCCACGAGGCGATCCGGTTGTTCGGCCG
The DNA here is from genome assembly GCA_964557115.1 of uncultured Gemmatimonadaceae bacterium. GTDB lineage: Bacteria > Gemmatimonadota > Gemmatimonadetes > Gemmatimonadales > GWC2-71-9 > Palsa-1233. Next base: position 129,542 of record CAZKYO010000001.1, read on the forward strand.
GCGCTAGCCGCCCGGCCCGGGGGCGTCACTCGCCGCCGCTGGTGAGGATCCGCACCGCGGCGGCGATCGCCTCCTGGCTCCCCACCAGCACCACCCGATCACCCGGCAGCAGCCGCTCCGCCTTGCTCGGTGCCGGGATCCCTTCGTCACCGCGCGTGATGGCAAGCACCGTCGCGCCGGTCCGGCCGCGCAGCGCGAGTTCGGCGAGCGACTTCCCGGCCCCGAAGTGTCCCGGGGCCATGATGAACCGGCTCGGCTTCCCCATCCCCGGCAGCAGGTGGGTCGCGGTCGTGAACCGGTCGGCCTGGTATTCGGCGGTGCGGGCGACCGCGAACTCCGCCGTCATCTGCTCGGGCGGCAGCGAGGAGCGCAGCGCGGAGATCAGCACCTCGGAACCGGCGGCGATGTGGCCGTGCAGGTTCGTCGCGCTGCGCCAGGCCGCGACGCCGAGCAGCGCGAGGATCGCGAGCAGCACGACCGCCCCGCGATAGGGTGGCAGGAACGGCTGGGTGATCACCAGGACCGGGATGCCGATCACCAGCACGATCGCGATCTCGAGCGTCACCACCAGCGCGCGCCGTGGCGCCGCGGCGAGGTCGAGCCGGCCGTGCTGCGGCAGCGCCAGCCGCGCGAGCTGGTAGGCCAGTCCGCTCGCCACCCGGAAGATCCCGAAGACGAACGGGGCGGCGAGGGCGAGTCCGATCGCCCAGGTCGCGATGCGCGCCGCCTCCGGCGGGATCGCGAAGCGCTCGGAGAGCAGCGCCAGGATCCGTGGCCCGGCCCGCGACATCCCGATCGTCACGGTCACGAGCAGCGCGGTGTCGAGCAGCAGCCAGCGCACCAGCCGCCGGTTGCGCTGCGCCGCGGTCGGCTCCTGGTGCGCCCGGGTGAGGTCGTCCACCCACGTGTCGTACAGCGACGCGTAGGTCTGCAGCGGCCGGGGCAGCCGGCGGTCCACCCAGCCCGCGAACGGCTCCGCCACCCGCACCAGGTACGGCGTGGCGAGCGTGGTGATCGCGGAGACCGCCACCGCGACCGGGTAGAGGAACTCGCGCACCACCCCGAGCGAGAGGCCGAGCGAGGCGATGATGAAGGAGAACTCGCCGATCTGCGCCATCGACAGGCCCGCGCGGATCGACGTCTGCGTCCCCTGCCCCGCGAGGAACGCCCCGCTCGAGACCGCCACCGTCTTGCCCAGCATCACCACCACGGTCAGCACCAGCACCGCCGCCCAGTGCTCGGCGATCAGCGTCGGGTCGATCAGCATGCCGACCGCGACGAAGAAGACCGCGGCGAACACGTCGCGGACCGGGCGGACCAGCTGCATCAGCAGGTGCGACTTGCCCGACTCCGCGATCAGCGAGCCGGCGATGAAGGCGCCCAGCGCCACCGAGTAGCCGAGCGCGTCGGCCAGCAGCGCGAACGCGAAGCAGAGCCCCAGCGAGGCGACCAGCGTCGTCTCGCGCCGCCCGAGCCCGACGATGAAGCGCATCAGGCGCGGGATGACCATCAGCCCCGCCGCCACCCAGATCGTGAGCAGCACGCCGAGGCGGCCGACCGTCATCCACAGCGGCGAGGCGCTCCCGGCGGCCCCGCCGAGCGAGGCGAGGCCCGCGAGGAAGAGCACCGCGAAGAGGTCCTCCACGATCAGCACGCCGAAGACGAGGTCGCGCAGCTTGCGCCCGACCCGGTTGTCCTCGAAGGTCTTGGCGATGATCGTCGTGCTGGAGATCGCGGTGATCGCCGCGGTGAACAGCGCCTCGCGCGGCGAGAAGCCGAGGACCCGCGCCGCCATCAGGCCGAGCCACGCCATGAGCGAGACGTCGATGATGGCGGTGATCGCGACCCGGCCGCCGACCCGCAGCAGCCGCCGGATCGAGAACTCGAGCCCGATCGCGAAGAGCAGCAGGATCACGCCGAGCTCGGCCATCGTCTCGGTCGCGGCGCGGTCGGCGTTGATCGGGATGAACGTCACGTGCGGGCCGATCAGCATCCCGGCCAGCAGGTAGCCGAGGATCACCGGCTGCCGCAGCCGCTCGAACACGACCGTCGTGATCGCGGCGGCGCAGAGCACCACCGCGAACGTGACCAGGAAGCCGTGCGTGTCAGGCACCGATCACTCCCCGTCCACGGCCCGGGCTGGCGGGGCGGCGATCGGGCGCCAGGCGATCGCCTCCCACGCCGCCTCCAGCGTGGCCAGCGCGTGCGGGTGCCGGGCCGACCACTCCCGGGCCGCGACGCGCTCCACCGCCGAGGTGACCAGCGTCAGCCAGACCGAGGTCCACAGCTCCACCACCCCGGCCCGGACGGTGCCTTCCTGCTTGCCGACGGCGATCATCCGCTCGACCCCCTGGCGGAACTCGGCCGCCGCGTGCCGGGAGGCCTCGTCCAGCTCCGACGCCAGCCGCCACGCCAACAGCAGCCGCATCCGCGCCGGATCGGCCTCGGCCTCGGCCAGCCACTGCTGGCCCAGCGCCGCCAGCCGCTCACCGGTGCGGCCCGGGGCGGCGCTGGCGGCCTGGATCGCCGCGGTCCCCCAGTGCTGGACGTCCTGGTAGGCGGCGTTGAGGAGGGCGTGCTTGCTGGGGAAGTGCCGGTAGATCGTCCCCTCGGCCACCCCGGCCCGCCGCGCCAGGATCGGCGTGGTCGTGGCGTGGTAGCCGGCGGTGGTGAAGAGCTCCCGGGCGGCGTCCAGCAGGCGGTCGCGGGTGGTCGCTGCGGCCTCGGCCATCGGTCCTCGTCGGGACGGTCGGGGTTCGGAATCGGGGTGGGTTATCTTCGGCGCGGAGCCAGACCCGACCCGGAGGATACTGCCGAATGAAGATGCTCGTGCTGGGGGCCGGCCTGCAGGGCTGCGCCTGTGCCTTTGAACTGCTGCAGGACCCCGAGGTCACCCGGGTCACCCTGGCCGACCTCCACCCGGACCGGATGGCCCGCTTCCTGGCGCGGCTCGACGACCCGCGGCTGCAGGCGATCGCCCTCGACGTCACCGACCACGCCGCGGTCGCCGAGGTGATGGCCGACCACGACGCCGTGATGAGCGCCATCCCCTACTACTTCAACGGCCCGATGGCGAAGCTCGCCGTCGCCGCCGGATGCCATTTCGCCGACCTCGGTGGCAACACCGAGATCGTCATGGAACAGAAGAAGCTCGAACCCGAGGCCCACGCCAAGGGGCTGTCGATCATGCCCGACTGCGGCCTCGCCCCCGGCATGGTCAACATCCTGGCGGCCGAGGGGATCCGGCGCCTCGACCGCGCCGACCGGGTGCGGATCTTCGTCGGCGGCCTGCCGCAGCACCCCGAGCCGCCGCTCAACTACCAGATCGTCTACTCGCTCGAAGGCGCGCTCGACTACTACACGACCCCGTCCTGGATCCTCCGCGACGGCAAGCCGGTGACGGTGGACGCCCTCTCGGAGCTGGAGCCGGTGCCGTTCCCGGCCCCGGTCGGCACGCTCGAGGCGTTCCACACCGCCGGCGGCATCTCCACCATGCCCTTCTCCTACGAGGGCCAGGTGCGCGAGATGGAGTACAAGACGCTCCGCTACCCGGGCCACGTCGCCATCATGCGGCCGATCCGCGAGCTCGGGCTCCTCGACCTCGAGCCGGTCCACGTGAAGGGCTGCGACGTGGTGCCGCGCGACGCCTTCATCACCATCGTGAGCCCGAAGCTCACCAAGCCCGAGGGCCACGACCTCGTGGCCCTGCGGGTCATCGCCAGCGGCGTGCACGGCGGCAAGCCGAAGACGACCACCTTCGACCTGGTCGACTACTTCGACGCCGCGCACGGCATCTCGGCGATGATGCGGACGACCGGCTACTCGCTGGCGATCACCGGGTTGATCCAGGCCCGCCGCCAGGTGATCCGCTTCGGTGTCACGACGCCGGACGAGGGGATGCCCTACGATCGCTACGTCGCGGCGCTGCGCGCCCGCGGGATCGACATCCAGGAGAAGACGAGCTAGAGCGGAGAACGGAGAGCAGCGAACGGAGAACGGAGAACTGCCCCGAAGCGCTGATCGCAGCACTCGGGGCAGTTCTCCGTTCTCCGTTCTCGGTCCTCGGTTCTCCGTGGTCTACCACGCCCATCCGCTGCCGACGTACCACCGCGTCCGCCCGTCGGTGCGGGCGGCGCTCACGGTGAGGGTGGCGGCACGCAGCACCCGCAGCGCGATCCCGCCGCCGGGCGACCAGGTCCAGTCCCGGGTCGAGACCGGCCCGGTGGCGATGCGTGAGGGATGCAGGAGCACTTCGGTCGTGAGGTCGTCCCCGCCGTCGAGCGGCTTGGCGCCGTCGACGAAGGCGAACAGCGTGACCGCACCGAGCTCGCCGACGTTGAGCACGTCGAAGCGCGCCTCCGCCCCGGCCAGCAGCACGCCGTCGGCCAGGCCGGCGCTGATCGGCAGCCCGCGCACCGAGCGCGACCCGCCGATGATCTCGAACGGCGCCTCCCACCCCGGGAACTCCAGCGCGTTGGCGAGCGAGCCCTGGTCGGCGGGTCCCTTCCAGGCCGCCCGGGCGGTCAGCCGGAGCGGCAACCACGGATGGAGCCAGCCCTTGGCCTGGGCGTAGGGCACCACGTACCCGTCGCGACCGCCGCTGCCCGCAATCCCGCCCGCCTCGAGCAGCACGCCCGTGTTCGTCTCGTACTCGCGGTCGCGCAGGTCGACCACCAGCGCACCCCGTGCCGTCGCATCGGTCTCGTCACCGTCCACGGAGGACGCGCCGGCGTCACCGTAGGTCAGCTTGTCGTGGCGGATCCCGCCCCGGATCGCGACCTGCACCGGTCCGTCGAATCGATGGGTCAGGTCGATCCACGCCAGCTGGCGGTCGTGCTCGGCGAAGAACGCCGGCTCGAGCAGGTCGTAGTTCCCGAACCGCGGCCGGTGTCCCGCCTCGGCGTGCGCCATGATCCGCCAGTGCTCGCCGAGCGATGGATTCGCCCAGGTGACCTGCCCCATCCAGGCGTTGCGCGTGGAGTAGCCGGCCTCGACCGCCACCGAATTGCGCAGCGTCACCCGCTCGCCCCACGGCGCCTGGCGGAACCAGATCGCCCGCGCCACGCCCATCAGTCCGTCGTTGGGCGACACGGTGGGATACGGGAAGTACGACAGCCGCCACGGCGCAGCCGGATCCTGCGCCGCGAGCGGAACCGCCGCCAGCAAGGACGCCGCGAGCGACAGCAGCCCCAGCCAGTTCGCGGGTGCCTCCCGTCCGCATTGGCCCTTCACCGCGCGCCCCTCGATCCCCGGTTCTCGGTTCTCGGTCCTCGGTCCTCGGTTCACGAGTAGTACACCGCACAATCCTCGTGCCGGGCGCCCTTCTCGTCGGCCACGGCGAACCTGGCCGGGGTGAACGAAGCGGCACCGTACTCGCCCTTCTTGTTCACCGCGTAGAACTGCAGGCCGAAGTTGACCTTGCCGTCCGGCTGGAACAGGCGGGAGGGCGTCTGCTGCACCACCCGCTTGAGCGTGGCGAGCGCCGCGTCCTTGGGATGCATCCCCTGGCGCATGTACTCCACCGTGAGGAAGCCGCCGCAGACCATGATGTTGCTCTCGCCCCGCCCGGTCGACCCGGCGGCGCCGACATCGTTGTCGGTGTACTGGCCGGCGCCGATGATCGGCGAGTCGCCGACCCGGCCCGCGATCTTGTAGGAGATCCCGCTGGTGGTCGTGATCGACGAGATGTCGCCGTTGGCCGCGACGACGTTCATGTTGATCGTGCCGGTCGTGTGCATCAGCTTCTCGCCGTTGTCCACGTCGAGCCAGCCGTCGTTGGGGCCCCGGTTGGCGCGCCAGTGCAGCCACGCCTCGCGCGCCCGCGGCGTGAGCAGGTCCTCCAGCTGGTAGCCGTAGGAGGTCGCGAACCGCTGGGCGTCCTTGCCCACCAGCATGATGTAGTCGGTGTACTTGAGGACCAGCCGCGCGATCTCGCTCGGCGTCTTGATCCCCTCGAGCGCGCCGACCGCACCGGCCCGCCGGGTCGGGCCGTGCATGCACGACGCGTCGAGCTGGACCACCCCGTCCTCGTTCGGGAGGCCGCCGTAGCCCACCGACATGTCGTTGGGATCGAGCTCCTGGATCTTGACCCCCTCGACGATCGCGTCGAGCGTGTCGCTGCCCTTGGTCACCAGGTCGAGCGCGCGCGCCACCCCGCGGATCCCGTTGTCGCTCGACACCACCGTCGGCGCCGCCACGCGCGACCGGCGCACCCATGGCGCGCCCGCGGCGGCGGGAGCCGGCACCAGGGCGGCCCCGGCCACCGCCGCGCCGGCGGCACCGAGGAACGATCGACGGGAGAGCGGCGTGTCGGACATGGCGGCAGGCTCCGGGTGAGGGACGAGGTCGAAATGTAACCACCGTCGAAGGGTGAAAGGTGATTGGTGAATGGTGAATGGGGCGTATCGGCGGGGCGACTCCAGACGCGCTCCCCGGACCCGACCTCCCATTCACCATTCACCAATCACCATGCACTCCCCTCTACCCCGATCCCGGCCCCCGGGCCAGATTCCGGCCATGCCGCGCACCCGCCTCGACCCCGCCATCTTCAACCTGCCGGTCGACAAGATGCGGGCCGGCTACTACTCCGACAAATACTTCGTGCGCACGCGCGAGGTGCTCGAGCGCGACGGCCACGCGCCGGAGGTCATGGTGCAGGTCTTCACCAAGACCGACGCGCTCCTCGGCGGCATCGACGAGGCGATCGCGATCCTCAAGCTCTGCAGCGAGGACTGGTCCGCGCTCCGGGTCCGGGCCCTGCACGACGGCGACGCCATCACCCCCTGGGAAGTCGTCCTCGAGATCGAGGGTCCGTACCAGCAGTTCGTCCACCTCGAGACGCTCTACCTCGGCGTGCTCGCCCGCCGCACCAAGGTCGGCACCAACACCCGCCGCGTGGTGGAGGCGGCCAAGCCGAAGGACGTGATGTTCTTCCCGGCCCGGCACGATCACTGGATGATGCAGACCGGCGACGGCTACGCCGCGCACGTGGCGGGGGCGATCGGCGTCTCCACCGATGCGCAGGCCTCGTGGTGGGGGAGCGAGGGGGTCGGCACCGTGCCGCACGGGCTGATCGCGGCCTACGGCGGCGACACCGTGCTCGCCTCGCGGAAGTTCCTGGAGCACATGCCCGACGAGATGCGCCTGGTCACCCTGGTCGACTTCGAGAACGACTGCCCCCGCACCGCGGTCGCCGTCGCGGATGCCCTCGGCGACCGCCTCTACGGCGTCCGGATCGACACCTCGGAGACGATGGTGGACGCCTCGGTGGTGCCGATGATGGGCGGCTTCAAGCCGACCGGCGTGAACGAGCACCTGGTCTGGAACGTCCGCGACGCGCTCGACCGCGCCGGCCATTCCGAGGTCCGGATCGTCGTCTCCGGCGGGTTCACCGTGGAGAAGATCCGGGAATTCGAGGCGCTCGGGGTCCCGGTCGACGCCTACGGTGTCGGCTCGTCCCTGTTCGGCGGCCGCTTCGACTTCACCGCCGACGTCGTGCGGCACGAGAGCCGGCCCTGCTCGAAGGCGGGCCGTGGCTACCGCGACAACCCGCGCCTCGAGCCCGTCGCGTGAGCATCTCCGGCCGCTTCTGGCTGCCGGGCCCGGTCGAGGTCGATCCGGCGGTGACCGAGGCGCTCGGTCGTCCGGTCTTCGGGCACCGCACCGTCGCCGGGCACGCGATCGCCGAGCGGATCCAGCACGGACTCCGCCGCGTCTTTGCCACCGGGCGCCCCGTCCTCATGACGGCCGGCTCGGCCACCGCGATGATGGAGGCGGCGATCCGCGGCGCGGTGCGCGAGCGGCTCCTCGCGGTGGTGAGCGGTTCCTTCGGCGAACGCTTCGCCCGGATCGCCGAGGCGTGCGGCCTCGAGGTCACCCGCCTGCACGTCCCGCGGGGCCGGGCCCTCCAGCCTGGCGAGCTCGAGGCGATGCTCGACGGACCGCCGTTCGACGCGATCAGCCTCGTCCATGTCGAGACGAGCACCGGCGTCGTCGCCGACGTCGCGGCACTGATCCGGGTCGCGCGACGCCACGACGACCTGGTCACGATCGTGGACGCGGTCGGTTCGCTCGGCGGGATGCCCGTCGATCCCGAGGGCTGGGATGCGGACTTCGTGATCGGCGCGCCCCAGAAGGCGCTCGCCGCCCCGGCGGGGCTCGCCTTCGCCGTGGCCAGCGACCGTTACCTGGAGCGGGCGCGCACCATCGGCGATCGCGGGCTCTACCTCGATCCGGTCGCGCTGCATGCCGACGCCGTGCAGTGCCGCTTCCCGCAGACGCCCCCGGTGCCGGTGATCCACGCGCTCGATTGCCAGCTCGAGCGGATCCTCGCCACGCCCCTCCCCCAGCGCTTCGCGCGGCATCGCGCGATGCGCGAGCGGCTGGAGCACTGGGACCTCCACTGCGAGGACGTGCGGCTGCTCGCCCCGGCGGGCATGCGCGCCGACACCGTGAGCGTCCTGACCCTGCCGGATGGCCGCAGCGCGCGCGCGCTGGTCGCCGACCTCGCGCACGACGGCTATCACATCGCACCGGGCCACGACGACCCCGACGACCGCTTGGTCCGGATCGGCCACATGGGCGAGGCGACGGTCGACCAGCTCGAGCCCTTGCTCGCCGCCCTCGACGCGAGGCGCTGACCATGGACGAGACGCCCGCCACGCTGCGCCGGATCGCGACCTACTTCCTCCGCGGCGCGGTCATCACCTTCCCGGTCATCCTCACCGTCTGGGTCGCCTGGCAGGCGGTCGCCTGGGTCGACGGCTGGCTCGGCCTCACGATCCCCGGCGTCGGCCTGCTGGTGGTGCTGGCCGGGATCACCCTCGTCGGCCTGCTGGCCACCAACGTCGTGACCCGCGCGGCGCTCGACACCTTCGACGCGATCCTCGCGCGGCTGCCGCTGGTGCGCCTGCTCTACACGGCGGCGAAGGACCTGATGAACGCCTTCGCCGGGGAGAAGCGCCGCTTCAACAGCGCGGTGCGGATCCGGATCGACCCGGACAAGGACCTCTGGGTGCTCGGTTTCGTGACCGCCGAGGATGTCACCCGCCTCGGGCTGCCGGGGCACGTCGCCGTGTACCTGCCGCAGAGCTACAACTTCGCCGGCCAGCTGCTGCTCGTCCCCGCCGACCAGGTCGTGCCGGTCGACGTCGACGGCAGCGATCACATGACCTTCATCGTCAGCGGCGGCGTCGCGCAGGCGGGGATCGGCCAGCCGGAGGACTGAACCGCGCGTCGCCTGCGCGACGTGCATGTCTCCTCCGGTCAGGCGTCATCCCGAAGTGTCCACCCAAGCGCCGGGCGATCACGGCCGGGGCCCTGACGGGCCCGGACGGGGAGACGCCCGCCTTGATCCTTCCGGGGCCCGTCGGTTCCGGGAAATCCATATCAATCGAACACGCTACGCCTGACGCGGAACGATTCGCCCGCCACGGCATGACCCTGACTCGCGGCGGGAGTCGTCCCAGTCCGGGCCGCTCCACTGCCGAGTCGAGGCATCCGATTCTTAACGCGATCCCGAGGAGCGCGTCTCCCCGGATGGCGCCGGTTCCGACCGAGCCGGCCAAACCCTTGAGCGACAGGTACTTCCATGCGACATCAGACAGCCCTCGCCGCGGCCCTCGTGCTCGGCCTCGCGGCCTGCAGCTCCGACCCGACCTCCCCCGCCGACACCGGTGGGTCGACCACGCTCAACCTCGACGTGGCCAACGTGGCCGCCGACGGCTTCTCCCAGGACGTCGACCTGATGGCCGGCGCCAACGGCGAACTCGGCACGATCACCTTCAGCGGCGCCGCGCTGCTCGATCCGCCGCACGGCCCCGGCAACGTCAACGGCTGCGGCTTCGGCGGCGGCCGCTGGACCTGCCCGCGGAACCGGGCAAATGGCCTCGACGTGACCCGCGTGGTGCAGTTCCTCGACGAGTCCGACCAGCCGATGGCGCAGTATGACGCCGACCTCACCGCGAGCATCCTCGTCGACGTGACGATCGACGGCGACGTGTCCCGCGGCCCCTGGACCGCGACCACCCATCGCGAGCGCCACCTCGTCTTCACCGGCCTCCTGGGCACCGAGACCGAGCGGACCGTCAACGGCACCGGCGCCGAGCAGATCACCCGCGCGCGGATCGGCGCCGGCAACTCGCCCGACCGCGGCTTCGACCTCGCCTGCACCTTCACCCTCGAGGACGTGGTGATGCCCGTGCGCGCCGAGGGCGTCGACCCGTGGCCGCTCTCGGGCACCGCCACCCGCGACTGCGTGGTCACGCCGCTCAACGGCGACCCGGTCCAGCGCACGGTGATCGTCACGTTCAACGGCACCAGCACCCCCGACGCCACGGTCAACGGCGAGCCGTTCACGATCGACCTGGCGCACCGCGAGGCGCACGAGGGCCACGACGAGCACGACTAGCCCGTCGCCGGCGAGGATCGAGACTCGAGAGCCGAGATTCGAGGCAGCCGGGCGCTGAGCCCCGTGCCCCTCGAATCTCGGCTCTCGAGTCTCCGGTCTCGTGTATATTGGCGCCATGACCGACCCGAAGCCGAGCTACCACCCGCACGAGGTGGAGGCCAGGTGGCGCGGGCGCTGGGCCGAGCGCCGCACCAACGAGCCCGACCTCGACCGCGCCGAGCGCCCCTTCTACAACCTGATGATGTTCCCCTACCCCTCCGCCGAGGGGCTGCATGTCGGGAACCTCTTCGCCTTCACCGGCGCGGACGTCTTCGGGCGATTCCAGCGGATGCAGGGGCACGACGTCTTCGAACCGATCGGCTTCGACGCCTTCGGGATCCATTCGGAGAACTACGCGATCAAGGTCGGGATCCACCCCGGCCAGCTGATCCCGCGGAACATCGCGAACTTCACCCGGCAGCTCACCCGGATGGGCGGGATGTTCTCGTGGGAGCACGTGCTCTCGACGACCGATCCCGCCTACTACAAGTGGACGCAGTGGCTCTTCCTCCAGCTCTACCATCGCGGGCTGGCGTACAAGAAGAAGGGCGTCGTCAACTGGTGCCCGAGCTGCAAGACGGTCCTCGCCAACGAGCAGGTGATCGCCGGCGCCTGCGAGCGCTGCGGCACCGTGGTCGAGCAGCGCGCGCTCGAGCAGTGGTACTTCCGGATCACCGAGTACGCCGAGCGGCTGCTGGCGAACCTGGACGACGCGTCGAAGATGGACTGGTCGGAGACGACCACGCAGGCGCAGCGCAACTGGATCGGGCGCAGCGAGGGCGCCGAGATCCGCTTCGCGGTCGAGGGCCACGCCGAGGAGATCGCGGTCTTCACGACCCGGCCCGACACGCTCTTCGGCGCGACCTTCATGGTGCTGGCGCCCGAGCATCCGCTGGTCGACGCCATCACGACCCGCGGCCAGCGCGAGGCGATCGACGCCTATCGCGCCCGGGCCGCCGCGCGCGACCTCGTCTCCCGCAAGGTCGGCGACCGGGACAAGACCGGCGTCGACACCGGCGCGCGTGCCGTCAATCCGGCCACCGGCCAGGCGATCCCCGTCTGGATCGCCGACTACGTGCTGATGGACTACGGCACCGGCGCGATCATGGCGGTGCCCGGGCACGACGAGCGCGACTTCGCCTTCGCCGGGACCTTCGGGCTTCCCGTGGTGCGCGTGGTGGCGGGCGAGGGCGACGACGCGGCGACCCCGCTCGCCGAGGCGTTCGTCGACAACGTCACCGGTCGCCTGGTGAACTCGGGCGAGTTCGACGGCCTCGCGGTCCCCGAGGCGAAGCGCGCCGTCACCGCCTGGCTCGCCGAGCGGAACCACGGCCAGTTGCACGTGCAGTACCGCCTCTACGACTGGACCATCTCGCGGCAGCGGTACTGGGGCCCGCCGATCCCGATCATCTACTGCGACGCCTGCGGCATCGTGCCGGTCCCCGAGGACCAGCTGCCGGTCGAGCTGCCGCCGATCGACGACTTCCGGCCCGACGACTCCGGCGTCTCGCCGCTGGCCCGGCACGAGGAGTGGTACTACGTCCCGTGCCCGGCGTGCGGGGCCCGCGCCCGCCGCGAGACCGACGTCAGCGACACCTTCCTCGACTCGGCCTGGTACTTCCTGCGCTACCCGAGCACCGAGTTCGCCGACCGGGCCTTCGACCCGGAGCGGACCCGGCGCTGGCTGCCGGTCACCAGCTACATCGGCGGCAACGAGCACGCGGTGCTGCACCTGCTCTATTCGCGCTTCATCACCATGGTGCTGCACGACGCCGGGATGCTCCACTTCGAGGAGCCGTTCGCCAGGTTCCGGGCCCACGGGCTGATCGTGAAGGACGGCGCCAAGATGTCGAAGTCCCGCGGCAACGTGGTGGTGCCCGACGACTACATCGACCAGTGGGGCGCCGACACCTTCCGCATGTACCTGATGTTCCTGGGGCCGTTCCAGGAGGGCGGCGACTTCCGCGACGCCGGCATCAGCGGGCCGCGGCGCTTCCTCGACAAGGTCTGGGACATGGTCACCGACGCCACGCACCCCGACTGCAAGGACGGCGAGATTCGCCGCGAGGTGCTGGTCAAGTGGCACCAGGTGAAGCAGCGGGTCGCCGAGGCGATCGCCCAGCTCCACTACAACGTCGCGATCGCCGCGCTGATGGAGCTGGTCAACGCCCTGCGCGAGGCCAACTGCGCCGAACCGACGATCATCGCCGAGCTGGTGCAGATGACCGCGCCGTTCGCGCCGCACTTCGCCGAGGAGTGCTGGGAGCGCCTCGGTCGCGAGGGCAGCGTCTTCGACTCGGCGTGGCCGGCGTTCGACCTGGCCCTCACCGTCGAGGACACCGTCACCGTGGCCGTGCAGGTGGGCGGCAAGACCCGCGGCACGGTCACCCTCCCCCGCGGCGCCGACCAGGACGCGGCCGAGGCCGCGGCGCGTGCCGACGAGGCGATCGCCCGCCACCTCGAGGGCCAGGCGGTCCGCAAGGTGATCTGGGTGCCGGGGCGGTTGCTCAACTTCGTGGTCTGACAGGCGAATCGTGAATGGTGAATGGTGATTGGGACCGACGCCCCCCATTCACCATTTACCATTCACCCATGCCCATCGACTATTCCGCCTTCGAGGCCGTCGACATCCGCGTCGGCCGCGTCACCGCCTGCGAGCCCAATCCCAAGGCCCACAAGCCGGCCTACGTCCTGACGATCGACTTCGGCCCGGACGTCGGCCTCAAGACCTCCAGCGCCCAGCTCACCGTCCACTACACGGCCGAGGCGCTCGTCGGTCGGCAGGTGGTGGCGGTGGTGAACTTCGAGCCGAAGCGGATCGCCGGGGTGAAGAGCGAAGTCCTCGTCCTGGGCGTCCCGGACGAGGACGGCGCCGTGGTGCTCCTGCAGCCGACCCATGACGCGCCGCTCGGCGGGCGGATGTTCTAGGCGCGTCAGTTCCCTTCCAGCTTCGCCTTGAGTCGCGCGAATTCCGCCTCGGTGACGAACCGGAGGCTCGAGGCCATCAGCTTGGCCCCGCCCTGGATGAACTTGCGCGCCAGCCCGCCGGTCGAGTCCGCCGTGCCGAGCGAGTCCATGATCGGCGAGCCGATGGTGCCGAAGAGCACGGTCGAGTCGCCCATCGCCACGATCGAGTCGGTCCGCTGGATCACCACGTGGCCGGTCGAGTCGTCCTGTGCGGTCCACACGATGATCCGCGGCGCCTCCAGCCGGCTCACCACCCACGTCATCGAGGACCGGGTCTGGGCGCTCCCCTCGCGGGCGGTCGTCGTCACCTGCACCGTGTCGCCGACGGCGATCGCGCTGTCGCCCGTCACCCGGAACATCGTCGTCGAGTCCTGCCACGCGCGCATCGAATCGGGGACCGTCATGTAGGTCCAGACCCGCTCGGGCGAGGCGGCGATGGCGACCCGGGCCGTGTCGCCACCCGCCGTCAGCTTGCGATAGCCCCACCAGCAGGTGCCGGCCAGCACCACGACGAGCGCCAGGATCGCGCCGAGGATCCACTTGAGCATCGCGTCACTCCGCCGTGTCGGCCGCGGTCCGGCTGCCGAACGCCTGGTCGAGCATCAGCAGGGCGCTGGCGTCCTTGCCGGCCATCTTGAGCTGGTCGATCGCCTGCTGCGCGGTCTTCTCCTCCTCGACCTGCTCGGTGATGAACCACTGCAGCAGCACCTGCGACGGATAGTCCTGCTCCTGCTGGGCGAGGCCGTACAGCGAGTTGATCGCCCGGGTCACCTTCTGCTCGTTGGCGAGCGCCGCCTCGAACACGCTGAGCGGCGAGTCGAACTGGCTCTGCGGCTGCTCGATCGGCTGGAGCACCACCGTGCCGCCGCGGTCGCACATGTGGTCGAACAGCTTCATCGCGTGCAGGCGCTCCTCCTCGCTCTGCACCTTCATCCAGGTCGCCATCCCCGGCAGGGAGGTCGACTCGAAGAACGCCGCCATCGCGAGGTAGTGATAGGACGACAGCATCTCGAGGTTGATCTGGGCGTTGAGGGCATCCTGGATCTTCTGGGAGAGCACGGCGGAAAGACTCCGGTGTGAGGGTCGGATGAATCTACCGAGAACGGAGGGCGGAGAACGGAGAACCGTGGATTCGTTCGAGCGGCGGCCACCACGGCTGACGCCGCTCTCGGTTCTCCGCCATCCGCTCTCGGGATGTTGTTCCCCAATGAAACACCAAACCGCACTCCTCCGTCCGGCCCTGCGACGCTCCCCCCCGGTCCTGCATCTTTACGGCGTGATGACCCGAGCATTGACCATGGACGCGATGTCCCTCCCGAACGCCGACGCCATCGTCGCCCGCGCCAAGCGGGGCGACCCGGCGGCGCTCGAGGCGCTCTACCGCGCCTACGCCGGCGCCGTCTACAACCTGGCCCGGCGGATCTGCCGGACGACCGAAGACGCCGAGGACGTCCTCCAGGAGACCTTCTACGAGGTGTGTCGTAGCATCCGCAACTACCGTGGGGATGGCTCGGTCTGGGGATGGATCCGGACCGTGGCGTCTTCCAAGGCCCTGATGCGGCTGCGCCGGAACAAGTACCGCGACACCGATCTCCTGAACGACGAGCTGGCGCCGGCCCGCGAAGCGACCCCCGCCCTCCGGATGGATCTCGAGACCGCGATGTCGCGCCTCGGCGATACCGCCCGGGCCGTCGTCTGGCTGCACGACGTGGAGGGGTATACCCACGAGGAGATCGCCTCCCAGATGGGGAAGACGGTCTCCTTCTCGAAGTCCCAGCTGGCCCGGGCCCACGCCCGGCTCCGGACCTGGCTCGGTGAGGAGGTGCCGGCATGACCCGCGGACATCTCTCGATGGACGAGCTGCTTGCCGTCCGCGACGGCGACCGGAGCGAGCCCGCCCTGGTCGAGGCCCATCGCCACCACGAGATCTGCGCGGCCTGCCGCGCCGAGCTCGACCGGCTCCACCAGCGCACCGCGCGGCTGCGGGCGCTGGCCACGCTCGAGCCCGACACCGACCAGTTCCCCGTCGTCGTCGCGCGGCTCGCCGCCGACCGGCGCCACGTGCGGCACCGCCTCACGGCGATCGCCGGGCTGGCCGCCGCGGCGGTCCTCGCGGTCGGGATCATCGGCCGCGACCTGGTGCAGCCGCCCGAGCTCGACGCGAGCGAGCAGCTCCAGACCGCCATCACCCGCTCGCAGGCCCTCGAGCAGGCGCTCAGCGAGTACCGCCCTGACCAGCGGGTGGTCGACGCGCGAACGGTGCAGGTGATCATCGAGCTCGAGGACCGCATCGCCCGCGTGGATTCGCGGCTGCAGGACCTGGCCACCGTGGCGCCGAGCGATCGGCTCCCCGCCGAGGTGGAGCTGTGGCAGGAGAGGGTCGGCCTGATGAGTGCGCTCGTGGACGTGCACCTGACCAAGGCCACCAACGTGGACCTCTGAGGTCCCACCCCGAAGGAGCAAGACCGGCATGCGCAACACCCTGACCTTCGCCTTCGCCCTCGGCGCGTTCGTGTCGCCGCTCGGGGCCCAGGCGCAGCAGAAGATCACGATCATCGAGGGCGACACCCTCGTCACCATCGAGCGCGGCGACAAGACCGCCTGCTCGGTGAAGGTCAACGACCGGGCGATCGCCGACGGCGCCGCGAAGGCGATCTGCGACGAGAAGCAGAAGAACGTCGTGTTCTTCGGCGACGCCCTCACGCTGCAGCGCAAGCAGTTCGACGAGCTGCGCGACAAGCTCGGCCGCCTCGACATGACGGTCCCGTCCGAGTCGATGATGAAGATGCAGGACCAGTACAAGGAGCTCGCCAAGCAGCTGCAGTCGCAGTCGCTCGCCCTCAGCAAGGAGGGCGCGGCGCTGGCGCTGAAGTCGCGCGACCTCGCCGACATGAAGGTGTTCGGGAACCTGATGGGCGACATGACGGCCGATCGCGGCTTCATCGGCGTCACCGTCGACCCGCGGCCCCGCGACACCGACCGCTACGGCGCCTACATCACCGCGGTCACCCCGAACTACCCGGCCGACAAGGCCGGCATCCGGGCCGGCGACATCATCACCACCGTCGATGGCCAGTCGCTGACCAAGGGCCGCACCGAGCGGGTGGTCGGGAGCGACGAATCGTTCCCCTGGATCCGCCTCACCGAGGTCGTCGGCAAGCTCGAGCCCGGCAAGACGGTGGACCTCGAGTACCGTCGCGACAACGCCACGCGGAAGACCCGGATCACCCCGGTCGCCGACAACCGGCTGATGATCGCCTCGACCGACCCGTCGACCGACGGCTTCGACCGCGTCTTCGTCGCCCCGCGCGTCGCAGGCGTGCCCGGCGGCGTCACGGTGCCGGATGCACCCCGCGGCTTCGGCTCGGTCTGGACCACGCCGCCCACCGCGACCACCTACAACGTCGCCCCGAGCGCCGGTGGCTCCTTCTCCTTCGCCTTCATGAACACCCTGGGCGACCTCGAGCTGGCGCCGATGAACCGCGGCCTCGGCGAGTACTTCGGCACCACCAAGGGGGTGCTGGTGGTCGACGCCCCCGAGAAGGACGGCCTGGGCCTCAAGGCGGGCGACGTGGTCACCGCCGTGGACGGACGCAGCGTCGACACCCCGGCCGAGCTGATCCGGGTGCTCCGGACCTACGACGCCGACAAGTCGTTCACCCTGACGATCACCCGGAAGCGGCAGCAGCAGTCGATCAACACCAAGCTGCCCAACACCACCCCGGAGCCCTTCTCGCGGGGCGGCATGGGCGGACGACTCCGGACGGTGGCACCAGACAAGCCCTGAACCCTCTCCTCAGGGCGCACGAAAGGGTCGTCGGCAACCGCCGGCGGCCCTTTCGTTTATCACCTGCCCTGTTACAACTGAACCATCATTTACAATTATCTTCGGGGATGCCGAAGTTCGTCCGCCGCCCCGAGCACCGCCCCGCCGAGATCCTGGACGCCGCCCTGCGCCACTTCGTGGCCGAGGGCTTCGCGGCCGCCCGGATGGACGCGATCGCCGCCGAGGCCGGGGTGACCGCCGGGACGATCTACCGCTATTTCCCCTCCAAGGAAGGCCTGGTCGAGGCGCTGGTGGAGCATCACCTCGACCCGTCGTGGGCCCGCGGACGCGAGATCGCCGAGGCCTACGGCTCGATGACCGCCCGGCAGATCCTCGACCTGCTGCTGCACCGCTGGGCCGACCATCTCGACCAGCCGGCGGCGGCGTCCCTCCTGGTGCTGATGCTGCGTGAATCGCCGCGCTTCCCGGAGCTGGCAAGGCGCTACGTCGACCGGGTGGTCTCGGTGGGCTGCCTCGCGATCGAACGGGCCCTCCGCCACGGGATCGACCGCGGCGAGTTCCCCCTGCTGGAGATCGGTGCGACTGCGCGGGCCCTCGCCTCGGTCGTGGTGGGCGACGCGATCTGGCGCGCCTCGTTCGGTCCGCACCTGCCGAGCCCCGCCAGCCGGGAGGCGGCAGGGCGGCCGGCGATCGATGCCGTCGTGCGTGGCCTCCCGCGCCGCGGCGAGGCCGCGACGACCGCCGCCCCGGCCGCTCCAGCCCGCACCGCGCCCCCGGAGTCTCCGGCGGAGTCCGGCCTGCGGATCGTCACCCTGCGACGCCCGGATCCTGAACGATGAGCCGACGCTGGACCCTCTTCATGCGCGCCCTGCGCCTCCGCTGCCCCAATTGCGGCGCCGGCGGGGTGCTCCGCCACTGGCTCGGCGTGCGCGATGACTGCCCCGCCTGCGGGATCTCGCTGGTGCGGGGGAATCGCGTCGGCGCCTACATCCTGAACCTCGGGGTCGCCGAGGCGCTCACGGCCGTGCTGATCATCGGCGTGGTGGTGCGCCGCTGGCCCGACCCGCCGTGGGACCTGCTCGGCTGGCTCGCCCCGCTCCTCGCGATCACCTCGCCGCTGCTGTTCTATCCGTGGAGCCGGCTCTTCTTCGTCGCGATCGACCTGGCGATGCATCCGAACACGGTGCGGGACGAGGACGTGACAGGATAGCAGAGAGGACAGAGAACAGAGGACGGAGAACAGAGAACAGAGAAGTGGGGGAGCGAGGGAAAGGCGAACCACGGTGCCCCGCCTTCTCTCCACTCGGTTCTCTGTTCTCTGTTCTCTGTTCTCTGTTCTCTGTCCTCTGTTCTCTCGCTTCTGTGCTATCGCCCCCACCGCCGCCAGATCATCTCGACCATGAACCACGCCGCGACGGCGGCGACGGTCACGTCGCTCAGGAAGTGCGCGTGCGCCTCGACGCGGCTGAGCGCGCATCCGGCGGCGAGCGCGACCCAGATCGGCCAGGCGCGGGGATAGAGGCGACAGAGGATCCACGCGGCGCTGAACGCGACCAGTCCGTGGCTGCTGGGTAGGGCGAGCCCGCTGGTCGAGAACGGCTTCTCCGCGAAGCTGCGGAAGACGTAGGCGCCGTCGGCGACGCCCGGTCGCTCGCGGCGCATCAGCAGCTTGAGCACCTCGGCGAGGAGGCCGCCGATCCCGGGCGTGAGCCCGAGCAGCAGGGCACGGCGCCGGTCGCGCGAGTGCAGCCACAGCGCCAGCGCCGCGATGATCCAGGTCGGGTAGTAACCGATGATCCGGAACATCCGGCCGAAGTCGCGATCGTAGATCCCCGGCTCGACGAGGTGCCGGTAGGCCCAGCCATCGAGGGCGAAGGCGACCAGGATCAGGAGCGTCGCGACCAGCGCGACCCGGGCGATGCGGGGCACGTCCAATGATAGCTATCCTTCTGGCCATGCGACGCTTCGTCCCGCTCGTCTGCCTGATCGCCCCCGCGGCGCTCGGCGCCCAATCACTCCCCGCCTACGTCCCGATCAACCCGGTCCTCGCGTCGCGGAGCGCGCTCTACGCCCAGCCCTACCTGCCGCGCGACGACGGCTGGCGGCTGTCGGTGGTGCTCGACTACGCCAACGCGATCGAAACCTCGACCTCCCCGACCGACGGCAGGAAGTACCTGCTCGACGCCGAGCTGTCGCGGATCGATGTCTGGGTGGCGCGCGACCTTGGCGGCGACTGGTTCGCGCTGGCCGACCTGCCGATCCGCGGCGCGCACGACGGCTTCCTCGACGCGTTCCTCAACTGGTACCACGACCTGATCGGCCTCAAGGTCCCGGCGCGCAACGCCCGGCCGCACGACACCTATGGATGGACGATCGAGCTGCCCGACCTCGCGCTCGACATCCCGCGCGAGCGTCCCTCGCTCGGCGACCTCCGGCTCGGCGCCGGGCGGCGCGTGGGGCGAGTCCAGTTCGTCGCCACGGTCACGCTCCCGACCGCGACGACCGGCATCGACACCTGGAGCCGACGGACCGTGGCGGCGACGGTCGGCGCGACCGCGCGCGCGGTCGACAACGACCGCGTCAAGCTGGAGCTCGGGTTGCAGGCGGGCTACACGCCGACGCATGGCGACCTGGCGGCCTACCAGCGCACCGGCTTCGTGGGCGGGACGGCGGGCTTCCGCT
The DNA here is from genome assembly GCA_964557115.1 of uncultured Gemmatimonadaceae bacterium. Lineage (GTDB taxonomy): Bacteria > Gemmatimonadota > Gemmatimonadetes > Gemmatimonadales > GWC2-71-9 > Palsa-1233. The sequence continues at coordinate 149,425 of CAZKYO010000001.1, forward strand.
GGCGGGCGGTCCGGCAGCAGGCGGTCTTCGCGACGCTGTTCATGCAGTCCGCCTCGTGGCAGGGCACCGGCTTCCACGCGATGGATGACGCCGAGGTCACCCTCGACTTCGGCTTCCTGCTGAAGCCTGGGCGACACTGGCCCGCCCTGCAGCTCGGCATGACCGAGGACCTCGTGCCGCGCGGCCCCGCGGTGGACGCCGGCTTCACCGTCGGCCTCCACTGGCAGTAGCGCCCCGCTACTCGCCTGCCGTCTCCGGTGCGCCGAGCGGGGCGCGGCCGAGCGCCGTGCTGATGCGCGGGTGGTGCCGCCAGAGGTAGAGCCCCATCACCAGCGCGGCGAGCGCGTTCGCCATCAGCACGCTCCACTGCGGGAAGAGGCCGCGCGTCGTCTCGTCGACGACCTGCAGCGCGCCGTAGAAGAACAGCTCGAACGCGATGAACCCCATCACCAGCCCGATGCGGACCAGCGAGGACTCCTCGGCGTGGCGAGCGCCCTGCGCGAGCGCAAGTCCGATCGCGCAGAACACCAGCAGGTGCGCGGCGGTGTAGAGCAGCACCGCGGTGGTGTTGACCGACGTCGTGACCGCCGACGGCTCCCGGAGCACGAACACCTCCCCGAGCACGCTGGGAGTCAGCAGCGGGATGCCGCGGATCAGGTCGATCCCGAGGAAGAAGAGCGCCACGACCGCGGCGCCGATCAGGCCGGCGACGATCCCTTCACGGATCGCGGGGTGATCGGGGTGGGAGGGCGGGGACTGGGGCATCGAGCCTCTCCGGATCGGGTGGGAGAGAGGAAACGATTGAACCTACCGCGCGGACAGCGTCACGCGAGGAGGTACCCGGCCTCAGGGAATCCGGTCCGGGGCCCCTTCGCCGAAGCAGAATTCCTCGAGGTTCTTCATCAGGAACGCCCGGGCCTGCGGCTGGTGCGGCACCAGGGCGTAGTGGTTGATCAGCTGCTGCTGGGTCTTGAGCCAGTCGGCCCAGCAATCACGGCAGATCGAGTCGTAAAGCCGCGAGCCGAGCTCGTTGGGGAACGGCTTGAACGCCTGCCGCTCCCCCTCGCGTCCGCAACGGGCACAATGGATGGTCATCAGGGGAAGCTAATCCCGGCTAGTCCCCGCGCTTGAGCGCCTTGACCCCGCTGGCCGTGCCGAATCCGGCCGCCGCCCCGGCGACCATCGCCGTGGTGGCGCCCACGATCGGCAGCAATCCGACCACCGGCATCGCCAGGAGCGCGACGCCCAGGGCAACGACCCACGGCACCATGGGGCCCCGGACGGCATCGACAAACCGCAGCCGGCGGCGGACAAACTCCCTTGACACCTGGAACATGGCGATCCCGGCAACCGCCGTGGCCACGAAGCCGATCAATCCTGCGAGTGCCTGGAACATCGAACTCCTCCCACTGGGGTACGTGTTTCAAGACGTAACACAGGCCGGGATGGTTTCAGGGCGGTGAATGGTGATCGGTGAATGGTGAATGGGGGCCTTTGGGCGAGCCTGGAGGACCCGACCGATATGGGGCCGCCGACCCCTATCCCCCATTCACCATTCCCCATTCACCATTCACCACCGGATCACCGCGCTCCCCCACAGGAAGCCGCTCCCGAAGGCGGTGATCGCGAGCAAGTCGCCCCGCTTGAGGCGACCGGCCCGCACGCACTCGTCGAGGGCGATCGGGATCGTGGCCGCCGTGGTGTTCCCGAAGCGGTCGATGTTGTTGTAGACCTGGTCGTCGCGCAGGCCGAGCTGCTTCTGGACCATCTCGCTGATGCGCAGGTTTGCCTGGTGGGGGATCAGCAGCGCGAGGTCGCCGGCCGCGACACCGGCGCGGGCCAGCGCCGCCACGACCGACTCGGGCATCCGCGTCGTGGCGTGACGGAACACCTCGCGACCATCCATGTCGAGGAAGCACTTGTTGTCGAGGAAGGCCGCCTGGTTGCGCGGGTGGTACATCGATCCCGGCGCGTCGACCCAGAGCTTGTCGGCGTGCGCACCGTCGCCGTGCAGGTCCCAGCCGAGGATCGCGGAACCGTCGCGCGTGTCGTCGGCCTGCACCACCGCCGCGCCGGCACCGTCGGCGAAGATCACCGCCGTGTTGCGACCGCGCGTCGTGACGTCCATGCCGGTGCTCTGCACCTCCGCGCCGACGACGAGGACGGTGCGGTACATCCCCGCACGGATGTAGGCGTCGGCGATGCTCAGCGCATAGACGAACCCCGAGCACTGGGTCCGGATGTCGATCGCGGGGATCGGCCCGAGCCCCATCGCGTGCTGCAGGAGCACGCCGTTGCCGGGGGCGAAGTGGTCGGGGGACGACGTCGCGTAGACGATCGCCTCGAGCGCCGCGCCCTCGAGGCCGGCCGCCTCGAGCGCGCGACCCGCGGCGACCTGCGACAGGGTCGTCCCGGACTCGCCCTCGCGGATCCAGTGCCGCTGGCGGATCCCGGTGCGCTGGGTGATCCACTCGTCGGAGGTGTCCATCATCGCCGCGAGGTCGTCGTTCGTCACGACCCGCTCGGGCACCGCATGGCCGGTGGCCAGGATTCGCGTGTTGGGCATGCTGGAAGCTACATCCGGGATGGCGCCTCGACCGCCGACTCCCGCTCAGCCCCGAAGCCGGTGATCATTGGGGGCGACGCGAGGAGGAACCGTTGAGTCGACCCGCCACGATCGCCACCGTCCGTCGCCTCCTCGCGCGCCTGCCCGGCACCGAGGAGGGGAGCTCCTACGGCACCCCCGGATGGCGGGTGCGGGGGAAGTTCCTCGCGCGGATGAGGGAAGACGGCGCGGTCCTGGTGGTCAAGTGCGGCCACGACGAGCGTGACTTCCGCATGCAGGCCGATCCCGCCGCCTTCTTCACGACCGAGCACTACCGCGGCTACCCCACCGTGCTGGTCCGACTGGACGCCGTCTCCAGCCCTGATCTCGCCGACATTCTCGAGACGGCGTGGCGGCGGGTGGCGAGCAAGGCCCTGATCGCCGAGTTCGAGGGCCGCTGACGGCAACGCGATCCGGTCGTCTGGAACGCTTCCTGCGCTTCCGGTCGGCATGGCCCGAATCACGCCCCCGCCCTGCCTCACGATGCCGGAACGTTCCAATCGGGAACGTACAATCTCGCGTGCGCTCTGCTGCCTGACCGCCCTCCTGCTCTGCCTGACCCCCGCCCCGGCGAGGGCGCAACAGCGGCTGGTCCTCACCGGTGCGACCCTGATCGATGGCACCGGGGCGCCCCCCCTGCCCGGGGCGCGGGTGGTGATCGTCGCCGGGCGTTTCGCCTGCGTCTCCGGACCCGAGGGCTGCCCGACCGAACCGGGTGACTCCACCTGGGATCTCTCAGGCGCCTGGCTCACGCCGGGCCTGATCGACACCCACGTCCACCTGCCCTACGAGACCGAGTCTCCCGCCGATCTCGACCAGGCCCAGCGCCTCCGCTTTGCCCTCGGCATCACCACGGTGCGCGACGCCAGTTCGCTGGCGTTGCCCACCCTGCTCGCCAAGCGGCCCGGCAGCGCCGATCCCAACGCGGCGACGCCGCGACTGCTCGTGTCGGGTCGCATCACGCCGGAGAATGCAGGCCGCTTCAACGTCGGCCTCGGGGTGCCGTTGGTCGACACGCTCATCGGCTTGGGCGTCGACGCGATCAAGCTGAAGATGCCGTACTTCGACGCGACGGTCGCCGCAGAGATCCGTGAGGCCCGCACCGCAGGGGTGCCGATCTACGGCCACACGTGGCGCGACGGCCTCGCCGGCTCCTTCACCCGCGAGGCGATTCCGCTCGGCCTCTCCGGCGTTTCCCACCTGACGGCGTTGATGGTCGCCATGCAGCCGGGTGACACGGCGCTGCGGCGTCCCGCCGACCAGGCCGAGTACTGGGTCTGGGAGCACGCGCTCTGGAACACCGTCGATTCGGCGCGGGCCGACTCCCTGATCGGCGAGATGACCTCGCATGGCGTGTGGCTCGAGCCGACGCTGGCCTGGGAGTATTACTGGAATCAACCGATCGAGCCGCCGCCGTTCCTTGCCTTCCTCGGCGACCCGCCGTCGCTGCGGCGGCTGGTGTTCGAGCGGGGCAGCTACCGGGTGGCCCGCGCCGCGTGGCCCCAGAGCTGGCGCCGTCAGGTGGAGTTCCTCCGCCTGTTCCACGACCGCGGCGGCATCCTGCTCGCCGGCTCCGACGACGCCGGGCCGGGCCTTGGGCTCCACGCCGAGATGCGGCTGATCGGCGAGGCGACCGGCTCGCCGATGGCGGGACTCCTCGCGGCGACGCGGGACGCCGCGGTGGCCCTGCGGCGCCCCGACCTTGGGACGGTCGAGGCCGGGAAGCTGGCCGACCTGGTGGTGCATCCGGGCGACCCCCTGGAGGGGGCCGCGGCGTCGCTCCGGATCACGCATGTCATCAAGGGCGGCGTGGTGCATGAGGAGCAGGCGCTGCTGGCGGAGTTTCGCCAGCGCTATGCCACTGCCTCGCGCGAGCTCTGGAGCCAGCGCAGCAAGCGATGGCTCCCCGCGGGGCTCCTGATCGCGATGGCACCCTTCCCGATCGGCTGGCTGCGGCGCAAGTTCCTCCGGACGGCCTGAGCGGCCGCGGACGGTCGGCACCACCGCAGCGAGGGACGCACCCCATGGCTTCCGCGATATCCATCCGTCCGGCGACCACGCGCGACGCCGCGGCGATCGCCGCGATCTACAACCCGTACATCACCGGCACGATCGTCTCGTTCGAGGAGAGCGAGGTGCCGAACGCCGAGATGACCCGGCGGATCGAGGCGACCCGGGCCGCGCAGATGCCCTGGGTCGTGGCCGAGATCGGCGACGCGGTCGTCGGGTACGCCTACGCCACGCGCTGGCGCGAGCGCGCCTCGTACCGGCACGCCGCCGAGCTCGCGGTCTACGTCGACGGCGACCGCTCCCGCCAGGGGATCGGCTCGGCGCTGATCCCCGCCCTGCTCGACCGGCTGCGCGCGATGGGCACCCACACGGTCATTGCCGGCATCGCGCTGCCGAATCCGGGCAGCGTCGCGCTCCATGAGAAGTTCGGCTTCCGCAAGGTCGCGCACTTCGAGGAAGTCGGCCGGAAGTTCGACGAGTGGGTCGACGTCGGCTACTGGGAAGTGATCCTCTGAACCGTCAGGGGGATCGCGAAGCGGCCGTCGGGCGTAGATTCACGGCATGACGACGCCACCGAGACCCCGCGGCGCGGCATTGGCGCTGCTCGCCACGCTGGCCAGCGCCGGACCGATCGCCTGCCAGGCCGTCCCGTCCACCGTCGCGGACGCCCCGCCCGACCACGGCGTCTCGCTCACGTACGCCGTCGGCGCCGACCTCTCGTTCCTCCGGCAGGCCGAGCAGCGCGGCGTGCGGTTCAAGGACAAGGGCGTCATCACGCCGGGCCTGGAGATCTTCCGGAACCACGGCTACGACTGGATCCGGCTGCGGATCTTCCACACGCCCAAGACCCTCCCCAACGACCTCGCCTACACCCTCGCGCTGGCGAAGGACGCCAAGGCGCGCGGCTACCGGTTCCTGCTCGACTTCCACTACGCCGACGACTGGGCCGATCCGCAGCACCAGCCGTCGCCCGCGGCCTGGGACACGACCGACGCCGACGCGCTGGTCGATTCGGTGTTCAACTACACCCGCGACGTCATCCGGGCCTTCCGCGAGGCCGGCGCGATGCCGGAGATGGTCCAGATCGGCAACGAGGTGCGCAACGGGATGATCTGGCCGCTGGGAAAGCTGCCGGATCACTGGGACACCTTCGCCCGGCTCGTGAAGGCGGGCCTCGACGGCATCGACGCGGGTCGCGGCCAGTCGCCCCGCCCGCTCATCATGATGCACTACGACAACGGCGCCGATGCCGCGGGGAACCGGGCCTGGTGGGACCGCTTCAACACCTACGGCATCCCGTACGACGTCATCGGGCTCTCGTACTACCCCTGGTGGCACGGCACCCTGCTCCAGCTGCGCGACAACCTGCTGTCGCTGCTGGAGCGCTATCCCGACAAGGACGTGATCCTGGTCGAGGTGGGGTACCGTCCGTGGGAGTACCGCGACTCGCCCAATCCGCCCTACCCGGAGGACGCGCCCGGCGGGCCGCGACGCGCCTTCCTCGAGGCGGTGAACAACACGCTCCTCGGCATCGGCAACCGGCGGATCAAGGGAATCTTCTGGTGGGAGCCGGCGACGGGGTGCAACAGCGACTTCTTCGACGAGCAGTGCAACGCCCGTCCGGTGATCGACGTGTTCGATCACTGGACGCGGCGCTGACCCTCAGGGCCCGAACTCCCGCGTCACGCGCACGTAGCCGTCGGCGTCGGGTGTCGCCCCGGTGAACGTGACGGCGACGGAGCGCTCGGGTCCCCGCGGCGGCGGGAGCCGAAAGGTCGCCGTGGTGTTCGCGATCCCCTCCAGCGTGACGACGTAGCGCCCGCCCT
>CAZKYO010000001.1:155965-160100 GCA_964557115.1 uncultured Gemmatimonadaceae bacterium
AAGGTCGCCGTGGTGTTCGCGATCCCCTCCAGCGTGACGACGTAGCGCCCGCCCTCGAGCCGCTCGGCGACGATGCGCGCGGCTCGCGAACGCTCGCCGACCCGCGGCACCGACGGCGGCGGGATCAACTGCCACCCCCCCGCGAAGTCCGCCTCGAGCGTCGCGCGCTCCGACAGCGTGCCGCGCACTGCCGCGTGCAGGTCCCCTGCGTGCCGGTCCGGGACGCCGCGGTCGATCGGCGTGCCGGCGCCGAGCGGCAGCGCCGGCGAGAACTCGAGCACGAACGGCGTCCGGTCGGGGCCGCTGCGCTCGGCATCGAGCGTGAATCCCGAGCGGGTGCGCCGGATCGTGAAGGCCAGGCGATCCCGGCCTACGGGCACGTTGCGCACGGCGACCGAGTCCCAGTCCGGCGGCAGGTGCGGCGCGATCCGGATCGTGCGTGCAGGCACATCGACGTCGATCCCGAGCAATCCGCCCAGCAGCGGCGCCAGCACCATGCTCGTCGCGAAGAACTGCTGCGGCACCGCGGTGTCGAGCGGCTTGTAGAACCGGCCGGAGTACACCTCGGGATTCCGGCCGAGGGGCTCGTCGAAGCCGGTGCGGACGATCGCCTGCAGCGCAAACCATCCGGCCGGGGCGTTGTGGTAGGCATACTGGGCCTGCGCGACCCAGCCGGTCACGAAGGGCCAGACGGCGCCGTTGTTGTAGTGGAGCGGGTCGAAGAGCGCCGAGGTGCTCGCGAGCGGCCGCGCGCCCCAGTCGGTCATGATCGCCGACGACGCGAGGTGCCGGGCCATCGCCGCTCCCCGCGCGTCGTCGAGCACGCCGAACGCCATCGCCGGCGCCGCCCACGCGGTGAGCGCCGGATTGACGGTGCCGTCCTGGAGCAGCGCGAAGGCGTACTGCTCCGCGTCCGGCATCCAGAAGCGCGCCTCGAGCGTCGCCAGCGCGCGCGACCGCATGGCGAGGGCCTCGGCCGCCAGGCGCGAGTCGCCCATCGCCGCCGCCATCCGGGCGAACCGGTCGAGGGCCGCGACCCAGACGCCGCTCAGGTACACGTCCGACAGGATCCCGATCTGCAGGTCGCCGACCTCGAGCGCCCCGGCACCGGCGAGCGGGTTCTCCATCAGGCCGTCGCCGTCCCCGTCGGTCGAGCGCGACCAGTCGTAGGCCTTCGCCAGGTTGGGCCACAGGGCGCGCACCGTCGCGGTGTCGCCGGTGCGGCGCCAGTACTCTCCGGCCGCGAGGATCCAGTACGGGGTCGTGTCGCCGTGATAGAACGGATATGGATACGACCACCAGTCGACCCGACCGGCACCCTGCGAGATCTCGTGGGTGATCTTGCCGTCGGCGCGCTGGAACCTGGCGAAGAATCGCAGCGCCCCGTCGCGCACCAGCTCGCCCTGCCCCGCCGCGCTCATCGCGAAGGAGTTGATCGAGGCGTCGCCGCCGAAGTACCAGCCGAAGCCCGGGCGATCGGTCGCCGCCCCGGAGAGCCCGTACCCGGCCACCAGGCCGCAGCCGAGGTCGGGGTTGCAGGCCATCGACTCGTCGAGGTTCACCTTGGCATACTCGACCGCGAGGTCGAGCAGCGAATCGGGCGAGGCGATCCGGAACTGCGTCTCGCGGATCGAGTCGGCGTGCGCGACCCGACGGTTCCATTCGCGCTCGGCGGCGCCGGGTGCGACAAGCGAGCGATACAGCGCCAGCGCGGAGTCCTGCGGCATCGTGCCGCCGGCCAGCACGATCGGCACGAACGCCTCGTGGAGATTCACGTTCTTCCCCGGCGGCTCGCCGAGCCGCGGGGCGGTGTAGCGATCCTGCGCGCCGCCGACGCCGAGCACTAGCTCGGGTGGCGCCGCGGCGAGCATGTGGGCCGGCACGTCGGAGGCGCGCAGCACCGCCGGCGACCCCATGAAGGCGTTGATCGCCTGCTTCCCCTCGGAGAAGTGGAACGCGCGCGCGTTCTGCTCCCAGACCAGGTACTGGCCGCCGAGCCCCGCCGGCCAGGCATAGTGGATGTCGGGAGCGAAGCGGGCGAGGATCTCGAGCGGCCGCACCGCGTCGACCTCGAGCAGGATGATCACGGCGGGCTTGTCGAGCGGCACGAAGACGTGCTCGCGGACCGTGAACTGCTCGTGGCTGTAGGTGATCGTCACGCCCTCGGGTCGTTCCTCCACCCGTTGCGCGACCGTGTGCCCGGGAATCGGTGCGGCGTACTTGGGGACCTGGAAGGAGAGCTCGAAGTCGTGCAGCCACTTGACCGGCCACGACCAGAACTCGAGGCGGCCGTCCTCGGTGCCCATCGCAATCGCCCGGCGGCCGACCGCGGAGAGGAACTGCCCCGGGCGCGCCGGGCCGGCGAGGCCGATCGGCGACGGCGCCATCGCGAACCAGGGGACCGTGATCGCCGCGGTGTCGAGCACGGTCGTCGCGACGCGAGGCGGGGCGCCGGGGGCGCGGGGCGGATCCTGCGCGTGGAGCGGCGCGGCGAGCAGCAGTACACCGGCCGCGGCGATCGGGCCGCGACCACAAAGCCATCGGGCGAGGCAGGGCATTCCAGAGTGTACGGCCCGTCCGGACCGGCGACAAGCGACGGGTGATTGGTGCGAATTGCCGGCCACGGGATCCCGGTGATCGGTCACCCGATCCTCATCCCGATGTAATGTCGCGGCCCTCCCCGGTCCTTAGGTTGGATCCAGCCACCTGCGGGAGGCCCCGATGAGCGGCTACAACTTCACCGACCACGTCCGGCTCACCCTCCAGCGTGCCCGCGAGATCGCCGCGCGCCGCCAGAACGAGTTCGTCGGCGTGGAGCACATCCTGCTTGGCATGCTCGACGGCCCCGACGCGGTCATCGTGACGATCTTCGAGCGGCTCAATGTGGCGCCCGACCTGGTCGTCAAGATGGTGGAGGCCCTCGCCAAGCCCGGCGATCGCCCCGTGGGTCGGGGCCCGGAGCTGCCGTACACCTCCCGCGCCAAGAAGGGGCTGGAGCTCGCGATGCTCGAGGCGCGCGAGCTCGGCGACTCCTATGTCGGTGACGAGCACCTGCTGGCCGGGTTGCTGCGCGAGGAGCGCGGGATCGCCGCCCAGGCGCTGGCGGCCTGTGGGGTCTCGCTCGACGGGGTGCACGCCGCGATGGGGAGGGGCGCGGCGTCCGCGCAGGCCACCGACGACGGAGCCGCGAGGCGCAATGCGCAGCTCGAGCAGGCGAGGGCCCGCAGCGAGGCGATGAACGCCCTGCCTGGAGAGATGCGCCGTGCAAAGCGCGTGGCGCTGACGGTCCTCGTAGTCGGCCTGGCCGCCCTCGCAGTGGCGATCGTCGCGCTGCTCCGGACCGGCAGCTGAGGACTGCCGCTCTTCCGATCGCCTTGACCGTTTCCCGATCCGGCCCGAGCTTGGTGAGGTAGCCCACCCACTGCCACGCCAAGGGAATCCGATGACAATCGGCTCATGGGGCGGTCGCTCGAGTCATCTCCTCGACCCGCGCCGACTGGCCGGTCGCCTCGCCGTCCTGATCGCCATGCCCGGCGCCCTCCTCGCCCAGTACAACGGCCCGAACGGCTGCACGCCGAAGCGCGGCGGGGTCGCGGTGGCCGAGGTCGGCGCGATCAACCTCTTCGTCAACCGGCTCGACGTGATCCTCGGCGAGGAGACCCAGAAGGTCAACCTCGAGACCTGGAGCCGGAACATCCGGCTCGGCTGGGAGTGGGACGAGAACTCGTTCGCCACGAACATGCTGACCCACCCGTTCCACGGGAACACCTACTTCAACGCCGGCCGCTCCAACTGCCTGAGCTACTGGGAGTCGATCCCGCTGGCCTTCCTCGGCTCGTTCACGTGGGAGTACTTCGGCGAGACGAACCGGCCGTCGCTCAACGACTACTTCTTCACCGCGCTCGGCGGCATCGCCCTGGGCGAGATGTTCCACCGCGTCGGCATCCTGATCCGCGACGAGCAGGCCACCGGTGCCGAGCGGGTCATCCGCGAGATCGGCGGGCTGCTGGTGAACCCCGTGACCGGGGTGAACCGACTCGTCAGCGGTCACTGGAAGGGGGTCCGGGAGAACCCGGCCGAGAAGAAGCCCGGCCTGCTCCGGATGGACATGAAGCTCGGCGCCCGGCACGTCTTC
>CAZKYO010000002.1:0-39667 GCA_964557115.1 uncultured Gemmatimonadaceae bacterium
ACGGGCAACGTGGCGCAGCTGCAGGAGGAGCTGAGCTCGACGGAGAACCGGATCGCCTTCGCGCGCCAGCACTACAACGACGTCGCGACCAGCTACAACGTCGCGCAGGCGCAGTTCCCGACCAACATGGTCGCCGGCCTGGCCAAGGCGACGCCGGCGGAGCTCTGGGAGATCGACGAGCCGGGCGATCGCGACGTGCCCAAGGTGGACCTCTCGCTCAAGTAGCGCGAGGCCAGGGCGGTGACGGGACGCGACCTCTTCTCGCAGCAGGAGGCCAACCGGCGGAAGTCGAGCTGGCTGCTCATCGGCTTCGTCTTCTTCTTCGCCTGGGTCGGCTTCGGCGGCGACATCGCGCTGTACCTGCTCCAGCAGGACGGCGTCATCGGCTATCGCCACGTGGTGCCGTTCCTCGGCATCGCGGCGACGCTGGTGGCCGCCGGCATGGCGTACGCGGCGGCACGCTGGGGCGACAAGCAGGTGCTCTGGTCCACCCGTGCGATGGAGCTGATCAATCCCGCGACGCCGGCCCAGCAGCGTTACGTCAACGCCGCGGCCGAGATGGCGATCGCCTCCGGGCTGCCGCGGCCGCGGCTCTGGATCGTCCCCGACGCGGATCCCAACGCGTTCGCCACCGGCCCCGACCCGGAGCACGCGTCCATCGCCGTCACCGAGGGACTGCTCGAGCTGCTCGACCGCGACGAACTGCAGGCGGTGCTGGCCCACGAGTTCGGGCACGTCGCGCGCTACGACACCCGGCTCATGACGCTGGTCGCGGCGATGGTCGGCTCGATCGCGCTCGTCTCCGACGGGATGGGTCGCTTCCTGTGGCAGGCGAACCGGGTCGGCGGCCGGGCGGCGCGCGGGATGGCGGCCGGCGCCGGCCGCGCGGCGGGGAAGCGGGGCCTCGGCCGCGCCGCGCCGCTGGGGATCGCGGTGCTGGTGCTCTGGCTGCTCACCCTGATCGTGGCGCCGCTCGTCTCGCGGCTCGTCGCGATGGCGGTGTCGCGGCAGCGGGAATACCTGGCCGACGCCACCGCGGCGCAGTTCACCCGCAACCCCGGCGCGCTGGCGCGCGCGCTCCGCAAGCTCGAGGACGTGCGCACCCCGACCCTGGCGATGGGTCGCGGCGCCGCGGCGCTCTGCATCGTCGATCCGGCGGATCTCCGCTTCCAGCGCTGGAAGGGGGCGTTCGGCGACCTGCTGGCGAGCCACCCCGCGATCGACGACCGGATCGCGCGGCTGGAGGCGATGGGAGGCTAGCGCTCCTCGTGCTCGTCGAGGAAGACGAGCGCCTTGCGACGGTCGACCACCCGGCCGAGCGCGTCGTGGACCAGCGGGTCGATCACGGTGCCGATCAAGTCGCGCATCCGGGCCACGGCCTCGGTCGGCTGCATCCGTTCCTGGTAGGGGCGCGCGGTGGTGAGCGCGTCGTAGACCTCCGCGGCGCCGATGATCCGGGCCCCGAGGGGGATCGCGTCGCCGGCCAGCGCGTCGGGATAGCCGGTGCCGTCCATCCGCTCGTGGTGCGAGCGCACGAAGCCGATCACCTCGCGCAGGTGCGTCAGCGGCGCGAGGATCTGCGCCCCGATCGTCACGTGGCTCTTGACGTGCTCGAACTCCTCCTCGGTGAGCGGGCCGCGCTTGTTGAGCACCGATTCGCGGATCCCGATCTTGCCGATGTCGTGCAGCCGCCCGGCGGTGCGCACCAGCTCGACCTGCTCGTCCGACATCCCCATCTCGGCGGCGACCAGGGCGGAGAGGTCGGCGATCCGGGCCGAATGGCCCCGGAGGTAGCGGTCCTTCGCCTCGAGCGCGTTGACCAGCGCCTCGAGCGTCGCGACGCTGATCCGCTCCAGGTTGCCGCGCTCGCGCCGGAGCTCGGCACCCCGGCGCACGATCTCGTGCTTCAGCCAGGCCTGGGTCTGCTCCTGCTCGATCATCTCGTGGCGACGGGCCAGGGCCCGGGCGATCGCCCGCTCGAGGTCGGCCAGGTCGACCGGCTTCACCAGGTAGTCGAGTGCCCCGCGCTGCATGCAGAGCGCCGCCGAGTGGGCGTCGTTGATCGCGGTGAGCATCAGGATCGCGGCGTGCGGCTCATGCTGGATCAGCTGGGGGACCAGCTCCAGCCCGGAGCCGTCGGGGAGCCGGACGTCGAGGAGGACGCAAGCGACCTTGCGCCGGAGGATCTCGCCCCGGGCCGCCTCGGCGGTCGCCGCGCCGGCCACCTCGTGGCCAAGCGAGCTGAGGAAACGGATCAGGGTCCCGCGCAGCTCGTCGTCGTCCTCGACAACCAGGGTGGTGACCAGGGTGTCGGCGGGTGACGCGGTCGGATAGGGCGTTGCCATGGGCGCTCCGGGGGCGGATCGGGCCTCTCGGCCTGCAAGTTAAGCATCGGCAGCGGCGCGGGCGATGGCGACCGGGGATCCGAAACCCAGCCCCGGAGTCGTCGTACAATGCAACGACGTCCCCGTTCCCCGGGGGAGGTTAGCTTAGTCCGTGCCTTCATCCTTCCAGAGGGAATTCGCATGATCCGAACTTCCGCAACCACGGCGATGCTGCTGGCGCTTGGCGCCGGCGTGGCCGGGGCCCAGACCTATCGCAGCGCCAGCCCCGACGCCGCCAGCCCCGCGCTGCAGCAGTTCGGGATGGCGATCGCCCTGGTGGGCGACCAGGCCTTCGTGGGCGAGCCGTCGTCGTCCAAGACGCCGGGTGGGGCGGTCCACGTGTACCGCCGCACGGCCACCGGCTGGCGGGACACCGGCACCGCGCTCACGATGGACGGCGCCGAGAACGGCACCTTCTTCGGGGCCTCGCTGGCGGCCGACGGGAACACCCTGCTGGTCGGGATGCGGAACAACGCCGATTCGGCCCGGGGCGGCGTCCGGGTCTACACCCGTGGTGCTGATGGAAGCTGGAGTCCGGCCGGGATGCTCGGGACGGCCAAGGCCCGCTCGACCTTCGGGCAGGCGCTGGCGATCGCCGGGGACTGGGCCTTCGTGGGGGCGCCGAACGAGGCGCCGGCCGGGGTCGTCTATGTCTTCCGTCGGAGCGGCACCGCGTGGAACGCGGCGGGAACGCTGCCCGCGGCCGACCTCGCGGCCGGCGACCGGTTCGGGTCGGCGATCGCGGTGAACGGTGATCGGGTGGCGGTGAGCGCCCCGGGTCACGACGCGCAGAAGGGTCTCATCTTCGTCTTCGCCCGCGCCGCCGATGGCTCCTGGAGCCAGGAGGCTGCGGTGGCCGGCCGGCGGATCCCCGCCAACGGCCAGCTCGGGGCCTCGCTGCTGCTCGCGGGTGACAAGCTCTGGGCCGGCGCGCCCAACGCCAACGGCTTCACCGGGATGGTCGTGGGCTTCACCCGCGGCAGCGGCGACGCCGGATGGTCGGAGGCGGCGACCCTGACGCCGTTCGAGGCGGGCCCCAACCGGTTCGGCCTCGCGCTGGCGTCGGTCGGCAACGAGCTCTGGGTCGGCGCGCCGTTCAGCGACGCTCGCGAGGGGCGGATCTACCGGGTCGCGATGGACGCCGACGGCAACATGACCGGCATGACGAAGTTCGTGACCGACTCGGTGCACGCCAATTCGGGCTTCGGCGCCGGGATCGAGGTCAAGGGCGGCACCGCGATGGTGTCGATGCCGACCGACGGCGGTGGCGGCGGGACGGTCATCTTCCTCGACCGCTCGGCCCAGGGGAACTGGGCGCTGCGCTCGATGGTGTACCCGAAGCCGGATGAGTACGCGGCGGTCACCGGGGCCGAGGTCCGCTGCAGCGGCGAGCAGAAGGCGGGCGAGTTCGGCTGCAGCAACACCTCGCTGATGTCCTTCCTGCCGATCTCGAAGATCGGCGGGCGTCGCGGCACCAACCTCAACGACAACTGGGGCTGGACCGACCCGCAGGGCGGCCGGGAGTACGCGCTGGTCGGCCGCACCGACGGCACCTCGTTCGTCGACGTGACCGATCCGGTGCATCCGCGCTACCTCGGCGACCTGCCGCTGACCAAGGGCGCCACGCCGAACGCCTGGCGCGACATCAAGGTCTACAAGAACTACGCCTTCATCGTCGCCGACGGCGCCGGGGCGCACGGGATGCAGGTGTTCGACCTGACGCGGCTCCGCGCCGTGAAGGCGCCGCAGACGTTCACCGAGGACGCGCACTACGACAAGATCGGCAGCGCGCACAACATCGTGATGAACGAGGAGAGCGGCTTCGCCTACGCGGTCGGCGTCAACTCCGGCGGCGAGACCTGCGGCGGCGGCCTGCACATGATCGACGTGCGCCAGCCGACCCACCCGACCTTCGCGGGCTGCTTCAGCGACCCGCAGACCGGGCGCTCGGGCACCGGCTACTCGCACGACGCGCAGTGCGTGATGTACCACGGCCCCGACGCCAAGTACCAGGGCCACGAGATCTGCATCGGCGCCAACGAGACCGCGATCTCGATCGCCGACGTGACCAACAAGCAGGCGCCGGTGGCGGTCTCCCGCGCCAGCTACCCGGACGTCGGCTACACCCACCAGGGGTGGCTCACCGACGACCACAAGTACTTCTACCTCGACGACGAGCTCGACGAGCAGGGCGGCAAGGGGAAGGCGGCCGAGGGCACCCGCACCCTGGTGTGGGACCTCTCCGACCTCGACGACCCGGTGCTGCTGAAGGAACACGTCGGCGTCGAGAAGTCGATCGACCACAACCTGTACGTCAAGGGGAACCGGATCTACGAGGCGAACTACACCTCGGGCCTGCGGATCCTCGACATCTCCGACCCGACCAACCCGCGCGAGGTCGGCTTCTTCGACACGTACCCGAAGGACAACACCGTCGGCTTCGCGGGCGCGTGGAGCAACTACCCGTACTTCAAGTCGGGCACGATCATCGTGACCGGGATCGGCGAGGGGCTGTTCCTGGTGCGTGACCGGACCCAGGCCGTGCCATGACCGGGCATCGCGCACTCCTGGCCGGGGCGGCGCTCGCCGCCCTGGCCTGCGCCGGCGGGGGCGCCGCGCCCGCCGGCGGGCCGTCGCCCGCCGCCGGGCTCAAGGTCTACGCCACGTCGCAGGGCGGGGCGCAGGTCGCGGTGATCGACGAGGCGACGCTCACGATCGACACCGTGATCGACCTCACCAAGATGGGCTTCTCCCCCAACGCCAAGCCGCACGACACCGCCGCCGAGCCCGACGGGTCGGCGTGGTACGTCACGCTGATCGGCGACGGCAAGGTGCTCAAGTTCGACCGGCAGAACCGGCTGGTCGGCCAGGTGCCGATGGAGACGCCGGGACTGATCGCGCTCGACCGCGGCCACGACTCGATGTTCGTCGGCCGCTCGATGACGGCGGTGAACCCGCCCAAGTCGCTCGGCGTGATCAAGCGCTCGACCTTCCAGCTGATCGACGAGCAGGAGATCCTGGTGCCGCGGCCGCACGCGATCGTGGCGACCCACGACGGCAAGTGGGTGCACACCGCCTCGCTGGCCGAGAACACCATCGCGTCGGTCGAGACGGCGACCGGCCGGGTGACACTGTCGACGCTCCCTGGCGCGGCGCGCTCGCTGGTCGAGTTCACCATCTCGCCCGACGGCCGCTGGATGGTGGTCGGTGGCGAGTTGTCGAACACGCTGATGGTGTTCGACCTCGACCAGCCGCCGCCGCTCAAGCCGGTGCGCGAGTTCGCCATCGGCGGCAAGCCGTGGCACCCGGCCTTCGCGCCGGACGGCAAGCACGTCTACGTGCCGCTGCTGCTCGACAACCAGGTCGTCGAGGTCGATCCCTACGCCGGCACCGTGACGCGGCGCTTCACCGAGGGCTTCGCGCAGCCGCACGGCACCGTGGTCTCGCCGGACGGCCGCCACCTCTTCGTGTCCAACCGCAACACCGGCGGCAGCGCGATGCCGGGGATGAGCGGCCATGACATGCACGGCGCCGACAACGGCCACGGCCCGGCGGGCTGGCTCAGCGTGATCGACCTCCGGTCGGGCGCGCTGGTCAAGACGCTGATGCTCGCGGCCTCGCCGGCAGGGATGGGGGCGCCAGGATCGCAATGAGTCCCCAGCACCACGGGCGACAGGTGAAGGGCGAGGGGCGAGGGGCGAAGGGCGCCCCTCGCCTTTCGCTGCTCGCGGCGTCGCTGCTGACCGCCCTCGCCCCGGCGGCCTCCGCCGCGCAGCACTTCGAGCGCCAGGTGACCGCCATCCCGGTCGCCGACCGGGCCGGCCAGCCGATCGCCGCGCCGTGGCTCGGCGGCCTCAACCTGCCGCGGCCGCAGCTGGTCGACATCGACGGCGACGGCGACCTCGACCTGTTCCTCCAGGAGAACAAGGACGACGTCAAGTTCTTCGAGCGGGGGGGCGACCAGTGGATCTGGCGCACCGACCGCTGGCAGGGCGTGCAGGTCGGCCAGTGGTACCGCTTCGCCGACCTCGACGGCGACGGCGACATGGACCTCCTCGGCGAGCAGCCCAACGGCTACGTCCGGGCGTGGCGCAACGACGGCACCAGGACCGACCCGCGGATGGTCCCGGCGGTCGACACGCTGATCGACATGGAAGGCCAGCCGATCTTCGCCGACCCGCAGAACATCCTCAACGTCGTCGACATCGACTGCAACGGCCGGCCCGACCTCTTCCTCGGCCGCGTCGCGGGCTACGTGGATCGCTACGAGCGCGAGGCGGTGGACAAGAACGGGATGCCGATCTTCCGGCTGCTCGCCGAGCGCTGGCAGAACATCGAGGTGCTGGGGCCGGTGCCCGGCGACACCGCCGCCTTCGCGGGCCGGCCGTCGCTGCACGGCGCCAACACGATGGCGTTCGGCGACATCGACAACGACGGCGACCTCGACCTCTTCTGGGGCGACTACTTCGAGGCGGGCGTCCTGCTGATCCGCAACGAGGGGAGCTGCCGCACGCCGTGGCTGCAGGGCGAGCACGAGCAGTTCCCCAAGGGCGGCCAGCGGATCGTCACGACCGGCTACAACGCCCCGGCCACCGGCGACGTCGACGGCGACGGCCACGAGGACCTGGTGATCGGCGTGATCGGCGGCGCCTACCAGCCCAACTACAGCGCGATCGACAACCTGTACCTGGTCCTGCAGCCGAAGCCCGATTCGTTCGTCGTCGCGACGAAGCAGATCATCCGGATGGTCGACGTCGGCTCCGAGAGCGTGCCGGCGCTGGTCGACTTCGACGGCGACGGCGACCTCGACCTGCTGCTCGCCAACAAGATCGACCCGGCCAACGACACCAGCGCGACGATCACCCTGTTCGAGAACGTCGGCACCCGGACCGCCCCCGCGTTCCGCGAGCGCGACCAGCTGCCGGTGCTCGGGCAGTTCCACTGGGCCCCCGCGGTCGCCGACCTCGACGGCGACGGCCGGCTCGACCTCGTGCTCGGCAACTGGCGGGACCGGGTCGAATGGTGGCGGAACACCGGCACCGCCCAGGCCCCCGCGTGGATCCGGGCCGACTCGGCCCTCGTCACGATCACCCGCGGCAGCAACACGATCCCGACCCTCGGCGACCTCGACGGCGACGGCGACCTCGACATGCTGATCGGCGAGGCCTCCGGACAGCTGAACCTCTACCGCAACGTGGGCAGCCGCACGTCGCCGAAGTTCGAGCTGGTGAGCGACGCGCTCGACGACATCGATGTCGGGCGCCGCAGCGCCCCGACGCTGGTGGACCTCGACGGCGACGGCACCCTCGAGCTGCTGATCGGCGCCGAGGACGGCACCGTCCAGCTCTGGCGCCGGGCGCCGGGACCCGAGATCCACTTCGTGCGGGACCCCGACTTCAGCCTGAGGATCAGCGACCTCTACGCCACGCCCGCCGCCGGCGACCTCGACGGCGACGGCAAGGTGGACCTGCTGATCGGCGGCTCCGGCGGAGGGGTGCAGCTGTTTCACAATGCGTCGCCCTGAGCCGGGGCTGAACCTCGGCCGGGGACTGCGCGTAGTATTGGGTTTGCAGGACTTCCGCACCGCATCCGCAGCATCCATCCACTTCCCTGGAGGTATCTCGTGACGCGTCGCATCGTCACTACCCTCGCCGGACTGGGCGCGCTCGCGACCATCCAGGCGACCGCGGCGGCCACGCCCCCCGAGCGCCCGATGGCGTCGTTCGGCCGGGCGCTGGCGATCGCGGGCGACTACGCGTTCGTCGGCGAGCCCGGCGGTCGCGGCAGCAACGTCGGCATGGTCTGGGTCTTCCATCGCGGCCTGCCGGCCTCGTGGACCCACACCTCGACGCTGTCGCTGCCGGCCGAGGTGGAGAGCATGGGCTTCGGCTCGTCGCTCGCGGCCGAGGGGAACACGCTGCTGGTCGGTCACGTGCCGACGCCGGCGTTCCGCCGGCAGGGCCAGCCGGAGCCGCCGCCCGAGGCGCCGGGGATGGTGCACGTCTACGCCCGCACCGGCGACGCCTGGAAGGCCGCCGGCACGCTGCCGGCGCCGACCGCGGCCGGCGCCCGCTTCGGCAGCGCGCTGGCGCTGGCCGGCGACCTGGCGCTGGTCGGGGCCCCGGGTGAGGGCAACGGCGTGGTGCACGTCTTCCGCCGGAGCGCGGGCGCCTGGGGCGCCGCGGGCCAGCTGGTGGTGGACGGGCTGAGCGACGGCGCCCAGTTCGGCGCGGCGCTGGCGATCGACGGCGATCGCGTGGCGGTCGGCGCGCCCGGGCAGGACGGCAAGGGCGCGGTCTACACCTTCGCGCGGCAGGCCGACGGCTCGTGGTCGCTCGAGACGACCTCGGCGCTCACCTCGCGCCGCGCCTCGGACAACGCCCGCTTCGGGGCGACGCTGCTGCTCGCCGGCGACCGGCTGCTGGTCGGTGCGCCGGGCACCAACTTCGTCCCGCAGCTCGCCAACCCGCCCGAGCAGCCGCAGGGCCGCCAGGGCGGCGGCAACTTCCGCGGCGGCGGCTTCGGCGGCCTCGGCATGGTCGTCGGCTTCGAGCGCAACGACCGCAGCGGCGCGTGGATCGAGCGCACGATCATGACGCCGTACGACTTCCCCGCGACGGCCGGGTTCGGCTCGTCGATGGCGATGGCCGGCGACGAGCTCTGGGTCGGCGCGCCGACCTCGGGCGGCACCGGCGAGATCTACCGGGTCGCGATGAAGGACGGCGCGGTCACCGGGATGCAGAAGCTGATCGCCGACTCGCTCGGCCGTCGCGGCTCGCAGGCCGGCGCGACCTTCGCGGTCGCCGGCAACCAGGCGATCGTCGGGATGCCGGGCGACATCGGCGGCGAGGGCACCATCCTCTTCCTTGCCCGCTCGCCGAGCGGCACCTGGGCGACCCGCGCCAGCGCGTTCCCGCCGGTCAAGGACCGCTTCCAGATGGTCAGCGGCAAGGAAGTCGTCTGCAAGGACGGCGAGGCGGCCGAGTTCAAGTGCGGCAACACCGGCCTGCTCGCCTTCCTGCCGATCTCGCAGGTCGGCGGCGACCGCGGCTCGCACATGAGCGACAACTGGGGCTGGACCGACCCGGAGACCGGGCGCGAGTACGCGCTGGCCGGCCGGACCGACGGCACCGCGTTCGTCGACATCACCGACCCGGAGCACCCGAAGTACCTCGGCAACCTGCCGCTCCACGAGGGCGCCAACCCGGCCGCGTGGCGCGACATCAAGACCTACAAGAACCACGCGTACATCGTCGCCGACGGCGCCGGCCCGCACGGGATGCAGGTCTTCGACCTCACCCAGCTGCGCACGGTCAAGACGCCGAAGACGTTCAAGGAGACGACCTGGTACGGCAAGATCGGCAGCGCCCACGACATCGTGATCAACGAGCAGACCGGCTATGCCTACGCGGTCGGCGTGTCGTCGGGCGAGGAGGTCTGCGGCGGCGGGCTGCACATGATCGACATCCGCCAGCCGGAGAACCCGACCTTCGTCGGCTGCTACGCCGACGGCAAGACCGGCCGCCGCGGCACCGGCTACTCGCACGACGCGGTGTGCATCGTGTACCACGGCCCGGACACCCAGTACCAGGGCCACGAGATCTGCGTCGGCGCCAACGAGAACGCGATCTCCCTCGCCGACGTGACCGACAAGCAGAACGTCAAGCAGCTCTCGACGGTCAGCTATCCGTTCGTGGCGTACGCCCACCAGGGCTGGTTCACCGAGGACCACAAGTACTTCTACCTCGACGACGAGAGCGACGAGATCGCCGCGCAGCGGGACACCACCGGGCAGAACAACGCCGCCAAGGGCACCCGCACGATGATCTTCGACCTCACCGACCTCGACGACCCGGTGCTGGCCAAGGAGTACATCGGCCCGGTCCGCTCGTCGGACCACAACCTGTACATCAAGGGGAACAAGGCGTACCTGGCCAACTACGGCTCGGGCCTCCGGATCCTCGACATCTCCGACCCGCTCAATCCGCGCGAGGTGGCCTACATGGACACCTACCCGGATGACGAGAACCAGCCGCAGATGGTCGGCGCCTGGAGCAACTACCCGTTCTTCAAGAGCGGCACGATCATCGTGACCAGCGTCACCGAGGGACTCTTCCTCGTGAAGGACCGGAGCCAGGCCGTCCCGTGATCCTGCGGCGACCCTCCGGCGGGGCGGCGGCGCGTGCCGCCGCCCTGTTGCTCCTCCTCCCGGCCTGCGCGCGAGCGCAGGCCGGTGTCCAAGGGGCCCCCGCGCCGCACTACGTGGCGCGGGTCGCCCCGTTCCCCGTCACGCTCGCCGACGGCACCGTGTCGGCCCAGCCGTTCCTCGGCGGCCTCGACGTGCCGCGGCCGCAGCTCGCCGACATCGACGGCGACGGCGACGCCGACCTGTTCGTCCAGGAGCGCTCGGGCGAGCTGATCTTCTTCGAGCGCGACCAGGGGCGCTACGTCTGGCGCACCGACCGGTACGCCGGCCTCGACGTCGGCGAGTGGTTCCGCTTCGTCGACCTCGACGGCGACGGCGACCTCGACCTCCTCGGCGAGATCCCGTACAGCTACGTCCGGGCGTGGCGCAACGAGGGGACCCGCACCGCCGCGCGCTTCGTGCCGGTGCCCGACTCGCTGCGCGCCGCCGACGGCACCCCGCTGTTCGCCGACCGGCAGAACATCCTCAACCTCACCGACATCGACTGCAACGGCCGGCTCGACCTGTTCCTCGGCCGGGTCACCGGGACGGTGGACCGCTACGAGGCGGAGCCGACCCTCGACGCCCGCGGGATGCCGCGCTTCCGCCTGGTGACGGAGAACTGGGAGGGGATCCAGGTCACCGGCCCGATCCCGGGACAGGTGGCGCCGCCCAACACGCCCGGCGGGTCGATGCACGGCGCCAACACGATGGCGTTCGCCGACATCGACGGCGACGGCGACCAGGACCTCTTCTGGGGCGACTTCTTCGAGCAGGGGATCCTGCTGATCCGCAACGACGGCGGCTGTCCCCACTTCTCGCTGCGCGGCGGCCACGAGCGCTTCCCGCTCGACCTGCCGGTGCTCACCACCGGCTACAACGCGCCGGCGCCGGGCGACGCCGACGGCGACGGCGACCTCGACCTGGTCCTCGGCGTGATCGGCGGCGCCTACGGCCCGAGCCGCTCGAGCGTCGACAACCTGTACCTGATCGAGCAGCGGGCGCCGGGCGAGTTCCGGGTCGCGACGCCGCGCCTCATCCCGATGATCGACGTCGGGACCGAGAGCGCGCCGTTCCTCGCCGACCTCGACGGTGACGGCGACCTCGACCTCCTGGTCGGGTCGCGGATCGCGCCCGACGATCCCTCGACCGCCCGGCTGGTGCCGTTCGAGAACGTCGGCACCGGGACGGCGCCGGCCTTCCGGGAGCGCCCGCCGCTGCCGCTCCAGGGCGAGTACCACCTCACCCCCGCGGTCGCCGACCTCGACGGCGACGGTCGCCCCGACCTGGTGCTCGGCACCTGGCGCGACGTGGTGCAGTGGTGGCGGAACACCGGCACCGCCGCCGCGCCGCGCTACGAGCTGGCGGACTCGGCGCTCGTGACGATCACCCGCGGCAGCAACACCGCGCCGGCGCTTGCCGACCTCGACGGCGACGGCGACCTCGACCTGATCGTCGGCGAGGCGAGCGGCCAGCTCAACTTCTACCGCAACGCCGGCGATCGCACCGCCCCGCGCTTCGAGCTGGTGACCGACACGCTGCTGGGGATCGACGTCGGGCGTCGCAGCGCGCCGCAGCTCGTCGACGTCGACCGGGACGGCAAGCCCGACCTGCTGCTCGGCTCGGAGGCCGGCGAGGTCACGCTGTGGCGCAACACCAGCGACGGCGAGACGCTCCGCTTCGTGCGCGACACCACCTTCCTGGTGAAGGTGCCGGCCAACGCCGCCCCGGCGGCCGGCGACCTCGACGGCGACGGCGACCTCGACCTCGTGGTCGGGACGACGAGCGGCGGCCTCCGGTACTTCGAGGCGGTCGCCGGCCCCTAGGCGCTCCCCGCGCCCGGACGGGGCCGCCCGGCCCCGTCCCGTGTTCCCTCCCTGCAACGTTCCCGACGACCCGGGCATCAACCGCACGCAGGTCCTGCACGTAGTGCACGAGACCCTCCGCGCGCGGCGCCGCCGTGCGGGAGACCCCTGAATCCCGGAGCGGATGTGATGCCTCGCGTGACACCCATCCTGGCCCTGCTCGTCGGGGCCCCCCTGCTGGCCTCGGCCCAGTCGGGGACCGTGCGCTACGACCAGGCGACGCGGATCGACTTCCGCCTGCCCCCCGGCATGCCGGCGCCGTCCCGGATGCCCCGCAGCCGCGTCCAGCCGATGCAGCTGACCTACTCTCCCGCAGCGACGCTGTTCGCCGCCGCGCCGGCCGGCCAGGACGGCGACGCGGTGGCGCGGAGCGGCGACATGCGCGTGGTCGAGATGGGGGCCGCCGGTGGGGCCGTGTTCACGGCCCGCGGTGGCGGCGGCGGCGAGGTGATGGTCCGCGAGATCGACGGGGCCGGGATGGCGATGATGTTCGGCGGGCCGGGCGGCGGCGGCCAGGGCACCGTCACCGGGACGTACACCGACCTCTCCGACGGCAGCTACACCGAGGTGCGCGAGTTCCTCGGTCGCACCTTCCGGATCGCGACCGAGCGTCCGGCGTTCCCGTGGAAGCTCACCGGCGAGCAGGCGACGTTCCTCGGGCACCACGTCCTCCAGGCGATCGCCCAGCAGGACTCCACGACGATCGAGGCGTGGTTCACGCCCGAGATCCCCGTGTCGGCGGGTCCGGCGCAGTACGGCGGACTGCCGGGGCTGATCCTCACCCTCGCCGTCGACTCGAACCGGATCACCTACACCGCCACCGCCGTCGACACCGCGGCGGTGATCAAGGGGATCAAGGCCCCCTCCGACGGCAGCAAGGTGACGAAGGCCGAATACGACAAGATCGTCGAGGACAAGCTGGCCGAGATGGCGAAGCAGCGTCGCGGGCGGCGGAACTGATGCCGCTCCGGTCCCTCCTCCGTCGCCTCGTCGGCGCCTCGGCGCCCCTGGCCCTCGTGCTGCTCGGCCTGCCGGCCGCCGCGGCCGCGCAGCAGTTCGACGTCAAGGGCGTGGTCGTCGATTCCGCCCACGCGGCGGTCTCGGGGGCGATGGTCGTCGCCCTCACCCGCACCGACTCGGTGATCGCGGCGTTCTCGACGACCACCGGCACCGGCCGCTACGTCATCAAGCGCCTCGCGCCGGGCCAGTACATCCTCCAGGTCACCGGCATCGGCTACAAGCCGTTCCGCCGCGACTTCAGCGTCACCGACGCCGAGGTCGCGGCCGACACCGTGATCATGCGCGACGCCGGTCCGGTCGAGCTCGGCGAGCTGGTGGTGAGCGCCGAGCACGTGCCGATCGTCAACAAGCCGGACACGGTCGAGTACAACGCCGAGGCGTTCAAGACCCGGGTCAATGCCACCGTCGAGGAACTGCTCAAGCGGCTGCCCGGCCTGTCGGTCGCCACCGACGGCACGATCACCGCGCAGGGGCAGACCGTCCAGAAGGTGCTGGTCGACGGCAAGGAGTTCTTCGGCAACGACCCGAAGATGGCCACCCGCAACCTGCCGGCGGCCGCGATCGACAAGGTGCAGGTGTACGACAAGAAGTCGGACGCCGCCGAGTTCAGCGGGATCGACGACGGGCAGGAGCAGAAGACGGTCAACCTGGTGCTCCGGCCCGACGCGCGGGTCGGCTACTTCGGGCGCGCGGTGGCCGGCGTCGGCCCGGCGCCGACGACCGAGGAGGCATTCGCGGGCTCCAAGGGCGACGACCCGCGGTACAGCACCGCGCTCAACCTCAACCGCTTCTCCCCCTCGACCCAGCTCTCGTTCATCGGGAGCCGCAACAACGTGGCGCAGTCGGGCTTCTCGCTGGCGCTGCCGGTCGTCATCGGCCGCGGCGGCGGCAGCTTCGGCGGCGGCGGGTCGAGCGGCTTCAGCGAGACGATGGCGCTCGGCCTCAACGGCAGCCGGAACTTCACCGACAACAGCTGGGTGCGGGGGAGCTACTTCCTGAGCACCAGCGACAGCCGGCAGGCGTCGACGACCGACGAGCAGCTGCTCCAGGGCGAGAGCGTCTCGGCCAACCGGAGCGAGACCGCGACGGGCCAGTCCAACTCGCTGTCGCACCGGCTGAACGTGAACGCGCAGCACGGCTTCAACGCCTGGAACCAGCTGCGGTTCCGGGGCAACTTCAACGCCGGCCCGAACAACTCGGACAACTTCTCGCAGCAGGAGACGCGGACCCCGACCGGCGCGTTCCTGAACAGCGCCACCTCGAGCGTCTCGACCGACGCCGACAACCTCGGCGGCGACGGCCGGCTGACCTACTCGCGGCGGTTCAACCAGGCCGGGCGCACCCTCGTGGCCGAGGCCTGGGGCGACCTGAGCAAGCCGAAGCAGGTCTCCGACCTCGCCTCGAGCACCGACCTGACCGACGGGGCGGGGGGGATCACCACCCGCGACGTGCTCCAGGCCCAGCGGCGCAACAGCCGGACGTTCACCTCCGGCCAGCGGCTCGGGCTCACCAACCCGCTCGGCAAGGGGGCGGTGCTCGAGCTGTTCGGCCAGCACCGGGCGATCTCGGAGACCCAGCACTACGACGTCAACGACATCGTGGCCGGCGTCGAGGTCCCGAACCTCGACCTGAGCCAGGCCTTCGAGCGGACCTACTCGTACCTCAACGGCGGGCTGCGCCTCTCCCGCAACACGCAGTCGCTCCGGTGGGTGCTCGGGCTCGAGGCCCAGCGGTCCGACCTCGAGGGGACGATCATCAACCGGGACGAGTCGATCTCGAACGGCTTCACGAACCTGCTGCCCTCGGCGAACCTCCGCTACCAGTTCAACCAGGGCAGCAACATCACGCTCAACTACCGGACCTCGACCCGCGAGCCGTCGCTCACGGAACTGCAGCCGTTCGTGGACAACACCGACCCGCTGCGGACCTACTCGGGCAACCCGGACCTCACGCCGCAGTACCAGCACAACGTGCGGGCCGACTTCCGCCGGTTCGACCAGTTCTCGTTCCAGAACATCTATCTCTTCGCGAACGTGGGCTACACGCGGAACCAGATCGTCCAGTCGCGCGAGGTCGATGCCCAGGGCCGCCAGACGGTCATGCCGATCAACCTCGGCGACGGCTGGTCCAGCAGCGTCGGCGGCAGCTACGGCACGCCGATCCGGGCGCTGGGGCTCCAGGTCGACCTGAACTACGGCTACAACCGGTCGAGCAGCGCGGAACTGGTGAACCAGGTGGAGAACGTGAGCCACACGGCCAACCACAGCGTCGGGGTCTCGATCCAGAACCGCTCGAAGGAGTACTTCGACCTGAACCTCGGCACCCAGTGGAACTTCAATTCGGTCGAGTACTCGATCAACACGGGGCTGAACCAGGACTACCTCAACCGGACCTTCTCCGGCAACGGCACCTGGTACATCAGCGAGACGTGGTCGGCCAACGTCTCGGGCAACTACATGGTGTATGACCAGGACCTGTTCGGGCCGCGCGACAACATCTTCATGCTCGGCGCGTCGCTCGGGCACCAGATGTTCAACAACCGGGCCGAGGTCCGGATCAGCGGATCCGACCTGCTGAACCAGAACACCGGCATCTCGATCTCGAGCTCGAGCAGCTACATCCGCGAGCAGCGCGCCGCGACGCTCGGCCGGCAGGTGATGGTGCAGTTCAGCTACCAGCTCGGGTCGAACCTCGCGCCGCCGGGAACCCGCGGCGGGCGTCGGTAGGTCGGCGGGCGGGGCCGACGCGAGGTCGGCGACGGAGGGTGGCGAGGTCCCCGAACGGACGGGTCGCCTCGCCCTCCCTCTGGACAAGTGGCGAGTCCGGTGACGAAATTTGTACTCGCTCGGGAGGCTCCTCCGACGAGCGCAGGACCACACCACTGACTCGAGGGATACCGTATGGCGAAGGGCGCGAAGAAGGCCGCGAAGAAGGCGGCCCCGAAGAAGGCCGCGAAGAAGGCGGCTCCGAAGAAGGCCGCCAAGAAGGCCGCGAAGAAGGCGGCTCCGAAGAAGGCGGCCAAGAAGAAGACCGCCAAGAAGGCCGCGAAGAAGGCCGCCTGATCAGCCCTTCGCTCGACCTGACCGGCGTCGTCGCGATCCCGCGGCGGCGCCGGTCGGCGTTCAGGCGAACTCGACCGCGATCCGCCCGGGGATGATCCCCGCCTCGGCCGCCCGGTCGAGGAGCAGCTGCACCGCCTGCCGGCCCCGAGGGCCGTAGTCCACCGTCCAGGCGTTCACGTACATCCCCACGAACTCGTCGGTCCGCGCGTCGCCGATGCCCCGGTTGAACCGGGCGGCGTGCGCCAGCGCCTCGGCGCGGTGGGCCAGCGAGTACTCGATGCTCGCCTTGAGGTCCCGGGAGATCGCCGCGGTGAGCTCGGCGCCCAGGTCGCGCCGCACCACGTTGCCGCCCAGCGGCAGCGGCAGGGCGGTCTCCGCCATCCACCACTCGCCCATGTCGGCCCAGAGGTGGAGGCCGTCGTCGGCGTAGGTGAGTTGCCCCTCGTGGATCACCAGCCCCAGGTCGGCCTTCCCCTCGCGCACCGCGTCCTCGATCTGGTCGAACGGGGTGACCACCGCCTCGAAGTCGGGCTGCCAGAGTCGCAGCGCGAGGTAGGCCGTGGTGAGCAGGCCGGGGACCGCGATGCGCTTTCCCCGGGCCGCCGCGCGCACCAGCGCCGAGCCCTCGACCCGGTCGGCCGGCGGCGGGGCGGTGGCGACCAGGCGGGGACCGTAGCCGTCGCCCATCGACGACCCGCTGGAGAGCAGGGCATAGTCCTGGGCGATGTAGGCGTAGGCGTGGATCGAGACCGCCGAGACGTCGAGCTCCTTGCGGCGGGCGCGCTGGTTGAGCGACTCGATGTCCTGCAGCTCGTGGACATAGCGCCGATCACCGGTGTCGATCCGGCCCTCGGCGAGGGCGAAGAACATGAACGCGTCGTCGGAGTCAGGCGAGTGGGCGACGTGGATCGTTGGCATCAGGGCGTGGTCCCGGCCTGCTGGCGGAAGTCGGTGAGCAGCGCCTGGTGGGCCGCGTACTCCGGAAGGTTGGTGGCGACCTGCGCGTCGTAGGCCTTGAGGAAGCCCTGCCTGGCCCGGCGCACCTCGTCCGGCTGGTTGGCGCGCTCGGCGATCGTCGCGCGGAGGTACCACCCGAAGAGGTGGTCGGGCACCTCGGCCATGATCGTGTCGGCCTGGGCGAGGGCCTGGGTCGTCTTGCCGGCCTCGCTCTCGATCAACCCGAAGTGGAACCGGGCGTCGGCGTCGCGGTCGCCGGGGAGCAGCAGGTCCCACGAGGATTCGAGCATCGGCAGGAACTGCTGGAACTGGGCCTGGTCGTTGTTCTCCGAGGCCGCCTGCACGCGGTCGGCGAGCCGGGTGAAGCGCTCGCGCGGGGTCATCTGCGAGATGTCCGGTGCACCGCCGGCGACGGTCGTGCCACCGCCCCCGCTGTCGGCCGCGGGCGCCGGCGTCCGACCGCCGGCGAGCCAGACGAGGGCGGCCAGCACCGCGGCGCCGACGAGCCAGAGCAGGATCATGTTGGTCGGCATCCCCTGGCGCGGGGTCGCGACCGGGCGACCGGGGGGCACCGCGGCACCCTGCGCGGCACCGCAGTTGTTGCAGAACTTCGCTCCGGCCTCCAGCCGCTTGCCGCAGGAGGCGCAGCTCGGCGCGCCCGGCGCCGCGCCGCAGGCGCTGCAGAAGCGCCCGGTCGCGGCGGCGCCGCAGTTGGAGCAATGACGGGTGGAGGGCTCGCTCATGCGGGGGATCTCCGGGCGGCGCCGCCGGTCACGGGGCACCGCTGGTGTGGAAGCCCTGGAGCATCGGCGCGTTCGCGACGTACTCCGGCCGGTTCTTCGCCATCTCCGCCTCGTAGTGCTGGTTGAACGCCGCCCGCGCGGCCTGCGCCGCGCCGCCGTCCTTCTGGAAGTCGGCCACGATCGCCCGCAGGTAGTACGCGAGCAGGTTGTCGGGCGCGCCGGCGAGGATGGTGTCGGCGAGGGCGAGCGTCTGCGGGAATTGGCCGATCAGGAGGTGGAGCGAGGCCATCCGGAAGCGGATGTCGGGATCGCGGTCGGTCTCGGCGAGGTTCTGGTACGCGCCGGCCGCCATCGGCCAGAACTGGATCACCGTGGTGGTGTCGCCGGTCTGCGCGGCATTCATGATCCGGTCGTCGAGCCGGGTGAACTGCTCGCGCGGGGTCATGTTGTCGAGTGGGGGAGCCGTCCCCGTCGGCATCGCGCCGGTGCCCCCGGTGGGACCGGCCGCGGCCTGGTTGCCGGCGTTGGCCATGTCGGGCGAGGCGGCGGCGCCGCGCGCCCGGGCGGCCAGCAGGATCGCGATGATGATCCCCGCCGAGAGGATCGAGGCGACGATCCACGGCGTGCGCGGCTCGCTCGGGCGTGCCGCCGACGCCCCACCGACCTGGTCGCCGCACTGGCCGCAGAACCTCGCCCCCGGCATGAGCTCGGCTCCACACGACGCGCAGAAGCCGGCGCCGAGGCGACTGCCGCAGGCGCCGCAGAAGTTCCCGGAGGCGCCGGCACCGCAGGCGGGGCAGGTGGTGGGGTGGTCGGTCACGAACGTCTCCCGGGCGTTGCGTCGGCCGGTTCGGGGGCCTGGGCAGGCAATATACCCGGCCCCACGGCTGGCGTCCGCCGCCCTCGCGGGCTACCGTTGGACATCACCCGATCGGATGCCGATGACCACGCCGCCACCGGACACCATCGATCTTTCCAGCGCCGCGCACATGGGCGATCTCGCCCGCGGCGGGACGACCTGGTCGGTGTACCTCGAGACCCGTCAGGACGGCCCGATCACGGCCGGCCGGGTGCATTTCGTGGCCGGCGAGGTGCGCCGCAGCTCGGCCTGGATCTTCCGCGAGTGGACCGCGCAGGACGTCCGCGCCCGGTTCGCCGAGTTCTCCGCGCTCGAGCTGTGGCGGTTGCTCGAGTCGCTCTCCTAGGCCTCCCGATCTTGACGCGAAGCCCCGCTGCCGCGTCGCCTGCGGCGCGGCTGACGGTGCTCCCGGCCCTGGGCGCGATCGCCGTGCTGTTCCTCCTCGCCGCCCCGCTCGCCGCCCAGGCCCCGGTCGTCGATTCGGTCGCGGTCGTGCGCCAGTCGGTCTTCGACACCGACGAGGCCTCGTTCTTCCTGCTGCGACTGGTCAACACGCTCCACGTGACGACCCGCCCGTACGTGGTCCGTCGGGAGCTGCTGGTCCACCCGGGCGACCGCTACGACTCGGCCCGGGTCGCCGAGTCGGCGCGCAACCTCCGCTCGCTCGGCGTGTTCCGCTCGGTGTCGATCGACAGCGCCACCACTGACAGCGGCCTGGTCGTGACGGTGACGACCCGCGATGGCTGGACCACCCGACCCGACTTCCGCTTCAAGAGCACCGGTGGCGAGCTCGACTACACCCTGGCGCTGATCGAGGACAACCTCCTCGGCACGGCGACCCAGGCGTCGGTGCTGTATCGCAGCACGCCCGACCGCACCAGCACCACACTCGGCTTCCGGCAGCGGCGGCTGATCGCCGGGACCGTCGGGCTCACGGCGCGCTACGAGAACCGCAGCGACGGCGAACGGATCGGGGCGCTGCTCAACCGCCCCTTCTTCACGCTGGAGTCGCGCCGCTCGTGGTCGCTGTTCGCCGAGTCGCGCGACGAGCGGATCCTCCGCTTCGCCGAGGGCCGCCAGGATCCGGCGGACTCGATCTTCCGCGAGTACCGGCTGGGACGCGTCGACTACGCCTGGGCGCCTCGCGCGTCGCCGCGGGGCTACCTGCGGCTGGGCCTCGCCGCGCAGGTGCGCCGCGACGACGCGCTGGTCGGCACGCCGGGGCCGGGTGCGCACTGTTGTGTCACCGGGGCGCTCGGCGGCTGGCTGGAGTGGCGCCGTGCCCGCTTCCTCACCCTGCGCGGCTACAACTCGCAGAGCCACGAGGAGGACATCGACCTCTCCTCGCTGGTCCGTCTCGGCGCCTGGGCCGCCCCGAAGGCCTTCGGCTACGCCGCCGATGGCGTGGGCGGCGAGTTCCGCCTCAACACCGGCGCGGCACTCGGGCGCGGCTTCCTCGCGACCGGCCTGGTGGCGAACGGCCTCTTCACGCGCGAGGGACTCGACTCCGGCAGCGTGCAGCTGGCGACCACGCTGGCGTGGATGCCGGGGAGCCGACACCTCGCGGTGCTGCACGCCTCCGCCGGCGCGATCCGACAGCCGCTGCCCGGCACCGAGTTCGACCTCGGCCTCGGCGCCGGCCCGCGCGGCTTCCGCCAGCACGCCTTCACCGGCGACCGGATGTGGTTCACGACGGCCGAATACCGCTACGGGGTCGCCAACGATCTGCTGAAGGTGATGGACGTGGGCCTCGCCGGCTTCTTCGACACCGGCGGTTCGTGGTACGCCGGTTCCGCCTCGCGCAGCGGCTGGGACGCCGGCATCGGCCTCCGGCTCGGCTCCTCGCGGGCGCCCGACCTCGAGGCCAATCGGATCGACCTCGTCTACCGCTCCGGGAACTCGCGCGAGCCGGCGGGATGGGTGCTCGTGGTGGCGAAGGGCTTCGCCTTCACCGGCGGGCTGCGGGGCGACCGCTAGGGCCCGGCGCGCGCCCGCCTATCTTGCGGGGCATCCATCCCCGGTCACCATCCGAACGGAAGCCGCAGTGACGTCGCCGTCCCGATCGCTCCTCGCCCTCCTCGCCGCGCTCGCCGGCGCCTGCCACGCCCCCGAACAGGAACTGTCGCCATCGGGCTTCGTCGGCGCCGAGGTCGTCACGCCGACCGCGGTCCCCGCGGTGGTCCTCACCGGCACCGACGGGACGCCGTTCGACCTCCAGGCGGCGACCCGCGGGAAGGTGTCGCTCGTCTTCTTCGGCTACACCAACTGCCCGGACATCTGCCCGGTGCATCTCGCCAACCTCGCCGCCGTGCTCGACAAGATGCCCGACGACGTGCAGCGCCAGGTGCAGGTGATCTTCGTCACCACCGACCCGGCCCGCGACTCGTTCCCCCGGCTGCGCGCGTACGTGCAGCAGTTCGACCGACGCTTCATCGGGCTGGGCGGCAGCGACTCGCTGATCCGCGCGGCCGAGCTCGGCTTCGGGCTGTCGCCGGCGGTCAAGGACAGCATCGGTCCCGACGGACGCTACGCGGTCGGCCACGCGGCGCAGGTGATCGCCGTCACGGCCGACGGGATGGCCCGCGTCTGGTACCCCGCCGGCACGCGCCAGCGCGACTGGGCGCACGACCTGCCATTGCTGGTCGGGTTCGGTGGGTAGCGCGGTCCAGTGGTGGTGCGCGGCGACCGGCCTGCCGTGGACCTGGGCCTGGCAGTGGTACCCCGGGATCCATCTCTTCCTGTTGCTGCTCGCCGCCGGGTGGTGGTGGATCGGTCGTCGGTGGACGCGGCGGCCGTGCGGGTGGTTCGCGCTGGCGTGGCTGGCACTGCAGGTGACGCTCGACTGGCCGCTCGGCAAGCTCGGCGCCGGCTATCTCGCGACGGCGCACACGATCCAGTTCCTGCTGCTGACGCTGGTGGTCGGCCCGGCGATGCTCAAGGCGATCCCGCCCGAGGGATGGGACCGACTCGCGCCCGAGGGCACCCTCCGGCGCCGGCTGCTCGACTTCCAGGCCCGCGCGCTGCCCGGGCTGCTGCTCTACTGGGCGATCGTCGTCACCACGCACTTCCCGCGGCTGGTCGACGGCGCGATGGCCACGCAGCTGGGCTCGATGGTGATCGACCTGTCGTGGTTCCTCGGCGGCATGGTGCTCTGGTGGCCGGTCCTCGGTCCGCCGGCCTTCCGGCGACTCGGGATGTTCCCGAAGATGGGCTACCTGTTCGGGTCGACGATCATGCCGACCATCCCCGCGATGATGATGGTCTTCAGTACCTGGCCGCTCTACGAGATCTACGAACTCGCGCCGCGGGTGTGGATCGGCTTCAGCGCCAACCAGGACATCCAGCTCGCGGGGCTGATCATGAAGGTGATCGGCGACATCCCGCTCTGGGTGGCGACGGCGGTGGTGTTCTTCACCGAGTCGGCGCGGGCGGAACGGCGCGAGGCGTGACGGGTAGCGATCGGTGAAGGGTGAAGGGTGAAGGGTGAAGGGGAGTCGCGACGCTTTCAGCGCGACAATCCGGCCCTCGGCTCGATCGGATTCAACAGGGAGTCGTGGTGAGCAGCGAAGGGAAGCAGGGCGATCCGGTGGTCGTTGTCCTCGCGAGTCCGGGGGCGGAACCCACGCGCACGCCAGGGCGACTGCGGGTGTTCGGCCCCGGGCAGCGGGCGCTCAGGGCCCTAGGCGTGCTTGGCCTGTCGCTGCTCGCGGCGGCATCGATCATCCCGATCCCGATCGTGCACCTGGTGGGGATTCCCCTGATCCTGCTGGTCGGGATCGCGGTGGCGGTGCGACAGGCCGGCTCGGTGGCACGGCTCGCGCCGATCCGCGCGCCGTGCCCCAAGTGCGGTGCCCCCAATTCCCTCGGCGGCGGGATCGGCTATCGCACTGCCACCGGGCCGATCGAGCGCGGCTGCGAGAGCTGCCGTCGCGGGCTGACGATGACCTTCGAGCGGCCGTAGCCGCGGCGCGCTACCGCGTCGCCTTGTTGCAGCCGTTGTAGCCGATCAGGGAGTACACCGGACAGTAGGTCAGCAGCCCGGTCAGGAGCGGCACGAATCCGAGCCACTTGAAGACGGTGCCGAGCGTCCCGCCCACCACGCCGCCCCAGCCGAGGGCGAGCAGCGCGATCCCCGCGACGACCCTCAGCATCCGATCGGTACTCGACATGTTGCATCCCATGGCCGTCTCTCCGTTCCGCGGTGGGTGGTTGTCGGTCTCCCCATTCCTGATACGCCGGGGCGCCTGACCCGGGTTCCCGCATCGCCCGGCGGCGGGAACCGGCGAGGTGTTCCGGCGGTAGCTATGCCCCATGACACCCTCCGCACCGCGCCTCCCGGTCGTCACCGCCCGCTGGGCCAACATCGGCCTCTTCGTCCTCGCCCTGATCGCGGCGCTCCGGGTCGGCTCGTCGCTCGTCCTGCCGGTCCTGCTGTCCGGCCTGCTGGCGCTGACGCTGGCCCCGGTCGTCGCCTGGCTGGTCCGGCGGCGGCTGCCCGCCGGCGTCGCGGCGGGACTGGTGATGCTCGCCGTGGTCGGCACGACCGCCACCGTGGTCGTGATGCTCTCGGGGCCCGCGGCCAACTGGCTGGAGGATGCGCCGCAGACCCTGACCCAGGCGCAACGGAAGATCCGCAAGCTCACCAAGCCGATCGAGCAGATCCAGCAGACGGCCCAGAAGGTCGAGGAGGTCGCCCAGGGCGCCACGAACGCCTCGCGACGGAGCACGGCGCAGTCGCCGCCGGGGGGACTCTTCCAGAAGCTCTCCGGCACCACGGC
Organism: uncultured Gemmatimonadaceae bacterium; assembly: GCA_964557115.1. GTDB lineage: Bacteria > Gemmatimonadota > Gemmatimonadetes > Gemmatimonadales > GWC2-71-9 > Palsa-1233. The sequence goes on from CAZKYO010000002.1 coordinate 23,854, forward strand.
GGCGTTCGTGGGCGCGCTCGCGACGGTCGTCTTCCTCACCTTCTTCCTGCTCGCCACCGCCGGCCGTTTCCGCGACAAGCTCGACCGGATGATCCCGGACCGGCACCTGGCCGGCTTCGCCGAGGTGATCACCGAGATGCAGCAGCAGATGTCGCGCTACCTGACGCTCTCGACCTCGATCAACATCGGCGTGGGGTTGGTGACGTTCGGCCTGATGAAGCTGGTGGGGATGCCCAATCCCGCGCTGTGGGGCGTGGTGGCGGGCGTGCTCAACTTCATCCCGTACCTCGGCGCGGTGATCACGATCGCGGTGATCCTGCTCGCGGGGCTGGTGTCGTTCGACCAGCCGGGCCAGGCCTTCATCGCGGCGGGCTCCTTCTTCGGCGTGAACCTGCTCGAGGGGAACGTGATCACCCCGATGCTGCTGGGGCGCAAGCTGCCGCTCAACCCGGTCGCGATCTTCGGGGGACTGCTCTTCTGGGGCTGGCTCTGGGGCGTCACCGGCGCGATCATCGCCGTGCCGCTCACCGCCTGCCTCAAGGTCGCCGCCGACCGGATCGAGCCGCTCAAGCCGCTGGGCGAGATGCTGGGGCCGTGAGGCGACTCGTGACCGGTCACCCCTCACCGGTCCCTCGTCGCGAGTGGCCGGGCGCTGAAACCGGGATCCTTGCTCCTCGTAGCGCTCGAGACCCTCGCTGACCGGAGACAACCGATGCTCCTCCTCACTCTCGCGCTCCTCGCCACGTCGCCGCTGATGCCGGCCGACACCGTCGACCGTCGCACCGCTGAGGCGCTCGACGCGGCGAACGCCGGCTTCTCCGCCGCGGTGATGGCGGGCGACACCGCGGCGATCCCGGCGATGTACACGGCCGATGCCGTGCTCCATCCCCCGGCGGGTGGCGTGCTGGTGGGCACCGGGCGGGTGCGCGCCTTCTGGGCCGGCATTGCCGCCGGGAACACCGTGGGGCATCGCCTCGAGGCCAACTACCGCGAGCGCCTCGCCAGCGACGTGGTGCTGGAGATCGGTCGCTGGCACTCCCAGGGACGTCGAGACGGCGTGGCGGGGGAGTGGAGCAGCGGCTGCTACACGGTGATCTGGCAACGCGGCGGCGACGGACGCTGGCGCCTGCGCTACGACGGCTGGACCAATCCGATCACCGCCGACTGGGCCTGCGTGCCGCGATAGTCGAGAAACGACGGACGAGAACGCGTCCTGACGACCGGCCGTCGATCCCGGGGTCGACGAAGGGGGCCTGAAGGGGGCAGTGTCCGTCGTCCATCGTCCACCGCCCATCGTTGTAAGTTCAGGCGTTCCCCCACCCCGGAGCCCGGTCCTGGATCCCTTGCGTCGTCTCGAGCGGCTTCCCGTCGAGATCCTCGATCCGCCCGACGCCCTGGCGCGCGCCGTCGCCGAGCGGATCGCGCGGCTGATCCGCGAGCGGGCCGCAGCGGGGCGGCGGGCGGTGCTCGGCCTGGCGACCGGATCCACGCCCGTCGGCGTGTACCGCGAGCTGGTCCGGATGCACCGCGAGGAGGGACTCTCGTTCGCCAACGTCGAGACGTTCAATCTCGACGAGTACTGGCCGATGGCACCCGACTCGCTGCACTCCTACCACCGCTTCATGCGCGAGCACCTGTTCGACCTGGTCGACCTCGACCCGGCGTGCTGCCACGTGCCGCAGGGCGACCTGCCGCGCGAGGCGGTGGCCGACGCGTGCGCGCAGTACGAGCGGATGATCCGCGAGGCGGGCGGCATCGACCTGCAGCTCCTCGGCATCGGCAAGACCGGCCACATCGGCTTCAACGAGCCCGGCTCCGGCGCGGAGTCGCGCACCCGGTTCGTCACCCTCGACACGATCACGCGCCGCGATGCGGCGGCCGACTTCTTCGGGGAGCAGCACGTGCCGCGGCACGCGGTGACGATGGGCGTCGCCACCATCCTCGAGGCGCGCGAGATCCTGCTGCTCGCGACCGGCGAGCACAAGGCGGGAATCCTGCGCCGCGCGGTGGAGGGCGACGTGGACCACGCGGTGGCCGCGACGTTCCTGCAGCGGCATCCGGCGGCGACGATCTACGCCGATCAGGCCGCCGCCGCGGACCTCACCCGGGTCGCCACCCCGTGGCTGCTCGACGAAGTGGCGTGGACGCCGGCGCTGGAGCTCAAGGCGGTGGTCTGGCTCTCGCTCGCCGCTGGCAAGGCGATCCTCAAGCTCACCGAGCACGACTACACCGAGCACCACCTCGGCCCGCTGCTGGCTCGGCACGGCGAGGCCGGCGTGGTCAACGGCAAGGCGTTCAACGCCCTCGGCGCCCGGATCCGCGGCCGCAGCAAGCTGCCCAAGGCGAGCACGGTGATCTGCTTCTCGCCCCACCCCGACGACGACGTCATCTCGGCCGGCGGCATCCTGCGCAAGCTGCAGCTCAACGGCAACCGGATCGTGGTGGGCTACTGCACCAGCGGCAACATCGCCGTCTTCGACCACGACGTGCGCCGCTACGTCGAGGTCCTCGAGCGGCTCGCCGCCGACGAGCACCTCGCCCGCCGCCGGGTCGATTCGCTCGCGGCCCGGATCCGCGCCTTCCTCGAGGCCAAGCAGCCCGGCCAGATCGACACCGAGGAGGTGCTCGACCTGAAGCGGATCATCCGCGAGGCGGAGGCGGTCAGCGGCATCGAGACGCTGGGAATCCCGCGCGAGGGCGCCCGCTTCCTCGACCTGCCGTTCTACCAGACCGGCAAGGTGAAGAAGGACCCGATCGGCCCGGCCGACGTCGCGATCGTGCGCGCCCTGCTCGAAGAGGTGCAGCCCGACCTCGTGCTGGTGGCGGGGGACCTGAGCGACCCGCACGGCACCCACCGCTTGTGCAAGGACGCGATCGACGCCGCGCTCGACGAGGCGTATCCGGCCGGGACCAGCCGACCGGAGGTCTGGCTCTACCGCGGCGCCTGGCAGGAGTGGCCGGTGACCGAGGCGACCTGGCTGGTGCCGCTGGCCCAGGAGGAACTGCGGCTCAAGATCCAGGCGATCTTCAAGCACCAGAGCCAGAAGGATTCCGCGCCGTTTCCCGGCCAGGACGACCGCGAGTTCTGGCAGCGCGTGGAACATCGCAACAAGGAGACGGCGGCGATCCTCGATCGCCTCGGCCTCGCCGAGTACTTCGCGATGGAGGCGTACGTCGTCGCACCGTAGGCGCGACGACGTGCGCACCACCCTCGGGGCAGGGGCGGGGAACCGGGTGGCGTGTCGTCGAGGTGCGCCCGTGGGCCGGGGGACACGACGAGACACTCCACCGGCCATCGCAGGGATCGGCCCCCGGCTCGGGCGTGACGAGACGACATGCCACCCGGTTCCGCAGGCCCCGGCCACGCTACCTTTCGGCACTCCCCACGGCCGCTGACCCGATCACGAGGCGAGATGCCGCACCGGGCACTCCGCATCCATCCCGACGACAACGTCCTCGTGGCGCTCGCCGACGCGAATCCCGGTGACGTGCTCGACGCCGATGGCACCGCGGTGACCCTCGCGACGAAGGTGCCGGCCAAGCACAAGGTCACGCTGGCCGACCTCGCGGCCGGCGATCCGGTGGTGATGTACGGGCTCCTCGTCGGTCGGGCGACGCGCGCGATCCCGCAAGGATCTGCGCTCACCCTGGCCAACACCGCGCACGCCGCCACGCCCCTCGACCTCGACGCGGCGGTCGGGCGGCCGTGGTCGCCGCCCGATGTCGCCCGCTTCGCGGGCCGCACCTTCGACGGTTACGCGCGTCCCGACGGACGCTTCGGCACCCGGAACCTCTGGCTGGTGCTGCCGCTCGTCTTCTGCGAGAACCGCAACGTGCAGGCGATGCAGGCCGCGCTCGAGGCCGAACTGGGCTATGCGCGGCCCGACCGGCACCGGCTCGCGGTCCGCGAACTGCTCCGCCGTCGCGCCACGGGCGAGGCAGGAGATGCCGATCCCTTCGATGGACTTCCGGCAGCCCTGCCCGAGCGACCCTTCCGCCACGTCGACGGCATCCGCTTCCTCACGCATGCGGGCGGCTGCGGCGGGACGCGCGAGGACGCCCGGGCGCTCTGCGGCCTGCTCGCGGGGTACCTCGTCCATCCCAACGTCGCCGGGGCGACCGTCCTCTCGCTTGGCTGCCAGCACGCGCAGGTGGCCCTGCTGCGCGAGGAGATCGCCCGCCGCGATGCCGCGTTCGCCAGGCCACTGCACGTGTTCGAGCAGCAGCGCCTCGGCACCGAGGACGCCCTGATGCGCGCGGCGCTCGAGGCGACCCTCGCCGGCCTGGCCGATGCCGACCGGTCCCGACGCGAGCCCGCGCCGCTTGCGGCGCTGTCGGTGGGCCTCGAATGCGGCGGTTCCGACGGCTTCTCCGGGATCTCCGCCAACCCCGCCGTGGGGCACGCGTCGGATCTGATCGCCGCGCTCGGCGGCACCAGCATCCTCTCGGAGTTCCCCGAGCTCCTCGGCGCGGAACAGGACCTGGTGGAGCGGTGCACCCGCCCCGAACTGGCGCGCCGCTTCAACGACCTGATGCGCGCCTACGATGCGCGGGCGCGGGCCGTCGGCTCGGGCTTCGAGATGAACCCGTCGCCCGGCAACATCCGCGATGGCCTGCTCACCGACGCGATGAAGTCGGCCGGCGCGGCCCGCAAGGGCGGCACCGCACCGGTCACCCAGGTGCTCGACTATCCCGAGCGCGCCGAGTTGCCGGGCCTCGGGCTCCTCTGCACGCCCGGCAATGACGTCGAGTCGACGACCGCGCTCGCGGCGGCCGGCGCCACGGCGATCCTCTTCACCACCGGCCTCGGCACCCCGACCGGCAATCCGGTGGCACCGGTGCTCAAGCTCGCCACCAACACGCCGCTCGCCGAGCGGATGCCCGACGTGATCGACCTCGACTGCGGCCCGGTCCTGTCGGGCGAGGCGACGCTGGCCGAGATGGGGGAGCGGATCCTCGACCTGGTGATCGAGACGGCCAGCGGACGGTACCTGAGCGCCGCGGAACGGCTCGGGCAATGGGACTTCATCCCGTGGAAGCGGGGGGTGTCACTGTGAGCGAACCGTTCCGCCTCGACGGCCGCGTCGCCGTCGTCACCGGGGCCGCCAGCGGCATCGGACGGGCGATCGCGGCCGAGTTCCTCCGTGCCGGCGCCAAGGTCCGCTGCCTCGACATCGATCACGGGGCGGTGACCGCCACGGCCGCCGAACTCGGCGCCGGCGCGACGCCGCACCCCTGCGACGTGAGCGATGCCGACGCGGTCGCCGCCGCCTTCGGTGCGCTCGACGGACCGGTCGACATCCTCGTCAACAACGCGGGCGTGGGCTTCGTCGGCAACGTCGAGGGCACCCCGACCGAGGACTTCGATCGCCTGTTCCGGATCAACGTGCGCGGTGTCTTCCTCTGCACCAGGGCCGTGATCGGCGGGATGGCGGCGCGCCGCCAGGGCGTGATCCTCAACCTCGCCTCGGTTGCGGGATCGGCGGGGCTCGCCGACCGCTTCGGCTACGCGATGACCAAGGGCGCGGTGCTGGCGATGACGATGTCGGTGGCGCGCGACTACGTGGCGCACGGCGTCCGCTGCAACAGCATCTCCCCGGGCCGAGTGCACACTCCGTTCGTGGACGGCTACCTGGCCAGGAACTACCCCGGTCGCGAGGCGGAGATGTTCGCGAAGCTCGCCGCGACGCAGCCGATCGGCCGGATGGGGCAGCCGGAGGAGATCGCGTCGCTGGCGCGGTTCCTCGCGAGCGACGAGGCCGGGTTCATCACCGGTAGCGACTATCCGATCGACGGCGGATTCCTCCGCCTGCATGGCTGAGCGATGCGGCTGATCCGCTTCGGCCCGGCCGACGACGAGCGACCAGGCGTCCTCGACGCCGGCGGCCGTCGCCTCGACGCCTCGGCCTTCGGCGAGGACTGGGGCGAGGCGTTCCTCGGCAGCGACGGGCCGGGGCGCCTTGCCGCGTGGCTCGCCGAGCCGGGGCGCGTGCTGCCGGCGGTGCCCGAGTCGGTGCGCTGGGCGTCGTGCATCGCGCGACCATCGAAGATCGTGTGCGTCGGCCTCAACTATCGCGATCACGCGCGGGAGACCGGTGCGCCGATCCCCGAGGAGCCAATCCTCTTCGCCAAGGCGACCTCGTCGCTGGCCGGGCCGTTCGACGCCGTGGTGCTGCCGCCGGGCTCGACGGCCACCGACTGGGAGGTCGAGCTCGCCGTCGTGATCGGCCGGCGCGCGACGCGCGTGTCCGAGTCCGACGCGATGGACCACGTGGCCGGCTATGCCCTCCACAACGACTACTCGGAGCGCGACTTCCAGCTGCACCGCGGCGGGCAGTGGTTCAAGGGGAAGAGCTGCGACACCTTCGCCCCGATCGGGCCATGGCTGGCGACGGCCGACGAGGTGCCCGATCCCTCGGCGCTCGGCTTGCGGCTCACCGTGAACGGCACGGTGATGCAGTCGAGCAGCACGGCGGAGATGGTCTTCGGCGTCGCCCGGCTCGTGAGCTACACCTCGCAGTTCATGACGCTGCTGCCCGGTGACGTGCTCAGCACCGGCACGCCGGCCGGGGTCGGCCTCGGACTGGATCCGCCCCGGTACCTCGCCGACGGCGACGTGGTCGAGCTCTCCATCGACGGCCTCGGCACGGCGCGGCAGCGAATCGTCGCCTGGGACCGACGCGACCCGTGACGCCGGTGATCGACGCGCACCAGCACTACTGGCAATTCGACCCGGTGCGCGACGCCTGGATCACCGAGGCAATGGGCGTGCTGCGCCGCGACTACCTGCCGTCCGACGCCGCGCCGGCCCTCGCGGCCGCCGGGGTGACCGGGATCGTCGCGGTGCAGGCCGACCAGTCGGAGGCGGAGACCGACTTCCTGCTCGGGCTCGCCGCGCGGCATCCCGCCATCCTCGGCGTCGTCGGCTGGGTGGACCTGCGTGCCGACGACCTCGCCGCCCGCCTCGATCGCCGGGCCGACGCAACCCGGCTCAAGGGCTTCCGCCACATCGCGCAAGCCGAACCGGCCGACTTCCTGGTGCGGGACGCCGTGGTGGCCGGCATTACCGAGCTCGGGCGCCGGGGCTACAGTTACGACATCCTGGTCTACCCGCACCAGCTGCCGGCGGCGGAGCGACTGGCCGCGCGGGTGCCGGGCACGCGCCTCGTCCTCGATCACTGCGCCAAGCCGCCGATCGGCGGCGAAGGGATGGCGGCCTGGCGCGACGGCTTTCGTCGCCTCGCACGCCACGACCACGTCTGCTGCAAGCTGTCGGGGCTGGTGACCGAGGTGCGGACCGCCTCGTGGCAGGCGAGCGACCTGGAACCGGTGCTCGACACCGCGCTGGAGGCCTTCGGCGCCGGGCGACTGATGTTCGGATCGGACTGGCCGGTCTGCCTCCTTGCCGCCGATTACGCGCGTGTCGCGGACGTCGTGTTCCGATGGACCGAGCAACTCGACGCCGAGGCGCGCGCCGCCATCCTCGGCGACACCGCGCGCCGCGCCTATCGACTGGAGGGGTGAGTGCAGCTCGAACTGGACGGCCGGGTCGTGCTGGTCACCGGCGGGGCCAAGGGAATCGGCGCGGCGATCGTGCGTGCGCTCGATGCCGAGGGGGCCCGGCCGGTGATCGTCGACCGCGACCGCGACGCGGCGCTGGCGCTGTCCCGCGAGCTCTCGCTGCCCGAGCCGGCGATCGCCGACCTCACCGACCCGGCCGCGTGCCGCGCGGCCGTGGACGGGGCGGTCGCCGCGCACGGTCGCCTCGACGCGGTGGTGAACAACGCCGGGGTGAACGACGGCGTCGGCCTGGCGGCGGGCGATCCCGAACGCTTCCGCGCGTCGCTCGCCGCCAACCTGCACCACTACTACGACATCGCCCACCACGCGCTGCCGGCGCTGCGCGCCGCGCGCGGCACGATCCTCAACATCGCCAGCAAGGTCGCGCTCACCGGGCAGGGCAGCACGTCCGGCTACGCGGCGGCCAAGGGCGCCATCCTCGCCCTGACGCGCGAATGGGCCGCCGAGCTGGCGGGCGACGGGATCCGGGTCAACGCGATCGTGCCGGCCGAGGTGATGACGCCGCTCTACCGGCAGTGGCTCGACACCTTTCCCGATCCCGCGGCGCGCGAGGCGGCGATCCTGGCCCGCATCCCCCTGGGCCACCGGATGACCCTTGCGGAGGAGATCGCCGCGATGGCGTGCTTCCTCCTCTCGCCGCGCGCCGGGCACGTCACCGGCCAGCACGTCCACGTCGACGGTGGCTACGTGCACCTCGACCGCGCCCTGTCGTGAACGGGCGGCCTCCCATCCCACGCCGGAGCCCCGATGGCCGCTGACCGCGCGCCGCTCACCGAGCGCCGCTACCTCGTGCCGTTGATCCTGGTCACGTCGCTCTTCTTCCTCTGGGCGATCGGCGTCAACCTCAACGACATCCTGATCCCCCACCTGAAGAAGGCGCTCGACCTCAGCGACTTCCAGTCGTCGCTGATCCAGACGGCGTTCTTCGGCGGCTACTTCCTGATGGCGCTGCCGGCCGGCTGGTTGATGCGGCGGCTCGGCTACCGCCGCGGGATCCTGGTGGGGCTGGCGGTGTGCGCGGCGGGCACCCTCCTCTTCCAGCCGGCGGCCTCGGCGCGCTGGTATCCGGCCTTCCTGCTGGCGCTCTTCGTCATGGCGTGCGGCCAGTGCGTCCTCGAGGTGGCGGCGAACCCCTATGTCACGGTGCTCGGCCCGGCGGGCAGCGCGGCCCGGCGGCTCAACACCGCCCAGACATTCAACGCCCTCGGGGCGATGATCACGCCGATCCTCGGCGCCCGGTTCATCCTGAGCGGTGTGGAGCATTCGCCGGCGGAGCTCACCGCGATGACCCCGGCGGCGATCGAGACGTGGCGTGCGACCGAGGCGGCGGGCGTCAAGGCGCCGTACCTCGTGATCACCGCGATCTTCCTGCTCGTCGGGATGATGATCGCGTTCACGCGACTCCCGGAGGTGCGGGAGCCGGGCGTCGGCGGGGGCGGGAGCCTGCGAGCGGCGTGGCGCCACGCGCACCTCCGCCGCGGCGTGCTGGCGCAGTTCTGCTACGTCGGGGCGCAGGTCGGCGTCGCCTCGTTCGTGATCCGCTTCGTGCAGCACGCCATGCCGGGGACCGGGGAGCGGGTGGCGGCGGGCTTCCTCAAGTGGCACCTGGTCGGCTTCCTCGCCGGGCGGGTGCTCGGCTCGCTGGTGATGACCCGGATCCCCGCGCCGCGGCTGCTGGCGGCGGTGGCCGCGCTCGGGGCCGTGGCCGGCGGCTTCGCCGCGACGGGATCGGGGGCGGCGGCGGTCTGGATGGTCGTGCTGCTCGGGCTGTTCCACGCGATCCAGTTCCCGACCATCTTCGCGCTCGCGATCGACGGCCTGGGCGAGGACACCAAGTTCGCGTCGTCGCTGATCGTGATGAGCATCGTCGGCGGCGCGATCATCCCGGCGGTGATGGGCGCGATCTCCGACGCCGGCGGCATCCAGGCGGCGTTCTGGGTGCCGGTGCTCTGCTACCTCGTGGTGCTGCACTTCGCGCTGCGGGGCCACCGCCACACGCTGGCGGTGGCATCATGACGCGGCGCGCGTGCCTGGCGCTCGACCTGCGGGACGATCCGGCCCTGATCGCCGAGTACGTCCGTCTCCACGAGCAGATCTGGCCCGAGATCGCCGCCAGCATCCGCGAGGCCGGGATCACCGGCATGGAGATCTGGCGATCGGCCAACCGCCTCTTCATGGTGATGGAGACCGACGAGCGGTTCGACCCGGCGGCCAAGGCCGCCGCCGACGCCGCCAACCCGAAGGTGGCGGAATGGGAGGCGCTGATGTGGCGCTTCCAGCAGCCGCTGCCGTGGGCGGACCCGGGCCAGAAGTGGGTCCCGATGGAGCGGATCTTCGACCTCGACGGCCAGCCGTGACCGCCTGATGCGCGTGGCGCTGGCGGTGCCGTGCTTCGTCGACCAGCTGCGACCCCAGGCCGCGCGCGCCGCCCTCACGCTGCTCGAGCGGCTGGGGTGCGAGGTGTCGCTGGCGTTCGACGCCCCGTGCTGCGGCCAGCCGATGCACACCGCCGGGGCGCGCCGGGCCGCGACCGCTGCCGCCGGCCACTGGGCGCACTGCGCCACCGCATTCGATGCGGTGGTGATGCCCTCGGGGAGCTGCACGCAGCACGTGCGCAACCACCTCCCCCATCTCGACACCGGGGACGCCGGGGCGCACGCCGCGCGCGTCACCCACGAGCTATGCGAGTTCATCGCGGGTCCGCTCGGCCGACCGCGGCTCGCCGGACGCTTCCCGCACACGGTGGCGATGCACCTCGGCTGCCACGCCCAGCGTGGCCTTCGCCTGGGCGGCAGCACCGAGCGCCACGAGCCGGTCGGCGGGCCGATGCACGGGCTGCTCGCCACCCTCGACGGGATCGAGCTGGTGACCCCGGCGCGCCTCGACGAGTGCTGCGGCTTCGGCGGGATCTTCGCCACCGACGAGCCGGAGGTGTCGGTCGCGATGGGCCGCGATCGACTCGCGGGCGTGGTCGCCGCGGGCGCCGAGGTGCTGGTGAGCAGCGATCCGTCGTGCCTGCTCCATCTCGAGGGGATCGCCCGGCACCGGGGAACCGCGGTGCGGTGCCTCAGCGTCGCCGAGCTGCTCGAGGAGGCCACCCGGTGAGCGGCGCGCATCCGGCCGCCGCCCGTGCGTTCCTGCGCGACCCGGAACGGGCCGCCTGGCACGATGCCGCCCTCTGGTACATGCGCGAGGCCCGCGACCGCGGCACGGCGATGCCGGAATGGGAGGCGCTCCGCGCGGCGGGGGCAGGGCTCAAGGCGCACGCGATGGGACGGCTCGCCGAGCTGCTCGAGGCCTTCGAGGCACGCGCCACCGCGAACGGCGTGACCGTCCACTGGGCGCGCGACGCCGCCGAGCACAACCGGATCGTGCTCGACCTCCTCCAGGGGGCGGGAGTGCGCCGCGTCGCGAAGAGCAAGTCGATGCTCACCGAGGAGTGCGGCCTCAACCCGCACCTCGAGGCGGCCGGGATCGAGGTCGTGGACACCGACCTCGGCGAGCGGATCGTGCAGCTGGCCGGCGAGGGTCCGTCGCACATCGTGGCGCCGGCGATCCACTGGAAGAAGGAGGAGGTCGGTGCGCTGTTCCACCGCGTCCTCGGCACGCCGGCCGGCGAGTCGTCGCCGGGTGCGCTCGCCGACGCAGCCCGCGTCCACCTCCGCGACGCGCTCCGGCACGCCGACGCCGCGATCACGGGTGCCAACGCGCTGGTGGCCGAGACCGGCGGCGTGGTCGTCTGCACCAACGAGGGCAACGCCGACCTCGGCATGCATTCGGCGCCGCTGCACGTCGCCTGCGTCGGGATCGAGAAGGTGATCGCCTCGCGGGACGACCTCGCGGTGCTGCTGCGGCTGCTGGCGCGGAGCGCGACCGGCCAGCCGATCACCGTGTACACCACCCACGTCACGGCGCCGCGCGCCGGCGCGGCGATGCACGTGGTGCTGGTGGACAACGGCCGCACCGCGCGCCTTGCCGACGCCGCGATGCGCTCGGCGCTGCACTGCATCCGCTGCGGGGCGTGCCTCAACACCTGCCCGGTGTACCGCCGCACCGGCGGCTACAGCTACGGCCACGTGATCCCCGGGCCGATCGGCGCGATCCTCGCGCCAGGGATCGACCTCAAGCGACATGCCGCGCTGCCGTTCGCGTCGAGCCTCTGCGGCTCGTGCGGCGACGTCTGCCCGGTCAGGATCGACCTTCCCGGCCAGCTGCTCGCGTGGCGCGAAAGGGTGGTCGCGGCCGGTGCCCAGCCGCGGTGGCGCGGCGTCGCGCTCCGATGGCTCGGGAGGGTCCTCGCCGACCGGGCGCGCTTCGATCGGCTGGGCCGTCGGGTCCGCCGGGTGGCGGGCAGGCTACCGGCCTTCCTCACGAGGGGACGCCTGAATCGCTGGAGTCGCCCGGGCCGCGCCCTGCCGGTGATGCCGACCGAGTCGTTCCGCGAGTGGGCCCGCCGCGAGGGGCGGCTCGAGTGAACGCACGCGAGACGATCCTGGCCGCGATCCGCGCCGCGGCGGTGCCCCCGGAGCCCGCCGTGGCGTACCGCGGGGAGGCGCCGATCGGCGGCGCTTCGGCCGCCGCCTTCGTGCGCGCACTCGAGTCGGTGGGCGGACAGGGAATCGTCCTCGAGCGAGGTGCGTCGCTGTCCGATGCACTGCAACGGATCGCCGCCGATGCCGGACATCCGGTCCAGGTGGTCCGCGGCCGCCTCGCGGTGGCCGAAAACGGCGCCGTGCTCGTCGATGCGGCGGACCTCGCGGCACGGACCGACATCGTGCTGCCGGAGCACCTCGTGCTTGTCGTGCCGGCCGGGGCCCTCGTCGCGACGATGCACGAGGCGATCCGCGAACTGCCGGTCGCGGCCGGATGCTGGTGGTTCCTGAGCGGCCCGTCCAAGACCGCCGACATCGAGCGGGCGCTGGTGATCGGCGCCCAGGGGGCGCGCCGGCTCACGGTGGTGCTGGACCCCCGTTGACGTCGGCGTTGTCCGGCGATCCCTGCGGGGTACCTTCCGTGATGCCGTCGTTCCCCGTGCTCACCACTCCCCGTCTCGTCCTGCGGGCGTTCCGCCTCGCCGATGCCGCGATGGTGCAGCGCCTCTGCGGCGCGTTCGAGGTCGCCGACACCACGGCCAACATCCCGCATCCCTACGAGGACGGGATGGCCGAGGAGTGGATCGCGACTCACGAGCCGCTGTGGCGGGAGGGAAAGCTCGCGACGTTCGCGATCACGCTCCCCGACGACTCCCTGGTCGGTGCCGTCGGCCTGCGCCTGGAGCGCCATCGTCGCGCGGAGCTCGGCTACTGGATCGGGGTGCCCCACTGGGGCCAGGGCTACGCGACCGAGGCGTCGGTCGCGATGGTCGCGTTCGGCTTCGACACCCTCGGCCTCGAGCGGATCCACGCGTCGCACTTCTCGCGCAACCCCGCCTCGGGGCGCGTGATGCAGAAGGTCGGGATGATCCTGGAGGGGGTCTCCCGGCGCCACTACCTCAAGGGCGGCCGGTTCGAGGACATCGTCCGGTACGCCATCCTGCGCGACGACCCGCGTCCGGAACCGCCACGATGACCGTTGCCGCGCTGCTCTCCCTCGCCGTGCTTGCCGCCCAGCCGGCGCGCCCCGCGACAACCGTGGTGGCGCTCACGACCGAGTTCCGCACCACGCCGCTCGGCATCGACGCGCGCACCCCGAGACTCTCGTGGCAGCTCGCCAGCGATGCCCGCGGGGTGGCGCAGTCCGCGTACGAGGTGCAGGTCGCCACGAGCGAGGCCGATCTCCGCCGCGGTCGCGCGCTCGCCGGGGCGAGCGGCCGGGTCGCCTCGGGGACGTCCGTCCTCGTGCCGTACGCCGGCACGCCGCTGCGATCGGCGACGCGCTACTGGTGGCGCGTGCGGATCTGGGAGGCCGACGGCAAGCCCAGTGCGTGGAGCGCACCGACCTGGTGGGAGACCGGCCTGCTCGAGCCGGGGGACTGGCACGCCGCATGGATCGACCCGGCGCTGGCGGGCGACACGGTGCCGGGGCTTCCCGCACCGATGCTGCGCGGCAGCTTCACCGTGCAGGGCCGGGTGGCGGCGGCGCGGCTCTACATCACCTCGCACGGACTCAACGAGCCGTGGCTCAACGGCGTGCGCGTGGGCGACCGCCACTTCACCCCCGGCTGGACCAGCTACACCACGCGACTCCAGTACGAGACGTACGACGTCACCGCGATGCTCCGCCCCGGCGCGAACGTCCTGGGCGCCATTCTCGGCGACGGATGGTACCGGAGCCGGCTCGGCTGGGTGCAGAATCGCAACCTCTACGGATCACACCTCGCGCTGCTCGCGCAGCTCGTGATCCGCTACACCGACGGCCGCACCCAGGTCGTCGCCACCGACGCCGGATGACGTGCCAGCGCCGGCCCGATCCGCGCCTCGACGATCTACGACGGCGAGCACTACGACGCGCGGCTCGCGCAGGATGGCTGGAGCGCGCCCGGATTCGACGACGCGGCGTGGACGTCGGTGGTGCCGGCGCGGGACAGCGGCGCGCGGCTGATCGCCCCGGTCGGGCCGCCGGTCCGCGCCACCCAGGAGATCGTCCCGGTCCGGATCTTCCGCACCCCGGCCGGCCTCACCGTGGCCGATCTCGGGCAGAACATGGTCGGCTGGGTGCGGCTCCGGGTCCGGGGGTCGCGCGGCACCGTGGTCCGGCTGCGCCATGCCGAGGTGCTCGACAGCGCGGGGGAGTTCTACACCGCCAACCTCCGCGATGCGAAGGCCGAGGTCGAGTACACCTTGCGCGGCGGCGGCGGTGAGGAGGTGTTCGAGCCGCACTTCACCTTCATGGGGTTCCGCTACGTCGCGATCGAGGGATACCCGGGCGAACTGACCCCCGCGGCGATCACCGGGATCGTGCTGCACAGCGACATGCCCCGCACCGGACGGTTCGTCACGTCGGATTCGCTGCTCAACCGCCTGCAGGAGAACATCACCTGGGGACAGCGCGGCAACTTCCTCGACGTGCCGACCGACACGCCGGCGCGCGACGAGCGGCTCGGCTGGACCGGCGACGCCCAGGCGTTCGCGCCGACGGCGGCCTTCAACTACCAGGTTGACGGCTTCTTCACCAAGTGGCTCGGCGACCTCGCGGCCGACCAGCGCGCCGACGGCAGCGTGCCGTGGGTGGTGCCCGACGTGGTGCGGCGCCATTCCGCGGCGGGCTGGGGCGACGTCGCCACGATCGCGCCGTGGCAGATGTACCTCGCGTACGGCGACACGGCGATCCTGGCGCGGCAATTCGAGAGCATGCGCCGCTGGGTCGACTTCATCCGCGGCCGTGCGGGCGACGACCTGATCTGGAGCGAGGACCCGGTCTTCGGCGACTGGCTCGCCTTCAACAGCACGGCGGCCGACTACCCCGGCGCCACCACCGACAAGGACCTGCTCGGCACCGCGTTCTTCGCCCACTCGGCGGACCTGGTCTCCCGCGCCGCGACCGTGCTCGGGCGCGACGCGGAGGCCCGGAGCTATCGCGACCTCTTCGAGCGGATCCGGACCGCGTTCCAGCGCGAGTACCTGACCGGCACGGGACGGCTCGCCTCCAACACGCAGACCGCCTACGCGCTCACGCTCGCGTTCGACCTGGCACCCGACGCGCTCCGGGCCGAGATCGGCCAGCGCCTCGCGGACGACGTCAACCGCTTCGGCCACCTCACCACCGGCTTCCTCGGCACGCCGCACCTGCTCTTCGCGCTGAGCTCCACCGGACACCTCGCCGAGGCGTACACGCTGCTGCTGCGCCGCGACTATCCGTCGTGGCTCTACCCGGTGACGCGCGGGGCGACGACGGTCTGGGAGCGCTGGGACGGCATCCGGCCCGACGGGTCGTTCCAGGACACGTCGATGAACTCGTTCAATCACTACGCCTATGGTGCCGTGGGCTCGTGGATGTACCGCGTGGTGGCGGGACTCGATCTCGATCCGGCCGAACCCGGCTATCGCCACGTGCTGGTGCAGCCGCAACCGGGTGGCGGCCTCGACTCGGCGCGAGCCGAGTTGCGGACGCCGTACGGCCTGGCGGTGTCGGCGTGGCGGCGCGTGGCCGGCGGCATGGAGGTCACCGCCGTGATCCCGCCGAACGCACGTGGCACGATCCGCCTGCCGGGGGCGCGTCTCGCGGCGGTGAGCGAGGGCGGGGCGCCGGTGGCCGTGTCCGCCGGGATCCGCGACGCGCGCCAGGACGGCGCGGA
>CAZKYO010000002.1:39767-80101 GCA_964557115.1 uncultured Gemmatimonadaceae bacterium
CGCCCCTCGCCTGAGCCGGTGCTCCCGTCCATCTTCCGGCACCTCGCGCCGCCTCCCGTCCTCCCACCGTCCGAGCGAGTCCTGATGAAGCGCATCTTCCCGTTCCTGGTCGCCACCCTCGTCGCGTCCCCGTCGCTCGAAGCCCAGTCGCCCGGCGACCTCGCCCGCTGGCAGGCGACGGCCGCGGGCGTGACGATCACCCGCGACGACTGGGGGATCGCCCACGTGCGCGGGAAGACCGACGCCGACGCGGTCTTCGGGATGATCTATGCCCAGGCCGAGGACGACTTCAACCGGATCGAGCACAACTACCTGCTCTCGCTCGGCCGCCTCGCCGAGGCCGAGGGGGAGTCGGCGATCTGGACCGACCTGCGGCAGCGCCTCTTCATCGATGCCGACACGCTCCAGGCACTGTACCGGCAGAGCCCCGACTGGCTGCGGGCGCTGATGGACGGCTGGGCCGACGGGCTCAACTTCTACCTGTATCGCCATCCGGCGGTGCGACCGCGGGTGATCACGAAGTTCGAGCCGTGGATGGCGCTCTCGTTCAGCGAGGGGTCGATCGGCGGCGACGTCGAGCAGGTGAGCCCCTTCGCGTTGCGGGCCTTCTACGATTCCGGGGCCCCGGCGCGCCGCGGCGGGCCACCGGCGCCGGGCGGCGACGGGCCGCCGCCCGAGCCGGGCGGCAGCAACGGCATCGCGATCGCGCCGCGCAACACCGCCAATGGCCACGCGCTCCTGTTCATCAACCCGCACACCTCGTTCTACTTCCGGAGCGAGCTGCAGATGACGAGCGACGAGGGACTCGACGCCTACGGCGCGGTCACGTGGGGCCAGTTCTTCATCTACCAGGGCTTCAACGCCAGTGCCGGCTGGATGCACACCTCGAGCGGCGTGGACAACGTCGACGAGTTCCTCGAGGCGGTGGAGGTGCGGCCGAGCGGGGCCTACTACCGCTACGACGGCCGGCTGCTCCCGACCGTGACCCGGCGGATCACCATTCCCTACCGCGCGGCCGACGGCCGGATGGCGACCCGCACCTTCACGGCCCAGTTCACGCGGCACGGCCCGGTGGTGCGCCGCGACGGCGACCGGTGGGTGTCGGTCGCGCTGATGAACGATCCCGTCCACGCCCTGACCCAGTCGTACAGCCGCACCAAGGCGAGGAACCTCGCCGAGTTCCTGAAGATCATGGAGCTCCACACCAACTCGTCGAACAACACCCTCTTCGCGGACCGCGAGGGGAACATCGCCTACCTGCACTCCAACTACATCCCGCGCCGCGACACCACCCTCGACTGGACCCGCCCGGTCGACGGCTCGCTCGCATCGTCGGACTACCGGGGCCTCCTCTCGATCGCCGAGTCGCCCAACGCGATCAACCCGGCGTCCGGCTGGGCGTACAACTCCAACAACTGGCCCTGGTCGGCAGCGGGCGCCGACTCGCCGGTGCGCGGACGCTACCCGGCCTACGTCGAGACCGGCCGCAACGAGAGCATGCGCGGGCTGCACGCGATGCGGGTGCTGGCCGATCGGCACGACTTCACGATGCAGTCGCTCACCGAGGCGGCCTACGACAGCTACCTGCCGTCGTTCGCGATCATGGTGCCGGCGCTGCTCAGGGCGCATGATGCGGCGGGCGCCGACGATCCGCTCCGCAACGACGTGGCCGAGCAGGTGGCGGTGCTGCGCGACTGGGACTTTCGCTGGGGTGCCGGCTCGGTGCCCACGTCGCTGGCCGTCTACTGGGGCGGCGAGCTCCAGCGTCGGCTCGGGCGCGAGGTGCGTGCCGCCGGGATCAACCCCGAGGACTATGTCGCCACCCGGGCCGACGGCGCGGTGTTGCTGCAGTCGCTCGCTGCGGCGCGGGACCGGTTGACGGCCGATTTCGGCCAGTGGCGGACACCCTGGGGCGAGATCAACCGGTTCCAGCGGCTCGACGACCGGATCGACTCGCGCTTCGACGACGCGGGCCCCAGCATCCCCGTGCCGTTCACCTCGGCCGTCTGGGGATCGCTGGCCTCGTTCGGGGCGCGGCCGTATCCCAACACGAAGAAGTGGTACGGCTCGAGCGGCAACTCGTTCATCGCCGTCGTGGAGTTCGGCGATCGGCTCCGGGCTCGCGCGGTGACGGCGGGCGGCGAGAGCGGCGACCCGGCGTCGCCGCACTTCAACGACCAGGCTGCCCGCTACGCCGCCGGCGACCTGCGCGAGGTGTACTTCTATCCCGAGCAGCTGACCGGTCACACCGAGCGGCAGTACCATCCGGGCAACTGATGCACGACGAACCCCTCGCCGAGCTGCTCGCCCACCTCGAGCGCACGCCCGCTGCGCTCGATGCGCTGTTGCGGGGGCTGCCGGAGGCGCGGCTCCACGCCAACGAGGGCGGCGACACCTTCTCGCCCTTCGACGTGGTGGGCCACCTGATCGACGGCGAGGAGACCGACTGGATGGAACGGGCGCTGATCATCCTCGGCGACGGCACCGAGCGCACCTTCCGCCCCTACGACCGGTTCCGCCACCGCGAGCGCAACCGGGGTCGCACGACGGTCGAGCTGCTCGACGAGTTCGCCGCGCTGCGGCGCGCCAATCTCGGACGACTCCGCACGCTGCCGATCGACGAGGCCGCCCTCGCCCGCACGGCCACCCATCCCGCGTTCGGCACCGTGACGCTCGGGCAGCTCCTCTCGGCCTGGGCGGTGCACGACCTCGGGCACCTCGCGCAGGTGTCGCGGGTGCTCGCCAAGCAGTATCGTGAGGCGAGCGGGCCCTGGCGCGCCTACCTGCCGGTGCTCGACGATCGTCCCGTCCCGGTGACCTGAATCCGCCCCGAGGTCCTCCTGCGCACAATCGCCGATCCGCATGTCCTCGCCGGCCTCGTCGCCCGGCTTCGCCGCCTCACCCCCGAGCACGAGCGTCGCTGGGGTTCGATGACGCCGGCCGAGATGCTCTGCCACCTCGGCGACGCGCACGAGGGGGTAGCCGGGACGCGGATCACGCCGGGGCCGCCCGCGACCGGACCGGGGAAGCGCCTGGTCAAGTGGTTCGCGCTTGCCACCCCGTTCCCGTGGCCGAAGGGCGTCAAGACGCGTCCGGGGGTCGATCCGCGGATCGACGGCACCCGACCCGCCGAGTTCGCGGCCGACCTCGAGCGGGCGATCACGTCGCTCGAGGCGCTGGCCGCCGCAGATCCGGCGTCGCTCTCGCCACGCCACGCCCTCTTCGGGGCGATGCGGCCCGGGGACTGGCATCGCTGGGCCTACCGTCACGTCGACCACCACCTGAAGCAGTTCGGGGTCTAGGGCGTTCCGCGATGTGACGGAGGCGGAGGGGGCAGGGTCGCCCTCATGCCCCCTCCGGAACGGTTCGATGTCTCACCCGGCGCGCGATCCCGTCACCTCTCTCCTGTCGCTCGTGTTGGCGCTTGCCTGCTCCGGCCCCACGGAGACGCCCTCGGGGGCGGACGTCCCGGGGGAGGGGACCGTGCGGATCACCCTCTCGCTGCTCGACCAGAATTCGCCGACGGGTGGAAGCTACGCCGTGCGGCTCGGCGACTCTCCCAGCACGATCGCGCTCTCGCCAGGAGAGCCGCTGTCTCAGCGACTCGAGAGCGGCCCCCAGACCGTCGCCCTCCTGTCCCCGGACCCCGGCTGCGCCGATGAGGCGGGCAACAACCGCATCGTCCAAGTGCCCGCCGACGGCACGGCAGACGTCGCATTCGCCGTGAGCTGCGCTGGCCGATTCGGATCGCTCAAGGTCGTCGTTCAGACGATCGGGCAGGACATTGACCCGGACGGTTTCCACCTCACGGTCTCCGCCGTGGGGGAGTTCGCCGTTGGGATGGGGGACACCCTGATGGTCGACGGCCTCCTGCCCGGAGCACGGACGATCTCGGGGATCCGCGGACTCGCACCGAACTGCAGTGCCTACGACGCCTTCACGGGAAAGGTGCTCCTCGATCCGCACCTCGTGCCCACGGTGTCGGCGGGGCATGCCACCACGATCACCCTCTCGATCGCCTGCCACCCGGTCTATCGCGATCGGATCTTCCTGAAGCGCTTCCTCGCCCCGGGCCTCGTTGCCGGCCTGAGCCTATGGGCCGTCCGGACCGACGGCAGCGATCCGTTTGCCCTGCCGATCTCGATGATCTATCCCGGGGACTTCGACATCTCCCCTGACGGGAGCCGGGTGGCGTATGTGCTGTCTCGCAATGGCCCCACCCCGAGACCGGAGCCCCAGTTGCGCATCGCGTATCTCGACGGCACGACGATCGCGGAATCTGTCGAGGGGATCGAGCAGCTCGTCCGACCCCGATGGAGTCGCGACGGACGGACGATCGTCGCCGGCAGCCGTAGCGGACTCGTGTTTGCGCTCGACGCCGACGGCTCGCACGTCCGCCTCCTCGGGGCGGGAAACGAGCCGGATGCCCTCTCGAGTGATGGCCCCCTGCTGTACAACCTCCCGACCGGCACGATGGTGGCCGATGGGCTTGGGCTGGACGGCGCCCCGTGGATGGCGGGCGGTGCTTTTTTCCACTACGCCACCTGGTCGCCGGATGGCGGCCGAATCGCCCACACCTGTCCCAGCTCGGGGGAGCAGCTGTGCGTCAGCACCCGCTCGGGAGGACCGGTCTCGATCGCGACGATGGGGGGCACGGTCGCGTTCCCGGACTGGTCCGCGGACGGCCGCGAGATCGTCTTCTGGTCGGCGGGCGGTGTCTACGTCGTCCCTGCCGACGGCAGCAGTCCCCCGAGTCGGGTGCGACTCCCTGCCGAGCTGGAGGGACCGACCTGGGTCGTGGCGATGCCGAGGTGGACCCGGTAGGAACCGTTGTTCCGGTCCGCGGCTTGCGCTAGTATCCGGCCCGCGGCGCCGTAGCCAAGTGGTAAGGCAGAGGTCTGCAAAACCTCCATTCGCCGGTTCGATTCCGGCCGGCGCCTCTCCCCCCGCCCTCGCGCACGGCGCGAGCGGCGGGGTTTCTGTTGCGACAGGCGAAGGGCGACGGGCGAAGGGCCTAGCCGTGCTTCTCCCAGCCCAGCCGCGTGGCGAGCCGGGCCAACGGCCCCGGCGCCCAGTCCTGCTCGACCGCCATCACCCGCGGGTGCTGGCGCTCCTCCCACGCCAGCGTCGCCCAGGCGCCGGGGAAGACCAGCGCCAACGCCGATCCCTCGTCCAGCACGGCGCCGAGTCCAGCCGGGTCGGCCAGGACGGCGCGGAGGCCCAGCCGCGGCAGCTGACGCAGAAGGTCGTCGAGCGCGCCGGCACGGTCGCCGGCTGTCGCCAGCACCGCCACCCGATCCAGGCCGAGTGCCTTCGCGTTCCGACGCGCCACCGCGACCGTGGCGGGGTCGAGGACCGGCTCGATCACGGTGGTGTCGGCCTCCCGCGACGGCCACGGCAGGGACCCCTGGGCCCCGAGCGCGATGATCGGCCCGGGGGGCGGCGGCGAGGCCGACGGAGGGTAGGGGATCGCCTCGACCATCCAACGGCCTACCAACCGCTCGGCCAGCCGGGCCGCGCGCTCAAGAGAGATGTCGGTCACCCAGACCCGGGCACGCGCCCCGGCAGTAGCCGACTTCGGCACCGGCGACCACCGCCCGTCATCCAACGCCGCCCGGACGATCCGCGCGCCGCGACCCGGTCGCATCGAGAGGATCCCGTCGGCCGCCAACTGCTCCCACCCGGCCCGGACGGTGTGATAGTTGACCCCCACCGCCTCGGCGACCGCCCTGAGCGGCGGCAGGACCGCCCCGATCGGCAGCCGCCCCTCGGCGACCTCCCACCGAATCAGCGCCGCCAGCTGATGATAGACCGGCGTGGGATGCCCAGAGTCAATCGACTCGGCGAGTCTGGCGAGGATCGGATCGGAGATCACCAATACAAGCTAGGCAATATCTGTTGTATAGCAAATGATCTATATCAATAGATCATAATGTGAACTCCGATGAGGCGTCGGTCGTGGGTGAGGACGGCAGTTTCCCGTGACGCGTCACCCATTACCCTTCACCCTTCACCCCGCCGCCCGGGCTGCGCCCGGGGGCGAGGTAGGCCCTTCACCATTCACGATTCACCATTCACCCTTTCGCGGCGACTCCATTGAGCGACTACACGATCCCGGCCGGCACCGACATCGGCCACGTCCATCTCAAGGTGGCGGACCTCGACCGAGCGCTCTCGTTCTACCAGGGGGTGCTCGGCTTCGAGCTGGTGGCGCGGATGGGGCGCCAGGCGGCGTTCGTGTCGGCCGGCGGCTACCACCATCACATCGGGCTCAACACCTGGGAGTCGCGCGGCGGGTCGCCGCCGCCGCGCGGCAGCACGGGGTTGTATCACGTGGCGATCCGGTATCCGACCCGGGCCGACCTCGCCGAGGCGCTCAGGCGGGTGGTGGCGGCGGGGGTGCCGATCGACGGTGCGGCCGATCATGGCGTAAGCGAGGCGATCTACCTGCGCGATCCCGACGACAACGGCATCGAGCTCTATCGCGACCGGCCGCGCGAGGAGTGGCCCCGTGGCGAGGACGGCGAGATCCTGATGAGCACGTTGCCGCTCGACGTCCAGGGGTTGCTCGCGGGCTGAGGGCGGAAACCACGATCCGGCTCCCCGGCGTACGTTTGGTCGACCCGACACCCGGAGCGATGCGATGCGCCGCCTGACCCTCGCCTTCCTGCTGGTTCCGCTTGGGCTGACCGCGGCCCCGCCGGCGATCGCCGCCCAGGGCAACACGCCCGCGGTCAAGGAATGGGAGGTGCCATGGCCCACCTCCCGGCCGCGTGACCCCTACGTCGCGCCCGACGGGCGGGTCTGGTTCGTCGGCCAGCAGGGCAACTACCTCGCGGTGTTCGACCCCCGCACGGCGCGATTCGAGCAGGTGCCCCTGGAAGCGGGGACGCTGCCGCACAACCAGATCGTCGATCCCGAGGGGCGCGTCTGGTATGCCGGCAACGCCAACGGGATGATCGGGCGCTACGATCCCGCCACGAAGGCGATCACCCACTACCCGATGCCCGACCCGGCCGTCAGGGACCCCCACACGCTGATCTTCGACGGCAAGGGACACATCTACTTCACCGCGCAGGCGGCCGGGCAGGTCGGTCGCCTCGACATGGCGAGCGGCACGATCGACCTGATCCGCGTCGATCCGCGCAGCCGGCCCTACGGCATCGTGCTCGACGCGCTCGGGCGGCCGTTCTTCTGCGAGTTCGGCACCAACAAGATCGGGATGATCGATCCCGCGACGCTGGCGATCCGCGAGTTCACGCTGCCGCATCCCGATGCGCGCCCGCGCCGGATCGCCCTCGGTGCCGACGGGCGCACGATCTGGTACGTCGACTATTCGCGCGGCACCCTCGGCCGCCTCGATCCCCGTACCGGGAAGGTCACCGAGTACCCGTCGCCATCGGGGACCCAGGCGCGACCCTACGCGATGACGTCGGACGACAAGGGGCGACTCTGGTACGTCGAGACGGGGCCGCGGCCCAACCGCCTGGTCGCCTTCGATCCGGCGCGCGAGGCGTTCGTCGTCGACACCCCGATCGGGACCGACGGGCCGAACACGATCCGCAACATGGTGTTCCATCGGCCGACCCGGACGATCTGGTACGGCGCCGATGCAAACGTGCTGGGGCGGATCACCGTGCCGGAGTCGCTGCAACCGGTGCCGTGACCAGCGAGCGACGATAGACGATAGACGATTGAGGATCGCGAGCCCGGAGCAGCGTGAAGGACCGCACTCCATTCTGGAGCCGGCCCTTCGGCTCGTCTACCGTCTATCGTCCAATCCGCACCACCACGCCGTCCGGGCGCTCGGTCTCGAGCGTCACCCGCCACGCGGTTGCGGCGAGCAGTTCCTCCAGCGGGGCCGGATAGAACGGCAGCATCGCCCGCAGTGCGGTCGCCCCGTCGTGGGCTGATGTCCAGCGCAGGATCCAGAGCAGCGGCTCCGGGGGTGGCAGCGCGCGCAGGTCGGTCACCCCTGTGGGCGCCGGTGGTGCCGGGTCCGTGGCCCTTGCCGGTGGCGCCGGGGGCTCGGCCCGGCGCCAGAACCACGTGGACCAGTCGCCCTCGCCGAATTCCTGGCTGCGGCCGTCGAATCCGCGCCCGGCCATCACCTGGAACAGCGGCACCGGCTCGAACGGTGACCGCAGGTGCAGCACGCCACCCGAAGGCAGCGCCTCGGCGGCCGCGAGGATCAGCGGGAGCGGCTGCTGCCCGGCCTCAAGCACGGCGCGGACGTCGAGTTCGCGCACGCCGGCGGGGTCGAAATCGGAGCTCATGGAGTCAGGGTGCTGCCGGAGCCCCCGCCGCGCCGTGACGGAAGTCTCATCGTCCCTCGCCGCGGGCCCAGGCTCGCAGCCGGTCGGGCGAGGCGAGCATCAGTTGGCTTCCCTTGCGGCTCCGCACCATTCCGGCGGCCCGCAGCTGCTTGAACGCCCGGGAGACGGACTCGCGCGCGGTGCCGATCTCGGTCGCGAGTTCGTCCTGGGTCCGCGGCAGGTCGAGGGTGACGAGTCCCTCGCGTGGCTCGCCGTCGCGCTCGGCGTAGTCCGCCAGCAGCATCGCGAGCCGGGCCGCGACGTCGCGGAAGGCGACCGTCTCCAGCAACTGGACCAGGTGGCGCATCCGGCGGCCCAGGGCGCGCACGATCGCACTGGCGACCTCGGGATCGGTGCGGAAGGCGTGCTCGAACTCGGGCCGCGGCAGGAAGATCAGGCGCGACGGCGCGGTGGTCACGGCGTTCGCGGGATAGGTCCCGCCGTCGACGATCGGCAGCTCCGCCACCGGGCGGCCGGCGCCCTCCACCGCGATCGTCTGCTCCTGGCCCTCCGTCGAGGCGCGGTAGATGCGGACCCGGCCCTCCGCCACCAGGTAGAGCCCGGTGCAGCGATCGCCGGCGCGGAACAGGACGAAGCCCTCGCCCACGACGCGCGGGACGCACCGACGCGACAGGGCCACGAGGGTGCGGTCGTCGAGCTCGGCGAAGAGCGGAACGGACCGGAGCAGGGCGACGATGTCGGCCATGCCCCGAAGCAACAGCGTGGATGCCGATGTGACAAGCGTCACGGCGGCCGTTCGCGTGACCGGCGATCGTGGGGTCTCCCGCTTCCAGGAGCCCCGCATGCCGCAGGACACCTCGTCGAATTCCGCCGACGTGCTGGCGCGCCGCATGGCGCTGGCCCCCGGCGGCACGCTGCACTATCGGGCCGCGATCGCCGGCGAGGTCCTCACGGTGATCGCGGGCTCCGGGACGATCTACTCCGAGGGTGTCGTCGCAGCGCGGCTCGAGCCGGGTCCCCCCATCCTCCTCGAGCCGGCGAGCCTGCACCGGCTGGACTCCGGACTGGACGGCCTCACCGTCGAGGTGTGCGAGATCCCGCCGCGCTGCGGCTGTTGCTGACGTGGAGGACTACGTCTCGGGGTTCCTCCGCGCCGCGATGCTCTGGCTCGTGGCGGGCACCGCCCTGGGCCTGGCGATGGCGCTCCATCCGGCGTGGGTCGTCTACCGTCCCGCGCACGTGCACATGCTGTTGCTTGGCTTCGTGACCATGATGATCGCCGGCGTCGCCTATCACGTCCTGCCCCGGTTCACGATGGCCGCGCTGCATTCGCCGGCGCTCGCTCGCTTGCATCTGTGGCTCGCCAACCTCGGCCTCGTCGGGATGGTCATCGGCTTCGTGGTGCGGGTGCCGTTGCCGGACCCGGGCGCCGCGATCCTGGCGACCGGCGGCGGCGCCTCGCTGCTCGGGGCCTGGAGTCTCGCCTGGAATCTCTGGCGCACCCTGGATCGCGCCGCGGTGCCGCCGCACCGGTTGCCGCCGGTGCGCCCGCTCCCCACGCGAGAGCGCTGAGCGGTGTCGGCGCTCACGCGCCGGTTCCTCGCGACCGCCGCGGCCTTCCTCGCGACCGGGGTCGGCCTCGGCCTGGTGATGCTCTTCCGGCGAGAGCTCCTCGGCGGGTGGCCCACCCGCGGCCTCATCAGCGCCCACGTCCACCTCCTGCTCGTGGGGGCCGGGCTCGAGCTGATCATCGGCGTCGCCTGGTGGCTCTTTCCCCGCCCGGTGGCCGGCCAGCCGCCGGCCTCGGTCACGCTCGCCGCGCTGGCGTGGTGGGCGCTCACCATCGGCACGGCGGTTCGGGCGGCAGCGGAAATCGCCTCCGCCGGGATCGCCGGCACCGCGTGGGCCGCAACCATCGTGAGCGGTGGCGGCGCGCAGGTCGTGGGGATCATCGCGGCGATCGCGGCGCTCAGCCGCAGGGTGCGGCCGGGCGCGCGAGGGCGCTGAACCACCTGTGACAACCGTCACGGCGAGGCGGGGGCGCGCACCCGAGGATTGGGATGTCACCGTCGCCGAGGCGACGGCTGGCAGCCGACCGGGAGGATGCCGGTTCGGTGTTCGGCCCCCCGGGGCCCCAACCCACGAGGAAGCGCATGAAGCATCGCCTCACCCTTCCGCTGGTCGCCGCCGCCCTGTTGGCGGGATGCGCCGGCGGGGCCAAGCCCGGGGCCCTGGTGGCCGGGGACGCCGCCAGCCGCGTGTACGTCGCGCCCGGCGAGCACGACGCGTTCTACGCCTTCATGTCCGGTGGCTTCAGCGGCAACCTGACGGTGTACGGCCTGCCGTCCGGTCGGCTGCTGAAGACGATCCCCGTCTTCTCGCTCTTCCCGGAGAATGGCTGGGGCTTCACCGACGAGACGAAGGCGATGCTCGAGACGTCCTGGGGCTCGGTGGCCTGGGATGACGCCCACCATCCCGAGCTCTCGCAGACCGACGGCGTGCCCGACGGCCGCTGGCTCTTCATCAACGCGAACAACACGCCGCGGATCGCGCGCATCGACCTGGCCCGGATGGAGACCGAGGAGATCCTCGAGATCCCGAACACGGCGGGCAACCACGCGTCGCCGTTCACCACGGGGAACAGCGAGTACGTCGTCTCGGCGACCCGCTTCTCGGTCCCGGTGCCCAATGCCGACGTCCCGATCGCGGAGTTCGCCGACCACTTCAAGGGCGTCTTCACCTTCGTCCGCGCCGACAGCGTCGGGAAGATGGACGTCGCGTTCCAGGTGCTGATGCCCGGCTTCGACTACGACCTCGGGCACGCCGGGAAGGGGCCGTCCGACGGGTGGTTCTTCTTCAGTTCCTACAACACCGAGCAGGCGCACACCGTGCTCGAGCTGAATGCCTCGAAGAAGGACAAGGACTACGTCGCGGCGCTCGACTGGCGCCTCGCCGAGCGGTGCGTCCGGGACGGGAAGGGGCGCGCGATGCCGGCGCGCTACCGGCACAACTTCTTCGATCCCGCCAGCCGCATGGCGACCAGCGAGGAGCGGCGCTCCGTGACCGTCCTCGATCCGGCCGCGTGCCCCGGGCTCGTGTACCTGCTGCCGACGCCCAAGTCGCCCCACGGCGTGGACGTGGACCCCACCGGCGAGTACATCGTGGCCGGCGGAAAGCTCGCCACGGTGATCCCGGTGCACTCCGCCACCCGCATGATGCAGGCGATCAAGGACAAGGCGTTCGAGACGACGATCGACGGCATCCCGGTCCTCAAGTACGACGCCGTCATCGCCGGCGAGGTCGAGAAGCCCGGCCTCGGGCCGCTCCACACCGAGTTCGACGGCAAGGGCTACGCCTACACGTCGATGTTCATCTCGTCCGAGATCGTCAAGTGGAAGCTGGGGACGTGGGAGGTCGTCGACCGGATCCCGGCCTACTACTCGATCGGGCACCTGATGATCCCGGGCGGCGATTCCCGCAAGCCCTGGGGCCAGTACGTGATCGCGCTGAACAAGATCACCAAGGACCGCTACCTCCCCACCGGTCCGGAGCTCACGCAGTCGGCGCAGCTGATCGACATCAGCGGCGACAAGATGCAGCTCCTGCTCGACTTCCCGACCCAGGGCGAGCCCCACTACGCCCAGGCGCTGCCGGCCGAGCTGATCGCGGACCGCCAGGTCCAGACGTTCCCGCTCGCCGAGAACCATCACCCCTACGTCGCGAGGTCGGCGGGCGAGACCGGGATCAGCCGCGACGGCCGCATGGTGCACGTCAAGCTGATCGCCCTGCGCAGCCGCTTCACGCCGGACGTCCTCGAGGGCATCCAGGTCGGCGACACGGTGAAGTTCCACGTCACCAACATCGAGCAGGACTGGGACATCCTGCACGGCTTTGCGGTCATGGGGATGCGGACCAGCGAGCTGATCCTCGCCCCGGGCGAGACGCGCACGCTCACCTGGGTGCCCCGCGAGGTCGGCGTCTTCCCGTTCTACTGCACCGACTTCTGCAGCGCGCTGCACCAGGAGATGCAGGGCTACGTGCGCGTGAGTCCGCAGGGGAGCGCCGTGCCGCTCAAGGCGGAGTTCGCCGACAAGCCGGTCCAGGCCGCCGGCGGGCATGACCACGACGCGAAGGGAGGCGAGTGAGATGTCGAGCCGGGCGCGCCTCCTCCTCGCGGTCGCGGCCGTCGCCGTGGCCGGTGCGATCCTGCTCCCGCTGTGGGAGGTGCGCCTGCTCGCGCCGCAGTACCCCGAGGGGCTCGGGCTCCGGATCCTCGCGCACACCGTGCGCGGGATCCGTCCCGGGGACCTGCAGAGCATCAACGGGTTGAATCACTACATCGGGATGAAGGTGATCGCGCCGGACAGCATCCCGGAACTCCGCTGGATCCCCTGGATCCTGGGCACCCTGGCGCTCGCGCTCGGCGCGGTGGCGTGGCGCGGATCGCGTCGCGCGCTGCTCGCGTGGCTCCTGGCGTTCGTGGTGGCCGGGGGGATCGGGCTGTGGGACTTCTGGCGCTGGGAGTACGACTACGGCCACAACCTCGATCGCGAGCAGGCGATCATCGTGGTCCCGGGGATGACGTACCAGCCGCCGCTGATCGGCAGCAAGCAGTTGCTCAATTTCACCGCGACCGCCTGGCCCGGTGCGGGGGCGGCGCTGCTCGGGTTCGCGTTCGCGGCCGGGGTCGGGGTGCTGCTGGTTGATCGCCGACGGGACGCGGGGGTCGCATGAGGTTCCGTCCCTGGCTGGCCATCGCCTGGTGCCTGGTCGGCTGTGCGCCATCGGTGCCGGTGATCGCCCTCGACCTCGACGCCTGCGACTTCTGCCGCATGGTCATCAGTGACGGCCGCCACGCCGCGGCGGCCATCGATGCCGGCGGTCGCACGGTGCGATTCGACTCGATCGAGTGCCTTGCCGGCTGGTTCGCCGCGCAGGAGCGGCCGCCTCGCGACGCCTGGGTGACCGACGCCGACGGCGGTGAGCTCATCCCCGTCGCCGAGGCCCGTTTCCATCGCGACCCGTCCGGATCGCCGATGGGCCGCGGCTGGGTGGCGGATCGGGCGGAGGCGGCGCGCCCGGGTGCGATCACGTGGGACTCGTTGCAGGTCGTCGCGGCGGGGGAGGGGATGCCCAGGGCCGGACTGGCCCCGGAGCGCGCCCTGTGATCGGCGGGATCCTGCTCGCCATCCAGGCGACGCTCGTCGTCGCGCCGACCGGACCGTTCCGGGCGGTCGCCGCCGCCGTCGCCGCGGCCCGTGCCGGCGACACGGTCCTGGTGCGCGCCGGGATCTACGCCGAGCCCGAGATCCGGATCAGCACCCCGCTGACCCTGACGGGCGAGCCCGGCGCCGTCCTCGACGGCCAGGGGCGGCACGGGATCCTGGTGATCGCCGCGCCCCGCGTCACGGTTCGGGGCCTGCTCCTCCGCCACACCGGGTCCTCGTACGTCGACGATCGCGCGGCGATCCGGGTGGAGGAGGTGGCCGACTGCGCGATCCTCGCCAATCGCCTCGAGGACACCTTCTTCGCCATCTACCTGCAGCGGACAAGCGGATGCACCGTGGCGGGCAACGTGATCCTCGGTCGGCCCGGCCGCGAGGTCGTCACGGGGAACGGGATCCACAGCTGGGGCTCCGAGGGGCTCGTCGTGCGCGACAACCGGATCGCCGGCCATCGGGACGGGATCTACTTCGAGTTCACGCGGCACGCCGAGGTCGAGGGAAACGTCTGCCAGGGCAACCGGCGCTACGGGCTCCACTTCATGTTCTCCGACTCGTCGACGTACCGCGACAACACCTTCGCGGCGAACGGCACCGGCGTGGCGGTGATGTACAGCCACCTTGTGACGCTGGTCCGCAACCACTTCCGTGACAGCCGCGGTCCGACGGCCTACGGCCTCCTCCTCAAGGACCTCGTCGACAGTCGCATCGAGGAGAACGTCTTCAGCCGGAACACCACCGCCCTGGTCGCCGACGGTGCCGACCGCGCCCTGGTGGGGCGCAATCGCTTCGTCGGCAACGGCACGGCAGTGCGGCTGCTCGGCAGCACCCGCGCCGCGCGCTTCGCGGCCAACGACTTCACCGGCAATGCCTTCGACGTGGTCGTCAACGCCCGCGGGACCTCGGCGACGTTCGCCGGGAATTGGTGGGCGAGCTACGCCGGCTGGGACCTCGACCGCGACGGGGTGGGCGACGTCCCGCATCACCCGGTGCGGCTCTTCTCGCTCCTCGTCGCGCGCAGCGAGCCCGCGCTGATGCTGCAGCGGAGCCTCTTCGTCCGCCTGCTCGACGCGGCCGAGCGAGCCCTCCCGGTGCTGACCCCGCAGGCGGTGGTCGACCCGCGGCCGCGGATGCGGCCGGTTGACGGGGAGGCGACGTGATCGTCTTCGACGGGGTGACGAAGCGGTACGGGCGACGCGAGGTGCTTCGCGGCCTCGACGCGAGCGTCCCCGACGCCAGCGTGACGGCGCTTGTCGGGCCGAACAGCGCGGGAAAGACGACGCTGCTCAAGCTGCTCCTCGGCCTGGCGCGCCCCGACGCCGGCCGAATCGTCGTCGCCGGGGCACCGGTCGGCGCGGATCCGGCCTACCGTCGCGCGATCGGGTACATGCCGCAGATCGTGCGCTACCCCGCCCACGAGACCGGTCGATCGTTGCTCGCCCAGCTGCAGCGACTGCGCGGCGAGCGCACGCCGCCCGACCTCACCCTGCTCGAGGCGTTCCGGCTGGAGGAACAGTTCGACCGGCCCCTCGGCGTGCTCTCGGGCGGGACGCGCCAGCGCATCAACGCGGTGCTCGCGCTGGCGTTCCGCCCGCGCCTGCTGGTGCTCGACGAACCAACGGCCGGGCTCGACCCCCTCGGCGCCCGGATCTTCAAGGATCGCCTGCTCGCCGAGCGACGGGCCGGGACGACGGTACTGGTGACCTCGCACGTGTTGCCGGAATTGGAGGAGATCGCGGATCGGGTGCTCTACCTCGCCGATGGCCGGGCCGCATGGGAGGGAGAGGCCCTCGCGCTCCAGCAGCGGACCGGAACCGCCTCCCTGGAGCGCGCGATCACCGCGCTCCTCGCGGGGACGGTCCACCTGGTGGCGGCATGAGCGACCTCCGGCGGCGGGTGATGCGGGCACTGGGCCGAACCCGCGGCGCGACGGTGGTCGCCGTGCTCCTCGCCCTCATGGGCGACCTGCTGCTCCGCTTCAGCGGGGCGGGCGCCACCGCGGTGGCCTCGCTGATCGACGTGGTGCTGATCATCACGCCGCTGGCGGGCCTCGTCCATGGGACGATGCAGGTGCACCACGCACGCGACGTCACCGAGCTGCTGCTCGCCCAGCCGGTGTCGCGCCACCGGCTCTTCGTCCGGCTCTGGGCGGGTTCCGCCCTGCCGCTCGCGGCCGGTCTGGCCATCGGACTCGTCGCCCCGTTCGCCTGGCAGGGGCGCCTCGGCGATCCGACCGCGCGGCTGCTTCCCTGGCTGGCGCTGGCCGCGGTGGTGCTCGCCCTCGTCAGCAACGCGCTCGCGTTCGTGATCGGGCTCCGCATCGACGACCGGGTGCGGGCGCTCGGCGTCGCGCTCGCGGCCTGGCTGGCCGCGGCGGTGCTCTGGGACGGGATCGTGCTCGTCGTCGCGATCGCCTTCGCCGACCGGCCGGTCGAGGTCCCGATGCTGCTCCTGCTCGCCCTCAACCCGCTCGACATTGCCCGGGTGCTCCTCCTCCTCGGATCCGACGCGGCGGCGATGCTCGGCTACACCGGTGCGGTGCTCGCCAGGGTGCTCGGGAGCACGGCGGGGCGGGCGGTCCTCGCCTGCCTGCTGACGGCGTGGCTGGTGGTGCCGCTCTGGCTGGCGCGGCGCACCTTCGAGCGGAAGGATTTCTGACGAGGGGCGATATTGGGGGATGCGCAGCGCCTGGCTGCTGGCCCTCCTCCTCCCCGCCGTCCTCCCGGCGCAGGCCGCGGCGCGCCGCGGCTTCGCGCTGGTCGACGCCGACGGCGACACGCTGGCGGTCGAGCGGTGGATCCTGCGTGGCGAGCGCACCGAGGTCCTGATCACCAGCGACGGCTGGCCCTGGTTCCACCTGCTGGCCGACACCGATCCCGAGAGCGGCACCGAGCGGCTCGCCTTCACCTCCTACGACCCGGCGCCGGACGGGGTCGCCGGCCTCTCGTTCTCGCACGAGGTGGTCGTCCTTGGGCGCGTCGCGACGGTGCGCGACGCGGTCACCGGCGAGATCACCGAGCGCCTCGCGGTGCCTCCCGGCACCGTCGCCTACTTCCCCGCCTCGCTCGCGCTGCTCGAGCGACGACTGCTCCGCACCGGCGTCCCGGTGCACCTCGACCAGCCGATCCGGATGCCGGTGCTCGTGGTCGGCCCGACCGGCGTGCTTCCGGACACGCTGCGCATCGATCCGGTCGGCACCGATTCGGCGGCGACCCACGTCCTGTGGCACGACCTGGTGATCGCCCGGGACGGCGCGGGCCAGATCATCGGGGCGCGTTCCAACGACGTCGGTTCACGCCTGCGGTACGTCCCGCTCGACGCGACCTCCCTCGACGCGCCGTGGCCGCCGGTGCCGACCAACTACTTCGCCGAACGGGGCGCGCCGTTCCGCACCGAGGAGGCGCGGGTGACGGTGCGCGACGGCGTCACGCTGGCCGGGACCCTGACCCTGCCGCTCGCGGACGGCCCGGTGCCGGCGCTGCTGCTCCTCTCGGGGTCGGGTGCGCAGGATCGCGATGGCGGCACGATGAGCGGCTACCGGCCGCTTCGCGAGATCGCCGAGGCGCTCGCCCGCGCCGGCGTCGCGACGCTGCGGCTCGACGACCGCGGCGTCGGCGGCTCGGGCGGCGACTACGGGGCGATGACGATCGCCGACCTCGCGCGCGATGCGCAGACCGCCCTGACGTGGCTCGGTGGCGATGCGCGCATCGACGCGACGCGGCTCGGACTGCTCGGGCACAGCGAGGGGGCACTGGTCGCGATGCAGGCGGTGGCCGACGGGGCAGCGGCGTCGCTGCTGGTGGCGATGGCCGGATCGAGCCGGCCGGGCCGCGAGATCGTCGCGGCACAGCAGCGCTATGGTGTCGACCGGTTCGTCCGTGACCTGCCGCCTGAGCGGCGCCAGGCGATCGCCGACTCGCTCCTCGTCGAGGCGGCGCTGGCGGTCCGGGCGCTCGCGCGCGAGTCCGCGCCCCTGCGGTTCTTCCTGCGGTTCGATCCGGGGGCGACGGCGCGCGGGCTCCGCGTGCCGGCGCTTGTGCTGCAGGGGGAGACCGACCGCCAGGTGCCGCCGGCGCAGGCCGACGAGCTCGCCGCGGCGCTGGCGCGCCGCGGTGCGCCGGTCGCGGTGCGGCACTTTCCCGGCACCGATCATCTCTTCCTGGCGGACGCCGTCGGCGACCCCGGGCTCTACCTCACGCTGCCCTCGCGCGAGCTCCGGGACGAGGTGCTCCAGGCGCTGGTCGGCTGGGTCGGCGAGCGCACCGCGGCCCGTCGGCGCCCCTGACCGTCAGTGCGTCCCGGGCTCGGGGCGGAGGAAGACGGTGTCCTCCGGCGGGCGCCGGTCCAGCGGATAGTCCGTGTCCAGGATGCGCCCGATCGGCCGACCCTGGTCGTCCAGGATCAGGAAGGTGTGTTCGTCCTCGTCGAGTCGCAGTACAACCATCATCGTCCTCCGATGCCGCCTGACCGCTTTGATGCGCGGCGGAGGCGCCGAGTTGCAGCGAGGGTATGTTTCGAAGATGCGACGCCGCCTGCCGACCCTCGCCCTGCTGCTGGCCGCCTGCGAAGGCACCGGCCCGAAGGCCCCGCCGCCGTCGTACGCGGCCGGGCCGACCGCCGACACCCTGATCGCCCCCGTGGTGCACGTCTCCGACGCCTTCCGGCGTCCCGACGGGACGTGGGTGCTCCTCGCGGCCGAGGAGCTCCAGGTGCTCGTGGCCGATTTCGGCGCCGACACGGTGCGGCCCTATCCCGGGATGACCCGCGAGGAGGTCCCCGGCGCGACGGTGCTGATCGGCGTCGGCGACACGGCGTTCGTGGGCGACTTCGGCCTGCGCCGGGTCACGGCTTGGACCGCCGACGGGCACCGCATCGATGCCCTGCCGACGCCGGACGCGCTCCGCGGGGCGTTCCCGCGGGCGCGCGACGCGGCGGGCCAGTGGTACTTCGAGGTCACCCCGCGTCCCGGCAGCGACGGTCGCGCCGCCCGCGACAGCGGGGCCGTGGTGCGCGCCGATCCGCTGCTCACCCGCTTCGACACCGTGGTGCGGCTCGCGCCGCCCGACCTGGCCGAGGTGGAGCAGGCGGGCAGGATGGTGCTGCAGACGCGCGCCCTCTCGGGTCGCGATCGGTGGGGTGTGCTGCGCGACGGCACGCTGTGGCTGGCCCGGGTCAACAACAACCAGGTCTCGTGGATCCCGCCGCAGGGCGGCAAGGCGGCGCGCACCGACCCACTGCCCGACGCGATCCTGCCGGTGAACGAGACCGACCGCCAGCTCTACATCCGGCGCTTCCCGGAGGAGCAGCGGCCCAACGCGCAGCTGCTGCAGTTCGCGCTGGTCAAGCCGCCGTTCGAGCGCGCCTTCGCCGATCGCGACAGCCGCGTCTGGCTCTTCAAGAGCGCCCCGGCGCTCGACTCGGTCCGCAGCTTCCAGGTCGCCGACACCGCCGGCTGGGCGCTCAGCGTCACGGTGCCGAGCTACGGCACCGCGCTCGGCGTCGCGGACGGCGAGATCCTGATGGCGGAGGACTTCCCCGGCGGGATCCGGCTGCTGCGCTACCAGATTCCGGCTGAGGCGAGGCCCTAGAGGGAGAACAGAGAACGGAGAACGGAGAACGGAGAACTGCCCCGGACACGAAAATCATCGCGCCCGGGGCAGTTCTCCGTTCTCCGTTCTCTGTTCTCCGTTCTCCGTCGTCAGTCTACTCCGGCTTCCGATGCTTCTCATACCACCGCCGTGTGATCTCGCCGGCGAGGCCGGTGTTGCCGAGGCCGAAGGCCAGGCCGAACGCGAGGGCGATGGCGCCGAGGACGAGGGTGAAGCCGGCGACCACGATCTCCTGGGCCACGCCGACCTGCTCGAGCGCCATGAAGATGGCGATCAGGACGACCGCGCCCTTGGCGATGTTGGCGAGGGTCGGGACCCCTTCGACCGTGCCGGCCGAGGCGAGGATCAGGCCGCGCAGGAACTCGCCGATCACCATGCCGAGCACCACGACGACGATCGCCGAGATCAGCGTCGGGATGAACGAGATCATGATGCCGAACATCTCGTTGATGCTCTCGAGGCCGAGCGCCGCCGAGGCGAGCATCGTGACGATCAGCATCACCAGCCAGAACATCAGCTTGCCGACGGCGTGCACCGGATCGAGTCGGGCGCCGGTGCGGTCGACCGCCTCGCGCAGGCCGCCGGCCTCGGCCATGCGGTTGAAGTCCATCCGGGCGAGGATGGCGTCGACCCAGCGTTCGAGGCGCCGGGCGACGATGTAGCCGGTGAAGAAGATGATCGCCGCGCCGAGCAGCGCGGGGAGCACCGACCAGAGTTGCACGGCGCTGCCCTTGATCCGCACCCAGATGTCGCTCACGAAGCCACCTCGAGGACGAGTTTGCCGAATTGGCGGGCGTCCGCCAGGCGGCGATATGCCGCTTCCCCCTCGGCCAGGGGATGCACCGCGTCGATGACCGGCCGGAGCGCGCCGCCGTCGCCGAGGGCAACCACCTCGGCGAACTCGCGGCTGGTGCCCATCGTCGAGCCGAGCAGCGACCACTGGAACCAGAACAGCCGCCGCAGGTCGACCTCGACGTGCCGGCCGGCCGTCGCGCCGCACGTCACCAGGCGGCCTCCCGGCCGCAGGGTGCGGGTCGATTCCGGCCAGGTCGGCGTGCCGACCGAATCGACGACGACGTCGGCCCCGCGCCCGAAGTGCGCCTTGAACGCCCGGGAGACCTCCGGCGTTCCCGCATGGTTGATCGCGAGCTCGGCACCGAGCGCCGTCGCGCGGGCCAGCTTCTCGTCGCTGCTCGAAGTCACCGCCACGCGCGCCCCGAGGTGGCGCGCGATCTGGAGCGCCTGGAGCGCCACGCCACCGCCGATCCCCCAGACCAGCGCGGCTTCGCCGCCGGCCAGGCGGGCCCGGGTAGTCAGCATCCGCCAGGCGGTGAGGGTGGCGAGCGTGAAGGCGGCGGCCTCGGGCCAGGTCCACGCGCCGCGGAGCGGCAGCACGTTGCGCCCGGGAAGGACCACCTCCTCCGCGGCGGTGCCGGGGCGATGTTCGCCGAGCACCGAGAAGCCGCGGCAGAAGACCTCCTCGCCCGAGCGGCACGCCTCACACTCGCCACAGCTCATTCCCGGGTTGATCACCACGCGATCGCCGACGGCGACGTGGTGCACGTCGCGGCCGACCTCCAGGACCACGCCGGCGCCGTCCGCGCCGACCACGTGCGGGTACTGCGCGATCGGGACCTCCCGCAGGCCGTCCGCCACCCAGAGGTCGAGGTGGTTGAGCGCGACGGCACGCATCCCGATGCGGACCTCGTCCGGCCGACCGAGCGCTGGCGAGGGGATGTCGAGCAGGGCGAGGTGTTCGGGACCGCCGAGGGCGGTCAGGCAGAGTGCGCGCATGCGCGTCGGGACACCTTGCAGAAGCGGGAGCGGAACGCGACATATAATAGCGCCGGCGCCCACGCGGTGTCGCGATGACGCGCCGTTCGCCTCCCGTTCCGGGGGGCGAACTCCCACCTCCCAGTTCGTGCAGGAGCAGCCGATGCCCGAAGGTTCGCTGCTGGATTTCCGCGGTTCCCTCGCCAATGCAACGCCCGGCAAGCCGCCCGCGCCGGCGACCGCGCCCGCCATTCCCGAGCCGCCCGCGGGCACGCTCCCCGCGCCGAAGCCGAAGAAGCGTCCGGTGCGCAAGGCGCCGCCCCCGCCGGCCCGGAAGGCCGAGGCGAAGCCGGCCAAGGCGAAGGCCGCCGCACCGCCGCCCGCCGCGGCGGCGAAGCCCGCGGCCAAGGCGGCCCCGGCGAAGCCCGCAGCGAAGAAGGCGGCTCCGGCCAAGGCCGCCGTGAAGCAGGCGGCGCCGAAGAAGGCCGCCGCGAAGAAGGCGGCGCCCAAGAAGGCCGCCGCCAAGAAGGCCGCCGCCAAGAAGGCGGCCCCGAAGAAGCCGGCGCCGAAGAAGGCCGCCGCAAAGAAGGCGGCGCCGAAGAAGGCCGCCGCGAAGAAGCCGGCACCGAAGAAGGCCGCCGCGAAGAAGCCGGCCGCGAAGAAGCCGGCGGCCAAGAAGGCGGCCCCGAAGAAGGCGGCCAAGAAGGCAACCCGGAAGAAGTGAGACGGTACCTGGCGGCGGCGCTCCTCCTTGCCTCGTGCGGGGGGGAGCCGTCGCCCGGGACGGTCGCCGACCGCGCCCTGGTCGGTGCCACCGTGGTCGACGTCACGACCGGCCGCGAGGTGGCCGATGCGGTCATCCTCCTGCGCGGCGACCGGATCGTGGCGATCGGCGACAAGGCCTCCGTCCGCGTCCCGCGCGGACTCCCGCGCGAGGCGCTCCCCGGCCGCTGGATCATCCCCGGACTGATCGATGTGCACGCCCACCTGCAGCCCTGGGGTATGGCGCTGTCGCTCCGCTGGGGCGTCACGGCGGTCCGGGACCTGCACTCCGGCGTGCCGCTGGCGCGCAGCCTCGACTCGATCGCCCGCGTCGCGGGGCCGCGGCTCTTTCCCGCCGTCGCGATGGTCGACGGCCGCCCGACCACCTATCCCGACGCGATCGGCATCACCACGCCGGACGAGGCGCGCGACGCGGTGGCGACCCTGGCGAGCGACGGGGCCCGCTGGATCAAGGGCTACACCCGCATCACGCCCGCGCTCCTCGCCGCCGTGGTGGCCGCGGCCGACAGCCACCAGCTTCCCGTGGCGGTGCACCTCGGACTCACCGACGCGGTGACGGCCGCGCGGCTCGGCGTCGCCTCGATCGAGCACCTGAGCGGCGTGCCCGAGGCGATGGGCGATTCGCTCGACCTCTTCGCGGCCCATCGCGCCGGATTCTTCGCCGGGTGGACGGCGTTCGAGAAATCCTGGATCGGGGCCGACAGCGCGGCGCTGGACGCGACCGCGCACCAGCTCGCCGCCACGGGCGTGACGCTGGTGCCGACGCTCGGGCTGCACGACACCTTCGCGCGACTCGATGACTCGGCCGTCTACCGACGCGGCGATCTCGAGGCGATCCCCGATTCGGCCCGCGAAGACTGGAACGTCGCCGGGATGGTCGCCCGCGCCGGCTGGGCGTCCGGCGACTTCGCCGACTTCCGCGCCGCGCGCCCCGCGCAGGACGCCTTCGTGCGGATGTTCGCGCGGGCCGGCGGCCGCCTCGCCACCGGCACCGACGCGTCGAACCAGCTGCTGGTGCCCGGTGCCGGCGTGCACCGGGAGATGGAACTGCTCGTCGCGGCGGGGCTGTCGCCGCTGCAGGCGCTGCGGGCCGCCACCAGCGACGCCGCGGACCTGCTGCGCGCCCCGATGCTCGGCCGCCTCCGCCCCGACGGCGCGGCCGACCTCGTCGTGCTGGCCGCCGATCCGCTCCGCGACATCCTCAACACGCGCCGGATCGAGAAGGTGATGATCGGCGGACGGTGGGTCGCGCGGTGAGCGTGCCGAGTGAATGGTGAATGGTGAATGGGTTCCGAACGCCCCGGAGCAGACTGCCCCAGCCCTGGGGACCACGCCGGCCGACCCCCGATTCACCATTCACCATTCACCATTCACCGCATTCCGCTAGCTTTGCGCCATGGCCGCGTTCCGCTGGAGTCCCGACCGCATGGAGCAGCTCGAGCACGCGGTGCAGAAGCGCCGGCGCGTGTCGCTCAGGCGTCGCGGCAACGAGTACGTCGTGGTCGCCTCCGCGCTCACCATGTCGCGGGGTCGCGAGGCGCTGTCGGGATTCCTCGCGATGACCGGTGAGGAACTGCTGTTCGTGCTCGACGACATCGACCATTTCGAGGTCCTGGACTCCTGACTCCCAAGCCGCTTCCGGTCGCCGTGCTGCATCTCGACGAGTCGTGCCTCGGCAACGGCAAGCCCGGCGACAACCCGGGCGGGGCCGGCGGCCTGGTCGAGATCCGGATGCCGCGCGGCATCGAGCGGCGCGAACTGTTCCTCCACGCCGCCGCGACGACCAACAACCGCATGGCACTCGCGGGCGCCATCGCCGCGCTCCAGCTCCTCGGCCAGAAGGGGAACCGGCTGCGCCTGCTCGTCGTCTCCGACTCCGAGTACCTGGTGAAGGGCATTCGCGAGTGGGCGCCGGGGTGGGAACGTCGCGGCTGGACCCGCAAGGGCGGCGCGATCGAGAACCTCAACCTGTGGCAGGCGCTCTGGCAGTCGCTCAGGCTGCACGACGTGCAGTTCACGTGGGTGCGCGGCCACGCGGGCCATCCGAAGAACGAGTACGCCAACGATCTCGCCGTGGATGCGGCACGTCGCCAGGTGACCTCCGAGGGGATCGTGGCGTCGTCGTTCCTCGGTTGGCTGGCCGAGCGGCAGGCCGCCGGGAAGTTCGCCGGCTACGATCCCGATGCCGCGTTCGACGCGGCGGCCGTCCGCCTGGCCGCCGACGAGCGCTTCCCGATTGCGGAGGCTCCGTGACCGACCTCGAACGATTCGCCGCCGTGCTCCTCGCCCAGGTGCAGGCCGACGGCGGTCGCAGTGATGCCCCGCTCGGCGTCGCGCACCTGCTCGACCGGATCCTGCCGTACAAGCTCTCGCGTCGCCTGCTCGCGCTGGAGACGAGCGAGGACTACGAGGCGCTGGTCATCCGCCTGGTCGCCGAGGAGGCGCACCTCGTCGTCACCTCGCCGCTCGAGGCCGCCGAGATGGCGCGCGTCACGCTCGAGGCGAAGGTGCCCGATCTCGACGTGCTGCGGCTGCTCCGCAGCGCGACGCTGACCTTCACGGACGATGCGCGGAGCCGGCTGGAGGGGGTGCGGCCCCTCCCGGGTCCTGCCTCCCCGCCGCCGGCCCCCGCGGCCGCCGCGCCGACCGACGAGACCCCCGACCGGGTGATCCCGATCCGGCGGGCCGCCGAGCCGGCGCTGAGCACCGCCACGGCCCCGCCGGCCTCCCCGCCCGGGCCGCCGCCCGAGTTCCTGACGGGGGTCGCCTTCACCCCGCCGACCGCCGCCTGCTGGGAGTGCGGCGCCGCGCTGCCGACGATGCGTGCCGCCAACTTCTGCGTCGAGTGCGGCGCCGACCAGCGGCAGCCCCGCTGCCCGTCGTGCCAGGGCACCGTCGATCGGCACTGGAAGCACTGCCCCGAGTGCGGGATGCTGCTGGCGAGGCAATAGACCGAGAACCGAGGGCCGAGAGCCGAGAACCGAGTGGCTGCCTGTTCTCCGTTCTCCGTCCTCCGTCCTCCGCTAGATTCCCCGCATGTCCGACATCGTCTTCACCGCCGCGGTCCGGACCGGTTTCGGGACCTTCGGCGGCTCCCTCCGTGACCTGACGGCGACCGACCTCGGCACCGCCGCCGCCACCGCCGCGCTGGCGCGATCGGGGCTTCCCCTTCCGCTCGTCGACCAGGTGATCGTCGGCAACGTGATGCAGACCTCCGCCGACGCGATTTACTGCGCCCGGCACATCGGCCTCCGGGCCGGCCTCGCGATCGAGGTCCCGGCCGTCACGGTGAACCGGCTCTGCGGCTCCGGCTTCGAGGCGGTGGTGCAGGGCGCCCATCGCCTCCTCCTCGGCGAGGCCCAGGCGGTGCTGGCCGGCGGGACCGAGTCGATGAGCCAGGCACCGCACGTGATGCGCAACGCGCGCTGGGGGATCAAGTACGGGCAGGCACCGATCCTCGAGGACTCGCTCTTCCAGGGGTTGCACGACTCGTGGGCCGGCTGCGCGATGGCGAAGACCGCCGAGAACCTCGCCGAGCGTCACGGCGTCTCGCGCGACGACGCCGAGGCGTACGCGCTGCGCTCGCAGCGTGCGGCGGCGGACGCCTGGCAGCAGGGGGTGTTCGCCGACGAGGTGATTCCCGTCGAGGTGGCGGATCGCAAACGCCGGACGACGGTGCCCTGGGCGGCCGACGAGCACATCCGGCCCGACACGACGCTCGAGGCGCTGGCAAAGCTTCCCGCGATCGTGCATCAGGGCGGCACCGTCACGGCCGGCACCGCCAGCGGCATCAACGACGGCGCCGCGATGCTCGTGCTCACCACTCGCGAGTGCGCCGAGGCGGAGGGGGCGCCGATCCTGGGCCGGCTGGTGGGCTGGGGCGTCGCCGGCGTGCCGCCGGAGGTGATGGGGATCGGTCCGGTACCCGCGGCGCGACAGGCACTGGCGCGTGCCGGGATGGCGCTCGGCGACGTGGACCTGGTGGAGATCAACGAGGCATTCGCGGCGCAGTACCTCGCCGTCGAGCGGGAGCTCGGCCTCGATCGCGACCGGACCAACGTGCACGGCGGCGCGATCGCGATCGGCCATCCGCTGGCCGCGAGCGGCGCGCGGATCACCACCCACCTGCTGCACGCGCTCCGGCAGCGGGGCGGCGGGGTCGGCCTCGGCGCCGCCTGCATCGGCGGCGGGCAGGGGATCGCGGTGATCGTCGAGGTCGATCCGTCGTGAACCGCCTCCCCGCGCGCATCGACCGCGCCGCGTTCGAGCGGGTGCTGCAGCGCGCCGCCGAGATCCAGGCCCACGGCAGCGATGTCGGCGAGTCGCTCACCGAGGACGAGGTGATCGCCCTCGGCCGCGAGGTGGGGATCCCCGAGGGGCACCTCCGCCAGGCGCTGCTCGAGGAGCAGACGCGGGTGGTCACCGCGGAGCCGACCGGCACGCTCGACCGTTGGATCGCGCCCGCGACGGTCACCGCCGAGCGGGTGGTGCAGGGCGACCAGGAGCAGGTGGCGGCGGCGCTGACCGCGTGGTTCGACCGCCACGAGGTGCTCGCCGTGCAGCGCGCGATGCCGGGCCGCGTGACGTGGGAGCGACTCGACTCGTTCGCCGGCGCGATGCGCCGGGTCCGTGCGGCGTTCGACCCGAAGCGCGGCAAGCCGTTCCTCGACAAGGCGCAGACCGTCACCGCGGTGATCACGCCGCTGGAGGACGGCTACTGCCACGTCACGCTGGTCGCCTCGCTGCGCGGCACCCGGGCCGGCTTCATCGCCGGCGGCACCGTGATCGGCGCGCTCGGCACCGCGGGTGGCGCCGTCGTCACGATCCTGGGCGCACCGGAGCTCGTGCTGGCGGCCACCGCGATCCCGTCCCTCGGCGCCGGCTACCTGATCACCCGGCTCTACCGCCCCATCGCCGAGCGGGCACGCCTCGGCCTGCTGCGTGCGCTCGACCAGCTCGAGCGGCAGCCGGCACTGCCGCCGCCGACGCGCGAACCGAAGGGCCGTGCCATCGCGCGCGACCTGGGCGACGTGGTCCGCGAGATCACCCGCGAAGTGCGCAAGGCGATGGAGGAGAAGTGACCATCCGCACGGTGGGGGTGGTGGGCGCCGGCCTGATGGGGCGCGGCATCGCGCAGGTGATCGCCACCGCGGGTCGCGACGTCCTGGTGCACGACAGTGCCGCGGGGCAATGGGACGCCGCGCGCGCCGCGATCGAGGGATCGCTGGCGCGATTCGTCGAGAAGGGGAAGCTCGGCGCGGCGGATCGCGATGCCACGCTCGCCAGGCTCCGCTTCGTCGCGACGACGGAGGAGCTGGCCGGGTGCGACCTGGTGATCGAGGCGATCGTCGAGCAGCTCGACGCCAAGCAGGCGCTGTGGCGACGGCTCGAGGCCGCTTGCCGGGCAGACTGCCTGTTCGCGACGAACACCTCCTCGCTCGCGATCGTCGACCAGGCCGCGGCGCTGGCGCACCCCGGGCGATTCGTCGGGCTGCACTTCTTCAATCCGGTGCCGTTGATGCAGCTGGTCGAGGTGGTGCGCGGCATCGGCACCAGCGAGGCCACGGTCGAGGCGGCGACCGCCTTCGTGCGCGAGATCGGCAAGGTGCCGGTCGCGACCCGCGACGAGTCGGGATTCCTGGTCAACGCCCTGCTGGTGCCCTACCTGCTCGATGCGGTGCGCGCGCTGGAGCACGGCCGCGGCGACACCGCGGCGATCGACGCCGCGATGACGCTCGGCGCCGGCCACCCGATGGGACCGCTCACGCTGCTCGACTTCGTCGGCCTCGACACCGTGGTGCGGATCGCCGAGATCATGTTCGACCAGTACCGCGAGTCGCGCTACGCGCCGCCGCCGCTGCTCCGGCGGATGGTCACCGCGGGCCGGCTCGGCAAGAAGAACGGCCTCGGCTTCTACGATTGGCGCGGCG
Organism: uncultured Gemmatimonadaceae bacterium; assembly: GCA_964557115.1. GTDB lineage: Bacteria > Gemmatimonadota > Gemmatimonadetes > Gemmatimonadales > GWC2-71-9 > Palsa-1233. The sequence goes on from CAZKYO010000002.1 coordinate 67,361, forward strand.
CCACCCCGGTGCCGATGGAGCTGGGACTGTGAGACGACTCGGACTCGCGCTCCTGCTGCTCGCCTCGCCCGGCTGCTACCCGACGACGACCCGTCCCGACATCGAGCCGGTTCCCGGGGCGTCGCGCATCGAGGTCGAGCTGTTCGTCCCGGCCGCGACGCGGGCGCTGGCGGTGGCGCTGGATGCCGACTCGATCCCCGTCTCGCGCACCGAGCCCGAGGACGGCTGGCTCGAGACGCCGTGGTTCGACGCCACGACGATGCGTCCGACGACCCGGCGCCCGATCGGGCCCGAGGTCGTGAAGGTGCGGGCGTTCGTGACGCCGGGCCGCCCCAACTGGAGCGTGATCGACGTCGAGACGGTCTACCGGCCGCTCGCCGATCCGTCGGCGCTGGGCCGCGACCTCGAGCGGCAGGTGCCGGTCGGTCATCCCGCCGCGGTGCGCGTCAAGGCGGTGCTCGACTCACTGCTCCGCGAGTACGGCGAGGAGTCGGGCCCCTGACTGGCCGTGCGTCGCCGGGCGACGACTGGCGCTTCGTCGCCGGGATCCTTCCCCACGTCTCGCGGACGTTCGCGCTGGGGATCCGGTTGCTCCCGATGCCGCTGCGCCGCCCGGTCGCGATCGCCTATCTCGTCTGCCGGATCGGCGACACCCTCGAGGATTGCGAGACGATGCCGGTCGCCGAGCGGCAACGGCTGCTGGCCGCCCTCCGCGACGCGCTGCACGACCCCGCCGCGCCGTTCGACGCGGGCGACGCCTTCCCCGGCGGCGATCACTACCATCGCCTGATGCGCGAGTCCGACCGGGTGCTGCGCCAGTATCGTGCGCTGCCCGAGGGCGACCGCGCCTGCATCGCGCCGTGGGCCGGCGCGATGTTCGACGGGATGGCCGAATCGATCGCGCAGGACGTCCCGGCCGGCACCCCGCGCTTCGCCGACTTCAGCGGGCTGGAGCGCTACTGCTTCCACGTGGCCGGCACGGTCGGCCACCTGCTCACCGGCCTCTTCCTGCGACACCTGCGGCTCACCGGCGCGCGCGCCGGGCGCCTCGCGGCGATCGCGCCCGCGTTCGGCGAGGGACTGCAACTCGTCAACATCGCGCGCGACTCGGTGGAGGACCTCGGCGAGGGACGCGTCTGGCTGCCCGCGTCGCTGTTCGCGGCGGCCGACGTGTCGACGGCGGCCTACTTCACCGGCGACGCGATTCGTCGTTCGTGGCAGGTCCTCGCGCCGGTGCACGAGCGCGCCGGCCACGACCTCGACCTCGCGGTCGAGTACTGCACGCTTCTGCCGCGCAGCGCGCCCCGGGTGCGCCTCTTCTGCATGATGCCGGCACTCTTCGGAGTGCGAACGCTGGCGCACCTGCAGCGCGCCGCCGCCGTGGCCTGGCCCACCACCCGCGTCAAGATCTCGCGGCGCGAGGTCTACCGCTTCACGGTGGGTGCCGCGCTGGCGTCACCGAGCAACGGTGCCATTCACGCGCTGGCACGGCGGGCGGCGCGGACCGGCGGGCGGTAGCCGGCGATGCGTGCCCTCCGCACCGACCTCGCCACCCGCGCCCGCTACTCGCAGGCCGGCGGCATTCACCGCCTCGTGCCGACGGCCGTCGGGCGACCGGCGACGCCCGACGACCTCGCGCAGGTGCTGGAATGGGCGCGTGAGCGCGGATTGGCGATCACGCCGCGCGGCGCCGGCACCGCGATGGACGGCTCCAGCATCGGCGACGGTCTCGTGCTCGACCTCACGGCGCTCGCCACGCCGCTCGAAGTGGACGCCGAGGCACGGCGCGCCCGCGTCGGCGCGGGGGCGCGACTCCGTGACCTGCAGGCGGCCGCGGCATCGGCGGGACTCCGCTACGGCCCCGAACCGAGCAGTGCGCGCTGGGCCACGGTCGGCGGGATGCTCGGCACCAACGCGGCCGGCGCCCGCACCTACCGTCTCGGTCCCGTCGCCGACTGGGTGGAGGACGTCTCGTTGCTCACCGCCGACGGCTCGATGCGGCTGTCGCGCACGTCGGATGGCGACCCGTCGCATCCCGTGGTGCGCCGGATGCGCGCGACGGTGCTGCCACTCGCCGAGCGCCACGCGGCCACCATCCGGGCACGTCGGCCCGCGACGCGCAAGGACACCGCGGGCTATCGCCTCGTCCCCTGGCTCGACAGCGGCCGCCTCATCGACCTCGTGGTCGGCAGCGAGGGGACGCTCAGCATCGTGACGGAGGCGACCCTGCGGCTCGAGCCGATTCCCGCGGCGAGCGGCACCTTGCGCGTCGTGCTGGAGACGCGCGCCGCGATTCCCGCCGCCGTGGAGGCGCTGGTGCCGGCCGATCCCTCCGCGATCGAGTTGCTCGACGCCTCCTTCCTCAAGCTGGTCGCCGCGCACGGGGTGCGCGAGGCGAGCTGGGAAGGCGCGGGCGCCGTGCTGCTGGTGGAACTCGAGGGCGACTCACCCGGCGCGGTGCGCGACCGGATCGCGGAGGCCACCCGGGCCCTCTCGCCGGTCGCGCGGGAGGTCACCGCGGCCCGCGACGCCGACGAGGCCGCCGCGTTGTGGTCGCTCCGGCACGAGGCCTCGCCGATCCTCGCGGCGATCAGCGACGGACGGCGCTCGCTCCAGGTGGTCGAGGACGGGTGCGTTCCCCTCGCCGCGCTGCCGGCCTACCTCGACACGATCGCGGCGGCCTGCCGCGACGCCGCGATGGACGTCGTGATGTTCGGCCACGCCGGAGACGGCCACGTCCACGTGAACCTGTTGCCGGACCTCGACCGACCCGATTGGCTCGAGGCGGTCCGTGGCGTCTTCACCCGGGTCTCCCAGGCCGTGATCGCCCTGGGCGGCACCCCCGCCGGCGAGCACGGCGCCGGCCGGCTCCGCGCCCCGCTCCTCGAGGGACTCCTCGGTCCCGACGCGCTTGCCGTCATGCGTGCCATCAAGGCGGCCTTCGATCCCGAGGGCCGGATGAACCCCGGCGTGATCCTCGATGCCGCCCCCGACCCGCTGACGCGACTGAAGGTCGGCGCCGACCGGACGATGATCCCAAGTGAGGTGGAGGCCGAGCTGGAGGCGATCGAGCAGGAGCGGCGATGGGATGCGGAGCGGTGGCGGTGAAGGGTGATCGGTGAATGGTGAATGGGGTCGGCTTGCGGGCGGGCAACGGAGGAGGGAAGCAGCTAAATTGTGGCGGATCTCCCGGCCGTCCCATTCACGATTCACCATTCACCATTGACCCCTCGGCCATGCTCACGCTGATTCGCGAACCCGTCGTCACGCTCATCGCCCGGCCCGAGTTCCTCGAACCGGAGCACCTGGGGGTGAAGTGGAACGATCCCGGGACCGACGGCGAGCGGCTGGCCGAGTTCGCCGGCCGGCTCTGCTACATGAGCCAGCGCAATCCTGCCGGGCGGAGCACGGCCGAGTACCTCGGCAACATCCTCCGGCAGGGGCATGGCTCGGTCTTCGAGCACGCGACCTACGTGGTGCTGATCGAGGGGGTCTCCCGTTCGCTCACCCACGAGCTGGTGCGGCACCGGGCCGGGTTCGGCTATTCGCAACTTTCCCAGCGATACGTGGACGAGTCGCACGCGGCGTTCGTGGTGCCGCCGGCGATCCAGGGCGACGAGGCGCTGGAGGCGGCCTGGCAGGCGCAGGTGACCGCCGCACAGCAGGCCTACGTCGACGCGGTCGAGGCGTTGATGACTCGTTTCGCCTGGGTCGAGGACAAGGTCCACCGCCGCAAGATGGCGCGCGAGGCGGCACGATCCCTGCTGCCCAACGCGACCGAGACCAAGATCGTGGTGAGCGGCAACGTCCGGGCGTGGCGCACGATGCTGGAGCTGCGGCTCGGCGAGGGCGCCGAGCGCGAGATCCGGCGGATGGCGGTCCGGGTCCTCGAGACGCTGCGGGGGGAGGCGCCCCGGTTCTTCGCGGACTTCGAGCTGTACGAGGCGGAAGACGGGGAGAAGGCCGGCCGGGTCGTCTACCACAAGGTGTGAGGCGGGTCCGCTATCTTGCGGCATCCCCGATGAGCCGGTCGCCGGGCCTGCGGATCGACCGCTGCGTCTGCCGGAAGGTGCCCTTTGCCGAGCTGCTCCCCACGGCCCGGCGCCATGGATGGACTCTCGAGGCCCTGATCCGGGAGACCGGATGTGGTGGCCAGTGCGGTCTCTGCCGGCCCTACCTGCGCCGGATGCTGGAGGACGGAACCACCGTCTTCCATGAGTTGCTCGAGCCGTCGGAGGACGCGACCTGAGCCAGCTCCCCCCCGTGCCCCACGCGGCCCCGTCGGCCACCGATGGTGGCGGGACTCCGCCCGAGAACCCGTTCCGGCGGGCGCTCGGCGGCGGCGCGCTGTTCATCTACTGCCTGGTCTCCGGCTGGGTGGCGATCGCGCTGCTGGCCAAGGGGAGCTACTCCACCGGCCTCGCATTCGCCGCGCTCTCCTCGGCGCTCGCGTTCGTCACGGTGCGGCGCGGCCGGGTGATGGCCGAGCGACAGTCGGATTCCCTCTCGCGCGCGCTGCAGGCGTCGGCCCGCCGCAACCGCGAGCTGGAGCGGCTGCGGCAGCTCGCCGCCACCCTCCTCGCCGGCACCGACCTCGCCTCCCTCAACAAGCAGGTCGCCGAGGCCGCCGCCGACCTGCTCGAGGCGGAGGGCGGCGCGATCATGCTGGTGGTGGAGGAGGGGCGCTTCGCCCGCCTGGTCGCGGGATCGGGCCCGCTGATCCCCGCCGTCGGTGCCCTGGTGCCGATGGAGGAGTCGCTCGTCGGCCACGTGATCTCGCACGACGAGCCGGTGCTGGTGGAGGACATGGAGCGCGACCCGCGCAACCATCCCCACGAGCAGCTCACCGGCCGGCTCACCTCCGCCGCGATGGTGCCGCTCCGCTCGGCCGGGCTCGTGGTCGGCGCGGTCTGCGCCTTCAACCGCCGCGACGGCCACCCGTTCACCGAGCACGACCAGCAGCTGCTGCAGTCGCTTGGCGACCAGGTCGTGCTCGGCCTCGACCGGACCACGGTGCTCGAGGAGCTGCGCCGCAACGAGCGGATGCTCGCCTCGAAGAACCGCGAGCTGCAGCGTGCCACCCAGCTCAAGAGCGAGTTCCTCGCCAACATGTCGCACGAGCTGCGCACGCCGCTCAACGCGATCATCGGCTTCTCGGACCTGCTGCTCACCGAGGGACTCGGGCCGCTGGAGGAACAGCAGAAGGAGTTCCTCGAGGCGATCCTCCGCAACGGCCGCCACCTGCTCGGCCTGATCAACTCGGTGCTCGACCTGTCGAAGATCGAGGCCGGCCGGATGATCCTCACGATCGACCGGTGCGACGTGCGCGACGCGGTCAACGGCGCGGTGACCGACACCTCCTCGCTGCGCAGCAGCAAGGCGCAGGACTGCGTGGTCGAGATGCCGGAGGACGTCGAGCTCGTCATCCTCGCCGACGGGACCCGGGTCCGCCAGGTGCTCTTCAACCTCCTCTCCAACGCGTCGAAGTTCACCGGCGAGGGCGGCCGGATCACCGTGTCGGTGGTGCGCACCGTCGCGCCGATGCCCGACTCGGTGAAGCCCCGAGCCGGCGAGGCGGCGAAGCTCACCACCCGCGAGGTGGTGTGGATCTCGGTGTCCGACAGCGGCGTCGGCATCCGCACCGAGGACATGCCGAAGCTGTTCCAGGAGTTCTCGCAGGTGGACTCGTCCACCACGCGTGCCGCCCAGGGCACCGGCCTCGGCCTGGCCCTCTGCAAGCGCTTCGTGGAGATGCACGGCGGCCAGATCGGCGTCGAATCGATCTTCGGCAAGGGCAGCACGTTCTGGTTCCTGCTGCCGGTCGAGGGTCCACCCCCGGACGCGCCGATGGAGCGGAAGGTGGAAGCGGCGTAACGGAGAACAGAGAACAGAGAACGGAGAACTGCCCCGGGAGCGACAATCATCGCCTCGGGGCAGTTCTCCGTTCTCTGTTCTCTGTTCTCCGTTCTCCGTCTATCCCCACGCCCCCGCGAGCTCGTGTCGCGCGGTCCACGCCGCGACGCGGCCGCTGAGGAGCCGCGCCGCGAGACGCACCACCGCCTCGTCCCCGTCCTGGAACCAGTGGGTCGAGTCGCTGCCGATCCAGAGCCAGCCGACCATCTCGCCACCCACCGAGAGCCGTGCCGCGCACAGCGAGCGTTGCCGCTCGGCGCCGCGGCGATCGTGTGCGCCGGGCCATTCGAGGCCGAGTGCCGCGAGGTCGGGGATCCGCATCGTCTCGCGGGCCCCGAGGTGGTGGACCAGGGCGTCCACGCGGTCGAGGTCGGTCGGGGAGAGCTGGACACTGGTGGCCGGCAACCCCTCGGCGCCGAGCAGCGCCCAGCAGTCGGGGGCAGGCGCGACGGCGGTGAGCTCGAACCGGTCGTGTGGCAGCTGCGCCCCGATCGCGTCGGACGCGAGCTGCACCAGGTCGCTGCCGGAGCGGGCCCGGTCGATCGCGTCGAGCAGCGCCTCGGCCAGCCCGGCCACCGCGGCCGCGGGCTCCTCGGTCGCCGGGGCGGGCGTGATCCAGGGCTGGGCGGCAAGCCGACGGCACGAGGTCGCCAGCGCCGCGGCGAAGCGGGTGAGGGTCCGGAGGTCGGCGAGGGTGTACTCGTCACCGGCGAACCGACCGACGGCCAGGATCCCGACGTCCTGGACCTCCGACCGGATCGGCACTGCCATCACGGACTGGTAGCCGGCGGCCCGCAGGCGATCCTCGAGGCGGTAGAGCCCCTCCTGCGCCACCAGCGGTTCGGCCGGCGGGATCGTCAGGTCGCCCCCATCCATCCCCGTCGGACCGATCAGCAGCGAACCGCCTCGGCTCGGCAGCAGCCAGCAGGCCAGCAGGTCGAGCGGGATGACCTGTCCCACGGCGTCGCGGAGTGCCTCGTGCCACGTGCCGAGCTCGGCCAGGGACGGGCGGCGGCCCGGCCAGGCCAGCGCGGGCACGAAGGCCTCGAGCAGCACCGGGTCGTCAGTGGACATGGTCACCCCCCAAATCTGCACGGGGTGTGCCACGGGAGGGGGGTTGCGCCCTGGGCGGACCCGCCGCATGATTGAGGCAACACAGATACCCTAGGGGGGTATATGAAGTCGGTCACCATGCACATCGATGGGATGTCCTGCGGGCATTGCCTCAACGCGGTCAACCAGGCGCTCGCCGCCGTCCCGGGGGCGGTGATTCGCTCGGTCCGGATCGGTCGGGCCGAGGTGGAGCTCCCGGACGCGGGCGCGTCGACCGACGATCTCGTGACGGCGGTGGAGACGGCCGGCTACAACGTCAGCCACGTGGACGGGGCCGCGTGACCCTGGCCGACGTGCTGGTGATCGTCGGCGGGGTCGTCGCGATCGCGCTGGTCGTCTGGTGGTTCTTCCTTGCCGGTGATCCGGGCGCGGCACGCCATGAACACCACCACTGACGACACCCTCGCGCGCGACCTGACGCTCGAGGTCCGCGGGATGACCTGCGCCGCGTGCCAGGCCCGCGTGCAGCGCGTCCTCGAGCGCACCCCGGGCGTCGAGCGCGCCAGCGTGAACCTGATGATGGGGAACGCGGCGGTACGATTCGATCCGGCCACGGTCGGCCCCGACGACCTCGTCGCGCGGATCCGGGCCACCGGCTACGACGCCGAGCTGCCGGTGCCGGGGCGCGACGTGCTCGAGGAGCAGGAGGCCCACGACGCCGCCCAGCTCGCCGAGTACCGGGTGCTGCGGGCCAAGGCGCTCGTCACGATGCTCGCCGGCGCCGTCGCGATGGTGCTCTCGATGCCGTTGATGCTGCGGACGATGCCGGACGCGGGCCCCGTCGATCCGTTCATGCACTGGGTGATGGGGTGGCTCGCGCCGCCGCTGCGATCGGTGCTGCCGTGGCTGTTCGAGGTCCCCCCGGCGACACTCGCGTGGGGACTGCTCGTCCTCACTGCGGTCGTGATGGGCTGGGCGGGCCGCCACTTCTACGTGCGGGCCTGGACCGCGTTCCGGCACCACGGCGCCGACATGAACACGCTGATCGCGATGGGCACCGGCGCCGCCTTTCTCTGGTCGGCGGTGGCGACGGTCGCGCCGGGCCTCTTCCTCGCCGGCGGCGTCGCGCCGGACGTCTACTTCGAGGCGGTGATCCTGATCACCGGCTTCATCCTCCTCGGCGACGCCTTCGAGGCCCGCGCGACGCGGCAGACCTCGCGCGCGCTCCGGGCGCTCGCCGACCTGCAGCCCCCCGTGGCGCGGGTGGTGCGCGATGGCGTCGAGCGCGACCTCGCGGTGGCCGAGGTGCGCCAGGGCGACCTGGTGCTGGTGCGGCCGGGCGAGCGGATCGCGGTCGATGGCGAGGTGGTGGACGGCGAGAGCACCGTGGACGAATCGATGCTCACCGGCGAGCCGCTGCCGGTGGCGCGGCGCGCCGGCGATCGCGTCGCGGGCGGCACGATCAACGGCACCGGCGCGCTGCGGATCCGGGCCACCACGCTGGGTGCCGATTCGGTGCTCGCCCGGATCGTCGCGCTGATGCGCGAGGCGCAATCGTCGCGCGCGCCGATCCAGGCGCTCGCCGACCGGATCTCCGGGATCTTCGTGCCGGTCGTCATGTCGATCGCGATCGCGACCTTCGTGGCGTGGTTCGTGGCCCTCGACCAGGCGCCGGTGCTGCGGGCCTTCGCCGCGGCGGTCGCGGTGCTGATCGTCGCCTGCCCCTGCGCGATGGGGCTCGCGGTGCCGACCGCGGTGATGGTCGCCACCGGGAGGGGCGCCGAGCTCGGCATCCTCGTCAAGGGCGGCGAGGCGCTGGAGCGGGCCGGCAAGGTCGACACCGTGGTGCTCGACAAGACCGGCACCGTCACCGCCGGCCGGCCGACGGTCACGGATGTGGTGCTCGGTGACGGCACCGGGATCGCCGAGGACGAATTGCTCCGCCTCGTCGCATCACTGGAGGCCGCGAGCCAGCACCCGGTCGCGGCCGCGATCGTCCGCGCCGCCGAGGAACGCGGTCTGGGCCGATCGGCGGTCGAGTCCTTCGCGTCGGTGACCGGCAAGGGCGCGACCGGCGTGGTGGACGGCCGGGCACTGGTGGTCGGCAACGCGGCGCTGCTCGCCGATTGGTCGATCGCGAATCCCGCCGAGGCAACGGCGGCCACGCTGGCGGGCGCCGGTCGCACCCCGATCCACGTCGCGATCGACGGCCGGCACGTCGGCATGCTCGCGGTCGCCGACCCGGTGCGCGACGGTTCGCCCGAGGCGATCGCCGGGCTGCGCGCGATGGGGCTCGAGGTGATCCTGCTCACCGGCGACGTGCGCGCGACGGCCGAGGCGGTGGCGCGCCAGGCCGGGATCGACCGGGTGATTGCCGAGGTGCTGCCGGAGGGGAAGCTGGCGGAGGTCGGCCGGTTGGTCGACGCGGGCCGGGTGGTCGCGATGGTTGGCGACGGCATCAACGACGCGCCGGCGCTCGCGCGCGCCGACGTCGGGATCGCGATGGGGGGTGGCACCGATGTCGCGATCGAGGCGGCCGACGTCGCGCTGCTCCGCGAGGATCTCCGCGGCGTGCCGCAGGCGATCGCCCTCTCGCGGCGCACCATGGCGACGATGCGGCAGAACCTGTTCTGGGCCTTCGCCTACAACGTCGTCGCGATCCCCGTCGCGGCCGGCGCTCTCTACCCCGCCACCGGGATCCTGCTCTCCCCGATCATCGCCAGCGCCGCGATGGCGTTCTCGAGCGTGAGCGTCGTCGGCAACTCGCTCCGGCTGCGGGGGTGGCGCCCGTGAGCGCGCGAGATTGGCGATTGGCGATTGGTGATTCGCGACAGCGCCTCGAATCGCGGATCGCGGATCGCGAATCTCGCATCTCGAGAAAGGAATCCCCACATGACGACTGATCCGTCCCTCGTCCGCCACGCTGCCCATGTCCCCCCCGAGACCAAGGAGGCCGTGGCGAAGCGGCTCAAGCGGATCGAGGGGCAGGTGCGGGGCCTGCAGCGAATGGTGGACGAGGAGCGCTATTGCGCCGACGTCCTGGTGCAGATCGCCTCGGTGCAGGAGGCGCTGCGGGGCGTCGGGCGGCTGCTGCTGCAGAACCACCTGGAGCACTGCACGACCGACGCGATCCGGTCGGGCGACCCCGCCGAGGCGGAGCGCGTGGTGCGCGAGCTGGTGGAGCTGTGGGGGAAGTGAACGCCTTCTAGGCGCCGAGCCAGGCGAGCGCCTCGGCCTCGTCGAGGAAGATCCGGATCCGGGTGGCGGTGGCGCCCTCCACCAGCAGTTCGAACTGGCGGCCGGTCCCGAACGCCGCCACGCTGCCGACGAGGATCGCCGCCTTGCCGTCGCCGATCTGATCCTCGTGCCGGCGGTGGGTGTCCCCGGCGCCGACCATCATGCCGTAGCTGGCGTCCTCGAGTTCGAGCTGGCGGTGATCGAAGAGCACGGCGCTGCCTGGTCGCCAGTCATCCCGGGCGACGATCGCCTCGACCATCCGGGCGTGATCGGCCACGGTGAAGGCGCCGCTTGTCGTCACCCGGAACCACGGCACCCGGCCCGGCGGCGAGACGCTCCATTCCATGGCGACACCCCTGATTCCCGTTGCGTGGGCCGGCGACAAGCGTACCGATCGGGGACGAGCTCGGCAATCCGGGAGACTGCGGAGGGGCCCCTAGAGGAACAGCCCCTCGGCGATCGTCTCCAGGATCTCGAACGCCCAGCCGACGGCGCCGTTGAGGCCCGATTCCCTGGGTGGCGGTGCCGCGGGCCCCGCGAGCAGGAGCGCCTCGCCCGGCAGCAGCAGGACGCCGCGGCAAGTGGGGCAGCAGCGTGCCCGGCCCCGTCCCACCGTGTGCCAGCGCAGTTCGGTGTCCGGGCAGTCCGGGCAGGCGGTACCGGTCAGCGAGCCATCGAGGGCCGGCCCGGGCGGGCGGCGCCGCGGCGGGCTCCAGATGGTGCCGCACTCCTGGCACCACAACGAACCGGTGGTGCTCCCCTCGAACGGCCGGAACGGCCGGCCGCAGTGCGGGCAGCGCCCCCGCGGGACGCCGGTCATCGCTGGGTCCCCACGCCGCGGCGATACACCTCGGACGTCTTGATGCGCTCGTAGCCGAGACGGCGATAGAAGGGATGCGACTCGCTGCGCGCGGCGTTGCTGCGGACGGTCACCTCGCGCTCGCCGCGGTCGGCGACCCAGTGCTCGGCCGCGGCGACGAGTGCGCGGCCGATCCCGCCGCCGCGCGTCGTGCCGGACACCACCAGCCCGAGGATCTCGCCGCGCCGGCCGTGCTCCAGCGCCTCGCGGATCCCGACGTGGAGCCAGCCGACAGGGAGGTCGGCCCGGTCGACGGCCACGAGCACCGCATCGGTGTCCGGCGTCGTGGCGAGCCGGGCGAGGCGTTCGCCGATCGCCGTGGCGGTCACCGGGTAGCCGAGCTCGCCGGCGAGCGTCGCGATCGCCTCGGCGTCATCGCCGCGCGCCGCGCGGATCGCGACCGGTGCCGCGTCAGGCATCGAGCAGGGCGCGCGCGATCACCATCCGCTGGATCTCGCTGGTCCCCTCGCCGATCGTGCAGAGCTTCACGTCGCGGTAGTACTTCTCCGCCGGGAACTCCTTGATGAAGCCGTACCCGCCGAAGATCTGCACGGTCTTCTCGGTGGCGCGGACCGCCACCTCGGAGGCGTAGAGCTTCGCCATCGCGGAGAGGGTGGTCACCCGCTCGCCGGCGTCCTTCGCCACGGCGGCGCGGTAGCAGAGGAGGCGCGCCGCCTCGATCTCGGTCGCCATGTCGGCCAGCATGAACTGGATCGCCTGGAACGCCGCGATCGGCTTGCCGAAGGCGACCCGCTCGGCGGCGTACTTCCGCGCCGCGTCGTAGGCGCCGCGCGCCACGCCGAGGGCCAGCGCGGCGATCGAGATCCGGCCGCCGTCGAGCACCCGCATCGCGTCGATGAATCCCTCGCCCTCGACGCCGAGCAGGTTGGCGGCCGGCACCCGGCACTGCTCGAGGATCAGCTCGGCGGTGTCCGAGGTCCGCATCCCGAGCTTGTTCTCCTTCTTGCCCGCGCGGATGCCCGGGCGGTCCATCTCGACGGCGAAGGCCGAGACGCCGCGCTTGCGGTTCGCCTTGTCGGTGACGGCGAGCACCACGGCGATGTTCGCATGGCTGGCATTGGTGATGAAGTTCTTGGTCCCGTTGAGGATCCACTCGTCACCATCGCGGACGGCGGTGGTCAGCAGTCCGCCGGCGTCGCTGCCGGAGCCCGGCTCGGTCAGCGCCCAGCAGCCGATCCACTCGCCGCTGGTGAGCTTCGGCATCCACTGGCGCCGCTGGGCGTCGTTGCCGGCGAGGTGGATGTGGCCGCTGCAGAGCGAGTTGTGGGCCGCCACGGTGAGCGCGATGCCCGATTCGACGGCACCGAGCTCCTCGATGATGTGCACGTAGTCGACGTAGGAGAGCCCGGCGCCGCCCACCTCCTCCGGGAAGATCGCGCCGAGGAGTCCCAGGCCGGCGAGCTCCCGGATCACCTCCATCGGCAGGTGCTGCGCCTCGTCCCACTCCATCACGTGGGGACGGATCGCCGTCTCGGCGAACTCGCGCACCATGTCGCGGATCTGTTCCTGCTCGGGGGTCAGGCGAAAATCCATGGCACCGGCTCCTCAACGGGGGATGATCCTCGGGTTCCTGCGGCCCGGAATCTATCCCGGTCCGTTCAGGTGTACGCGGGATCGTACATCCGCTCGGCGAGCCACGGTTCGATCGGCCCGTCCGG
>CAZKYO010000002.1:80201-87241 GCA_964557115.1 uncultured Gemmatimonadaceae bacterium
AGCGCCCGGCCGTCGGTCCAGCGATAGGCCTCCTCGGCGGTGCACTCGGCCTTGGAGGTCGGGTTGGAGAGCGCGAAGACGATCGGGTGCTCCTCCTGCGCCGCGAAGGCGCGCAGCAGCGGCTCGTCGAACGCGCGCGGCTGGGCGGCCACGCCGATCAGGGCGGTGGGACGCAGCGCCTCGAGGGCCTCGTGCAGCGTCCGGAGCGGGGGATGCTCGTGCGCGAACGGCAGCTTGTGCCGCGCGAGGTCGCCGCGCGAGGCCACCACGAGCCCCTTCGAGTCGACGAACCAGCAGCGGCGTCGCGCCTCCGCCTCGTCGGCCCCTTCCTCCACCATCGCGGCGACGATCAGCTCGCCGATCCCGGTCGCGGCCGAGCCGGCGCCGTAGAAGAGCACCCGCTGCTCGCCGAGCGGCCGCCCGGTGGCGCGCGCCGCGGCGTGGAGCCCGGCCAGCGTCACCCCGGCGGTGCCCTGGATGTCGTCGTTGAACGAGCGGATCCGGTCGCGGTGGCGCTCGAGGATGCTGAAGGCGTTCTCGGTCGCGAAGTCCTCCCACTGGAGCAGCGCGTTGGGGAAGACCTCCTTCACCGCGTCGACGAACTCGGTGACGAGCGCCTCGTACTCGGCGCCGCGCAGCCGCGGCCGGTCGAGTCCGGGATAGAACGGCGCCTGCCGCAGCTCGACGTTCTCGGTGCCGACGTCGAGCGTCACCGGCAGGCAGCGCGACGGGTCGATCCCGGCGCAGGCGGCGTAGAGCGCCAGCTTGCCCACCGGGATGCCCATCCCCTGCGCGCCGAGGTCGCCGAGGCCGAGGATCCGCTCGCCGTCGGTGACCACGAGGACCTCGACGTCGCGGTTGGGCCAGTTCTCGAGCAGCTGCCGCACCCGGCCGCGGTCCTCGGCCGAGACGTAGAGGCCGCGGTGACGGCGGAAGATCTCGCCCCAGCGCTGGCACGCCTCGCCCACGGTGGGCGTGTAGATGATCGGCATCATCTCGGTGATGTGGTCGATCACGGTGCGGTAGAACAACGTCTCGTTCCGGTCGAGCAGGCCGGTGAGGTAGATGTACTTCTCGAGCTCGGTGCCCTTCAGGGCGAGATGCGCGAGGGAGCGGCGGACCTGGTCGGCAAGCGTGACGATGCGCGGCGGCAGCAGCCCCCGGAGGCCGAGGGCGTCGCGCTCCGCCTCGGTGAACGCCATCTCGCGGTTGTACCGCGGGTGCTGCAGGAGGTCATAGCCGCGCAGGGTGACTTGCGAGTCCATCGTCGCTCCGGGATGCGTCAGGGGAAGCCCCGGAATTTACCCCGCGCCGGCCCGGGATGGCGGGCCGGGAGTCAGGACGCCTCCAGCTCCCGGCGGGCCGCCTCGCCGCTGGCGGTGCCCGGGAAGTCGCGGGCGCAGCGTGCCAGCTCGTCGCGGAGCGCGTCGCGGTCGCCGGCGCGGCGGTGCAGGTCGGCCAGGCCGGTGCTGACCCGGAGCGCCTGGGCGGCCGGCGGCCGCGCCGCCCGCGCGGCGCCGTAGGCGGCCAGCGCCTCGTCGCGCTCGCCGAGGCGCTCGAGCAACGCGGCGAGGCGGATCCGCGCCTCGACGTCGTCGGGGTAGGCGACCAGCAGCGCGCGGTAGGAATCGGCCGCCTCGCGCGGGCGGCCGCCGATCACCAGGGCCTCCTGCTCCGAGTAGCCGCGCGCCACCGGGTCGCCGCCCCGGGCGATCAGCGAGCCGAGCAACCCGCGCGCGACGCCGCCGAGCAGGGTGGACGTCGCCTCGGCGAGCGCGAGCGACAGCACCGGACCGACGATCCAGATCAGGAGGAGCATGGCGCCGCGCGAGATCGTGTCCACCCGATGGAACATCGTCGCGACAAGCACCACCATCAGCCACATCGGCACCGCGAGCTTGAGCCGGAAGCTCGTTTCGGCGAGGTCGCCGTCCCGGAGCCGGCGCCGCGGGCTCATCGATCGCGGCCGCCGGTCTGCTCGAGCAGCCGCCATTCGCCGGTGACCGTCGTGACCCGGGCCATGTCGCGGACCACGGTGCGGAGCGCCCCGAGCGAGACGACGCCGCCGACGAAGGCCATGATCGGCAGCACCATCACCGCCGAGGCAAGGCCGACGCGATCCGACAGCGACCCGACCAGCGGGAAGGCGATCGCGTCGCCGGCGAGGTGGATGAAGAGCAGGTACGCGCCGCTGACGGTCGCGCCGACCCGCGACGGCACCACGTCGAAGATCACCGCGGTGAGCGGGCCGTTGTACCAGGAGAGCAGGAAGAACGCGACGGCGAACATCGGCACGAAGGTGTCGAGGTCGCGCACCGTCATCAGCCAGATCGCGAGCGGGCCGCCGAGGACCAGGCCGAGGACCACGGTCAGCACCCGGGCGCGGGAGGTGTACTTGCCGAGCCAGTCGGCGATGAAGCCGCCGGCCAGCGCGCCGCTGACCCCGGCGATTAGCCCCCACTTGCCGAGCATCGCCGCGCTGGCGCCGGCCGACAGCCCGAAGGTGCGGCTCATGAAGGTCGGGCCCCAGCCGACGATGCCGTTGAGGCCGAACGAGATCATCGCGCCCGAGAGGAAGATGTAGACCAGCGTCGGCGTCGCGAGCACGACGCGGCTGGCGTGCAGCAGCTCGTCGACCGCGCCCTCCATGCCCCGGGTCCAGGGCGTCTGGCTCCGCTTGCCGTGCCGCACCAGGCGGACCCAGCGCCAGATGTTGAGCGCAAGGCCGATCGCCACCAGCGCGGCGAACACCGCGGTGTCGAGCGCGCTGTCGGCGCCGAACCGGACCGACATCAGCCACGCGGCGACCAGCCCGACGAGGGCGAACAGCAGCGACTCGAAGAAGACGCGGACGAACGCCCGGATCCCGATTTCGAAGTCGCGCAGCGCCTTGCGCACCGTGATCGGCTTCTCGGCCCGGGTCGGGTCGTGGAGGCGCGACACCAGCATCGCGCAGAGGAGGCCCGGGAGGCCGACGACCATGAACGCGACGCGCCAGCCGTAGATCCCCTCGAGCCAGCCACCGAGCAACAGGCCGAGCACGCCGCCGAGCGGGATCCCGGCGGCGAGGATCCCCATCGCGATCGCGCGGTCCTTGCCGGGGAAGTAGTCGGCCGTCATCGAGTTCGCCGCCGGGCCGTAGGCCGCCTCGCCGATCCCGACTGCGGCGCGACAGGTGAAGAGCTGGCCGAAGTTGCGCACCAGCCCGCCGAGGAAGGTGAAGAGGCTCCAGAAGGCCACCCCGCCCGCGATCACGCCCTTGCGGCTCTTGACGTCGGAGAGGACGCCGAACGGCAGCGCGGCCAGCGAGAACACCAGGATGTAGGCGGAACCGAGCCAGCCGAGCTGCGCGTCGGTCAGGGCGAGGTCGGCCTTGATCGGCTCGAACAGCGCGAAGATGACGTTGCGATCGAGGTAGTTGAGCAGGTTGATCGACGCGAGCAGGCCGAGCGCCCACCAGGCACGGCGGCGATCGGGCGTTCCCGGCGGGGCGGCGACGTCGGCGGCGGCGCTCAGGTGTCGTCCGCCCGGATGTTGTTGCGGCGCCGGCAGTCGTTGATGTGGCGGACGACGTCGTACGGATCGTCGGTCACGGTCATCAGGTGCTCGTCCCCGGGGGAGATGGTCCCCGCGGCGAGGAGCCGGTCGCGGATCCACTGCAGCATGCCGCCCCAGTATTCGGTCCCGAAGAGCACCACCGGGAAGTCGGTCACCTTGTCGGTCTGGATCAGCGTGAGTGCC
The DNA here is from genome assembly GCA_964557115.1 of uncultured Gemmatimonadaceae bacterium. GTDB lineage: Bacteria > Gemmatimonadota > Gemmatimonadetes > Gemmatimonadales > GWC2-71-9 > Palsa-1233. The sequence continues at coordinate 83,943 of CAZKYO010000002.1, forward strand.
TCGAACAGCTCGTCGAGGGTGCCGTAGCCGCCGGGGAAGACGACGAAGCCCACCGCATACTTGACGAACATCGTCTTGCGGACGAAGAAGAACTTGAAGTCGAGCGAGCGGGTGAGGTAGGGGTTCGAGTGCTGCTCGTGCGGCAGCTCGATGTTGCAGCCGATCGAGACGCCGCCGGCCTCGAAGGCGCCCTTGTTGGCGGCCTCCATGATGCCCGGGCCGCCGCCGGTGATCACCGGCACTCCCGACTTGGCGAACAGCCCGCCCACCTGCTCGGCGGCGAGGTACATCGAGTCGCCGGGCTTGGTCCGGGCGGAGCCGAAGATCGACACGCCGCCGGCGACGCCCTGCAGGTTCTCGAAGCCCCAGGTGAACTCGCCCATGATCCGCAGCACGCGCCACGAGTCGGAGTTGCGCCGGATCCGGAGCGTCTCCGCGTCGACCGGCTCGTTGAGGAGCTTCTCGTCCTCGGTCTGGTGACCCTTGCGGGCGGTGTCGGGGTTCGGCGAATCAGCCATCGAGGAGGGCCTCCAGCAGGGCGCGATGGTCATCGGCCACGTTGTAGAAGTACGGCGAGACGCGCACGTGTCCGGGGCGGGCGTCGACCACGAAGCCCCGCTCGGCCAGCCGCGCGACGTCGCGGGCGGGATCGGCGCTGGGCAGCATCACGATCCCCGTCCGGCGAAGCGGCCGGTCGGCGACCTTGGGATGCAGTCCGCGCTCCCGCGCCTGCTCGATGAGGTCCTCCGCCAGCGCGCTGGTGACCGCGCGGATCGCGTGCACGCCGGCGGCCTCGATCACGTCGAGCCCGCCGAGCTGCGCGGCGACCGGCAGCAGCGCGGGCGTGCCGGTCTCGAAGCGCCGGGCATCGTCGTGGAGGGCGAGTCGCGTCGGGTCGAACCGGAACTGGTCGCGGTCGGCGAACCAGCCGGTGACCCGCGGCACCAGGGCGTGCGCGGTCTCGCGGTTGGCCCAGAGGAAGCAGGTGCCCGCCCCGCCGAGGAGCCACTTGAGCCCGCCGGAGCCGTAGAAGTCCACGCCGAGCGCGGGGGCGTCCACGGGCAGCTGGCCGGTGGCATGGTAGCCGTCGATCATCGTGAGCGCGCCGCGCCGCCGCGCCATCTCGGCGATCGCGGCGACGTCCTGGATCGCCCCGGAGGTGAAGTAGACGTGACTGGTCGCCACCAGCGCGGTCCGGTCGTCGATCGCGGCCGCGAAGGCGTCCAGCGGGACGCTCACGCCGTCGGGGCTCTCCAGCAGGACGACATCCGCCCCGGCCGCGCGCCACTGGTGGGTGACGGTGGGGAAGTCGAGCGTCGTCGTGACGACCCGCGGTCGGCGCGCCAGGTCCAGCACCCCGGAGACCACTCCCGCGATGCTCGAGATCGATGGATGCAGCGCGACCTCGTCGGGCCGGCCGCCGATCAGCGCGGCGTAGCGGCGACGGAGCTCGTCGAGCATCGCCCACCAGCGATCGTACCAGTTGGCGGCCCCGCGTTCCTCCCACTCGTCGAGCAGGCGGCCCACCCGGGCCCGCGAGGCCCGGGAGAGCGGGCCGAGCGAGCAGGAATTGAGGTAGCAGCAGCGCCGGAAGGTGGGGAACTCCTCGCGCCACGCGGCGAGCGGATGCGGCAGGGCGGGCGGGTGGAGCATCATGGCGGCAATATACGGGGAGTCGAGAGCCGAGGACGGAGGGCCGAGAACGGAGGACCGAGAACCGAGAGCCGAGGACGGTCGCATGCGCGGACCGGCCGGCCGGGGCCGTCCTCCGTTCTCGGTCCTCCGTTCTCGGTTCTCGGGTCTCGGTTAAGTTCCTCCCGTGCCCGACGCCGTGGATCTCGACCCCCGCTATCGGGGGAGCTGGGGCGGCCTGACCGCCCGGCTCGCCGCGCGCGCCGCGCGTTCCCCTCGCCTCGCCGTCGACCTGCTCCGAACCGCCTGGGCGTTTCGCCGCCGCGACTGGTGGCGCCGGGCGCCGTTCCTCCCGGTCCCCGACCGGGAGTACCTCCGCTGGCGGATGTACACGGCGTATGGCAGCGAGGACGCCGTGCCGCCGGCGCTCGACGTGGTCCGCTTCGCGCGCTGGCGCCGGGAGACGATGGGACTGTGAGCGACCTGCCGCGCGTCGTGATCATCGGGGGCGGCTTCGCCGGCCTCTACCTCGCCAAGGGGCTCAAGCGCACTCCCGTGCAGGTGACCGTCGTCGATCGCGCCAATCACCACCTCTTCCAGCCGATGCTCTACCAGGTCGCGACCGCGGCGCTCAATCCCGCCGACATCGCGTCCCCGATCCGCTCGATCCTGCGGCGGCACCGCAACCTCGAGGTGATGCTCGACGAGGTGATCCGCATCGACGTCGAGCGACGCGAGGTCTTCCTCGGCGACGGCCGGGTGCTGCCGTACGACTTCCTCGCGGTGGCCCCCGGGGTGCGGCACAGCTACTTCGGCCACCCGGAGTGGGAGCGGCTGGCGCCGGGGCTCAAGTCGCTCGACGACGCGGTGGAGATCCGCCGCCGCGTGCTGCTCGCCTTCGAGCGCGCCGAGCTGGAGCCGGACGCCAAGGTGCGGCAGCGGATGCTCACCTTCGTTGTGGTCGGCGGCGGCCCCACCGGCGTCGAGGTCGCCGGCGCGCTCGCCGAGCTGCGGCGCTACGCGCTGACCCACGACTTCCGCCACATCGACACGCGCGACACCACCGTGATGCTCGTCGAGGCCGGGCCCCGCATCCTCCCGTCGTATCCGGAATCGCTCTCGCTGCGCGCCAAGGAGGACCTGCGCCGACTCGGCGTCGACGTCCGCGTCAACACGCTCGTCACCGACGTGCGCGAGGATGCCGTCGAGGCCGGCGGCTGGCGGATCCCGACCACGACGGTGATCTGGGCCGCCGGCAACGAGGCGTCGCCGCTGCTGGCGTCCCTCGGCGTGCCGCTCACCAGCCAGGGAAGGGTGCTCGTCGAGCCGGACTGCTCGATCCCCGGCCACCCCGAGGTGTTCGTGATCGGCGACGCGGCCTGGTTCGAGCACCGCGGCGACCCCTCGGTGCCGCCCACCTGCACCGGGGCGATCCAGATGGGCAAGCACGTCGCGCGCGCCATCCGCGACGGCGTCGCCGGCCGGCCGCGCCGCACGTTCCGGTACTTCGACAAGGGCCAGCTCGCGGTGATCGGTCGCGGCCACGCCGTGGGAGAGATCCGCAAGCTCCGCTTCGGCGGCGTGATCGCGTGGCTCGGCTGGGCGCTGATCCACATCGCCTACCTGATCGGCTTCCGCAACCGGGTGCTGGTGATGATCCAGTACGC
>CAZKYO010000002.1:87341-112761 GCA_964557115.1 uncultured Gemmatimonadaceae bacterium
ACATCGCCTACCTGATCGGCTTCCGCAACCGGGTGCTGGTGATGATCCAGTACGCGTACCTGTACCTCACCTTCAGCTACGGGTCGCGGCTGATCACCGGCGAGACCGGGGAGTACGCCGCCCGGGTGGCGCGCACGGGGTGATTCCGCCGACCCTCGCCGCGGTGCGGGCCGAGGCACTGCGGATCGGCTTCGCGGCGTGCGGCGCCGCCCGCCTCGATCCCTCGCGCCGCGGCGAGGCGCTCGATGCCTGGCTGGCGCGGGGCTACGCGGGCACGATGGCGTACCTGCCGCGACAGGCCCGCAAGCGCAAGGCGCCCGCGACGATCACCCCCGGCGCGCGCTCCGCCGTCGTCGTGCTCGACAACTACGCGGCCGGTCCCGAGGAGCGGCGACCCGCGTCCGACCGCTACCGGATCGCCAGCTACGCCCGCGGGACCGACTATCACCTCGTGACCCACGGGCGCCTGCATCGCCTGAGCGAGTGGCTGCTGGCGGCCGGTGCGGGGCTCGCGCACGTGTGGGTCGACGACGGTCCGGTGCCCGAGCGCGAGCTCGCCGAGCGCGCCGGCCTCGGCTGGATCGGCAAGAACACGATGCTGATCCATCCGCGGATTGGTTCGTTCACGGTCATCGGCACGATCTTCACCGACCTCGAGCTTGCCGAGGACGTCGAGGCGGTGGCCGACCTCTGCGGGACCTGCACCCGCTGCCTGGAGGCCTGTCCGACCGACGCGCTCGTCGGCGATCGGGTGCTCGATGCGACCCGCTGCCTCTCGTACCTGACGATCGAGCACCGCGCCGATCCCGCGCCCGAACTGGCGGCGCGATTCGACGGCTGGGCGTTCGGCTGCGACGCATGCAACGAGGCGTGCCCCTGGAACGTCAAGTTCGCCGCGGCCACGACGGTCGCGGAGTTCCGGGATCGCGACGACCCCGATCGTCGCGACCCTGCCGCCTTCGACCGGATCGACGAGGACGAGTTCCGTCGCCGCTTCGGCGACACCCCCCTGGCGCGCCCCGGCCTCGCCCGGATGCGCCGCAACGTCCGGCTCGCGGTCGCGAGCCGGCCAGACCACGCGCCATGACCGCCACCCTGCACGCCGTCGCCATCTTCGTCACCGACCTCGAGCGCGCCCGCGCGTTCTACGAGGACGCCCTCGGATTGCCCCTCGCCGCGCGCGGTTCGTTCGGCTTCCAGTTCCTCGAGGCGCCGCCGCACCTCGGCGTGCACCCGGCCGGGCACCCGGCGGCGCGCGCGATGGTGGGCCGCGAGACCGGGCTCACCCTGCGCGTGCCCGACCTGCTGGGGTACTGCAGCCGGCTCGGCGAGCACGGCGTGCGCTTCGTGGCCGAGCCGACCCAGCAGGGCTTCGGGATGATGGCGATGGTCGCCGACCCCGACGGCAACGTGCTGGCGCTCTGGGAGGACAACGTCTCGCCGCCGGAGGAGGACGGATGAGCCTGCCGCGCGAGTTCCGGAGCGACAACACCGCCCCCGCCCATCCGCTCGTCATGGACGAGGTGGCGCGCGCCAACGCCGGCGCGGCGGGGGCCTACGGCGCCGACCCGTGGACCGAGCAGGCCGCCGCCTGGTTCCGCGCGCAGTTCGGCGAGGAGACCGAGTCGTTCCTGGTCTGGAACGGCACCGGCGCGAACGTCACCGCCCTGCGCGCGATGGCCCGGCCCTGGCAGGCGGTCCTCACCAGCGAGCACGCCCACATCAACGTCGACGAGTGCGGTGCGCCCGAACTCCTCGGCGGCTTCAAGTTGGTCGACCTGCCGAGTCCCGACGCCAAGCTCACGCCGGAGGAGGTGGAGGAGGCCGCCACCAGGGGGGTCGGCTCCGAGCACCACGTCCAGCCGCGGGTGGTGTCGCTCACGCAGACCACCGAGTACGGCACCGCGTACACGATCGAGGAGATGGCCGCGATCGCCGACGTCGCCCACGACCTCGGGATGCTCGTGCACGTCGACGGCGCCCGGATCTGCAATGCGGCGGCGACGCTGCACATGCCGCTCCGCGAGATCACCGTCGAGGCCGGCGTCGACGTGCTCTCGTTCGGCCTCACCAAGAACGGGGCCCTCGCCGCGGAGGCGGTGCTGGTGTTCCGCCCCGAACTGGCGGCCGACCTCAAGTACCTCCGCAAGCAGTCGACCCAGCTGGCGTCGAAGATGCGCTTCCTCGCGGCCCAGGTCGTGGCGATGGCGACCGACGATCTCTGGCTCCGAAATGCGCGCCACGCGAACGCCATGGCCCAGCGGCTCGCCGCGGGACTCGCGGGCATTCCCGACCTCGAGATCACCCAGCCGGTCGAGTCGAACGCCGTCTTCGCCCTGCTGCCGGAGGGGATGACGGAGCGCCTGCAGCGCGACTTCCGCTTCTACGTGTGGAACGAGGCGACCGGCGAGGTCCGGCTGATGACGAACTGGGCCACCGCGGCCGAGGACGTCGACGAGTTCATCGAGGCGACGAGGAGCTGACGGCGCTCAGCCGATCGCCTCGGCAAGCACCTCCGCCGCCTCGACGATCCTGGGGCCCGCCCGGCTGGTGTAGGCGTTGCCGTCGATCACCGCCACCCGGCGCGCGTCGAGCCAGCGACGAACGCCTGCGTCGTCCAGCGCGGCCAACTCCCGCCGTGCGCGTGTGGCGTCGAACCCGCAGAGCGCGATGACGACGATCGCCGGGTCGAGCGCCGTGATGTCCTGCCAGTCGCGCGCGGTCGAGTGCTCGCCGGCCCGCATCGCGAGGTCGCGGCCGCCGGCCGCGCGGACCAGCTCCGGTGTCCAGTGGCCGGCCAGGAAGCACGGCGCCAGCCACTCGATGACGACCACGCCCGGCCGGTCGGGGCGATCGGTGCGCCGGTGCAGCGCGGCGAACCGTTCCGCGAGCGCCGTGACGAGTCGCTCACCGGCCTCGGTCAGGCCGAGCGCCGCGGCGATCCGGCGCCCGTCGTCCAGGACCCCCTGCACGGTGCGACCCTCGAGCGACAGCACCGCCGGGGGCGGGTCGAGGATCGCCGCGAGCCGGTGGGCCTCGCCGTCGGCGACCGCACAGACGTCGCAGAGCTGCTGCGTGAGGAGCAGGTCGGGGCGGAGCGCCGCGAGCTGCCCGGCGTCGATGCCGATGACGGGCCGTCCCGCGGACACCGCCGCGCGCACCGCGCCGTCGATCGCCTCCGACGAGGCCGCGGGATCGATCGGTGTCGCGGTCACCCGCGGGCGATCGGTGATCGTGGCGGGATGGTCGCACTCGTGCGAGATCCCGACCAGCCGATCGGCCGCGCCGAGGGCCGCCACCCATTCGGTGGCGCCGGGAAGGAGCGAGACGACCCGCCGTGGGGATGATCGCATCACGGCAGCAAGGTAGCTTTGCCCGATGCCCGTGCGCGCCCGCCTTTCGCCACCCGCCTTCGCCGGCCTCGCCGTGTTCGCCGGGATCTCGATCCTCGTGGCGACCGGCACGACCCTGCCGTGGGACCGCGATGTCCTCGCGTGGTTCGGCGCGATCCGCTCGGGCGAGCGCACCGACCTGATGCTCCTCGCCACCTATCTCGGCGACGGCAAGGTCGAGGTGCCGCTCGCGCTCGGGGCGGTGGCCTTGCTCTGGGTACGCGCCGGCCGCGACAGCGCACTGCGGCTCTTCGCGGCCGGCGTGATCGGCGAGTTGCTCTACCTGGTGCTCAAGGCGCTGTTCCACCGGCCGCGACCCGATGTCATCGAGCGTCTCGGCGGCGCCGGCTGGTACAGCTATCCGTCAGGGCATGCGATGATGGCGCCGATCCTCTGGTCGCTGCCGCTCCTGATGCTGGCGGGCACCGTCCGTCCGGGGCGACGCTGGCCGTTCGTGCTGCTCGCCTGCCTCATGCCGCCGCTGATCGCGGCGTCGCGCCTCTATCTCGGCGTGCACTACCCCAGCGACGTGCTGGGCGCGCTGGCGCTCGGCTTCGCCTGGATGGCCTTCTGGCTCGAGCGCGAGAGGACCGCGTCCGCCTCGCGGTCGGCCTCGACGATGTAGTCGATCTGGCGGGCGAGGTCCCTTGCCGCGTCGAGGTCGGCGGTGAGCGAGGAGGGTTCGCTCATCTGCGCGTGGATCCGGAGCAGGCCGAGACGGAGCGTCTCGATCGCTCCCACGGCCGCCTCGAGCCGGTCGCCCCAATTCCCCTCGGCGCTGCCGGCCAACTGGGCTCGCGCGTGGGCGGCCTCGTGTTCCAGGCGGGCCACCACGGCGGGGAGGTCGCCCAGTTGGTTCCGCTGGGACGGCGGCAACGCCTGGTACAGCGTTTCCGTCGCACCGCCCAGCGCGGCCTCGGTCGGGCGCCACTCCGCCCAGGCCGCGCCACGACGCGGCAGGCCGGTCGCCGCGGTGCGCGCGAAGAGGCGGCCGAGCGGGCCGTGCCAGAACCAGCTCCGCGCCCGGGCCCACGGGTCGACCGGCTTCACGCGGCGGCCGGGAATCAGCAGGCCCTTCAGGGCACCGGTGATCCCCATGAGGGTGAACAGCGCGAAGACCAGGAAGAACGGCGACTCGAGGAACGGGATCCCCGTCACCGCCGAGGTGACGATCGTGGCGACCGCCGCGGCGAACGAACCGTAGGTGGCGAGCCGGACCAGCTTCGCGAGCCAGTGGATCGGCCGCGCCGCATCGAAGCGCATCTCCTCCTCCCGGCGCGCGCGCGTCACCTCGGCCGCGTGGCGCAGGTCCTCGAGCGACGCGCCGGCCTCGAGGGCGCGGCGCGTCTCCACGAGCCGCCACACCGCGTGGCCGAGCCACGGCATCGGGATCGCCATCGCGAAGAAGCCGAAGATGACCTTGGCCTGGATCGGCCAGCCGTTCACCGAGGCGATCGTGAAGATCATCGTCGCCAGCCCGTAGAAGAGCAGCGACCAGATCACGTACAGCCCCTTCATCTCGCGGCCGCGCTCGGCCCAGATCCTGACCGGCACCGGCAGGTCGGCCGTGAGCGGCAGCGGCGGCGCGAACGCCTCGGCCATCGTCTCGGCATTCGGCCAGCGGGCGTCGGGCTCCTTGCGGAGGGCGCGGTCCACGGCCGCCGCGAGTCGCGGCGGCAGGTCGGGTGCGATGTCAACGAGCGCGGGCGCCGGCATCGTCAGGTGCTGGTGCAGCAGGGCCGTCGTGTCGCCGGCGAACGGTGGCCGTCCGGTGAGGGCGTGGAAGGCGACGGCGCCCAGCGAGTAGAGGTCGCTTCGCGCGTCGCAGGGCTCGCCGCCCGCCTGCTCGGGCGAGAGGTACTCGGGCGTCCCCTGCACGCGGCGCGGACCGCGGTCGGCGTCGGCCAGCCGCGCGATCCCGAAGTCGGCCACCAGCCCGCGCCCCTCGCGATCGATCAGGATGTTGTCGGGCTTCACGTCGCAGTGCACGACGCCCTGCGCGTGCGCATACGCGAGCGCCCAGGCGACGTCGCGCAGGAGGTGCGCCGCGTCCCACGGGGCGAGTCGCCCCTCGCGTCGGATCCGGTCGCCGAGCGTCTCGCCGGCCACGTGGCGCATCGCGAAGAAGACGAAGTCGCCGATCTCCTCGACCGCATGGATCGGGACGATGTTCGGGTGCGCCAGCCCCGCCGCCATCCGGGCCTCGGCGAGGAATCGCTCGCGCAGTGCCTGCGACGCCGCCCGCTCTGGCGGCAGCAGCTTGAGCGCCACCGGCCGATCGAGCCGGACGTCGCGGGCGAGGTACACGATCCCCATCCCGCCGCGGCCGATCTCGCGCTCGAGCGAGTAGCGACCGGCGACGGCGGCCTGCAGGGCGAGGAAGAGCGGATCCATCTCGTGCGGTGGCATGGGGGAATTGTACGCCCGTCGCCCCTCGCACGTTTCGACCTGTGACTCACCAGGTGACTCCGCACCGATCGGCCGGGTCCCTGCGGCGGACCCACCCCCGGAGTCTCGATGCGGCGCACCATCGTCCTCTGCCTGCTGCTGGCCGCCTGCGATGGCGGCGCGACCCTCGCCGGCGGCGATGCCACGCCGCCCGATGGTCGTCTCTTCTTCACCCGCCGGGTCGCCTCCCCGGACTACAGCGAACGCCGCGAGCTGCGGATGACCGAGGATCTCGGACGCCCCTCGGTGCCCACGGCGGCGGGGACGAACGGTCGCCATGACCGGCCGGCAGTGTCGCGCGACGGCCGTTACCTCGCCTGGACCTACCTGATCCCGAACGGTTTCGGAACGCTGCCGCAGTACGGCCTGGTGACGCTGGACCGTCACACCGGGGCGTCTCGGCAACTGGTGGGAGACGGGGTGGCGGCCGGGGCGTTGTCGTGGAGCGATGACGGCTGGCTGGTCTACCTGCGCACCGACGTAGCCGCCGCGTCGCCGACGCGACTGGTGCGCAGCCGCGCCGATGGCAGCGGACTCGAGCAGCTCCTGCCGGATGACACGGCGATCGGGGGAGGCCCCGACATCGCGCCAAACGGGAAGCGAATCGTCTGGGTGAGGAACATGCCCTTGCAGCAGGTTGAGGTCGCCGAGCTCGCCACGGGGGAGCGGACGACGCTTACCACCGAGGAAGCCGGACCGAATGGGTACGGACTGTGGGATCCGATCTGGTCACCCGACAGTCGGCAGGTCGCCTATGTGCTCTTCCGTCCCGGCTATCCGATGGCCGACACCTCGTTTGTGCGGGTGACGGATCGGGAAGGCAGAGTCGTGGCGGAGCGCACGGTGTTGGGTCATGCGACGCGCCCCGCCTGGTCGCCGGACGGCCGCCGCATCGCCTACTGCCTCCCCGCGAGCGATTCCGGTCTGGGTCGCTACCGGAGCGAGATCCGGGTCTGGCGGCTTGGCAGCGACGCCGACGAGTCGATCACGCCGACCTCCGGCGACGACTGCGATCCGACCTGGAGTCGCTGAAGGCCGACGGGCCCGCGAGCAGCGCTCGCGGGCCCGTCGGTATCGCACTCCGCGCGTGCGTCAGCGGCCGCTGGAGAGATCCGCCCCGCCGAGCGAGACGCCCTCGGCGGCGTCGGCGGACGGGATGGTGACGCCGTCGGCGCCGAGCTGCCGGAAGAGCTCCCACTGCATCTGCTTCGCCGCGGCGACGTGGCCGCCGTTGTACATCGCGGCCACCAGCAGCATGCCGTTGCCCTGACCCAGGTAGCCGACCAGCGTCGAGGAATTCCCGAGCGTGCCGGTCTTGGCGCGCACCGCGCCGGGCTCGGGAATCCCGCGGGCCAGCGACTTGAGCGTCCCGTGCCCGTTGGCCGGCAGGAGCATCGGGAAGTCGCGGCCCGCGGCGGTCTGCGGGAACTGGGCGAGGTAGGTGGTGAAGACGAGCGGGGCGACCCGGTCCTGGTCGGAGAGGCCGCTGCCGTCGACCAGGTGGAAGCCGGTGGTGAAGCCCGTCACCTGACGGACGTGTGCCTCGAGTCGTGCGGGGCCGTTGTCGGGGCCGCCACCCCAGCGCAGCATCAGCTCCGCCCCGATGTTGACGGAACGGGTGTTGATCTCGTGGGCGACCGAATCGAAGATCGGGGACACCACCTCGGCGAGGATGCGGCGATTGCCGGCCGTCGTCGCGGCCTTGGCGCCCTTCGGCTGCCACTCGATCCCGACCCGGCGCAACGCCTCGGCCCAGGTCGCCTCGACGACGGCCGCCGGATCGTGCGCCACGAACACGTAGCGCCGCGCCCCCGCGCGGCTGCCGATCGTGCCGGTGACGACCCACCCATCGCCGGAGGCGCGCACCGCCAGGCGGTTGCGGCTGCCGGCGACCGTCTTTGCGTCGATCCGGACGAGTGCCCCGATGCCGCTCGGCATGTCGCTCGAGAGGACCGGATCGATGCCGCTGCGCGCGCCGGGAGCGACCGTGAAGGCGACCAGGTTCTCGTTCAGCGTCACCGGGCCGACCGGCGGGGCGAAGTAGCGGCCGCGGTGGCGCGGCGACCACGCCTCGGGGAATCGCGAGACCGGCTCGCCTTCCTCGGTGCTGATCGCCAGCGGACCGGTGAGGCGGCGGACTCCGATCGCGCGCAGCTGCGCCGCGAGCGACTGGAGGGTCGGGCCGTCGACATCGGGGCGCTCCAGCGTCGGGTCGCCGTTGAGCTCGAGCGACCAGCTTCCCTTCCACGTCCCGTCGGCGGGGTCCACGCCGCCCTGGCCGACCACCCGGGTCGGCCGGCGCGCGTCCGACCCGACCATCGTCCGGGCGAACCCGGTGGTGAGGAGCTTGACGGTGGAGGCGGGGACGAGCGGCTCACTGCCGTTGACGGACCAGAGGACCTTGCCGGACTCGTCCGCCACAACCACCCCCCAGGTCCCCGGGGCGCTGCGCCGTGCCTTGGCGTACCAGCCCTCCATCCGGTCACTGACCTGTTCCTGGGCAGTGACGATGGCCGGGATGGCCAAAAACGCCGCGATGGCGGCGCAGGACAACAGCGATGGACGGGTCCGACGGGTCATGGGGCTGTCCGATGCAAGTTCCGTGCAGTATCGGGCCCGAATGACCCTCACAAGAGGGGTACGACGGGAGGGCGGGATTGGTTGCGAGGGAATCAAGAACGGAGAACGGAGAACCGGGAACCGAGAACAGGGAGCCGCCGACCCCTTCGGGCTCTTCTCGGTTCTCCGTTCTCGGTTCTCCGATCTCGGCGTCAGCCCTTCAGCATCATCTTCGCGATCGTCTGCCGCTGCATGTTGCTGGTGCCCTCGTAGATCACGCCGATCTTGGCGTCGCGGTAGAACTTCTCGACCGGATACTCGCGCGAGTAGCCGTATCCGCCGAAGAGCTCCACGGCCTGGCTGCAGATCCGGTTGGCGGCCTCGGAGGCGAAAAGCTTGGCGATCGCCGCCTCGCGGGTGAAGGGGAGCCCGGCGTCCTTCAGCCGCGCGGCGTTGTACACCAGCATGCGGGCCGCCTCGAGGTCGGTGGCCATCTCGGCGAGCTGGAACTGGACGCCCTGGAACTCGGCGATCGCCTTGCCGAACTGGACCCGTTCCTTGACGTAGCGGAGCGACGCGTCGAGGGCGCCCTGGGCGATCCCGATCATCTGGGCGCCGATCCCGATCCGCCCCTCGTTGAGCGTCTCGATGGAGATCTTGTAGCCCTGGCCGACCGGGCCGAGGACGTTCGACGCCGGCACCTTGCAGCGCTCGAGAATCAGCTCGACGGTGCTCGAGGCGCGGATGCCGAGCTTCTTCTCGCGCTTGCCGATCCCGAAGCCCTCGAACTCGCGCTCGACGATGAAGCCGGTGATCCCCTTGTAGCCCTTCGACGGGTCGACGTTCGCGAAGACGACGAAGAGACCCGCCTCGGCCCCGGAGGTGATCCAGAACTTCCGGCCGGTCAGGAACCAGTCGTCCCCCACCTGCTCGGCGCGGGTCTCGAGGGCGAAGGCATCGGAGCCGCTGGCCGGCTCGGACAGCGCGAACGCGCCGAGGAGCGACTCGGCCATCCGCGGGAGGTAGCGGGCCTTCTGCTCGTCGTTGCCCCAGCGCAGCAGGCAGTTGTTGACCAGGGTGTTGTGGACGTCGACGTAGATCGCGGCCGAGGCGTCGACCCGGGCCATCTCCTCGATCGCGAGGGTCGCCATGAAGAACGAGCCGCCGGCGCCGCCGAACTGCTCCGGGATCTCGATCCCCATCAACCCGAGCTCGAAGCACTTGGCGATCAGCTCCGGCCGCATCATCGAGGCCTCGTCCATTTCCTGGACGTGCGGCGCGATCTCGGTCTCGGCGAACTCGCGCACGGTCTGGCGGAAGAGTTCCTCGTCCTCGCCAAGCACGGAGAGCGGCGCGGGCACGGTGGTGGCGGTCGTGGTCATCGTGAAACGTTCCTGGGTGCAGGGTCCAGCCCCAAAATAATGCCCCGGGCGAAGTGCGTGAATGGTGAATGGTGAATGGTGAATGGGTTATGGGCGGAGACCGAACCTTTGCATGGGCGCAGCCGGCCTGACACCCCGATTCCCCATTCCCCATTCACCATTCACCCGCCTGCGACCTCGATCGCGACATCCACCTTTCCGAGCGGCGCGGCGACCTGCACGCCGGCGACGCGGCCGCGGATCGCCGCGACCATATCGCGTGCGATCGCGATCCCCTCGGCGAGCGCCGCCTCGCGGCCGGTGCCGCTGGCGCGACGCATCCGTTCCAGCACCGCATCGGGGACCGAGACCCCGGGGACCTCGTTGGCGAGGAACTCGGCGTTCCGCAGCGAGACGAGCGGCCAGACGCCGACGATGATCGGCACGCCGAACGGCATGAGCGTCGCCAGGCCGCGATCGAGCTGGTCGAGGTCGAAGACCGGCTGGGTCATCGCGAAGGTCGCGCCGGCCTCAGCCTTCCAGGCGAACCGCTTCAGCTCGCGATCGAGGTCGGGCGCCGCCGGGTTCACGCCGACACCATGCACGAACGCGGTGGGGGCACCGAGCGGGTTCCCGCCGGGATCGAGGCCATGGTTGAGTCGCGAGACGAGATTGGTGAGGCCGATCGCGTCGATGTCGAACACCGCGGTCGCCTCGGGATACGGCCCCATCTTGGGTGGGTCGCCGGTGACGACGAGCAGGTTGCGGATCCCCGCGGCGGCGGCGCCGAGGAGGTCGCTCAGCATGCCGAGGAGGTTGCGGTCGCGGCAGGCGTAGTGCGGGATCGCCTCGAGGCCGGTCTCGCGCTCGATGAGCACGGCCGAGAGGAGCGCCGACATGCGGCTCTGGGCACGAGGACCGTCGGGGATGTTCACGGCGTCGATCCCCGCCTCGCGGAGGGCGCGGGCCTGGGCGAGCATCGGTGCGGGGTCGGCGCCGCGCGGCGGCACGACCTCGACGGTGGTGATGAACTCGCCGCGGGCGAGCTTGGCCCCGAGTCGCGAGCGCTCGGCGAGGGGCACCGCCGAGACCGCGCTGTGCTCCGCCGTGAACCCGCCCTTCGCCGTTCGCTGTTCGCCGCTTGCCGTCCGCGGGACCACCGACCGCACGTACCGCGCGATCGCCGCGACGTGCTCCGGCGTCGTGCCGCAGCAGCCCCCCACCAGGCGCGCCCCGGCCTCCACCATCCGCCTCGCGTAGGTGCCGACGTACTCGGGGCTGGCGACGTAGAGCTTGCGGTCGCCGAGGTCGCGCGGCAGCCCGGCATTCGGCAGGCCGCTGACCGGGACGGTCACCACGCGCGCGAGGCGCTCGATCGCATCGAGCACCGCCGCGGGGCCGGTCGAGCAGTTGAAGCCGACCGCGTCGGCGCCGGCCTCCACGGCGGCGGGGCCGAAGCTCTCCGGCTCGGTGCCGAACGCGGTGCGGCCGTCGGGGCCGATCGTCATCTGGGCGATCACCGCGAGGTCGCTCCGCGAGCGCACCGCCCGGAGCGCGGCCTCCAGTTCGGCCAGGTCGGAGAAGGTCTCGAGGATGAAGCCGTCGACGCCGCCGGCCACGAGGCCGTCGACCTGGCGCGCGAAGGCGGCCTCCGCCTCGGCCAGGCCGAGCTCGCCGAACGGCTCGAGGCGCACCCCGAGCGGACCGATGGCGCCGAGCACGACCACGCCCGTGCCGGCCGCGTCCCGTGCCACGCGGGCGGCGGCGGTGTTTAGCGCCTCGGTCTCCTCGGCGAGGCCGTAGGCCGCCAGCTTGATCGGGTTGGCGCCGAAGGTGTTCGTCTCGATCGCCTCCGCGCCGGCCGCGACATAGGCCGCGTGGGCCGAGCGCACCAGGTCGGGTCGGCTGCGCGCCAACTCGTCGAAGCAGGCGTTCGGCGCGGCGCCCTGATGGTGCAGCAGCGTCCCCATGGCGCCGTCGAGCACGTGGGCCCTGCCGTCGGTGAGGAGGTCGCGCAGCGTCGGCACGGTCAGCTCCCGCGATAGCCGAGCACCGGCCGCAGCCAGCGTTCGGCGGTGTCGAGGTCCCAGCCCTTGCGGGCGGCGTAGTCGGCGACCTGGTCGCGGTCGATCCGGCCGACGCCGAAGTAGCGCGCCTCCGGTCGCCACAGGTAGAGCCCGCTCACCGACGAACCCGGCAGCATCGCGCAGCTCTCGGTGAGGGTGATCCCGGCATGCCGTTCCGCGTCGAGCAGCGCCATGATGGTGCGCTTCTCGGTGTGGTCAGGGCAGGCGGGGTAGCCCGGGGCGGGCCGGATCCCCTGGTAGCGTTCGCGGATGAGGTCGGCGTTGTCGAGCGCCTCGTCGGGGGCGTAGCCCCAGTACTCGCGGCGGACCCGCTCGTGCAATCGCTCGGCGAAGGCCTCGGCCAGTCGGTCGGCGATCGCCGCGAGCAGGATGGCGCGATAGTCGTCGTGGGCGGCCTTCGCCTCCGCCACCAGCGCGTCGAGACCATGGCCGGTCGTGACCGCGAACGCCCCGACCCAGTCCGGGACGCCGGCGTCGCGGGGCGCGACGAAGTCGGCGAGGGCCACCGAATCGCGCGCGGTGGCGCGGCGCGCCTGCTGCCGGAGCGTGTGCAGCGTCGCGCGCGGCTCCGCGCGCGCCTCGTCCGCGTAGAGCAGGATGTCGTCGCCGACCGCGTCCGCCGGCCAGAGCCCGATCACGCCGCGCGCCACGAGGCGGCCACCCCGCTCCAGCTCGTCGAGCAGTGCCAGCGCGTCGCGATGGAGCTCGCGCGCCACCTCGCCCTGCACCGGGTGGTCGAGGATGGCGGGGTATGCGCCGTCGAGTTCCCAGGTGCGGAAGAACGGCGTCCAGTCGATCCGGTCGCGGAGGTCGGCGATCGGCCAGCCGTCGAACGCGGTGACGCCGGGCCGTGCGGGGCGGGGCGCCGGCGCCGAGAGGTCGATCGTCGCCCGTGCCGCGCGCGCCTCCGCCAGCGACAGCAGGTTCCCCTCGTGTTCCCCCTCGCGCTCGGCGCGCAGGGCCGCATACTCGTCGGCGACCTGCGAGGCGTAGGCGACCCGGCGTTCGGGATCGCGCAGCGCCGCGGCCACCGGCACCGCGCGCGAGGCGTCGAGCACGTGGACCACCGGCCCGGAGTAGCGCGGCGCGATGCGGAGCGCCGTGTGCACTCGGGAGGTGGTGGCCCCGCCGATCAGCAGCGGCGTGGTGCATCCCTCGCGTTCCAGCTCCCCCGCGACGAACGCCATCTCGTCGAGCGAGGGGGTGATCAGTCCCGAGAGACCGATCAGGTCCACCCGCTCGCTCCGGGCCGTCTCCAGGATCGTGGCGGTCGGCACCATCACGCCGAGGTCGATCACGTCCCATTCGTTGCACTGCAGCACCACGGCCACGATGTTCTTGCCGATGTCGTGCACGTCGCCCTTGACGGTGGCGAGCAGGATGCGGCCGCGCTTGGCCGCCGCGGTGCCGGCGCGCTCCGCCTCGAGGAACGGCACCAGGTGCGCGACGGCGCGCTTCATCACCCGGGCCGACTTCACCACCTGCGGCAGGAACATCCGGCCGGCGGCGAAGCGGTCGCCGACCGTGTCCATCCCCGCCATCAGCGGCCCCTCGATCACGGCGAGCGGCGACGCGGCGGCGAGCCGCGCCTCCTCCGTGTCGGCCTCGATGTGCTCGGCGAGGCCGTGCACCAGCGCGTGCGCGAGGCGCTCGGCCACCGGCAGCGTGCGCCACGCGGTGTCCGCGCCCGCCGCGACCGTCCCGCGGGCGCGGTCGGCGAGCGCCAGCAACCGTTCGGTGGCGTCGTCGCGGCGGTTCCAGAGCACGTCGCCGACGGCCTCGCGGAGCTCCGGGTCGAGGTCGTCCACCAGCGGCATCGCGCCGGCATTGACGATCCCCATGTCGAGGCCGGCGGCGATGGCGCGCTCGAGGAACACCGCGTGCATCGCCTCGCGCACGCCATCATGGCCGCGGAAGGCGAAGGAGACGTTGCTGATCCCGCCGCTGGTGAGCGCCCCGGGGCAGCGGGCCTTGACCTGGCTCACCGCCGCCACGAAGGCGTTGCCGTAGTCGGCGTGCTCGGCGATCCCGGTGCCGACGGCGAAGACGTTGGGGTCGAGGATCACGTCGGTGGGATCGAAGCCGGCGCGGTCGACGAGCAGCCGGTAGGCGCGCTCGAGGATCGCCACCTTGCGCCCGGCGGTCTCGGCCTGGCCCTGCTCGTCGAACGCCATGACCACCGCGGCCGCGCCGTACCGGCGCACCAGCGCGGCCTGCTGCAGGAACGCCGCCTCGCCCTCCTTGAGCGACAGCGAGTTCACGACGCCCTTCCCCTGGAGGCAGCGGAGGCCGGCCTCCAGCACGCTCCACTTGCTGGAGTCGAGCATCACCGGGACCGCGGCGATCGCCGGCTCGGAGGCGATCAGGTTGACGAAGGTCGCCATCGCCCGCTCGCCGTCGAGCAGCGCGTCGTCGAAGTTGACGTCGAGCAGCTGCGCCCCCGCCTCGACCTGCTGGCGCGCCACCTCGAGCGCCGCCTCGAGCGATCCCTCGGCGATCAGCCGCGCGAACCGGCGCGACCCGGTCACGTTGGTGCGCTCGCCGACGTTCACGAAGTTGCTCGTGGGCAGGATCACGACCCGCTCGAGGCCGGCGAGGGCCGTGCCGGGCGGGGCGGCCGGCACCGCCCGCGGCGCCACCCCGCGGACCGCGTCGGCGATCGCGCGGATGTGGTCGGGCGTCGTCCCGCAGCAGCCGCCGACGATGTTGAGCAGCCCCTCGCGGGCCCAGGCACCGAGCGCGTCGGCCATCGCCTCGGGGCCGAGGTCGTAGCCGCCGAGCGCGTTGGGGAGGCCGGCGTTGGGGTGGGCGGAGATGTGCGCGTCGGCCGTGCGCGCGAGATCCTGGACGTGGGCGTGCAGCAGGTCGGGGCCCAGCGCGCAGTTCAGCCCGATGCTGAGCGGCCGCGCGTGGCGGACCGAGGTCCAGAACGCGTCGGCGGTCTGGCCCGACAGGGTGCGGCCGCTGCGGTCGGTGATCGTGCCGGAGATCATGACCGGCACCCGGAAGCCGACCGCCAGGAACGCGGCGTCGATCGCGAAGAGGGCCGCCTTCGCGTTCAGCGTGTCGAAGACGGTCTCCACCAGCAGCAGGTCGGCGCCACCCTCGAGCAGCGCGCGGATCGCCTCGTCGTAGGCCGCGACGAGCTCCCCGAACGTGACGTTGCGGAATCCGGGGTCGTCGACCTTCGGCGACAGCGACGCCGTGCGCGACGTGGGTCCCAGCACGCCAGCGACGTAGCGCGGGCGGTCGGCGGTCTCCGCCGCGTCGGCCGCCGCGCGCGCCACCCGGGCCGCCTCGCGGTTGATCTCGGCGACGAGCCCGGCGGTGCCGTACTCCTCCTGGGCGATCCGGGTGGCGGTGAACGTGCTCGTCTCGACGATGTCGGCGCCCGCGGCGAGGTAGGCCTCGTGGATGCCGCGCAGCACGTCGGGCCGGGTCAGCGCCAGGAGGTCGTGGTTGCCGCGGAGGTCGGAGGGATGGCCGGCGAGGCGCGCGCCGCGGTAGTCGGCCTCCTCGAGGCCGGCCCGCTGCAGCATCGTCCCCATCGCCCCGTCGAGCACGAGGATCCGCTCGGCGAGCAGCGACGGCAGGCGTTCGAGGCGCGCGGCGCGCGCTGGAATCGGGTCGGACAGGACGGCTCCTTAGCGGTTTGTTTAGCGTGGCCGCAAGTCGCGGAAATCGCCACGATGAACAGCGAACTGTGAACAGCGAACAGCGAACGGCGAACGGCGGTCGCCTACATCAAGGCCCGCAACACCACCGATCGGAGCAAGACCAGGGCCAGCCACGCGACCATCGGCGAAAAGTCGAACATCCCCGTGGACGGCAGCAGCCGGCGGATCGGCTCCACCAGCCAGTCGGTCAGACTGTAGGCCAGGCGCATCAGCCGGTTGTAGCGGCCGGCCCCCAGCCACGAGCCGATCACCCGCACGATCAGCGCGAAGATCAGCAGCGAGAACACCGTGTCGAGCAGGAACAGCGCCAGCGCGCGCGGCCCGCCGCTGGCGAAATACTCGGCCCGGAGCAGCCAGGAAAAGAGGCCCTGGAGCAGCTGCAGGAGGATCAGTCCCCCGACCACCACGAGGCCGGCGAGCCAGAACGGTGCGTGCTGCGGATTGCCGCCGGCGCGCAGCAGCCTGGCCTCGATCGGCTTGAGGAGCGGGTCGCTCCAGCCGCGAACGAAGCGCGCCCAGGCGCCGAACGCCGGCACCTTCCCCTCGCGCACCAGCCAGTGGGTCAGCGCCACCACCAGGGTCGCCACGAACGCCGCCCCGACCAGGATGCGGGCGAGGCCGAGGATGGCGACCATCAGGTTGGCCGGGATCAGCGGATCACTCCAGCGCGAACTCGCGCGCGAAGGCCACGTCGAAGGCGAAGGTCTTCGCCCGGGCGCGCGACTCCATGAGGTCCGAGATGCGGCGGAGCCGCTCCGGGATCGACAGCAGCTTCTCCTGCGCCTTGCGACCCCACTCGTCCAGGCCGGTCAGCGCCTCGACCTTCCAGTGGCTGAGCTGGTCCTGCACGATCCGCAGGTAGTCGCGCGGGCCGTAGATCCCCGAGCGGCGGATCACCTCGGCGAACTCCTTGAAGCCGGGGATCGTGATCCCCGGCATGTCGATCGCCGGCATCACGTGGGCCGCGCTCCGCAGCGCCTCGCTCGGGTCGCGCTTCAGGATCTCCGTGAAGACCCGGCGATAGAACGTGAAGTGCCGCGCCTCCTCCATCGCGATCTTCCGCAGGATGCCGCCGAGCACCGGCTCGTACTCGCCGGTGATCCGGCCCGTGTTGGCATGGCTCTGCTGGGTGGCCCGCTCCTGGAGCGTCGTGTAGACGAACACCCGGTACGGGTCCTTGTCCCACTCGGGATGGAAGCCCGCCTTGATGTACTCGAACTTCAGCTCCTCGAGCTTGCGCTGGTCCACCGCGTTGGTGTCGCGCATGTAGTCGCCGAGCACCGCGCCGTGGCGGTCCTCCTCGGCGGTCCACAGGTTGTTCCAGTTGCGCCAGTGCGAATCGTCGCCGAGGTGGGTCGCGAGCAGCCGGTGGAAGTGCGGCAGCCCCTCCTCGGTGAGGGTGTTGAGCGCCAGCGCCGCGCGGCAGGCGTCGGGGAATCCCTTGACCCGCTCGATCAAGGTCTGGCGGTGCGCCTCGGGGTCGGTGCCCGGCTCGGGCGCCAGGAGGTCGGCCGGGAACCAGAGCTCCCGCTTCTCCTCGTGGTCGGCCATCATCTCGTGGACGATCGGCTCGAGATCCTTGAGGACCTCGACCTTCTTCGCCATCCGCCGTTCGTCGTCGGTCATCGCCATGGTGCCTGCGCTCGCGTTGTCGCCCCGGCCGGTGGGTCGGCAGGGCACAGTCCCCTAATCTGCCCGCGCCTCGCCTTGGGGCCAAGGGAACGATGCGGGGAGAAGCCGCGCCCGAGCAGGCCGCTCGGGATTCGGCCGGGCGGCCCGGCCGGCCTGGAAGCCGTGTCCCGCGGGGGTTTGCGGCTCAGCCGCCGTGGCACTGCTGCGTCACCGGTGGCTTCCGGTCGCAGGCGATCGCGTCGTTCATCCCGCTCGTGAGCGGACCGCAGGCCGTCGTCTGGGCCGAGCGGGCCGCCTCGGCCTCGGTCTCGTGGGAGGCGGTGGCACAGTTGCGCTTGCCATTGTATTCGACGCAGACGTTGCAGGTCACCTTCTGGGCCGAGAGCGTGGTCCAGGCCAGGAACGCGAAGAAGGCGACGATCAGGGCGAGCCAGCCGAGGGTCTTGGGCTTCATGGGTCGGAATCTACCTCGCGGCGCGGCTCGGGGTGACCGAGAACCGGTAGAGCCCGCGCCCCATCGCCTCGAGCACCCCGTCGCGGCGAAGCCGCCCCAGTTCGCGCACCACGACCTCCCGGACCGTGCCCAGCTCCGCGGCGAGCTCGCCCTGGGTCATGCCGAGGGAGATCGCCTCCCCCGCCGATGCGCCGGGCCGCCCGCGCAGGTGCCGCTCGAGGCGCTCGGCCACGCTCAGGCGGCCCTGATCGTCGAGGCGGCCGATCACCTCGCCGAGCCGCGAGGCAAGGCGGCGGAGGAAGAATCGCGCGGCGCCCGCATCGTCCCGCAGCAGCTGCCAGACGCGGGTAGCCGGAAGACTGCGGCAGGTCGTGGGCTCGGATGCAATCGCCGTGGCGGGATAGGGGGTGCCGCCGAACAGGGCCGTCTCGCCCAGCATCCCGCCCGGGCCTTCATGATGCAGCACGACGGCGCGGTCGCTGCCCCGCACGATGCGGAGGTGCCCGGCCTCGACCAGGTGGAGGCCGCCGGCCGACGTCCCGGCACGAAAGAGCACGCCACCGCGGCGCAGCCGCCGGCTGACCCCATGGCGGGCGAACGCCGCCAGCACGCCATCGGGAAACGGGGTGTCGGGTGCGATCGGCATGCGGCCTCCAGGAACTTCGGTTCCACCCGCGGACTTCGTGGTGTCGTACAATGATCATTGCACGACGGGAGCCCGCACAGCGCGGTGCTTCCACCCTCGCCCTGGAGTGTTCGATGCCCGACCGCCGCCTCGCGATGCGCACCGCCGCCCTGGTCACCATCCTGGCGAGCGGCCTCGCCGCCCAGGACCACCAGCACGTCGCCGAAATGACCCATCCCTCTGCGACCACAGCGAGCGTCCCCACCCGGCCCGGTCAGGCCGCCTTCGGGGCGATCGCCGAGGTCGTCGCGCTGCTGGATGCCGATCCGGCCACCGACTGGTCCCGGGTCGACATCGAGGCGCTGCGCCAGCACCTGATCGACATGGACAACGTGACGATGCGATCCCGGATCGCGGCGGTCGACGTGCCGGGCGGGTTTCGCGCGTCCGTGACCGGCACCGGCGAGGTCGTCGCCTCGGTCCGGCGGATGACAACCGCCCACGCCCGCCAGATGAGGCTGGATGGCCTGGCCGAGGCGACGGTGACCGAGATTCCGGGGGGCGTGCGCCTCACCGTCACGGCCACCACGCCCGACGACCCGCGCGCCGTCGCCCGCCTCCGCGGCCTCGGCGCGATCGGCTTCCTCACGCTCGGCGATCACCACCAGGCCCACCACGCGATGATCGCCCGCGGGATGGGGCCGCACTGACCGAGAACCGCGAATCGAGAACCGAGAACCGAGCGACTCCGATCGGGCTCGGTTCTCCGTGTTCGGTCCCGGTCGTCTAGATTGTCCGGATGCGGCTCGCCCTGATCCTCACCCTGCTGGTTCGCCTCGCTCCGCTGCCGGTGGGGTCTTCCCATTGCGCCGTCGGCGAGGCGATGCCAGCGAGTCATGGGCAGCAGCACGAGATGCCAACGGGCGCCGACCACCCGGCCGATTGCCCGCACTGCCCGCCGGCCGAGTGTGCCGCAGCGGCGCACTGCACCGTGATCCTTCCTGCCGTGCTCGCCGCAACGGTCGGCTTCTCCCAGGCATCGACCCGCGCCGTGCCGGTGTCCGCGTCGATCGATCCACTCTCCTCGCGCGACGATCGTCCCCCCGTGCCACCCCCGGTAGTCGCCGTCACCTGACCGAGTCGTGGTTCCCATTCCACTCGTGCACGTGATGGAGACAATCGATGTCGTTCCGATCCGCCGTCCTGCTCGCCGCGGTCGCCTCGGCGCCCGGCCCGCTCGCGGCCCAGCATGACTATCACAACCTCGATCGCGGCCACCCGATCGCGACCGAGGACGCCTTCCCCATCGAATGGCAGGCGATCGAGTTCACCCTGCCCGTGCACGCCGAGCGCGAAGGCGGCGCTGGCCGCACGGTCGTCGCACCCGAGGTCGCCTGGGGCGTCATCCCCAATGGCATGTTCGGCGTGGCGGTGCCGATCAGCCTGCGCGACGTGTCCGGCTCGCAGTGGTCGATGCGCGGCTTCGGCCTCGTCAACGTGGCCCGCGAGGGGAGCAGCCCCGTCGCCGTGGCGCTCCGCGTCGATGGTACGCACACCACGCGGGGCTACCTGCAATCCTTCGGGGTCGTGGCGACGCGCTCCTTCGGCCTCACCCGGGTGCACGCCAACGCCGGCGTCACGATCGGGAAGGTGGAGGCCGCTCCGGAGCTTGAGCCGCCCGGCCGATGGCAGGCCTCGATCGCAGTCGACCGGACGCTGTGGCGCCACGCCCTGCTGCTCGCCGGCGAGGCCCTGCTCGTGCACACGCTCGACGGCCGGACCGCCTGGCTGGGCGGGGCCGGAGTCCGCTGGCAACTCGACCCCGGCTACCTCCTGGCCGCCGGCGTTTCGCGCCGGCTCGCCTCCGACGGGCCCGACCTGGCCGTGACGCTCGGCCTCACCCGGGCGATCAGCATCCGCGGAGGTGCCAGGTGACCCGCCTCCTCCGCGTGGTGCTCCCCGCGCTCCTGGCACTCACCCCGCTGCACGCCCAGGCGGACCGGGCCTATCCGGGCGGGTCGTTCAACTGGTCGTTCCGCGAACGCCACGCCGAGGCGGCCCGTCTCTTCAACGCGTTCGACTACGGTCACGCCGTGCTGTACGAGCGGCTGCTCACCCTCGACTCGGCGCGCGCCGGAGTGGCGCTCGATCGGGACCTGCACTTCCTGACGGGTGACCTGCTCGTCGATCCGCCGCGACTGCCGGTCGTCGAGGAGGCGCTCGCCCCGCACTACGCGCGGCTGGCGCGCGCGGCGATGGTCGCGTTCGATCGGGCCCACGTGCTGCACCGGCAGATCTATGACGTGTACGCCCGGACCGAGCTCTCCGCCGAACGACAGCGCGCGATGGTCGAGGCGCTCGTCGCTCGCTACCTGGCCGGGGGGTGGGCCTTCGTGGGGGTGCCGAAGTCGATGGCGCTGATGGACGACCAGCCGTTCTCGCAACGCTTCCGTCGCGAGCAGCCGGTGTTCAACGGACTGATCTGGGCGTACCACTGGCTCCAGGTGGGGCTCTACGAACCGCTGGTCACCGAGCGCGACCCGGCGCGCCAGCGCGCCGCGGTGGACTCGGTGGTGGCGCGCTTCCGGTGGATGATCGCGGACCCGGCCCGGCTCCCGACCACGATGCCGATGACCGCCGAGGTCTCGCCCACGTTCGCCCGGCTCCATCCCCGCGCAGCGGCGATCTTCGACAACCTCCACATGATGCACGACATCATCAGCGACGTGCTGGCACAGCCGGCGTGGTCCGAAGCGCGGAAGCGACAGGAGATCCTGCGGCAGCTGGCGATGATGCGCGACGGCAGCCGGGACCTCATGGAGGGTGGGCACGTGCACTGAACGAGACTCGCGATTCGAGACTGGAGATTCGTGGAACGACAAAGGCCGACGCTCCATCGGGAGGTCGGCCTCGTCGTTCCTCGAGTCGCCAATCTCGATTCGCGAATCGCTACTTGAGTCCCGGCGTCTCGTCCCCGGTCTTGCCGTCCTTGATCGGGTTCACCTGGGCGGCCCAGCCGTCCTTGAAGTGGACGACCATGCGGTAGCCGAGGGTGTCGACCTCGATCGAGTCGACCTGCGCGAACTTCTTGCCGTACTCGGCGGCCACCGTGGCGCCATGGGTGCCGTACTCGCGGCCGATCGCGACGGCCATCGCCTGCTCGGTGCCGTACTTGGCCCAGGTGTCGGCGTCCCGGAGGCCCTTGTCGGACGAGACGTACGGCTCCGCGTCGTAGCTCGGGCAGGCCGCGAGGGTCGAGACGAGGAGCAGCGGAACGAGACGGCGCATCGGGGCGTTCTCCGGGACGGAATGCGTGAGGCCCCAAGATAACGCCCCACCCGGCCGCGGGCATCCTTGTCCGGCCCGGCCGGTCGACCTACCCTTGGGACCCTGAACCCCGAGTCCCCGAACGAGCGGAACGTGACGTCATGAGCGCGATCGGCAACATCCCCGCCCCCCGGAACGAGCCCGTCAAGAGCTACGCCCCCGGCAGCCCCGAGCGGGCCGAGCTGCAGTCGGCGGTCGCCGCGCTCGGCGGCAGCGTCACCGAGATCCCGGTCGTCGTGGGCGGCAAGCGGAAGTTCGAGGGGACACCCGGCGGCGTGTTCTCGCCGCAGCGGCACCACCATCGGCTGGCCGACCTCCACGGCGCCTCGCCGGCCACCGTCCAGGCGGCGATCGACGGCGCGGTCGCGGCGCAGCGCGAGTGGGCGTCATGGCGCTTCGAGGACCGCGCCGCCGTCTTCCTCCGCGCCGCCGATCTGCTCGCCGGGCCGTGGCGCCAGCGGATCAACGCCGCCACGCTCCTGGGCCAGGGGAAGACGCCGCACCAGGCCGAGATCGACTCGGCCTGCGAGCTGATCGACTTCCTGCGCTTCAACGTCCACTACGCCGAGCGGCTGATGCACGAGCAGCCGGGCTCGAGCGACAACGCCTGGAACCGGCTCGACCACCGGCCGCTTGAGGGCTTCGTCTACGCCATCACGCCGTTCAACTTCACGGCGATCGGCGGCAATCTTCCCACCGCGCCGGCGATCCTCGGCAACGTGGTGCTCTGGAAGCCGTCGCACACGGCCTCGCTCTCGAACTGGCTGTTCTACGAGTTGCTCATGGAGGCGGGGCTGCCGCCGGGCGTCATCCAGTTCGTCCCGGGCAACTCGGTCGAGATCAGCGACGCGCTGCTCGCCTCGCCGCACTTCGCCGGGATCCACTTCACCGGCAGCACGGCGGTCTTCCGCTCGCTCTGGCGCAAGGCCGCCGAGCACCTCGACCGGTACCGGTCGTATCCCAGGATCGTCGGCGAGACCGGCGGCAAGGACTTCATCCTCGCGCACCCGAGCGCCGACGTCGAGGCGCTGGTCACCGCGCTGCTCCGCGGGGCGTTCGAGTACCAGGGCCAGAAGTGCTCCGCGGCGTCGCGGTGCTACATCCCCAAGTCGCTCTGGCCCAGGGTGCGCGAGCGGATGGCGGCCGAGATGGCGGCGATGAAGGTGGGCGACCCGGCCGACTTCAGCGTCTTCGTCGGCGCGGTGATCGACGAGCGGGCCTGGACCAAGCTCGACCGGGTGCTCGCCGAGGCGCGCAGCGACGCCGGCGTCGAGGTGGTCGCCGGCGGCAACGCCGACCGCAGCGAGGGATGGTTCGTCTCGCCGACGCTGGTGCGGGTGGACGACCCGATGCACCGGATGATGCGCGAGGAGTTCTTCGGCCCCATCCTCACCGCCCACGTCTACGACGACGCGGAGTGGACCGAGACGCTGGCGCTGGTGGACCGCACCGCCGAGTACGCCCTGACCGGCGCGGTCTTCGCGACCGAGCGCGCCGCGATCATCGAGGCGGGCGAGGCGCTCCGCAACGCCGCCGGCAACTACTACGTCAACGACAAGTGCACCGGGGCGGTGGTGGGCCAGCAGCCGTTCGGCGGCGGCCGCGCCAGCGGCACCAACGACAAGGCCGGCAGCATCCTCAACCTCTACCGGTGGATCTCGCCGCGCACCATCAAGGAAGTCGGTGCGCCGCCCACCAACTGGCGCTACCCCTACCTCGGCTAGGGCTCGCGGACGACGGCCCCCGCCTTCATCACCCAGTCGAGGCGGGCCAGCGCCGTGATGTCGGCGAGCGGGTCGTCCCGCACCGCCACGAGGTCCGCGGCGTAGCCCTCGGCGATGCGGCCGAGGGTCGCGCCCTGGCCGAGCAGGTCGGCGGCCACCGTGGTCGCGCTCCGGATCGCCTGCATCGGGGTCATGCCGTTGCGGACCAGGATCGGGAAGTCGCCGGTCATCGGCTCGGTCCAGGCGTAGCCGCCGGCATCGGTGCCATAGGCGATCTTCACGCCGCGCCGGACCCCCTCGCGGATCGCCTGCGCGCTGGTGGCGACGAGCCGCTCCCAGATCCCGCCGCGTCCCGGCGCCACGTAAGCGACGACGTAGAGCGTCGGGCACCACCAGGTGCCCTGCGCGGCCGCGCGATCGAGCAGGTCGGGGGTGAAGCCGACGCCGTGCTCGATCGAGTCGAAGCGGTGGTCCAGCGCCATCTTGATCCCGTCGTAGCCCATCGCGTGGCCGGCGATCCGCTTGCCGAGGCGGTGCGTCTCGGCGGCCCACGCCTCAAGCTCCTCGTCGGTCCAGTTGGTGCGCGAGTGGAGGACGCCGTCGTCGGTGTAGTAGTAGGCGCGATCGACGTACACCTTGATCCAGTCGGCGCCGTGGGCCACCTGGTCGCGGACCGCCTTGCGGATCTCGTCGACCCCGTCAGCGTAGTGGACGCCGCCGGGAAGCGGGATCTCCCACGAGAAGCCGCTCGGCGGGTACATCCCGGTGGGGGCATTGGCGAGGGTCGCCACGAACATCCGCGGGCCGGGCACCACCCCGCGCTGGATGGCGCGCTTGAGGTCGACGTCGGCGTACATCGCGCCCTCGGTGCCGAGGTCGCGGATGGTGGTGAAGCCCTGGTCGATGGCGCGCCGCGCGGCGGCGGTCGCGCGGATGGCGCGGTAGGGGATCGACTCCTTGAGGAGCTGCTCGTCCCAGTCGGCGGCGGTGATGTCGCCCTGGAGCAGCACGTGAGTGTGCGCGTCGATCAGGCCGGGGAGGACGGTGCGGTCGTGCAGGTCGATCGTTCGCCCGGCAGGGCGCGCCGACATCTCGCGCCACGGGCCGACGGCGACGATCTTCCCGTCCGACACAAGGATCCCCTGGTCGGTGCGCGCCGCATCGGCGGTGCCGTCGATCACCCGCCCGGCATGGATCAGGATCGAGACCGGCTGGGCCCGGTCGGGTTGCTGGGCCGCGAGCGGCAGGGCGGCGGCGAGGGACGCCGCGAGGAAACGCAGGTGATGCATCGGAGACCTCGAATGACGCTTGGGGACAGCGCAACGCTGCGACGGATTGCGGCCGGAGGCAAGGGCGCCCTGTGCCTCGGGCTCCTGGCCGGGCCGCTCGCCGCGCAGGCGCCGGTGCACTGGAGCGAGGTCACCCGCACCAGCGTGACCGTCGGCAACGGTGCGGCGGAGCGGGCCCGGACGCTGGTGCGTGAGGCGGGCTACGAGGTGACCCGGCGCGCCGACACGCTGGTGGTGCAAGTCACGTCGCTCGTGCTGCGCGAGATGGTCGCCGGCCAGGACGAGGTGCGGCACGACACCGACGGGTTCGTGGGCGGGCGCTGGAAGCTGCTGGCTGATTCGTCGGGGACGATGCGGGTGGTCGACGCGCCGTTCGTGCCAGAGGCGCTGGCCGACGTGAGCGACCTGGCCCGGATCATCGAGGACGTGCTGCCGCCGGCGCCACCCGCGCTCGCGGAGCGCGGGTCCCGGGCGCTGCCCGGCGGCTGGACCTGGCACCGCGACGCCGACCTGCCGGGAGTGCGCCGCTATCGCTGGACGGTGGAGCAGGAGGCCGACAGCACCCGCGTCGTCGCCGACTCCACCGAGGTGCGGCAACACGAGCGCGTGGACGAGCGCGGCAGCGGCGACTGGGACGCCGCCGGGGCCCGGGCCTGGACCCGCCACGTCGAGACGACGACCGAGGGGCGCTTCGCCGGGCGCGTCGTGCGGGCCCGCGCCGTCACCGACGTCGCGGTGCGGCGCGACGGTTGAGCGGACTCAGTGCGCCGCGCCGCCACCGCGACCCGAGACGTGGCCGGTGCGGAAGAACAGCAGCAGCGGCAGCGCCAGCACGAAGGTGATCC
>CAZKYO010000002.1:112861-158997 GCA_964557115.1 uncultured Gemmatimonadaceae bacterium
ACGTGGCCGGTGCGGAAGAACAGCAGCAGCGGCAGCGCCAGCACGAAGGTGATCCCCATCGTCAGGAAGATCCGCTCGAACGCCAGCACCGACGCCTGCTGCATCAGCTTGAGGTCGAGCAGTCCCTCGGCGCGGTGCATCGCGTCGGCCGCCGTGGCCCCGGTGTGGCGGAAACCGGCGGCCACCCGCTCGAGCCAGCCACGCACCTGCGGCTGGGTGGGGTCGAGGTGCGGCCGGAGCGCCTCGCGCGCCTGCTCCCGGAAGCGCGTGACCAGGGTCGCCGAGATCGCGATGCCGAGCGAGCCGCCGAGCTGGCGCGAGAGGTTGAAGAGCCCGGTGCCGAGCGCCATCTGGCGCGGCGCCAGCGACGCCACCGTCACGCCGGTGAGCGGCACGAACACCAGGCCCAGCCCGACACCGCGCAGGATCATCGGAAACACCGTGTCGTGCATCCCGATCTCGGTCGTGAACTGCGATTGCAGGTACATCGACCACAGGAAGAGGAGCACCCCCGCCACGATCAGCGGCCGCGCGTCCATCTTGTCGGAGAGCCGGCCCGCGATCGGCATCGTGAACGCCGACGCGAGCGCGCCCGGCAGGATCACCAGGCCGGTGTCCTCGGCCGAATAGCCGAGGAAGTTCTGCAGGAAGACCGGCAGCACGAACACCGAGGCGTAGAGCGCGAACCCGAGGATCGCGCCGAAGGTGACCCCGACCGCGAGCTGGCGGTCGCGCAGCACCCGGAGGTCCACCACCGGGTGGTCCGAGGCGAGCTCGTGCCAGATGAAGGCGACGATCCCCACCGCGGCCAGGATGCCGAGCACGACGATCTCGCCGGAGGCGAACCAGTCGTGCGCCTCTCCCCGCTCCAGCATCACCTGCAGCGCGCCGATCCCGAGCGCGAGGAGCGCCACGCCGGCCCAGTCGACGCTGGGTCGGACCGTCTTCTCCTTCGGCTCCGGCACGTGCTGCCAGCAGAGGATCGCCGCCATGATCCCGAGCGGGACGTTGATGTAGAAGATCCAGGGCCAGGTGAAGTTGTCGGTGATCCAGCCGCCGAGGGTCGGGCCGACGGTCGGACCGACCATCACGCCCATCCCGAAGATGGCGCCCGCCATCCCCCGCTCCTCCTGCGGGAAGACGTCGAACAGGATCGCCTGCGCGGTCGAGATCAGTGCCCCGCCGCCGATCCCCTGCGCGATCCGGGCGCCGACCAGCATCTCCAGCGAGCCGGCGTGGCCGCAGAGGAACGACGCGGCGGTGAACAGCATGATCGAGCCGACGTAGTAGTTGCGCCGACCGAAGGTGTCGGAGAAGAACGAGGTGAGCGGCAGCACGATCACGTTGGCCACGATGTAGCCGGTGCTGACCCACGCGATCTGCTCCAGCGTGCTGCCGAGCTCCCCCATCATGTGCGGGATCGCGACGTTGACGATGCTGGTGTCGATCAGCTCGAGCACCGAGGCGAGCACCACCGCGAACGCGATGACGTACCGTGCGCGATAGACCGCCGCCTCGTCCCGCGGGCGTGCCTGCGGGAGGGAGATCGCCGTCACGAGTCGGCGCGGTCCGTGGTGATCGCCACCTCCACCGACATCCCCGGCCGCAGCGGGTGGTCCGGGTCGCGGCTCTCGTCCACCGCGATCCGCACCGGGACGTTCTGCACCACCTTGGTGAAGTTGCCGGTGGCGTTGTCGGGCGGCAGCAGGGCGAAGCGCGCGCCGGTCGCGGGCGCGAGGCTCTCCACCCGGCCGCGGAAGGTGGTGCTGCCGTAGCCGTCGACCGTGAACTCGACCGGGTCGCCGACCTGAACCCGGGCGAGGGCGGTCTCCTTCACGTTCGCGGTCACCCAGATCTCACGGTCGGGCACCACCATCATCGCCGTCTGGCCGGGCTGCAGCAGCGCACCCGGCTCGACCGCACGATGGCTCACCACGCCGGAGACCGGCGCCACGAGCACCGCGTAGCTCCGCTGCAGCTCGGCCGCGGTCAGCGCGGCGCGCGCCGAGGCGACCTCCGCCGACCCGCCGACCCCCGCGGCGACCGCCACCGCGACCTGTGCCTCGGCCGCCGCCTGC
Organism: uncultured Gemmatimonadaceae bacterium; assembly: GCA_964557115.1. Taxonomy (GTDB): domain Bacteria; phylum Gemmatimonadota; class Gemmatimonadetes; order Gemmatimonadales; family GWC2-71-9; genus Palsa-1233. Next base: position 114,940 of record CAZKYO010000002.1, read on the forward strand.
TGACGACGGGCCGCGTCGAGTTCCGCGCTCGCCGCACGGGCAGCCGCCTGCGCGGCGTCGAGCTGCTGTGCGGGGACGATCCCCTTCTCGGCGAGGCCGCCGATGCGCGCCAGGTCGGCCCTGGCGTGCGCCGCGTTCGCCTCGGCCCGCGCCACGCCCGCCCCGGAGGCCTCGGCCGACGCCCGGGCCGCCGTGGCACGCGCGGCCAGCTCGCCGCCGCGGCCCGCGGTGCCCGCGCGCGCGATCGCCGCGTCGAGCGCCGCCTCGGCCTTCGCCACGGCGGCGTCGAGATCGGCCGTCTCGAGCACCACGAGCGTGTCGCCCTCGGCGACCGGCGTGTTGTCGTCGACCAGCACCCGCGCGACGTAGCCCTGCAGGCGGGCCGCGACCGGCACCAGCCGGCCGTCCACTTGCGCGTTGTCGGTTGTCACGTGATGGCGGGAGTAGAGCCACTTGCTCACGCCGTAGGCACCGGAGAGCAGCACCACGAGCGCCACGATGATCAGGGTCCGGCGGTTCTTCATCTTCACTTCTCCCCGGCGGTCGCCGGACGGGTGGTCGGATCGAGCAGCCCCAGCGCACCAGCGGCGGCGACGCGCGCCGCGCCGAGCGACATCCGGGCCTGGATCAGGGCGTCGCGCGCGGCGGTCACCCCGGACTGCGCCGTGGTCGTCTCCACGCTGCCGGTCACCCCGGCGCTGAAGCGCTCCTCGGCCTCGCGCAGTTCCTCGCTGGCGAGCGCCAGTCGGTCGGTGGCGACCGCCACCTGTTCCTCGGCCGAGGCGATGTCGAGCACGGCCCGGCGGGCATCGGCGCCGACCGCCTCCTCGAGGTCGCCGAGCCGGGCGCGCGCGATGTCGGCGCGGATCGCGGCCTGGTCGCGCTCGCGCTCGCGGCGGAGCCCGTCGAACGGCGTCCACACCAGCGCGACGCCGACGTTCCACGAGGCGCTCAGGCCGTCGAGGTGCTGGCCACTCTCCTGCACGAAGCCCTGCGCCGCGAGCGTCGGCCACAGGGAGTAGCCGGCCGTCCGCGCCTGCCGCTCCGCGACCGTGAGGCGGCTTCGCGCCGCGGCGAGATCGTTGCGCCGGGCGCCCGCGAGGGTCACCGCGGCGTCGGCGTCCTGCGGGACGTCGAACGTCAGCGTCGGGTCGCCGCTGGTGGCCAGCGCGGTCCCGGGCGGCAGCCGCATCGCCCGCGCGAGGTCGAGCGCCGCGCGCTCCACCTCGTGGCGCGCCTCGCTGAGCTCGCCGCGCGTCACCGCCAGCCGGGTCTCGTTGCGGGTGCGCTCGATTCGCGCGGCGGTGCCGGCGTCCACCTGCTGCCGGGCGATGTCGAACAGCGTCGCTGCGGTGGCCGAGTCGGCGAGCCGGGCGGCGACCGTCTCCTCGGCGCGTGCCAGTCGCAGCCAGGCGACGCCGGCGGTCACCGCGCCCAGGTCGCCGGCGTGCGCGGCATCGGCCTGCGCGGCGACGACCGAGTCGCGCCCGGCGGCAAGCTGCTCCCAGGCCGAGCGGTCGAAGAGCACCTGGGTGAGCGTGGCGCGAGCCCGGAAGAGGTTGAACGCGTCGGTCACGCCCGAGACACCCGGGAATCCGAACTCGTCGAGGTTGAGCGTCTCGCGCTCGCCGCTCAGGCGGGTCGAGATCGTCGGGAAGAGCACCGAACGCCGCTGCTCGGCCTTCTGGCCGGCGAGCTGGGCGTCCAGTCGCGCGAGCACCGCCTGGGTCCCGCGCTGACGGCCGGCGGCCATCGCCTCGTCGAGGGTGACCGTGCGCGGCGCCTGGGCGGCGAGTGGCGCGGCGGCCGTGAGGCCGACCGCGATGGCGAGGGCGGCCCGGATCGGTGACATCAGCGGTCTCCCGCGGGGAGCAGGACGCCGTGCAGCAGGACGTCCAGGGTCTGGTCAAGGATCGCCCCCGCAGTCGGGGCGTCGTGGTCGAGGTCGGCGAACTTGGTGCGCAGCTGCGCCTGGTGGATCAGGAGCGACGGGATCGCGCGCGGCAGCACCTCGCGCGCCATCGGGCGGAACTCGCCCCGGGCGATGCCGCGCTCGACGATGCTGGCCAGCAGACGCCGGTTCCGGAGGATCACGTGCTCGAAGTAGAAGGCGCGGATCTCGGGGAATTGCGGCAGCTCGGCGTGCACCAGCCGGGTGATGCGGACCATGTCCTCGCGCTGGAGCGCCTCCGCCATCCGCCGGACGACCAGGCCGAGGAGCTCGGTGGCCGAGCCCTCGTGCCCGGCGAGGATCGCCTCGCCCTCCTCGAGGAGGACCACGATCTTCCGCTCCACCACGGCCCGGAACAGGTCGTCCTTCGAGGCGAAGTAGAGGTACACGGTCCCCTTGGACACCCCGGCGCGGCGCGCCACCTCGTCGAGCGATGCGGCCCGGAAGCCGCGCTCGCCGAAGACGGCGAGGGCCGCGTCGATCAGCTCCTCGGGGCGGGCCTCGGGGCGTCGGGTGCGCCGACCGGCGGCGGGTTGGGTGGGCATCGGGTACCTCCTGGGGCTATATACTGACTAACCAGTCAGTAAGAAATAGCCTCGCGGCGTCCCGGTCAAGGGGGCGCTCAGGCGACCGTGCGACGGCGCCGTCGCCGCAAGGTCTTGCCACGCCGCACGGGCACCCCGACATTGCGGACAGACCCTCCGGGAGGCTCATGCCACATGACGGAGCCCTTTCGCAGCTCCGACGAGTACGATGAGCAGGCCCACCAGCTGTACAACGAAGGTCGCTACGATGACGCCCTGACCCTCCTCCGCGAGGGACTCCTCCGACATCCCCAGTCCGTCGACCTGCACGTCGGGGTCGGCTACGCCCAGCTCGCGTGCGAGCAGTATGCGTGGGCCCGCCAGGCGTTCGAGTTCGCGATGGTGCTCGACCCCGAGCACGAGGACGCGCTCGCCGGCTTGGGCGAGGTCGCCCTCGTCCTCGGCCAGGTGGAGCACGCGTTCGAGGTCTACCAGAAGCTCGTCGACCTCGGCTACGACGACGATCACGAGCTGATGCTGCAGGTCGGCCGCTCGCTCTTCCGCGAGGGCTACTTCGTGGAGGCGCGGCGGTACTTCGAGCTGGCGCGCGTGCACCACGGCGAGTCGGCGGAACTGGCCGCCTCGCTCGGCTACACCGCGCACCGCCTGGGGCTCGAGCCCGACGCCTTCTACTGGCTGCGCCGCGCGCTGGCGCTCGACGACGGCTACACCGAGGCGCGCATCTACCTCGCCAACGTGCTGTACGACCGCGGCGAGAACGGCGCGGCGCTGCACCACTTCGCGCGGCTCCGCCCCGAGGACCACTTCGACGACCTCGGCGTGTGGCGCACCGTCGAGCTGCTGAAGGCCGCCCGCGAGGTCGGCGACGACCACCCCGAGCTGCTCCCCTGGCTCGCCCGGCTCGCCGAGCTCGGCACGGATGCCTCGCCGGAGGACGTGCTGCTCGCCGAGATCGAGTCGCTGCAGCCCGACGGCACCCGCCTCGACCCCAACCAGCTCGAGCTGTTCGGCACCCTGATGCGCGACGTGCCGGACATGCAGAAGCGCCCCGCTGGCGAGCCGCCGCAGCACGTGATCGAGACGCTCGACGGCCTGGTGCTGCGCGGTTCGTGGGACGAGCTGCTGCTCCAGCTGCAGGCGGTCGAGGGGGCCTGGCCCGACGGGACGATCACCGAGTTCATGCAGGCCTTCGCGCTCCGCGGCCAGGCCGAGACCGGGATCCGCATCCCGCTCACGACGGCTGAGGCGTTCCTGCGCGGCTCAGCCGCCGCCGGCGTCATCCGGATCCTCGAATGATCCGGCTCGAGGCCACCGGCAAGACCTACGTGTCGCTCGTCACCCGCCGCCGGGTCGACGCGCTCGCCGACGTGACGCTCGAGATGACCCCGGGCGAGGTCGTCGGCATCGCCGGGCCCAATGGCGCCGGCAAGTCGACGCTCATCTCGCTGCTCCTCGGCTTCCTCAAGCCGAGCGCCGGCCGGATCACGATCGACGGGCTCTCGCCGCGACGCTACGCCGAGACGCGCGGCGTAGGCTACCTCACCGAGCTGGTCAACCTGCCGCCCACCTGGAAGGTGCCCGACGCGCTGCGACGGATGGCGATCCTCGCCGGCGTGCCCGCGAGCGAGCGCACCGCCGCCGTCACCGCGACGATCGATCGCCTGGGCCTCGGGGAGCACCGCGCCAAGCGGATCAAGCAGCTCTCCAAGGGGAACCTCCAGCGCGTCGGCCTCGGCCAGGCGCTACTCGGCGACTTCGACCTGGTGGTGCTCGACGAGCCCACCCACGGCCTCGATCCGGTGTGGACCCAGCGCTTCCGCGACGTGGTGCAGGAGCTGCGGCGCCCGGGCCGGGTGATCCTGATCGCCTCGCACAACCTCGAGGAGCTCGAGCTGCTCGCCGACCGGGTCGCGATCCTCGACCACGGCCGGCTGCAGCGGGTGGTCGACCACGCGACGACGACGACCGACGCGGTGGTCGCCTGGCGGGTGGTCTTCGAAGGCGCCGCCGACGTGGCCGCGGCGCTCACGGGCGCCGTGCCGGTCGAGGGGCGCGCGGGGACCTGGCGGGTGCTCGCCTCGCGGGTCGAGATGAGCCGCGGCCTCGCCGCGCTGCTCGCCGGCGGTGCCGTCCTGGTCGAGTGCGTGCCCGAGCAGGGTCGCCTCGCGTCGGCCTTCCACGAGGCGGTGCATCGATGAACCGCAACCGCTCGCCGCTGCGCTACCTGCCGGTCCACGCGTGGGACGTGGCCCGCGCGCCGCTGCTCCTCTTCGTGATCGTCTCGGCCGGGCTCGCCTTCGTGATCTGGAAGATCTTCGGCAGCCGCGACACGCCGAACATCGCCCAGCTGCTCGACCAGCTCGTCTCCGGCACGCTGCTGATCGCCGCGCTGATCGCCGTGGGCGGGGTGGCCGGCACCGACATCAAGCAGGGGTACTACCGCGGCTACTTCGCCAAGCCGGTCGCGCCGTGGTGGTTCTACCTCGAGCGCTGGCTCCTCGGCGGCCTCGCCGTGCTGTCGATCCCGCTCTGGCTCGGCCTCGCGCTGCAGGTCGCCTTCCACAACGGCAACGGGCTCACGGGCCGCGTCTTCGGCGCCATCGCGCTCGGCTACCTGCTGATCGGCGGCGCGGTGCTGCTGATCTCCAACTTCACGTCGCGCGACTGGCTCGTCGTGTTCCTGATCTACTTCCTGCAGGGCCGCATGCACGACGCGGCGATCGTGATCGACAAGATGGGGCAGCCGGTGCCGGCGGCGGTCGAGTGGACGGTGCGCCTGCTGCCGCCCTTCCACCTCGTCTCCGCGACGCAGCCGCTGCCGACCGGCGCCGACCTCGTCCACGTCCTCGGCTACGGCGTCGGGATGGTCGCGGTCGCCCTCGCCCTGTTCGCCTGGCGACCGCTGGGGCAGGGGGGAAGGGCGTAGGAACAGAGAACGGAGAACGGAGAACCGAGAACCGGGAAGTGCCGGGCGAGCCGAACCTCCCGCTCGCCTTTCCCGTTCTCCGTTCTCTGTTCTCGGTTCTCCGTTTTCGGCTCTATCTTTGCCCCATGCCGTCCGGTCGTCTCCGGTTCTCCGCGGCGGACGCCCTCTCGCTCGTCCGCATCCCGCTGGCGGTCGTCTTCGTCGCCGTCGATGCCGTCGGCGTGCGCCTCGCGGTGCTGCTGGTGGCCGCGGTGTCCGACTTCTCCGACGGCTGGGTCGCGCGGCGCTTCGGTGCCTCGCGCGCCGGGGTGGTCCTCGACCCGATCGCCGACAAGCTCTTCATGGCCGCCGCGTTCGGCGTGGTGCTCTTCTCCGGCGCGCTCGCCTGGTACGAGATCGTCCTCGTGCTCATTCGCGACCTCGTCGCGACGATCGCCGTCCCGGTCGGCGTGCTGACCGGCCACGGCCGCACCGTCCCCGCGCGACTCGGCGGCAAGGCGGTGACGCTCCTGCAGGTGCTCACCCTGTTCGCGTTCCTGTTCGACGCGCCCCAGCTCAGGCCGCTGGCCTGGGCCACCGGAGCGGTCGCCCTGTACGCACTGTACGACTACAATCGACTCTTCTTCCGCAAGGCCGCCACGCCATGACCGACGATCCAAAGCACCTCCGTCACGCGACCCTCGACTGGACCGGCAAGCTGACCTTCGACGCGAAGGCCGCCAACGGTGCCACCATCCACCTCGATGGCGACGGCGAGGAGGCCCCCAGCATGGTCGTGGCCCTGTTGATGGCGGCGGGCGGCTGCGCCGGGGCCGACGTGGTGAGCATCCTCGAGAAGATGCAGGTCAAGCTCTCGTCCTGCCGGATCGAGGTGACCGGGCGCCGCAACGAGGAGTACCCGAAGCGCTACAACCACCTCTGGCTCCGCTTCCACCTCGCCGGCGAGGGCCTCACGGAGGCCAACACGAAGCGCGCGGTCGAGCTCTCGGTCACCAAGTACTGCTCGGTGCTGCTCTCACTGAATCCTGACATCACGATCGAGACCGAAATCGTGATCGCGGCGTGACCCGTCGGGGGCCGGCGGGGTCTCACCGGTCCCGCCTGTCCCCCCGTGCCCGGGAGTCGCCGGTGCCGAGTGGTCGCCTGCTCGCGTGCGCATCGCTGGCTCCGCTGCTGACGCTCGGCTGCGGGCACGGCGAGCCGTTCGTGGCGGGCGACCCGGGGACCCGGTCGCCGTTCGCCGAGGCCGCCCCGATCCGCCTGACCTACGACGACGGCGCCGACATCCACCCGGTCTGGACCGCCGACGGCTCGGCGCTGATGTACACGTTCGAGCGGCAGCTCCCCGGCAGCGACTTCCCCGATCGCTGCCTCGGGGCGCTGCCGCCTGACGGCGGCCAGCGGCTCCGCGAGTGGTGCTGGCCCGGCTGGGACGAGGGCGCCCGCCGCGACGGCATCGAGGCCGGCACCCTGGGCCCCGACGGCATGCTCGTCTTCGCCCACCACTACGGCGCCGGCACCAAGCAGCCCAATCCGTTCCGCGGCGAGGTCTTCGTCGCGCCGGCCGTCGCCATCGACACGCCCGAGCATCTGCTCACGCTCCTGGTCCAGCCACCCGGCGGCACGGCACGCTACGACTACCTGCTGTCGCCGGTGTTCACCGGGCCGCGGCAGGTGACGGCGCTCGCCGCCTCCGTCGACATCGCCGAGCGCTGCTTCAACTGCGCCTTCGACACGGTGTACACCGGCCTCGACCTGGTCCGCCTCGCCACCGACCAGCCGGACGACCTGCAGGTGATCGCGCGCGTCGCTGGCGCGCACTTCCTCGTGTGGGATCCCTCGATCGGCCGCTTCTTCTTCGCGCGCGACGGCCGCATCGAGACGGTCCCGACCGGGGGTGGCGAGCCGGTCATGGCCTGGCAGGTGCCACGCACCGAGGATCGCAGCGACGAGGCGATCACCGGCATCGCCGCCGGCGCCGGACGCCTGCTGGTGAGTCATCGCTGGCGCGAAGGCGCGGTGGTCCACACCCAGCTCGGCGAGATCCTCGCCGATGGCAGCATCGCCGAGATCGCATCGGCGATCAGCGGACCGGCATGGGGCGAGATGTCGCTCTCGCCCGACGGGACGCGGCTCGTGGTCGAGCGACGCGATCCGGGAGGGGCCCGGGATCTCTACCTGTATGCGTTGCGATGAGCACAGGTAACCGAGAACGGAGAACTGCGAACAGAGAACGGAGAACTGCCCCGGCGGCGATGATCATCGCCCTGGGGCAGTTCTCCGTTCTCTGTTCGCAGTTCTCCGTTCTCGGAGCTACCGCCAGGACCCGTAGATCGGATTCGGCAGGATGAAGTAGCGGGTGCCGAAGGCGGCGAGCGCGGACCCGTCGTCGCGCGAGGCCTGGGAGAGGTCGGGGAAGTCCTGGATGTTGTCGCCGACATACGCGACGATGTCGAGCGGACCCGTGGCGCCGGGTGCGGTCCCGTCCCGCACGGCGCGGAAGCGGGGGTTCTTGTCGCCGGTGTCGTTCGGCTTGCAGAGCAGCAGCCGCGGCCGCACGCCGATCGCCGCGAGGTTGGCGCGGGTGTCGGCGCAGAGTGAATCGGCGCGGTTGGTGACGATCGCGACCTCGCCGCCCGCCGACTGGACCGCCTGGATGAAGGCGACCGCGCCGGGAATCGGCACCGCGGCGCGCTCGCGGACCCAGGCCACCCACCGGGCATCGGAGAAGCCGAGGCCCGACTCGACGGCGCGGCGCTCCTGTTCGGAGTTGTCGAGCACCGTCTCGTCGGCGTCGAGGATCACGCCCCAGGACCCCCTGGGTCGGTCGCGTCCGGCGGCGAGGGCGCGCTCGGTCGCATTGGCATAGACCTGGAGCGCCAGCGCGCGATACTCGGCCGAGGTGCGGAACCAGGTCAGCGCCGTGGGCCACGGTGCCGGCACTGGCGCTGGCTTCGGTCCCGCGGGCGAGCACGCGGCCAGCAGGAGCGAGAACGCCAGGACGCGAGAAAGCGGGAAAGTGGCGCCAGGGCCACCTTCCCGCTTCCTCTCCTGCTTGCCTACTCGCTTCACAGGCTCAGGCGGTGGCTTCCGCCGTCTCCTGGGCCTCGTCCTCGACGTCCGCCTGCACCGTCTCCGCCACCTCGGCGGGGGTGGTGTGCTTCACCACGGGGCGGCAGAACCGCTCACCGAGGGTGCGGACCTGGGCCAGTTCCTCGGTCTTGAGATCGGGGTACCGATCCGCCAGGTACTGCATGGTGTCGTCCATCCACTCCTTCTGGTGCTCCGGGGCGGCCTCGAGGACGCCGCAGCGGAGGATGTGGCTGAACAACTCGTCCCGCGCCTGATCGAGCACGGTGGGCATGTTCGAGGAGGTTCGGGGCGCCTTCTTCTTCGACATTGACCTTCCTGGTTGCTTAGGGGCGGGGCATCACCCCGCATCAAAGTGCTTGCGATGCTTCAATATAAGGAATCCGTGCACTTTCGGGCAATTCCGGGGTAGATTGTGGCCCGTTCGGCCCTGTACGGGCCGCGAGCGCGGAAGGAGCCAAGCCGCGCGCCCGCCGAGTCGGCCCGGTCCCCGGGCCCCGCGCTCGCCGGCGGGCGCCCGAGGGGTGGCATGTCGAGTCAACGGACGTTCCTGATGGGGTTGGGGCTCGTGGCGGTGGCCGGGGCGGCCTGGGTGGTCTCCCGGACGATGCTGGCCCCCGACCTCCCGGTCCGGGCCGCCCAGGGCGCTCGCGACACCACCGGGTTCCAGGGCTACGTCCTGGGGGCGGCCGACGCGCCGGTCGAGATCGTCGAGTACGGCGACTTCCAGTGCCCGGCCTGCGCCAACTGGGACCAGGTCCAGTTCCCGACGGTCAAGCGCCAGCTGATCGAGACCGGCAAGCTCCGGTATCGCTATCGCGACTATCCGCTCGACGGGCCCCACATGCATGCCCGGCTCGCGGCCCATGCGGCCGCCTGCGCCGATGAGCAGGGGAAGTACTGGGAGATGCACCAGGCGCTCTTCCACAGCCAGCCCCAGTGGCAGTTCGCCAAGGAACGGGGCGCCTACGACCTCTTCGGCGACGAGGCCGCCGGTGTCGGCGCCGACCGCGCGGCGTGGGAGGCCTGCATGAAATCGGGCCGCTACGCGGCACGGATCGAGGCCTCCTCGCAGGAGGGCATCCGCCTCGGCGTCAACACCACGCCGACGATGCTGTTCGAGGGGAACCTCTATCCCGGCGGGATGAGCTCCGACTCGCTCGCGACGCTCGTCAACGGCATCATCGCGAGGCGCGACACCACCCCGTGAGCGACACGGCAGGCGGCCCGGCGGACGCGCCGGCCGCCGAGGTCCCCCAGCACAGCGGCCATGCGAAGGCAACCACGGCCGCGCTCGCCTTCGCGGCACTCGGCGTCGTCTACGGCGACATCGGCACCTCGCCGCTGTACGCGATCAAGGAGTGCTTCGGCGGGCTGACCCACCACGTGGAGCTGACCCACGACAACGTCCTCGGCGTGCTGTCGCTGGTGTTCTGGGCGCTCAACTTCGTGGTGTCGTTCAAGTACATCGGCATGGTGATGCGGGCCGACAACCGGGGCGAGGGCGGCATCCTCGCCCTGCTGGCGCTGGCCCGCCCCGGTGGCCGGGCGCGCGGCCGCGGGTGGCTGCTGCTCTTCGGGCTCTTCGGCGCGGCGCTGCTCTACGGCGACGGCGTGATCACCCCGGCGATCTCCGTCCTCGGCGCCGTCGAGGGCCTCGAGGACAAGGCCCCGGTGCTCTCGCACCTGGTGGTGCCGATCGCGATCGCGATCATCTCGGTGCTCTTCCTGGCCCAGCGACGCGGCACGGCCGGCGTCGGCAAGCTCTTCGGGCCGGTCACGACGCTCTGGTTCTTCTGCATCGCGGCGCTCGGCATCCACGGGATCGCCATGGAGCCCGAGGTGCTCAAGGCGATCAATCCCTGGTACGCCTTCGACTTCTTCCGGCGCGAGGGCCTGGTCGGGCTCCGGATCCTCGCCCCCGTGGTCCTGGTGATCACCGGCGGCGAGGCGCTCTACGCCGACATGGGCCATTTCGGCCCGCGACCGATCCGGATCGCCTGGTTCAGCGTGGTGCTCCCGGCACTGGTGCTCAACTACTTCGGGCAGGGAGCGCTCCTCCTCACCAATCCCGAGGCGATCAGCAACCCGTTCTTCGTGCTGGTACCCGCGTGGGCGGGCTACCCGATGATCGTGATCGCCACTGGCGCGGCGGTGGTCGCCTCGCAGGCGCTGATCTCGGGCGCCTACTCGCTCACCCAGCAGGCGATGCAGCTCGGCTTCGCCCCCCGGATGCGCCTGATCCACACGTCGCACACCGAGAAGGGCCAGATCTACATGCCGGGGATCAACGCCGCCCTGTGGGCCGCCTGCGTCGCCCTGGTGATCGCCTTCCGGAGCACCGATGCCCTGGCCGCGACCTACGGGGTGGCGGTGACCGGCACGATGCTCACCACCTCGGTGCTCTTCGCCTACATCATGTGGCTCAAGTGGCGCTGGCCCCTCTGGCGGGTCGTGACGATCAGCACCCTGTTCATCGCCGTCGACGTCGCCTTCCTGATGGGCAACCTCGTCAAGATCCCCGACGGCGGCTGGTTCCCGATCGTCGCGGCGTTCGGGGTGTTCTTGCTGATGTCGACCTGGAAGCGCGGCCGCCGGCAGGTCACCGCGATCCTCAAGGAGAGCTCGCTCCCGCTCGACCTCTTCATCCCCGACATCGCGCGGCGCAAGCCGCACCGGGTGCCGGGGCTCGCGGTGTTCATGACCTCGATCCCCGACGTGGCGCCGTCGGTGCTGCTCCACCACCTCAAGCACAACAAGGTGCTGCACCAGAAGGTGGTGCTGATGACGGTGGAGGCCGCCGACATCCCGACCGTGCCGGACGCCGAGCGGGTCAAGGTGATCCCCAAGGGCGAGGGGTTCTACGAGGTGCTGGCGCGCTACGGCTTCATGGAGTCGCCCGACGTGCCGTCGGTGCTCGACGCGATCGGGGGCCAGCTCCGCGAGCCCGACGAGGCGAAGGCCCCGTCGATGCGCATGAGCGACATCACCTTCTACCTCGGCCGCGAGACGCTGATCGTCGGCCCCCGCGGCAAGGGCGGCCCCCGCGCCGCCGGCGGCCTGGCGGGCTGGCGCGCGAGGCTCTTCAGCGTGATGAGCCGCAACGCCCAGAGCGCCACCGCCTACTTCGGCCTGCCGCCCAATCGGGTGGTCGAGCTGGGGGCGCAGATCCAGGTCTGAACGAGATTGGCGAATCGCGATTCGAGATCCGAGGTCACGACCCCTCCAGTCTCGAATCGCGATTCGCCGATCTCGTTCACTCCTTCCCCTCGTACTCCTCCTTGAGTCTGGCCACCACGTTCGGGTCGGCCAGCGTCGTCGTGTCCCCCAGCGTCCGGCCCTCGGCGATGTCGCGCAGCAGCCGCCGCATGATCTTGCCGCTCCGGGTCTTGGGCAGGTCGGCCGCGAAGAGGATGTCGTCCGGCTTGGCGATCGCGCCGATCTTGGTGCCGACGTGGTCGCGCAGCTCGTCGCGCAGCGCCGGCGTCGGCTTGTGCCCCTCCTTGAGCGTCACGAACGCGGCGATCGCCTGTCCCTTGAGCTCGTGCGCCTTGCCGACCACCGCCGACTCGGCCACCGCCGGGTGGTCCACCAGCGCGCTCTCCACCTCCATCGTCCCGATCCGGTGGCCGGCCACGTTGAGCACGTCGTCCACGCGACCGAGGATCCACCAGTAGCCGTCCTCGTCGACCTTGGCGCCGTCGCCGGCGAAGTAGCGGCCGGGGAAGCGGCTCCAGTAGGTCTCCTGGTACCGCGCGTCGTCGCCATAGATGGTCCGCAGCATCCCCGGCCACGGCGAGGTGATCGTGAGGAAGCCGCCACCGGGCGTCGCGACCGGCGCGCCCGCGCCATCCACCAGCTCGACGTCGATCCCCGGGAACGGGACCGTCGCCGAGCCCGGCTTGGTGGTGACCACCCCCGGCAGCGGCGTGATCATGATCCCGCCGGTCTCGGTCTGCCACCACGTGTCCACGATCGGGCACTGCTCGGCGCCGATGTGGGTGTGATACCAGATCCACGCCTCGGGGTTGATCGGCTCGCCGACCGTGCCGAGCAGGCGCAACCGCGAGAGGTCGTGGCGGGCCGGGTGCTCGGGGCCCCACTTCATGAAGGCGCGGATCGCCGTCGGCGCGGTGTAGAAGACCGTCACGCCGTGGCGCTCGCAGATGTCCCAGAAGCGGTCGCGCTCGGGCCAGTCCGGTGCGCCCTCGTACATCAGCACCGTGGCGCCGTTGGCGAGCGGCCCGTACACCACGTAGCTGTGGCCGGTGACCCAGCCGACGTCGGCGGTGCACCAGAAGACGTCGCCGTCCTTCAGGTCGAAGACCAGCCGCGTCGTCGCGGCGGCCTGGGTGAGGTAGCCGCCGGTGGTGTGGACGATCCCCTTCGGCTTTCCAGTGGTGCCGGAGGTGTAGAGGATGTACAGCATGTCCTCGCTGTCCATCGCCTCGGGGCTGGCGTTGCCGGGCTGCGGCTCGAGCAGCCGGTGCCACCAGTGGTCGCGGCCCTCGACCATCGGGCAGTGGGTCGGGTCGATCGCACCGCCGCCGCGGTGCACCACCAGCACGTGGCGGACCGACGGGCACTCCCGCAACGCGTCGTCGGCGAACCGCTTGAGCGGCACCACCGAGCCGCGACGGTAGCCGCCGTCGGCGGTGATGACGCAGACCGCCTCCGCGTCGTTGATGCGGTCGCGCAGCGACTCCGCCGAGAAGCCGCCGAAGACGACCGAGTGGACCGCGCCGATCCGGGCGCAGGCGAGCATGGCGATCGCCGCCTCCGGGATCATCGGCAGGTAGATCGCGACCCGGTCGCCCCGCTTGACCCCGAGCTGGCGCAGCGCATTGGCCGCGCGGCAGACCTCGCGGTGGAGCTCCCAGTAGGTCAGCACCCGGCCGTCGCCCGGCTCGCCCTCCCAGATCAGGGCGGCCTGGTTGCGGCGCGCCCCCAAAAGGTGCCGGTCGAGGCAGTTGACCGAGACGTTGAGCTTGCCGCCCACGAACCATCGGGCGTGGGGCAGCTCCCATTCCAGCACCCGGTTCCACGGGTGCATCCAGTCGAGCCGTCGGGCCTCGTCCTCCCAGAACCCCAACCGGTCGGCCCGGGCCCGGTCGTAGAGCGCCTGGGTCGCGACCGCCTGGGCGGCGAAATCGGCCCGAGGGGGGAAACGACGGTCCTCGGAGAGGAGGGTGGCGAGCTGGTCGGCCATGGGCGGGGCTCCACGAGCGGGGGGAGTCCAATGGTACCGAGAACGGAGAACGGAGAACAGAGAACCGAGGGGAGCCCGGGGACCCTCGGTTCTCCGTTCGCGGTTCTCCGTTCTCCTGTCAACAATCTGTACACCTTGCCGGGTCCTGCGGTCTGGCAAACCTCTTGCTCTTCTCCGGGGCAACCATGTGCTCCACCCGGAGAACCCTGTCGTGACCGTGTCCCAGGCGCCCCGCCCCCGGCGGGTGCTCGATGCCCCGAAGCTCCTTGGTCTGGCGACCAGGGAGGACTTCCGGCATGCCGCCAATGGGCTGCTCGACGAGATGGCGCAGGGGAACGGGGAGCTGGTCATCGACCTCGGGGCGACCCGCGAGGTGGACTCGTCGGGGCTTGGTGCCCTGGTGCTGGTCCAGCGCCACGCCGCCGAGCGGCGGCAGCAGGTGGTCCTCCGCGGCGTCGGCCCCGAGCTGGAGTACCTCCTGGTCCTGACCAAGCTGGACGACCTCTTCCAGTTCGAGGGCGCGGCCAAGCGGTAGGCGCCCGACGTCCGAGATCCCAAGGCGAAGGCCGCCGTCCCTCGTGGATCGGCGGCCTTCTGCGGTTGTCGGATCTCGGATCTCGGATCTCGCGCGGTCATATTTCGCAATCATGGATCACATCCCCATCGTCCTCGCCTCCGGCCTCGTGCGCCGATTCGGTCGCGTGACGGCGCTCGGCGGCGTGGACCTCGCCGCCGGGGCAGGCGAGCTGGTGCTGCTGCTCGGACCCAACGGCGCCGGGAAGACCACCCTGTTGCGCGCGGTCGCCGGGCTGGTGCGGCCGCTGCGCGGCACCGTGACGATCGCCGGGCGCGACCTCCACCAGGATGTCGAGGCCCGTCGGGCCGTCGGATTCCTCTCCCACCAGACGCTGCTGTACGACGACCTCACTCCGCGGGAAAACCTGCGCTTCGCGGCGGCGTTGCACCGGCTCGACGATGCAGAACGCCGCATCGCCTCGGCCCTCGATGCGGCCGGCCTCGCCGAGCGCGCCGATCAGGCCGTGCGCGGCTTCTCGCGCGGGATGCTCCAGCGCCTCGCCCTCGCCCGCTCCACGCTGCACCGTCCCGCCGTGCTCCTGCTCGACGAGCCGTTCACCGGCCTCGACGGCCAGGCCGCGCGCGACCTGCGCGAGCGGGTGGAGCGCGAGCGGGCCGCGGGCGCCACCGTGATCGCCGTGGTGCACGAGCCCGCCGAGCTGTGGGACCTGGCGACCCGGGCGGTCGTGCTCCACCGCGGCCGGATCCTTCTGGACGAGCCGCGTCCCGAGGCACTGGCGCCGTTCCGGGAGCGGATGCTCGGGATGCTCGCCGCATGAGCCTGCTGCGCGCCGCGCTCGCGATCGCCGCGAAGGACCTCCGCATCGAGCGGCGCAACCGCACCGCGCTGCTCACCGCGGTCTCCTTCGCGATCCTGGTGCAGCTCGTCTTCGTGTTCTCGCGCGAGCCCGGCGGGGTCCGCCTGGCCCTCTTCGCGCCGAGCGTGCTGTGGATCACCCTCGCGCTGGCGGGTCTCGTGGTGCTGAACCGCGCCTTCCTGCTCGAACGCGAGAACGCGGCGCTCGAGGGGATCCTGCTGGCGCCGGTGCCCCGGGTGGCGCTCTTCTGGGGCAAGTGGTTCGCCAACGCCGCCCTGGTCGGCGGCGTCTTTACCGCGGCGTTTCCGATCTGGGTCCTCTTCTTCAACGTGACCCCCCAGCCCGCGCTGCTCGCCGTCTACGCCCTCGGGTTGCTGGTGGCGCTCGGCTTCACGGCGGCGGGGACGCTCTTCGCCGCAATGACGGCGCGCACCCGATATGCAGAGCTGCTGCTGCCGGTGCTGCTGCTGCCCTTCCTGATCCCGCCCGTCTTCGCCGGTGCCCAGGCGACCGTGCGGTTGCTCGCCGGCCGGCCGTTTGGCGAGCTGGCCGGCTGGCTTAGGATTCTCGGGATCTATGACCTCGTCTTCCTGCTGCTCGCCTCGTTCCTCTTCCCCATCGTGGTGGACGAATGACCCTCGACGCTGATGCCGCGACCCGGGCGATCACCCGCGGCCGACCGTTGACCCTCTTCGCGCTGGTGCTCCTGGCGGGGCTCTACGTGATGGCGCTGCAGTTCACGCCGATGGAGATCCACCAGGGGCTGGCGCAGAAGATCTTCTACCTGCATCCCCCCGCCGCCTACGCGATGCAGCTCGCCTTCATCTGCGTGGGCGTCGCCTCGATCCTCTATCTCTGGCTCCGCGACGCCCGCCTCGACGCCTTCGCCGAGGCCTCGGCCGAGGTGGGGCTCGCGCTCGGCGGCATCGTGGTGCTCACCGGCCCGATCTGGGCCCGGCCGATCTGGGGGACGTGGTGGACCTGGGATGCCCGGCTCACCTTCACCGTCATCGAGATGCTCGTGTTCGCCGGCTACTTCGCGCTCCGCTCGGCGGTCCGCGATCCCGAGGAGCGCGCCAAGTTCGCGGCGGTGGCGGGGATCATGGGGATGCTGCTGGTGCCGTTCACCCACCTGACGGTCTACCTGTTCAACACCACGCATCCGCAGCCGGTGGTGGTCGGCACCAAGAAGCCCGAGCTGCCGGGCACGATGCTGCGCACCTTCCTGTCGGGCTTCGGCGTCTTCACGCTGCTCTATGTCGGCTTCGTGATGCAGCGCTACGGCATCGGCGTCCGCAAGCTGCTCGAGGAGGCCCGCGATGCCTGACACGCCCCAGAACGGCGGCTACATGATCGCCGCCTACGTGGTGGTCGCGGTGGTGCTCCTGATGTACTGCGCGAGTCTCTGGCGCCGGGGGCGCTGAGGCAAGTCGTACGGGCTCGCACGGACGCACCAGGGAGGGGCCATCCCCGGAACATCGAAGCCTGCGGTCGATTTTCCGGGGATGGCCCCTCCTGCCGCGTCCACGTGTGGGCTGAGGGGGCCAGTCGGCGAAAGATCGACCGCAGGCTTCGATGTTTCGCCGACTGGCCCCCTCAGCCCACGCTGTCGCCAGCCTGCCTGAGCAGCAGCGTCGCGTTGCAGCCGCCGAAGCCGAACGAATTCTTGAGGACCGCGCGCGGCTGGGTCGTGAGGCCGGCTTCGGGGACGAACGCGAGGTTCCCCTCCGCGACCGGGTCGGCGCAGTTGAGCGAACCCGGGATCCATCCGCGCGACATCGCCAGGCAGCTGATCGCGGTCTCGATCGCTCCGCTCGCGCCGAGCGCGTGGCCGTGCCACCCCTTGGTGCCGCTCACCGGCAGCCGGTCGGCGTGGACGCCGAAGACCTCGCGGATCGCTGCGGCCTCGGTGGCGTCGTTGAGCGGCGTCGACGAGCCGTGGGCGTTCACCCACTCGACCTCCTCCGGCGCCGCGCCCGCGTCCGCGAGCGCCTGACGCATCGCGCGGACGACTTCGCGGCCGTCGGGTCGCGGCTGGGTCATGTGGTGCGCGTCGTTGGTGAGGCCGAAGCCCGCCACCTCGGCGAGCACCGTCGCGCCGCGCGCGCGGGCGTGCTCCAGCGACTCGAGGACCAGCACCGCGGCACCCTCCGCCATCACGAAGCCGTCGCGCCCCCGGTCGAACGGGCGCGACGCCGTGGCGGGGTCGTCGTTGCGGGTGCTCATCGCGCGGATCATCGCGAACGAGCCGTAGCAGAGCGGATAGAGCGGCGCCTCGCTGCCGCCGGCCAGGATGACGTCGGCCTCGCCGCCGGCGATCGCGCGGAACGCCTGGCCGATCGCCAGCGTCCCCGAGGCGCAGCTCATCGCGTTGGTGGCGTTCACGCCCGAGACGCCGTGGCGGATCGCGATGTTGCAGCTCACCGCCCCGCCGAACACCGTGAGCGCCAGCAGCGGATCGACCGCGCGGAGCCCGCCGGTGAGGTACTTGCCGTTCTCCTCCTCAGCGAAGCCGATGCCGCCGAGCGCCGTGCCCATCATCACGCCGACGCGGTCGGGCGCGCAGCGGTCCAGCGCGAGCCCGGCGTCGCCAAGCGCCTGCTCGGCGGCAACCAGCGCGAACTGCGAGCAGCGGTCGGTGCGTCGCGCCGTCTTGGCGCCGATGACCTCGGCGGGGTCGCAGTCGTCGACCTGGGCGCCCACGTGCGAGCGGAACGGCGTCGGGTCGAACCGGTCGAGCGTGCGCACCGCCGACTCGGCGCGGTGCAACCGCTGCCACACTGCCTCGCGGCCGGTGCCGATCGGCGTCACCAGCCCCATGCCGGTGACGACCACGCGGCGCCTCACGCTGCCCCCATCGCGGCGCGGGCGATGCCGGCCAGCGTCCTGGACGCGATGCCGTGGATGAAGACCGGCCCGATCACCAGCGACGCCGCGGCCCCGCCGATCAGCGGCCAGCGGGGTCCGTTCCACTCGTGCACGATCGTCACGTCGGTGCCGCCTTCCGTGGCCGTGAGGGTCCAGCGCACGTCCATGCCCGACGTGATCCCGCCGATGTGCCGATATCGTACCTCGCGGGCCGCCGCGTCGATCCACATCCGCGAGCGCCACCACGTCGGCCAGTCGAGCCCCGCGCCGAACGGGCGCCATGCCGCCATCTCCACCACGCCGTCCTCGCCCGGCCGTCCCTCGAGCCGGGTGACCCAGCGGTAGTGCGGCAGGATCGCCGGCCACCGCTCCACCGCCATCGCATGGGCCCAGACGCGATCGACGTCCGCGGCGATCACCAGGCGATCGACGGTCCTCACGCGGCCCCCGGACGGAAGGCGGCGACCACCCGGCCGAGCGGCAGGTCGCGCGCGAGGGCCGGCACGAGACCGGCCGCCTCGCCCAGCGCCGCGAGGTGCGACGCGTCGCGCCCCCGCGCCAGCGACGTCACCCCGTCGTCGATCGTCACCTGGGCGAGGCCGAGCAGCCGTCCGGCCACGCGAAATCCGCGCGCCGCGAACGCCGACGGCCTGAGGTCGGCGACCACCACGCCCCTTCGGGCCACTCGCGCGGCCTCGGCGAGCATCGCCACGGCGTCGTCGTCGCCGAAGTGGTGCAGCAGCTGCGAGCAGAGGACGACATCGACGGACGGCGAGTCGCGGAGCGGCAGCTGCATGCCGCATCCGACGATCGTCCGGACGCCCGCGTCACGCGCCATCGCCGCGGCCGCCCGGTGCCGCTCGAGGCCGACCAGCTGCAGCGCGATGCCGCGCCGGGCGAGGGTGTCACGGAGCGCGCGCGGCAGGTCGCCGGCGCCGGTGCCGAGGTCGAGCAGCGTGAGGGTCCGGCCGGTGTCGCCGGGTTCGAGCAGGGCGTCGAGCCCCCGGAGCACGGCCGCGTGCGCGCCGAGCCAGCGATTCGCGCGGGCGATGTCGGCGAGCATGCGGCGCACGACCGCCGGATCGGCGGCCGGATCGTCGAGCGTCTCGACGCCGATCGGCGCGGCACTCGCCACGACGCTCAGGGCCCGTCGTGCTCGGCGTAGCCGCCGCGATAGTAGAGCAGCGGGCGGCCGTGCTCGGCGGCACCGCCGCCCCGCACCGTGCCGAAGAGCACCGTATGGTCGCCGGCCTCGAGGGCGCGCCAGCGTTCGCAGCTGATCCACGCGAGCGCGCCGTCGATCAGCAGCTCGTTGTCGGGGCCGCGCTGCCAGCCGACCCCCTCGAACCGCTCGGGGAGCGACGAGGCGAACCGGCGCGACAGCGCCTCCTGGTGCGCCTCGAGGATGTTGACCGTCCACCGCTCCGCGTCGGCCAGCACCGGCCACGCCGAGGCGAGGTGGTCGATCGCGATCGACACGAGCGGCGGGTCGAGCGACACCGACGCGAAGGAGTTGACCGTCATCCCGGCGGGGCGGTCCTCGGCGTCGAACGTCGTGACGATCGCGATCCCGGTGACGAAGCGACCGCAGAGGTCGCGGAAGAGGAATTCATCCATGACGAGGGCGCGACAGGCGAAGGGCGAGAGGCGAGCGGCGCAGCGACATCAGGCGACCGTCTTCCACAGGAACGCGGGATTGAGCACGCGCCGCGCGGGCAGCACGTGGCCGGTGACGCCGACCAGGGTGGAGGCGAGGCCGCGACGCGCGATCCGGTCCACGGCGCGGTCGAAGAGCGCCGGCTGCAGCATCGCGTAGCCGATCATCCGCTCGACCATCCACTTGCCGGCGAACGCGGCGAGCCGCGCGCGCCGGTAGGGTGCCAGCGCCGCGCGGCGCACCGCACCACCCTCGTCGAGGGCGGCATCGATCACCGGCGCGGCGAGGCGCGCGCCGATCAGCGCGCTGCAGATCCCCTCGCCGGTGAACGGATCGAAGAACTCCGCCGCATCGCCGACCAGCAGCGTGCCGTCGGCGACGCTCCGCCGGCAGCGCGCGTCGAACGGGCCGATCGCCCGCACCGGACCGGCGAGGGCATCGAGCGGCACCCGGCCGACGAGGGCGGGGAAGCCGGCCAGGCCGGCGGCGAGTCGCTCACCCAGCGTACCGCGCATCGCGGCGGCGCGGGAGGCGGGCATCACCAGGGCGACGTTGGCGAGGTCGCCCTCGAGCGGATTCAGCCCCACATACCCCAGGCGACCGACGTGCATCTCCGCCGCGTCGCCGAGGCCGGTGACGCCGTGCACGTGCGCCACCAGCGCCACCCGACGCAGCCCGCCGCGGCGCCGCAGTCCGGTGAGCGACGCCACCCGGCTCTGCAGGCCGTCCGCCCCGACAACCACTCGCGCCCGCACCGTTGCGCTGCCGCCGCCGGTGCGCAGCCGCGCCTCGCGCCCGGCAGCGGCCGGTGCCAGCTCGACCAGCTGCGTGGCCTCGTGCACCGTCACGCCGGCATCGCGCGCGGCCTGGAGCAGCATCGCGTCGAGCGCGCGGCGCGGCAGCGCCAGGCCGCGGGCCCGGCCGGCCGGGGCGACCTCGGCGAAGCGTCCCGCGAGCCGGGCGCCGTGCGGCGCGGTCACCGAGCTGCCGCCCAGCCGCGTCCACGACGAGGCCTCGAGTGCGTGGTCGATGCCGAGCGCGGCGAGTTCGGCCACCGTCGCCGGCGACCCGTACTCGGAGCAGCTCTTGTCGCGGGGGAAGCGGGCGCGATCGATCAGGACCACGTCGCGGCCGAGGCCGGCCAGCCGGATCGCGGTCGCCGCGCCCGCGGGCCCGCCGCCGACCACCAGCACCTCATGGCTGCTCGGCATCGGGGCGTTCGCGCGACAGCAGGTCGGCGATCCGCTGGCGCAGCGCGTCCGGGCAGCAGTCGCGCGGCAGCTGGGCCAGTCGCTCCCGGAATGCCTGCTCGAACCGCGCCACCCGGGCGCAGCCGCCGCAACGGTCGAGATGCACCCGCATCCGCTCCGCCTCACCCAGCGGCAGCTCGCCGCGGACGAACGCGTCGAGTTCCTCGAACGCCTTGGCGCAATCGTAGGGTTGGGTGCCTTCGCTCACGGGTCCTGCTCCTTCGGCCGGATGACGCCGGTCTCCTCGGCATAACGCCGGAGGGAGCCCTGGAGGATCCTGCGGCCCCGGAAGAGCCGTGACTTGACCGTCCCGACGGGGATGTGGAGCGCCTCGGCCACTTCGGCGTAGGGCAGCCCCTCGAGGTCGCTCAGCAGCACGACCTCGCGGAAGTCGTCGGGGAGGGACCGGAGGGCGGCCACCACCTCGTCGTCCACGAGGTCGGCGAAGAACCGCCCCTCCGGGTCGGGGTCGTGGCGATCGGCGATCTCGGGGACCGCCTCCACGTCCACCTGCGCCGGCGCCCGGCGCACCCGGCGCCAGCCATTGATGAACTGGTTGCGGAGGATCGTCACCAGCCAGGCCCGCGCGTTCGACCCCGGCCGGAACGACGACCAGCCCCGCAGCGCCTTGAGGATCGTGTCCTGCACCAGGTCCTCGGCCGCCGCCGGGTCGCCGGTCAGCCGCAGCGCCACGCGGTAGAGGAGATCGAGATGCGGCAGGGCCTCGTCTTCGAAGCGCGCCGGGGCGGCGGGGGCGGACATTCTCCAAAGCTAGCCGGTCGGGGGGATTGGCCGAGAACGGAGAACCGAGAACGGAGAGCGGAGCCCCGGGGCGTTGCGTTTCCTTGAGCCAGCGGGGGTGTGCACGGTCCGGCAACCAGCTGTCGGTCGGATAGCCTTGCGCATGCCGTCGTATCGCGACTTGAGGACGTGGCGATGCGCCCATGCACTCGCGACGGAGGTCCATGCCTGGTGCGATGGCCACTGGAGGCCCTCACGTTCAGCCTCGATCGACCAGCTGCGTCGCGCTTCCCTGTCGGTGTCGCTCAACATTGCGGAGGGTTATGCGAGCGGACCGGGCGCTCGCTGCCGGCACCTGCTGCGCGTGGCGCACGCTTCGGCCGTCGAGACCGGTGTGGTTCTCGACCTGCTCCATGCCCTCGGCGAACCCCTCGGAGAGTTGCCCGTCCGGGCGGAACGTCTCGCCGGAATGACCTATCGGCTGTGGGCTCGCAGTCGAGGGTGAACCGGTCTGGAAGCCTCCGCCGCTCTCGGTTCTCAGTTCTCTGTTCCCCTGCTGGTTGATGTAGATTCGTCCCTCCAATGCCCGACTCCGTTCCCGCCATCCTGCCGCTGTCGCTCCTCGAGGCGGTGCAGAACATCGACACCCCCGCCGACGACGGGCTCGGTGCGCTCGAGCACGAGCTCGCCGCCAAGCGCCTGGGTCTCTCGGCCACCGTCGCCGCGCAGGTCGCCCGCTATCGCGAGCGCGCCGAGCGGCGCGGCGAGGTGGATCGCACCGAGGCACTCGCCGTCTTCCGCCTGGTCGGGCGCCGCCCGGATGCCGAGCTCGTCTACGCCGACGCCGGCCGCCGCGCCGCGCGCTACGCGGCCCGCCGGCTCGGCGGCGGTGCGCGGCTGCTCGGCAAGGTGGTGCCCGGGCGCCTCGGCCTCGCGGTCCGGCTGCGCGCCGCGGGCGGGCTGTCGCGCCGCTGGCTGCTGGTCGACCTCCGGCCCGCCGATCACCTCGCCCGCGCCGAGACCGAGCACTCGCTCGGGCTCGAGGCGCGCGAGGACGGCGTCGGGTGCCGCTTCTACACCGCCGCGCTCGCCGAGCTGCTCCGCCTCGTCGCGGGGATCGAGGGTGCGATGCTCCACGAGGCGTGCCGCGGTCGCGGCGATCGCCGCTGCATCTGGCGCGCGACGCGCGCCGAGGGATTCGAATGACCGCACTCGCCTCGCTCGACCGCGCCGCGCTCGCGGCCGGCCTCGACCGCCTCGGCGCCGATGGCTGGCTGCTGTTCGACTTCCACGGCCTCAATCCCGTCGCGTCGCAACTGCTGCCCGGCGGCGCGCTCGCCACCCGACGCGTCTTCTGCTGGATTCCGCGCGAGGGGCCGGTCACCGCGATCGTGCACCGGATCGAGATGCAGCCGTGGACCGGCTTCGACGGCCGCATCCTCGAGTACTCGCGCCACGCCGAGCTGCACGACGCCCTCGGCCTGCTCCTCGGCGGCAAGACGGCGGCGATGGAGGTCTCGCCGCGCGACGCCGTGCCGTATCTCGACCGGATCCCGCACGGCGTGGTCCAGCTGCTCGAGTCGCTCGGCGTCACGGTGGTGCCGAGCGCCGAGCTGGTGACCCGCTTCGCCGCGACGTGGAGCGCCGCGGAGACGGCCGAGCACCTGCGCGCGGCGGAGTTGCTCCGCACCATCGCGCTCGACGCGCTGGCGAAGGCGGTGCATCGCACCGACGGCTCGCTCACCGAGAGCGGCCTGCAGCGCGAGGTGGTCGCGGCGATGGAGGCGGCGGGGATGTACCTGACCACGCATCCGATCGTCGGCTTCGGCCCCAACGCCGCCAATCCGCACTACGAGCCGCATCCCGGCAAGGACCGCACGCTGGGACCCGACGAGGTGGTGCTGCTCGACCTCTGGGGCGGGATGCGCGAGGGCGCGATCTTCGCCGACCAGACCTGGATGGGCTTCAGCGGCCGCAGCGTGCCGGAGCGCGTCGCGCTGGTGTGGCGCACGGTGCGCGACGCGCGCGACGCCGCGATCGCGGAGCTGCGGGGCGTCCTGGCACGCGGCGAGCCTGTGCAGGGCTACCTCGGCGACCGGGCGGCGCGGCGCGTGATCACCGAGGCGGGGTTCGGCGAGTTCTTCGTCCACCGCACCGGCCACTCGATCGACCGCGACCTGCACGGCTCGGGCCCCCACCTCGACGACTACGAGACCCACGATGACCGGGCGCTGCTGCCGGGCACCGGCTGCTCGGTCGAGCCGGGGATCTACCTCCCGGGGGAGTTCGGGGTGCGCAGCGAGGTCAATCTATATTGGGGGCCGGACGGACTGGTCGTCACGCCGCAGGAGCCGCAGCGGGAGCTGGTGACGGCCTAGCACAGAGAGCGGAGAACCGAGAACGGAGAACGGAGGACCGAGAAGGCAGGTTCCCTCGGTCCTCCGTTCTCCGTTCTCGGCTCTCCGTCTCGATGTGACCCTCCGCGGATTGATCGGGTTCCTTCGGCACTCCCGCGTCCTGAGGAATCGATGCGCCCCCACAAGCTCGGCCCCCTCACGGCGGCTGCCCTACTGCTCGCGTCCCTGCTTCCGCTGTCGCTTCGCGGCGACCCCGGGTCGCGTGCCACTGGACGCTACCCGCTGTTCTCCGGCAATTACACCCGGTTCCTCGGCAATCGCGCCGATTACGGGGTCAATGCCCGCGGCGAGATCGGTCCGAACTTCTCGTGCGACTGCATCGGTGGCGGCACCTGGCCGCGCGGCACGTTCGACTCCTACCTCTACAACTCCGGACTCCAGGTCGCCGGGATCATCGGCGGGAGCCGTCCCGTCAATCCGTGGGCCGGCGACACCACCGACGGGCGCTTCGTCGACCTGAGCGGGTTGCGGCAGCACGGCACCGGGCTAACCGAAGTGCTCAACGCCCTGATCCCGGGCGACCGCTCCCACTGGCCCGAGGAGGGTCGGGTCGCCGGCGACAACCCGTTCTTCCCGCCGGGGAGCGCCGGCAGCGAGGCCGTCTCGCCGGGGGACCTGTGGTGGATGGCCTGGGAAGGCGATCCGGTGCTGAACGCGGCCCGGCCGCATCCGCTCGGGATCGCGGTCGAGTTCCGGGTCTTCGGCTGGACCGCGCCCGCCGGACTCGACGACGTCCTGTTCGTGATGGCGACGCTCTACAACGTCTCGGCGGCGGACCCGGGCGCCTACCAGGGCTACGCGCCGGCGCTGCGCGATCGCCTCGCCGCGCTCGGCGCCAAGTTCAAGGCCGACAACGACGCGAAGTTCGGCGTGGCGCTCCCCGCGGGTGGCTACACCATCGCGCCGCTGCACGCCAACCTCTCGGTCGATCCCGACGTCTCCTCGAGCGCCGGTACGAACATCGGCAGCGTCAACCTGCCGCTGGCGATGGGATTCGCGTACCACCCCGACTTTCCGCGTGCCACCGGCTGGACCTTCCCGCCCGAGATCTTCGGGCCGCCGTTCTTCAGCGGCACCGGCCTGGTGGGCACCAAGTGGCTGCGGACGGGCCCCTCGGGGCGTCCCGAGATCCTCCTCTTCAGCGATCACACCGGCGGCGGCGCGTTTCCGGACCCGAACACCGCCGCGCGCAACTTCAAGTACATGAGCGCCACGATCGACGTGCAGGACGGCATCGCCTGCAACCAGGGCGGGCCGATCGACGTGACCCACATCTGCTACATCGGCAATGCGACGCCGAGCGACGTGCGGTACATGCAGTCGACCCCCGCCACGTCGCTGGCACCCGGGGCCTCCCTGACGGTGGCGTGGGCGTACGTGCATGCGGCGCCGGTGGCGATCCCCGGCTACCTGCGGGGGACCCGCGTGCTCCCGGGCGATCCTCGGCGGCTCACGCAGGCGGCGCAGCTCGCGCTCGGCGCCAACCGCATCGACTCGATCGCCGGGTTCCTCGGGTACGTCGATCGCAACGGCGACGGCCTGGTGCAGCAGGAGGAGATCAGCGCCGTGCGGCGCTCGCTCATCGACAAGGCCCAGGTCGCGCAGGCGATCTTCGACCGGCAGTTCCGCGGACCGACGGCCCCGGCCGCGCCCGACTTCTACCTGATCCCGGGCGACCGGGCGGTCACGATCGTCTGGCGCCCCTCGGCGACCGAGGCGACCGGAGATCCGTACTTCGACGTCGCCGCGAGTCCGGTGGCGGTCCCGACCGGCGGCGGGCCACCGGCGCCCAACCCGCTCTACGATCCGAACTACCGGCGCTTCGACGTCGAGGGCTATCGCGTGTGGCGCGGCCGGACCGACGATCCGGGCAAGATGGAGTTGCTGGCGCAGTACGACTATGCGGGCACCGTGCTCAGCGACTACACCGCGTCGGTCGTCACGCTGGCGCTCGGCAACCAGTGCGCCCCCGAACTCGGCGTGATCCAGAGCTGCTCGACGCTGTTCGACCTGCCGGTGCCGGGACAGGCGCCGGTCAAGCACGTCGATCGCGACATCGTCTCCGATCTGGTGCAGGTCGCCCCGGGCGAGCGGACCGTGCTCCCGGGCGACGATGTGTTCCTGATCCACGCCGACACGGCGGTGACCGGCGGCGCGAGCGGCTATCCCCGCCTCACCAACAACGGCGTGCCGTTCGCCCACGTGGACCACGGCCTGCGGAACGGCCTGAGCTACGCCTACGCCGTCACGGCCTTCGACGTGAACTCGATCGCCTCCACCGGCGCGGGCCGGACCTCGCTGGAGTCACCGCGGATCGTGAAGATGACGATGCCGCGCGGCGACGCGATCGGCGCGGGCACGCGCGAGGTGGTCACCGAGCAGGGGATCTACGGTCGACACGGCCGGCTGGCCGACGCCGGCATCCCGACGATCGACCCCGTCACCGGCAAGTTCTCCGGGCGCTTTCCGCCGGCCAACGGCGTGTCGGTGGAAGTGATCGGGATCGTGCCGCAGCTGGTCGCGGATGGCGCCGAGGTGGCGCTGACGTTCGACTCGAGCCGCACGACGGCGTTCCAGGCGGCCGCCTCGATCCAGGCGACCTACTACTACTCGCTCACGACCCAGGACGGCACCACCCGACTCGCGGTCCCGGTGAGTCAGTCCTCGACGACGGGGCTGACCTCCTCCGCCGCGCAGGCGGTCGTGCCGTTCGCCGATCCCGAGCGGCTGGCGCGGTTCGGGATCGGCGGCGCGCCACCGGTCGCCGTGAGTCACTTCGCGTTCCTGCATCCCGCCGGCTACTACGTCACCGTCCGCTCGCGCGGCTGCGTCAACCACGCCAGCGGCTATTCCTCCACCACCGCGTGCGCCTACAACGGTCCGCGCTGGTTCGAGGGCGACGCCGAGAGCGTGAGCGACCCGAACGCCTCCAACCCCGACAACTTCAACACCGGCCTCACCCGGCTCGCGTTCAACAACGTCGGCGGCGGACTCGCCGGCGTGCGGACGATCTTCGAGCCGCGGGCCTACGACGACTACAGCAACACATGGCGCGACGTCGAGGCGGTGCTGATGCCCTTCGCCTCGGCGGCCGACTACCGGGTGTACTGGGGAACCGCCGGCGCGATCGATTCCGTCATCGACCTGACGCACGACGTCGCGGTGCCGTTCTCCGAGCAGCTGGGCTCGAGCTGGGGGATCCTCAACCGCGAGGCGACCCAGAACGGGGCGACCTACTACGACCAGCGCAGCGAGCTGACGGTGACCGATGCCGGGTGTCTCGAGCCGATCCGGAGCCTCAATCCCGGTGGCGTGGCGTGCAGCGGACCCGCGGCGACGCTGTCGCGCGTCGCGCTGCCGTCGTCGATCGCCTACGGCAGCGCCAGCAACACGACGGTGGACCGGACCGCCCCGGCCGCCGCCGGGATCGGCTTCGTGCTCTACCTCAAGGGCCACTTCTTCATGGTGGAGCTCAACGGGATCCCGGTGCCGCCGGCGGGCCGAGCCTGGACGATGCGCGACTACGTCGGGGCGATCTCGGGGGGAAATGGCCGGGCCGGCAACGGCGGCGAGTATCGCCTGACCACCCAGGAGCAGCCCCGGCCGTTCACGGCCGTGGGCAGCACGCTGCGGCTCCGGACCAGCGTCACCACGCGGAGCGAGCCGGTGGCGGCGGCCGACCTCGCCCGGGTGCACTCCGTCCCGGATCCCTACTACGGGCCGGCGATCGACGCCGGGGCGGCGCCGGAGGGGGTCACCTTCGTGAACCTGCCCGATGGCGCGGTGATCCGGATCTACTCCACCAGCGGGGTGCTGCTCCGGGTCCTCCGGCACGACGACCCCACCGGCGGGGGCGACCGGACCTGGGACCTCCGGAACCGGGAGGGGCGCCGGGTCGCGACCGGCCTCTACTTCTACCACGTGACGTCGCCCGGCGGGGCGGCGGCGGTGGGGAGGATGACGGTGGTGAGGCAGTAGAGGATAGAGAACAGAGAACGGAGAACAGAGAACCGAGGACGGAGGACAGAGAGGGTCGATCGGGGGATGTAACCGGCGGTGCGCGCGTAAGTCCTTGTCGTGCAGGGCTTTGCAATCGATCGACAGGGCTCCTGGCACCCCGGTGATTCGAGTTCCTCCGACTGTTCTCCGTTCTCGGTTCTCCGTTCTCGGCCCTCCGCCCTCGGTTCTCCGTTCTCGGTTCTCCGTTCTCCGTCTCCTGACGTGACGCCGGCGTGACTGGCCGGGTCATTGACCCAAAGCCCCGGGGCCCCGGGGTGCCGGACGGGCCGGCGGGCTCGCAGGGGGGACGGCCGATCCCCCGAGGTTTCAGCGAGTTACGCAGTCGGGCCGGGTGGTCGGGTGGTTCGTGACGTTTGCTTGACACATGTTCCGGGGCCGGACATATTCGGTGGTCCCCGGCCCCCGCCGGGTCTTCCGGACACTCAAGCAGCTGACATTTGTGAATGATGGACCGGGTGCGCGTGACGCCCGGTCGGCGGATGCTCCCCAAGGGCATTCGCAGGCGAAACATCGGCACCCACAGGTGTCCGCTGGTCGCACATCACCCAGTCACGTCGTCGCGTTCGCGCGGCGTTGCAGGACGGGGATGGTGGCACCGCCACGGTGGCACCGACCCCGATCGAAGGAGCGGCTCTTTCCGTCACTCGCCTTCGGAGGATGGTTCCATGATTCAAAGCTGTGTTAGGTCCCTCGCCCGCCTGGCGCGCACGTTCGCGCTGGCGGCGGTGGTCACCGGGCTGGGCGCCTCGGCGCTCGCGGCCCAGGCCACCGGTAAGCTCGAGGGGTACATTCGCGACCAGGCCGACCAGCCGGTCCCGAATGCACGCGTCGTCGTGGTCGGCACGGCGTTCAGCGCCACGGCCAACTCGCAGGGCTACTACTTCATCAACTCGATCCCTGCCGGTAGCTACGACCTGCGCGCGGCGTTCGTCGGCTACAAGCCCCTCGAGATCCAGGGTGTCCGCATCCTGTCGGGTCAGACGGTGACGCAGGACATCAAGATGGAGCAGTCCGCGGTCGAGCTGCAGGAACTCACCGTCGTGGCGGCCGACAAGGCCCTGGTGCCGCGCGACCAGGTGACGTCGAAGCAGCTGATCGACGGCAGCTACACCGAGAAGCTCCCGGTGGACAACCTGAACAACGTCTTCGCGCTGCAGCCGGGCGTGATGGCGTCGCCGGGCAACACGATCCTCTCGGTCCGCGGCGGTCGTGCGGACGAGAACAACACCTACGTCGACGGCGTCCCGGTCCAGCCGGGCAACCGCGGCTCGGGTTCGGGTCGGTCGGTCCCGACGCTCTCGGTGGCCACCAACGCGTTCGAGGACGCGTCGATCACGACCGGCGCCTCGTCGGCCGAGTTCGGCAACGCCCAGGGCGGCGTGATCGCGATCACGACCCGCACCGGCGGCCAGCGCTTCAGCGGCAACGTCGGGTACGAGACCGACGAGTTCTCCGGCAACCGGATGGGCTCCGGCCTCAACCGGCTGCAGGCGTCGCTGGGCGGCCCGATCACCCGCGACCTGACGTTCTTCGTGGGCGGCGACCTCTCGGGCACCCGCTTCGGCAACTTCGGCTACCATGGCTGGGAAGTGCCGGGCTGGCGCGCGGTCGGCGTCGACACGACGTTCGCGATCCCGAAGAGCACCAGCGCGACGGCCGACACGCTGTACCTGCCGGTCCAGAAGTACGCGCTGTACCGCGGCGATTGCGACGCGGCCTACGTGGCCGGCTCGTCGAACCCGGACATCGCGAACAACTACGGCTATGACTGCCGCGGCAACCTCGGCACGTCGGGCGGCAGCAACTCGACCGTCCAGCTGACCAGCAAGCTGAACTACTCGTTCGGCCAGGGGTCGCGCATCTCGCTGTCGTACCTGACCTCGCGAAACCTCAACCGCGGTGACCGCGGCACGGACGCGACCGGCGGCACGACCAACACCTCGCAGGTCGCGACGCTGAACTGGAACCAGGTGCTCACCAAGAGCTCCTCGCGGGCGCTGGCGATCGATGCCTACGTCTCGTACCAGTCCAACAAGTCGATCAACTCGATCCTGACGCAGGCCTCCGAGGAGTCCACCCGCGACCCGTTCATGGGCTGGTATTTCGGCGGCTTCGACTACGAGTACGGCTTCAACGACTTCCCGGTCAACGACGACCTGGTGCGGAACTACCGGATCCAGGATCCGAACGCGCCGATCACCATCTACGACCGGTTCAACACCACCCAGTACAACGGCCAGAACGGCTACGGCGGCCTCGCCGGCAACCCCGGCGCCGTCGGCGGCTTCGGTGGCGCGCCCGGCACGCTGAACACCGCGACCGACACCCGCTGGATCGGCAAGGCGAACATCGACTGGCAGGTGGACCGGTACAACCGCCTCAAGTTCGGCGGCGAGTACACCAAGGAGGACATGGGCACCTACAACATCGGTGCCTCGGGCCAGGGCTTCTCGGACATCTGGCTGGCGAAGCCGACCCGGTACAACTTCTTCGCCGAGGACCGGCTCGACCTCGGTGACGTGGTCCTCGTGGGCGGCATCCGCTACGACTACTTCGACGTCGGCGCCGACAAGTGGAAGGACTTCCCGCGCATCTCGTCCTACCCGGGCTTCACGCCGGACCAGCTCGATGAGCGCCTGGTGCCCTACAGCAGCCACAACTACGTCTCGCCGCACATCCAGGTCGCGTTCCCGGTGACCGAGCGGACGAACTTCCGGCTGTCGTACGCCCAGCAGGTCCAGACGCCGGACTACTCGGTGGTGCTGTTCGGGTCGAACACCGACCTGGCGATCACCAACACGAACAACAACTACGGCACCGACCTCGACTTCGGGAAGACGATCCTGTTCGAGTTCGGCGTCCGGCACGCCTTCAGCGACGACATGGTGCTGGACGTGACCGTGTACAACAAGGACAACCTGGCCAACGCGGCGGGCCGCCTCATCGGCACGTTCGACCCGCGGACCAACAGCCGCGCCGACCTGCGGCTCACGGTCAACCAGGACTTCGGCAACACCCGCGGCATCGACGTCCGGATCGACCGTCGCTTCGGCAACCTGTTCAACGGCGTGCTGAGCTACTCGTTCCAGGATGCCCGGAACACCGGCTCCGATCCGTACACCTACATCAACTTCGGCTCGCGGATCACGTCGGCGATCACCGGAAACGCCTCGCCGCCGCCCAACGCGGCGCAGCCGGTCGGCTTCTCGCGCCCGCACTCGCTGGCGGCGCAGTTCGCCCTCAACTTCCCGGGTGACTTCCAGCAGGGGACCTTCCTCGGCGCCGTGCTCGGCCGGGTGGGCGTCTTCGGCACCGCCCGGTACGCCTCGGGCACGCCGTACACCCGCTGCGACCCGACCCTCGACGACGACCTCGCGGTCCAGTCGGGCGGCACCTGCAGCCACCTGGGCGGCGACTTCAACGCGGCGCGGCTGCCGGCGTTCAAGAACGTCGACCTCCGCGTGACCAAGGGCTTCCGGATCGGGTCCTTCGACCTGACCGCCTACGCCGACGCCCGCAACGTGTTCAACATCAAGAACGTGCTGCAGGTGTTCGCGCAGACCGGCACCACCGCGAACGACCGGTACCGCGCCAACCTGTGGTCGACCGACTCGGCGGGCTACGCGCAGAACGCGAAGGCCAACGGGATCTACGACAACTCGACCGGGGCGATCAACCTCCCCGGGAGCGACAGCGAGTGCGGTGGCTGGGTGACGACCGGCAACAATCCGTCGCCGCCGACGTGCTACTTCTACCGCAAGGGCGAGCAGCGCTACGGCAACGGTGACGGCGTCTACACCCTGGCGGAGCAGCGGGCCACGTCGGACGTCAACCGGCTCGGCACGTTCAACATCTCCCGGTTCGCCGGGGCGGGCCGCACGCTGCGGCTCGGCATGGAAGTGAACTTCTGATCGACCATTCGCCCGTCACGGGCGGGGCCGGCGCGTGCCGGCCCCCCCGCAACGGACGTCCGCATCCATCCTCGAGAGGTCGCACAATGCACTCACTGCGTGGTACGCGAGGCCTGATCGGCGGACTGATGTTCGCGCTCGCCGCGGCCGTCGCGCTGCCCAACACGGCGCACGCCGGCCCGGATCCCGCGGCCAAGCGCCCGACCACCGGACGCTACCGGCTGTTTGCCGGCAACACCGGCGCGATCACCATCAACCGCGTCTACTACGGCCTGAACACGCGCGGCGAGGTGGGCGTCGACTCGTCCAACTCGTCGACGATCGGCGGCGGCTACTGGCCCAAGGGCACCGGCAACCAGTACATGTTCAACTCTGGTCTGCAGGTCGCCGGCATCATCCAGGGCTCCAAGCCGACCAACCCGTGGGGCGGCGACACGACCGGCGGCATGTTCTTCGACGCCTCGGGTCTCCGGCAGCACGGCACGTTCGTGACCGAGCTGTACAACGCGACCTCTCCCGTCGACCAGGCCAACTGGCCCCAGGGCGCCTACGTGCCGCAGGGCGACCAGTCGGAGGACCTGTTCGACCCGCTGCTGCGCGGCCGCCTCACCGCCTCGCAGGGCGACGTCTGGTTCATGGCCTCCGAGGCCGATCCGGGCCTCAATGCCGCCCGGCCGCACCCGCTCGGCATCGTCGCCGAGTACCGGGTGATGGGGTGGAACTTCCCGACCGGCAACGAGGACCTGATCTACCTGATCATCACGTTCTACAACGTCACGTCGAGCAACGAGGCCGATTATGCGCAGTACCGGCCCGGCATCCGCGAGACGCTGATCGCACAGGCGCAGCAGTTCAAGGCGCTCAACAACGCCCAGTTCGGCATCACCCTGCCGACCGAGGGCTACACGATCGACCCGTTCTACGCCGCGTTCGCGGCCGACCCCGACGTCACGACGTCGGCCGGCGTGAACTTCTCGAGCGTGAACCTGCCGTTCGCGATGGGCTACGCCTACCACGCCGACTTCCCGCGGCAGGCGGGCTGGACCTTCTCGCCCAACATCTTCGGCGCCCCGTTCTTCGCGGGCGTCGGCTTCGTCGGCATCAAGTACCTGAAGTCGGCGACCGGTCCGGGCGAGATCTCGCTCTACTCGAACACGACCAACGGCGGCGCCTTCCCGGACCCGAACTCGGCCGTCCGCCTCTACAAGTACATGTCGGGCACGATCACCCCGGCCGACGGCGTGGCCTGCAACCAGGGCGACCCGATCGCGAACCACATCTGCTACGTGGGTGACGCGACCCCGGCCGACGTCCGGATGATGGAGTCCTCGACGCCGTTCGCGCTCGGCCCGGGCCAGTCGGCCTCGATCGTGGTGAGCTACATCCACGCCGCCCCGGTCCAGATCCCCGGCTACACCGGCGGCACCCGCGTCTTCCCGGGCGACCCGAAGCGGCTCAGCAACGCGACGCTGCTGTCGATCGGCGCCAACCGGATCGACTCGCTGATGGGCTTCGCCGGCTACAGCGACAAGAACGGCGACGGCCAGGTGCAGCAGGACGAGTTCACCGTCGTCAAGCGCTCGCTGCTCGACAAGGCGAACCTCGCCCAGACGATCTTCAACTTCCGGTTCCTGCTGCCGTTCGCGCCGGATGCCCCGGACTTCTTCCTGATCCCGGGCAACCAGCAGGTGACGGTGGTCTGGCGCCCGTCGGGCTCCGAGACCGAGGGTGACCCGTACTTCGAGGTCGCCAAGGATGCGTCGGTGGTGCCCGACGGCGGCGGCGCCCCGGTGCCGAACTCGCTGTACGACGCCAACTACCGCAAGTTCGACGTCGAGGGCTACCGCATCTACCGCGGCCGCTCCGACACGCCGACCGGCCTCAAGCTCGTCGCGCAGTACGACTACGCCGGCACCTCGTTCGGCGACTACACCGGTCAGGTGATCAGCGACGCGCGCGGCTCGCGCTGCGCGCCCGAGATCAACGTGACCTCGAGCTGCAGCGGCGTCTTCGACGCGCAGACCCCGGGCGTCCAGCTGGTCAAGCACGTCAACTACGACCTGAACGGCACCTTCGTCCAGATCCAGCTCGGCAACCGCACGCTGCTGGCGAGCGGCGACGTCATCAACCTGGCCACCGACACCTCGGTGACCGGCGGCGGCTCGGGCTTCCCGGCGCTGTCGAACAGCGGCGTCCCGTTCGTCTACGTCGACAGCGACGTGCGCAACGGCCTGACCTACTTCTACGCCGTGACCGCGTTCGACATCAACGCGATCACCTCGACCGGCGCGGGCAACACGTCGCTCGAGTCGGCGCGGATCACCAAGCGGGTCCAGCCGCGCACCCCGGCCGGCAACTACGTCAACACGGCCTCGATCCAGACCGGCGTCTTCGGCCGCAACGGGCTGCTGACCGACGCGGCCAACCCGACGATCGACCCGGCGACGGGCAAGTTCAGCAAGGGCTTCCCGCCGTCCAACGCGGTCACCCTGCAGCTGGCGGCCTTCGTCAAGGAGCTGCTGACCGAGCCGGGCGAGATCTCGTTCAACGTCGACTCGATCCGGACGACGGCCTTCGCCGGCGCCGCCTCGTCGACCGCGAGCTACTACTACACCATCGACACGCCGCAGGGCGCGACGCACCTGACGGTGCCGATCACCCTGTCGGCGACGACCGGCAACGCCAGCACCGCGGGCTCGTTCCCGGCGCTGGCGGCCGACGCCTCGCTGGCCGCCAAGTACGGCGCGCCTCCGGGCGACTACGGCATCGGCGGGTCGTTCTCGGTGACCTACGGGTCGGGCTACTACGGCACCGTGCGCTCGCGTGGCTGCGTCAACCACGCCGGCGGCTTCTCCTCGACCACGGCGTGCGCCTACAACGGCGAGCGCTGGTTCGAGGGTGCCAACGAGACGATGGACAATCCGAACGCCTCGAACCCGGACCGCTTCAACTCCGGGCTCGGCCGCCTCGACTTCAACAACTCGGGCGCGGTAAGCGGGGTGACCACGATCTTCGAGCCGCGCGCCTACGACGACAACACGTCCTCCTGGCGTGACGTCGAGGCGGTGCTCTTCCCGTTCCAGGCGGCCGCGGACTACAAGGTCTACTGGGGCGCCGGCGGCACCGTGGACTCGGTGATCGACGTGACCCACGACGTCGTGGTGCCGTTCAACGCCAGCTACCTCGGCGCCTCCTGGGGCATCCTGAACCAGGCCGCCACCCAGAACGGGGCCACCTACTTCGACGGCCGCGCGGCGCTGACCGTGTCGGACGCCGGGTGCGTGAACCCGATCAAGGCGCTCAACCCCGGCGGCATCGCCTGCTCCGGGACGGCGGCGACGCTGTCGCAGACGGCGGTCCCCGGCCAGATCGCGTACGGCTCGACCGGCTCGACCGGCTCCGCGATGCAGTCTTCGGCGGTGGCGGCCGGCCAGGGCTTCGTCTTCTACCTGAAGGGCCACCTGTTCATGTTCGAGCTCGCCGGTGGCGTGCCCGACGCGGGCACGGTGTGGACGATGCGCGACTACATCGGCGCGATCAGCGGCGGCAACGGGCGCGCCGGCAACGGCGGCAACTACGTCTACACGACGCAGGAGCAGCCGCGGCCGTTCACCGCCATCGGCGCGTCGGTCAAGTTCGCCTTCGACGTCGAGAACCAGCTGGTGGCCGCGGACCAGGAACAGCTGGCCCGGGTCCACACGGTGCCCGACCCGTACTACGTGACGAGCGCCTTCGAGGCGACGACCACGGCCAAGATCATCAAGTTCGTGAACCTGCCGCAGGACTGCACGATTCGGATCTACACCACCAGCGGCGTGCTGGTCAGGATCCTCAAGCACTCCAGCACCGCCTTCGGCGGTGAGGAGGCCTGGGACGTCCGGAACCGGAACAACCAGTTCGTCGCGAGCGGGGTGTACTTCTACCACGTGACCGCGGACAACGGGGAAACCACCGTCGGCCGCATGACGATCATCAACTACGCCCAGTAGTCCACGCCGACGGGCCGGTGCGTCCTTGCGGCGCACCGGTCCTCCTTGAGGAGAACGACGCATGAATCGCAGCTACACGCCTCGGCTCGTCCTGTCGGCCGCGCTGCTTGGCTTCCTGCCCGTGGCCGTCTCGGCCCAGCAGGACATCGCCGACAACGTCGCCTACGGCACCACCACGGCGGAATACCTGCTGCTCGGGGCGAACGCGCGCGGCGCGGCACTCGGCGGCTCGTACATCGCGGTGGCGACCGACGTGGGCGGCCTGAACGCCAACCCGGCCGCCACGGCCCTGATGACCCGGCCGGGCGCCCAGTTCTCGCAGTACAACTACGTGGCCGACACGAAGCTGAACTGGGGCGCCATCGCGTTCCCGTTCGGCGGCGGCTCGCGGGCCTTCGGCCTGCAGCTCGGCACCTTCGGGTTCTCCGACCAGCCGGTGTACACGGTCGAGGTCCCCGAGGGCACCGGCGAGGTGTACTCGGTCTCCGAGACCTTCGCGGCCATGACCTTCGCCCAGAACTTCTCGGACCGCTTCTCGGTGGGCTTCACCGCCAAGGGCGTCTTCGACCAGCTGGGCCAGGCCTCGGGTTCGGCCTTCGCGATCGACTTCGGGACGCACTTCCACTCGAACCTGAGCGGCCACCCGATCCGGTTCGCGTTCACGCTGAGCAACCTCGGCACCAAGATGAAGTACGACGGTGACGCCATCCGGACCACGGCGCCGCGCGAGCAGCTGCCGGGCGAGGACGAGATCACCCAGGAGCCGCAGCCCTCGGTCTACCGGACCACCGGCTTCTCGCTCCCGACCGTGTTCCGCGTCGGCCTGGCGTACGACCTGGTGGCCAACGCCAACTCGCACGTCACCCTGATGGGCGAGTTCAACCAGGCCAACTCGAACAAGGCGGGCTTCGGCTTCGGCGCCGAGCTCGGCGCCGCCAAGCTGGGCGGCACCGGCTTCGGCATCGCCGCCCGCGGCTCATGGACGGCCACGCCGGCCAACAAGTACGACACCGACTTCTTCGGGGTCGGCGCCACCGACAACGGCAAGTCGCAGGGCCTCGCCGTCGGCGGCGGCCTGAACTACCAGACGGCCACCTTCTCGATCGGCTTCGACTACGCCTACAAGAAGATGGGCCTGCTGGGCGACACGAACTTCTTCACGGTGTCGCTGGGCTGGTAACGACGAGACTGGAGATTCGAGACTGGAGCGTCGAGGCCCCGCCTCCTCCAGTCTCGAGTCTCGACTCTCGACCCTCATGAAAGGCAACACCGCTCGATGCTGCTGAAGTCCCTTGCGCTCGCCCTCGGTGCCCTCGGCGCCCCGCAGTCTGCCCCGCCCAAGCTGGCGGTCCAGGCGGTGCGGTTCTTCGCCCCGGGCCAGGAAAAGCCGACCACGATGGTGCTCGCGTTCCTCCAGGTGCCGTACGTCCTGGCGGAGCCGGCCGGCGACCGGATCGCCTGGGAGACCAAGCTCGACATCCTCAACAAGGATGGCGGGCTGCTCTACACCGAGAAGTGGTGGGCGGGGGCGCCGGCGTCGTTCCGGATCCCCGAGGCGTACGGGATGGAGTCGCTCCGGCTGCCTCCGATGGTCCCGGGGCAATACGTGGTGAAGGTCACGGTCACCGACTCGGTGTCCGGCCGCACGGCCGAGACCCGGGCGACGATCGACGCCTTCCAGCAACGGCCGATGGTGTCCGACCTGCTGCTCGCCCGCGAGATGCGGGTGACGCCGCCCAACGACACGTCGACCATGCCGGGCGAGGTGGCCCGCGGCAACCTGCGTTTCATCACCGCGCCGGACCTGCAGCTGGACGGCCTCAAGCCCAACCTGGCCTTCATGATCGAGGCGTACAGCGATCCGGAGGTCACGGCGACCACGCGGCTCGAGATCCGCAACAAGGCGGACGGCAAGGCGGTCTACACGCTGCCGCCGTTCGAGCAGACGATCCCCGCCGGCGGCGGCGTGATCCGGGGGCACTTCCCGCTCGAGGGACTTCCCGAGGGCGAGTATGTCCTGGTCGCCGACGTCGACCTGGGCGGCAAGAGGACCGACCGGCAGGCGGAGTTCTCGGTCGGCTCGCTCGAGGCCGCCATGGCCCGCAGCATGGCCATGCGGACCACCCAGAAGGGGCTGGACGATCCGTACTTCAACTCGCTGAGCGAGGACGAGCTCGACGAGGCGGCCGACGCGCTGTCGGTGATCGCCAAGCCCTCCGAACTCGCGGTCTACAAGGCCAGCGGCGACGGTGCGCTCACGGTGAGCGCCAAGCGCCAGTTCCTGATCCAGTTCTGGGCCGAGCGGGACCTCGACAAGACGACCGCGGTCAACGAGACGCGGCTGGCGTTCTACGACGCCATGGAGTACGCCAACGCGCAGTTCGCCGAGTCGGGCCGCAACGCCCGGCCGGGCTGGAAGACCGATCGCGGCCGGGTGTTCGTGAAGTACGGCCGCCCGGACGAGCGGAACCCGTTCCCCGCCGGACAGCGCGCCCCGGCGTTCGAGATCTGGCGCTACACGCAGGGTCGGCCGCGGTTCTTCATCTTCGCCGACCAGAACAATTTCGGGAACTTCCGGCTGGTCAAGACGAACGCGCTGGAAGAGACGAGTGCGGCGAACTGGTGCGAGATCCTGACGCCCCTGGTCGTCCGGGACGAGATCGAGCCGCTGCTCGGTCAGCGCTTCCTGGTCACCACGAACGCCCAGACGGAAGACCCGACGACTGGCCGCAGTGGCCAGATCCTCTGCAACTGACCGGTATCCCGGATACCGCTTTTTTCACCTGGTGAGGAGCAGCGATATGAACCGAAAGATTCGTGGAGTGGCGGGCCTGTTGGTGGCCCTCGGGGCCTCCGCCTGCGCGAGTGATTACGGTCTCGACTTCGAGACCAATCCGACCCAGATCCAGGCCTCGCCGGAGGTGATGTTCATCACCAGCGGCGCCGCAGCCAAGGAGCTGCTGCTCCGCCTGACGAACGACATCAACCAGTCCGTGCCGACCACCTTCACGGTCAGCAACGTCCCGGCGGGCCTCACGGTCACGCACGACGACAACTATCGGCCGGACTACGTCAACAGCGACGGCACCCTCCAGCAGCCGGGTGAGCTGGTGCAGCAGCGCTACTACGTGAGCGCGAACATGCCGACCGGCGGCCAGGTGTCGTTCACCGTCTCGAGCGGCGGCTTCTCCAAGGACATCACCGTCCGGGTGCTGCCGACCGACCTGGGTGCCGCGCTCAGCGCGACCGCCCCGGCGCTCGGTGACGAGGTGACCATCAGCGCCCCGGCGAACCTGTCGTTCACGAGCGCGTCGACGGTGACCTTCACGCCCGGCGGCGCCGCGGTCATCACGAACCGGACCGCGAAGAGCATTTCCTTCCTGCCGCGGCCCGGGTCGACCGGCAAGGCAAGCGTCACCAACGTGACGCTCGACTATGCCCCGACGCTCGCCCCGCGGACCCTGACCACGGCCTCCGAGATCTCGGTGCCGGCCGTCTCGGCCGCGCCGACCACGCTCTCCTCGGCCGCGCCGGCGCAGGGGGCGACCGTCACCGTGACCCTGACTGGCGGCTTCAAGTTCCTCGGCAACTCCACCGTGACGATCGGCGGCAAGAAGGCGGCGATCATCGCGAAGTCGGCCGACAGCACCAGCGCGACCGTCGTCCCGATGTTCTCCTCGACCGGCGCCGTGGCGTACACCAACGTGGCGCTCGGCTTCCTGCTCGACGTGCCGCTGTCGCTGCCGTCGGATGGCAAGAGCATCACCGTGAGCGGGACCTTCGGCGGGACGTCGCTGGCCGGCGGCACTGACATCAGCAACGCCCCGACGATCACCCTTCCGTCTGCGGCGGGCCTGAGCGCGATCGTCACCGACATGGGCTCGTACGGCACCTATGGGACCTGCCTCTCGACCCTTGGCGGGGACAGCTGCCGGATCTACAAGATCGTCGTCCCGGCGACCCAGTCGTACGAAGTGTCGATGGAGTATCAGGGCAACCTGGCCGACCTCGGACTGTACCGCCTGACCTCCGCTGGCGCCTTCGCCGCCACGGTGGCCGACGCGCACGGCCAGGGTTCCGGCGCCGCACCCGAGGATGGCAACATGAACAGCCTCGCTGCCGGCACGTACTACCTTGCCGTGACCTACTACGGCGCGGGGAGCTACGGCGGTGGTGCCCAGCCGTTGCCGACGTTCGTGCAGATCCGCCTGACCCGCACGAGCTGAACCAGCCGTATCATCACAAGAGACCGCCCCCGCCCGGCATGCCGGGCGGGGGCGGTCTGCGATCTGGGGCCAGCGGGCCGAGGTCCGTGCTCGATGTGGGCGGGCTCACGGCTCGGCCAATGCGCCCGCTGAAGCGGAGTGCCATCGGGGTTGGGGCGGGCTCGTCCTGGGCGCAATCGAAGGATCAGCGACGGGCCAATTCGACGTCGGAATCGTGCGCAGCGCCGAGAGGGCCCGGCACCGCATTCACGTCACGGGATCCCTTCGGTTCGCTCAGGGCTGGCCCTTCGGCGACTCCGTCGCTTCAGGATGGCGGCCGCCCGCTTGCCCTGAGCGAAGCCGAACGGTCAGGTCGGAATCGCGCGGAGGGCGGAGAGGGCGGCGGCCACGTCCTCGTCGCCGCGGAACTGCATCTGGAAGAGCCGCGAGTAGATGCCGCCCTGCCGGAGCAGCTCGGCGTGGCTCCCCTCCTCGACGATCCTGCCGTGATCGAGCACCATCAGCCGGTCGGCCCGCTGCACCGTTGAGAGCCGGTGCGCGATGATCAGGGTGCTGCGCCCCACCAGCAGCCGCTCCAGCGCCGCCTCCACCAGCCGCTCGCTCTCGGTGTCCAGTGAACTCGTCGCCTCGTCGAGCACAAGCACCGCCGGATCCTTGAGCACCGCGCGCGCGATCGCGATCCGCTGCCGCTGGCCGCCCGAGAGCTTGACCCCCCGCTCGCCGACCGGCGTGCCGTAGCCCTCCGGCAGCTGCACGATGAACTCGTGTGCGTTGGCCACCTTCGCCGCCGCCTCGACCTCCTCGGCCGTCGCGTCGGGCCGGGCATAGGCGATGTTGTCGCGCACCGACCCGCTGAACAGCGTCGGCTCCTGCGGCACCACCCCCACCGCCTCGCGCAGGTCGCGGAGCCGCAGCCGGCGGATGTCGATCCCGTCGAGCGTGATCGCCCCGCCGTCGACGTCCCAGAAGCGCGGGATCAGCGACGCCACCGTCGTCTTCCCCGACCCGGACGGCCCCACCAGTGCCACCACCTCGCCCGGCGCGATCCGGAAGGTCAGCCCGCCGAGGGTCGGCGGCGCGTCGACCTCGCCGGGATGGTAGCGGAAGCTCACGTCGGTGAACTCCACGTCGCCCGCCAGCCGCGCCGGGAGCGGCAGCGGATCGGCGGGGTCGGCCACCTCGGGCTCGCGCTCGAGCAGGTCGAACACCCGCTCCGCCGCGCCGACCGCCTCCTGGTACGACGTGAAGAAGCTCGCCAGGGCGCCGATCGAGGCCGCGATGCTGACCGTGTACAGCAGGAACGAGACGAGCGAGCCGGCGGTGAGGTGGCCCGACAGCACCTGGCGGCCGCCCATCCAGAGCACCGCGGTGACGCCGGCGAAGGTGGTGAAGGTGATCGCCCCGAAGAAGAAGGCGCGCACCCGGGCCCGCCGGAGCGCCGCGGTGATGACCGCGCCGATCCGCGCGCCGTACGCCGCCCGTTCGCGATCCTCCTGCGCGAAGCCCTGCACCACCCGGATCTGTGCGAACGCCTCCTCGGCGTGGGCGGTCGCCTCGGCGAGGTCGTCCTGCACCCGGGTGGTGATCCGCTTGAGCCGCCGCCCGAAGAGCATCGCCGAGCCGACCACCAGCGGCACCACACCGAGGGCGGTGAGCATCAGCTTCGGCTGCAGCCAGGTGAGGATCGTCACCCCGCCGGCGAGTGCCATCACCTGGCGCGAGAAGTCGGCGAGCTGGTGGCTGAGGATCCCCTGCAGCAGGCCGATGTCGGCGGTGAGTCGCGACGTGAGCTCGCCGGTGCGCCGGTCGGCGAAGAACCCGGGCGGCATCTCGAGCAGCTTGCCGAACAACTCGCGCCGGAGCCCCGCCACCGCGCGCTCGCCGGTGGCCGACAGCCAGTAGGTCTGGATGTAGTTGAGGACGGCGGTGGTGGCGAAGAGGCCGAGGAGGCCGAGGGCGATGCGGTCGAGCTCACGGGCGTTGCCGTGGACGAAGGCCGCGTCGAGCAGGTACTTGACGACCAGCGGGAAGGCGAGCGCCAGGGTGGAGGAGCAGACCAGGGCGACGGCGGCGATCGCGAGACCGCCGCGATACGGCCGGACGCGCGGCCAGAGCCGGAGGAGCGGCCGCGGCGACGGCGGGCGCCTCCGGGGCGCGGTCAGCTCAGTGTCCTTCGTGCCCGTCGGCGGCGGCGGTGCCCGGCTGCTCGAGCACCACCTGCGCCACCGGGCGATCCGGGTGGCCGAAGGGGATCCAGCGATCCACCGCCATCGCCACGAACAGCAGCGCCAGGTACGAGAGCGAGTACTTGTAGAGCTTCCAGGTGGTCGGCGTGACGCCGTCCTCGCGGACGATCGCCCAGCAGAGCTGCAGGAAGCGCAGCCCGAGCAGGGTGGC
Organism: uncultured Gemmatimonadaceae bacterium; assembly: GCA_964557115.1. GTDB lineage: Bacteria > Gemmatimonadota > Gemmatimonadetes > Gemmatimonadales > GWC2-71-9 > Palsa-1233. The sequence goes on from CAZKYO010000002.1 coordinate 157,531, forward strand.
CGCGACGCCGTAGAACAGCCCCTGCAGCCCGATCACCGCCGGCATGATCGTCAGCGGGATCAGCATCAGGGTGTAGAGCAGCATCTGGCGCTTGGTCTCGGGGACGCCGTGGACGTTCGGCATCATCGGCACGCCGGCCTTGCCGTAGTCGCGGGTCTTGTTGAGCGCCAGCGCCCAGAAGTGGGGCGGGGTCCAGTAGAAGACGATCGCGAAGAGGTAGATCGCGCCGAGGTCGAGGGTGCCGGTCATCGCGGCCCAGCCGACCAGCGGCGGGAAGGCGCCGGCGGCGCCGCCGATCACGATGTTCTGCGGGCTGGCCCGCTTGAGCCACATCGTGTACACCAGCACGTAGAAGAGCAGGCCGCCGAGGGCGAGCCACGCCGACAGCGGGTTGAGCATCGTCCAGAAGATCGCGAAGGCCAGGATGCCGAGCGCCATGCCGAACGCGAGCGCCCCGCCGGCGGGGATCCGCCCGCTGGGGACCGGCCGGGTGCGGGTCCGGGTCATCTTGTCGTCGATGTCCCGGTCGAACCACATGTTGATGGCGTTGGCGCCGCCGGCCATCAGGTAGCCGCCCAGCGTCACCCAGAGGAGCTGCCCCCACGAGGGGAGCCCGGCCCGGGTGATGAACATCGGGGCGAGGGTGGTCACCAGCAGCAGCGAGATGATCCGCGGCTTGGTCAGGGTGACCAGGTCGGCCAGCAGCGCGGGTCGTGCGACGGCCACCTGGGCCGGGACGGCATCGGACATCGTTCGGGCAGCAACCTTCCGGACGTCCCAACCCCTAGGCGGGACGGCCAAATCGTGGCAGTTTTGGAGGCCGGAAAGGTACCCGCCGGAGCATGGGGCGACAAGCGAAGGGCGCGGGGCGAAGGGCGCCCCGTCACCGACCTCGTCCCGAGCGGAGCGAGGGACCTCTCCGTCACCACCGCGGTGCCGCGCGGCGCGCGGGGCCAGGGGGTGACATAACCCAGCCCCAGCCACGCAGGCAAGCCAATCTGGTCAAGCGTGTCGGGATGCCAGTATAACGCTGAAGGTAAGCTGATGGGCAATGACAATACCAGCGCCCAGCAAGTGACCTGCCAACTGCCCAGTGCACGGGCCAGACGTGCTCCTTCCGCATAGCCCAGCCCGCAGACAGTAATGGCGGCCAGCATCATCAAATCGCCGCCATTCACGGCCGTACCGGACTGGCGAATGGCGTAACCGGCAATAACCAGACTGCCGGTCAGAGAGAAGAACCAGAAGCGTGCAGGCGGGCGCTCTTCAGTCCGCAGGACACTGAATAACGCCGTTAGCAGGGGAAGCATGCCCATATAGACCAGTGCATGGGCAGAAGATATTTTCTGAACCGCAAGCGCCGTCAGCAACGGAAAACCGATTACCACGCCGCCCATTACCAGTAATAACCCGGGTAAATGAACTCGTGCCGGAATTTTCACGCGCAGGCTTCGCAAAATGACGAGT
>CAZKYO010000003.1:0-128723 GCA_964557115.1 uncultured Gemmatimonadaceae bacterium
ACAAGTACGGCACCACCGCGGCCAACAGCGAGGCCCAGGTGCGCCTCTCCGAGCTCACGGCGACCCCGGCAAGCTGACCGCCGGCACGACCCGGAAACCGGACGGCCCGGTCCCCGATGGGGGCCGGGCCGTCCTGCGTCGCGGGGGTCGAGTGGCTCACTCCCGGATGTCGAAGTTGAGCCTCGAGTCGGCCACGCCGTACTGCTCCCCGGCGATCAACAGGGCGAACTGCCCGCGGGCGACGACCCGGATCGTCGTCGGCCGGATCCGGTTCGCGACGCTGGCGTCCGACTGGCAGCTGCAGTAGACGGGGGCGTCACGGATCGCGTTGCCGAACTGGTCGGTGATGAAGCCGGTGACCATCGCCTCGTCACCCACCTTTGCCAGTGGCCGGTCGAGCACGATCCGGGTCAGGGCCGGCGCCGCCGGCACCACCGACACCGTGAGCGCGGCCGAGGCGGAGCCGCTCGTGGCGCGCAGCACGAAGGTGGAGACCACCTTCGAGACCAGGACGCCACCGGCGACGCTGGCCAGCGAGTCGTCCACCATCCAGGTGATGGGGTACCGGCCGGACTCGATCGGGAGGCCGGAGGCATCGAAGGCCTTGACGATCACCGGGGTCGGCCGACCGGCGACCAGCTGGCCGGCCGCGAGCGACAGCTCGAGCCGATCGACCTCGACCGGCGCGGAGGAGGTCGGCGACGAGGCGCAGGCGGCGGACGCGAAGAGGGCCAGCAGGGTCGAGCAGCGGGGCGCGGTGGGCATGGTGGCCTCGAGGGGGAGTCTCGATTCAAGCTACCGTTGGGCCGAGTCGAGGCAAGTCCAGACCTAGGGCGTCGCGAGCGCCACACCCGGCGTACCGCGAGACGTTGATGCGTGTTGACTGACGCGGGAAGTATCAGCATGACATAGACTTATAGAGTCACTACACAAAGGATTCTGGCGCTGGAACGAAAAGACGTATAAGATGTATTATGTTAAGTCGTACGGTGGAAAAGTGTGGGAAACCGGTACCCTGACCCCAGTTTCCCACGTCGCCTGCTCAGGTGCATCCCGATCCGGTCACGCCGGGTCATCAGCCCAGCCAGATCCCCCGCGCCACGATCCGCCCCTCGCCGGCCAGCCAGATGTCGGTGACCCGGTCGCCCGCGATCTGCGCCGAGACCGAGAGCACCTTGCCGCTGCTCGACCGGAACCGGAGCGGCAGCTGCGCCTTCCCCTGGACCGCGAGGGCCAGCGCCGAGGCGACGGTGCCGGTGCCGCAGGAGAGGGTCTCGGCCTCGATGCCGCGCTCGTAGGTCCGGACCGCCCAGGCCGGCCCACCGGGCTCACCTCCAGTTCCAGTGGAACCTGAGGTGATCCGGGAGTAGAAGTTGGCGTTTGCCCCGCCAGGACCGATCGCCTCGTGGAACCGGAGGACCCGGCCCCGTCGCGGCAGGTCGACCGCCGCCACGTCCTCGACCATGGCGACCAGGTGGGGCACCCCCACTACCGCGAGGTGGATCGCCTCCTCGCCGGGCTCGAGCTCGACCGGCAGCGCCCGGGGCACGTCGGTGTCCGGCAGGTGCAGCTCGGCCAGGTGCCCTTCCCCCACGCATCGGGTGTGGAAGCTCCCCGCCCCGGTCACCAGCGTCATCCCGGCCGGGTCGGCCATCTCGAGTGCCGCGGCCAGCCGGGTGCTGCAGAGGGCGGCATTGCCGCACATCGGGGCGTGGGAGCCGTCGCTGTTGAAGTAGGTCATCCGGACTTGATCCGGACCCGCCGGGTCGATGATCACCAGGCCGTCGCCCCCGATCCCGTTCCGCCGGTCGCAGATCGCCGCGATCCGCTCCGTCGGCCAGGCCTCGAGCGAGGTGGTCCGGCCGTCGAGCATCACGAAGTCGTTGCCCGACCCGGTGAGCTTGTGGAAGACGATGGTGCTCATCCGAGCCTCCCGAGGAGCGCCTGCAGGCGCAGCCACCAGACCATCCACACCGCCTCCCGGACGATCCGCTTGTTCATCTTGCTGGTCCCCTCCACCCGGTCGACGAAGACGATCGGGATCTCGGCGAGCCGGAAGCCCTTCCGCCAGGCCCGGTAGCTCATCTCGATCTGGAAGGCGTAGCCGTTCGACCGGACCCGGTCCAGCGGGATCGCCTCGAGGACGCGGCGGCGGAAGCACTTGAAGCCGCCGGTGGCGTCCGTGAGCGGCAGCCCGGTGACCCACCGGACGTACTTGTTGGCGAACCACGACAGCAGCAGCCGGCTCATCGGCCAGTTGATGACGTTGACGCCCCGGGCGTAGCGGGAGCCGAGGATCAGGTCGGCGTCGGCCGACGCCTTGAGCAGGTCGGCCAGGTACTTCGGGTCGTGGGAGAAGTCGGCGTCCATCTCGCAGATCCACGCGTAGTCGTGCGTCAGGGCCCACGCGAAGCCCGCGAGGTAGGCGCGCCCGAGCCCCTCCTTGGCGGCCCGGTGGAGGACGTGGACTCGAGGCTCGCCGGCGGCGAAGGCATCGGCAAGCTCCCCGGTCCCGTCGGGTGAGCCGTCGTCGACCACGAGGATGTCGAATCGCGGGTCCACGGCCAGGATCCGCGGCAGGATCTGGGGGAGGTTCTCGCGCTCGTTGTAGGTCGGGACGACCACCAGGCCGCGTTCAGCCATCGATCGACCGCCTCTGGCGCATCCCTGCCCCGATCAGGAGCAACGCACCGAGCACGGCGATCGCCGTCAGCAGGCGCCCGGTGTGGTACGAGGCCATGTCGTAGCGGAGGCGCACCTCGCGCGCCCCGGACGGCAGGGCCACGCTGAGCATCGCGAAGTTGGCCCGGTGGGTGGCGGCCGGCTGGCCGTCGATCGTCGCCTGCCAATCGGGATACCAGTTCTCCGCCACCAGCAGGTACGTGGTCCGGCTGTCGGTGCCGTCGAGCGCGACCGTCATTTCGCCCGGAGCCCAGGCCGTGAGGCGCGCCGTGACCGCGGTCGGTGCCGGCACGGCGACGGTGCTCGACGCCCCGTCGACGCTCGCCGTGTCCGGATAGAGGATGACCCCGCTGGTCGGATACCCGGGGTCGGCGACGGTCGGGACGATGCGGTCCTCGGGGACCTTCACGGCCCCGGGCACCACCCGAACCCAGGATGCCGCGCTGTCGCGCTGCCAGAGGTACCCCGTGCCCGCCGGAGTGCGGTCGACGAGGTTCGGGAAGCTCACCGGACCCAGCACCTTGTGGTAGCCGGGGAGCGCCGGGATCTCCTGGTTGAACGTCACGTACTCGACGGCGTAGAGGTCCCAGAGTGATGGCGAGCCCTGATTGGTCCAGGCGTTCTTCCCGCCGAACAGCTCGTCGAAGTACTTGCTCTCCATGCCGTGGTAGCCGAAGACCGTCGGCACCTCATGGGCCATCAGGACCGATCCCTGATAGACGGCGCCACCGCCCATCGCCCCGCTCGGGTCGAACACCCGGTACGGCAACGGGTGCTGCCGCACCGTGTCGATGATCTGGTCGGAGGCATAGGTCTGCTCGGCCGGGGCGAGCCATTGCGGGAACGCCTTGAGGATGCTCCAGTTGTCGACCCCGACCACCGCCATCAGCGCGATGGCGGCGCCCGCACCCTCGAGGCGACGCCGACCGATCGTCCAGATCACGCCCCCGCCGATCAGGAGGATGATCAGGAGCCGGATGCTGCCGGCCTGCAGGGCACCGGCGTTCGCGACGGCCGTCTGGACCATCTGCTCGTCGGCCATCGCCTCGGTCACGGGCTGCAGGATGCCGGCTGCGCCGAGCAGCGCGAAGATCCCCATCCCCCCAAAGGTCCACCAGAAGCTGCGGCCGATCGGTTCGCCGGAGACGAGCCGCTCGATGCCGCACGCCGCCCAGACGCACACCGGCAGCGCCACCAGGTACCACGCCATCCCCGCCGCCCGGACGCTGCTCATCATCGGCATCACGGACCACCAGAGCCGGTAGAACGGGGTGTCGGCCCCCATCGAGACGAGGAAGAAGAGGCCGGCCACGATGCCGAACCCGAGCAGCAGGCCGCGACGACGCGCCGTGCCGAGGCCGAGGATCGCCAGCGCCACCACGAGGGCGCCGAGGTACTCGGTGTGCAGCTTGAAGTGGTTGGTCCCCCAATAGTTCCTGAGCACGCCGTTGAACTGCGGGAGGATGAGGGTCGGGAGCTCCTTGAGATGGTAGGAGTATCCGATCGAGTAGTCCCAGCCAACGCTCGGTCCACCCGGTCCGCGCGGCGTGTACGCCACGTGGGTGAAGATCGGCAGCATCTGGATCATCGAGATCCCGATGCCGAGCCCCGCCGCGACAAGCGCCAGGCCGAGTGGCTGGATCCACGGCCGGTCGGTGGCGCGCTCCGGGTCGAGGAAGGTGAGCCAGAGCGCCCAGAGGCCTGTCCCGACCAGGAGGTAGTAGGCCATCTGGACCTGGGGCGACAGGATCGCCAGGCCGATCACCAGCGCGAACGCGCCATAGCCGCCGAGCCGCCGGTGGCGGATCGCCTTGAGGAGCGCGAGGAACGCGAGCGGCGCGAGCGCCGACACGAACAGCTTGCCGTCGTGCCCGGGCGAGAGCTGCGAGGCGACGATGCCGGAGAGCTCGTAGCCGATGCCGGCGGTCACGGCGGCGGTCCACGAGAAGCGCAGCCCGCGCAGCAGCGCGTACATCGCGCCGCCGGCGATGACGAGGTGGATGAAGAAGCCGAACGTCATCCCGATGCCGGTCGGGACGAGCCACCGGAGCCACGCGGTCGGGTAGAAGATGTCGCCGTGGCCGATCACCCCGAAGAACGGCAGGCCGCCGAAGAGGAACGGGTTCCACTGCGGGATGCCGCCGTGGGCGCGGAAGTATTCGGCGCCGAATTGCCGGAAGCCGTAGCCCGCGAGGACCTGGTCGTCGCCGGCCAGGAACTGGCCGGAGAGCATCGGCCAGCAGAGCGTCAGGGCCACGACGACGAAGGCGAGCCACGCCCAGATCGCCCCGAGGCGCGGCGTCCACGACGGACGGACCGGTTCAGGCTGCGTCACGACGGCCACTCCGGGTGAGAAGGAACGGTGCCGCGGCACCGACCTGGTTGATCGTCAGCATCAGCCGCGAGGCGATCACCAGCGCGGCGGCGGCGGCGAGCCCGATCGACGGCGCCAGCAGCGCGGAGAGCAGCACCTCGCGGATCCCGAGCCCGCCCGCGGTGAAGAATGCCAGGTAGCCCATGATGTACGACACGGCGAACGCCCCGATCGCCACGCCGACCGGCATGACGACCGTCGGCAGGATGCCGTGCGCCAGCGTCCAGAACGCGACGCCATAGCCGATCCACGCCACCGTGTTGTACACCACCGCCAGTGCCAGGAGGCCCCACCCCGGCGGTGGCGGCGGGTCGCTTTCCCGGCCGCTGAGGCGCCAGGCGAACCGGAGCGCCCCGCCGTGCCCGAGGACGACGACCGCGACGAAGATCGTCGCACCGAGTGCAGCCATCGCCCAGCCCCACCGCGGATCGATCCGCTGCAGCGTCGGTCCCACCGCGAAGGCGGTGATCGCCACGCCAGTCCCGATCGAGACCACCTGCATGATGATCGAGGACGCGATCGCGGCGGCCGGCCGGACGCCGATCCGCTCGCTCATCTTCGCCATCCCGGCCAGGCTCCACAGCCGCCCGGGGATCTGGGCCATCAGGGAGGAGACGGTCCAGATCCGCGCCGCGGGCACGAAGCCCATCCGATGGCCCCAGCCGATCAGGATGCGGCGCCACCCCTCGATGAGGAAACCGTACATCAGCCACGTCGTCAGCAGCGAGGCCAGCAGCCAGAGCGGCCGGATCGTGAGTTGCAGCCGGGTGGCCGTGATCTCGGACCAGTCGGCCCGCATCCGCAGCACGACCACGACGACGACGGCGACGGCCACGGCGCCCTGGAGCCAGCGCCACCATCCCCTAGGCACGGCGGGCCTCCTCGTACCAGGCGAGGCACCGCTCGGCGACGTGCGCCGGCGACAGCCGCTCGCGCCACGCCAGCCCGGCTTCCCAGGCGGCCGCCCGCTCCCCTTCCTGCCCGAGCACCGCCTCGATCCCCTCGGCGATCGCGGCCGGGGTGGCCGCCACGACCCGTCCACCGGCAGTGCGCGGCACCACGTCGAGCAATCCGCCGCCGTCCTCGCAGCCGACCACGGGGATCCCCTGCATCAGCGCTTCCGCCGCGGCGAGTCCGAGTCCCTCGTCCACGGCCGGCATCACCATCGCGTCGGCCCCGTCCAGGATCGCGGGCACGCGGTCCGGAGGGACGGCGCCGACGAACCGCACGGCATCCCCTAGCCCGAGCCGTTCCGCCTCCGTCTCCAGGGACGAGCGCGCCGGTCCGTCGCCGACGATCGTGAGCGGCACGGCGAGGCCGCGCTGATGCAGCAGCGCCAGCGCGGCGAGGGCGAGCGGCAGCCGCTTCTGGTCGCTGAGGCGCCCGAGTGCCATGAGTCCCCTCCCCCCGGCAGACCTCGGGCGTTCCAGGGTGGCCACCGGCATCGGCTGCACCGCGCCATCGTCGATCGCCCGGCCGGTCCTCGCGCGGATCACGCGGGCCAGCCGCGTCGAGACCGTGGTGACCACCCCGGCACGCCGCAGCACCCGCTTCCCCACCCCGCGCACCAGCGGGTTGCCGTCGAGCAGGCGCACGTCGGTCCCGTGGCAGGTGACGACGTTGGGAATCCCGCCGGGGAGGGCGAGCCCTGCCGGCACCCACCACTGGGCGTGCACGATCGCGTCGCGACCGGTGCCGCACAGCTCGCGGGTCGCGTGCCGCATCGCCCGGATCATGGCGGCGAGGGCCGCCATGCCCGACGGCGACCGCAACGCGTCGGTCATCCGCCCGGTGTAGGCCAGCGTCTCGCGCTCCGGGGAGGCGTAGCGCACCCGGCGGACCGGGACGCCATCCAGCACCGGCGCCCCCACCTCGCCGCGGTCGGCCGGGGCGACCACCGTGAGGTCGGCGCCGCGATCGATCAGGGCCTGCGCCAGCGGATGGAGGAAGTTGCCGGCCACGTCGCCGCGATGGCGCGGGTAGTTGTGGGTGAGGAGGACCACCCGCATGGCCTCAGTCGCGCCGATCGTCGAGCATCCGGGCGAGCTCGCGCTGTTCCTCGCGCATCCCGGCCACCAGCTCCCCCACGAAGCCGAAGCCGAACAGCACCGTGCCGGTGATGACCATCGTCTCGACCAGGTTGAGCAGCGGCCGGAAGCCGATGCCGTAGCCGAACCGGAGGACCAGGGCGACGACGCCCGCGAGGAAGCCGACCAGGAAGAGCAGCGCCCCGGCGAGCCCGAAGAAGAGCATCGGCTTGCGCCCGAACCGGAGCTGGAACCAGACCGAGACCAGGTCGAGCACGCCGACCGGGATCCGGGTCCACGTGAACTTGCTGACACCCGCGCGGCGCGCGTGGAGCGGCACGGGCACTGACAGGAGCCGGTGTCCCTCGGCCGCCGCGATCACCACCATGAAGCGGTGCCAGTCCGGGCGCAGCGGCACCGCCGCCATCACCTCGCGCCGGTAGGCCTTGACGCCGTTCAGGTCGGTCACGCGGACGCCGAACAGCCACCGCGAGAGGCCGTTGTACACGTTCGACACGAACGCCTTCTCGTACCTGCCCTGCTTGGTGCCGGTCACGATGTCGGCGCGGCCGTCGAGGATCGGCCGCACGAGCGACGGCACGTCCTCGGGCAGGTACTGCAGGTCGGCCGGGTAGAAGACGAGGATGTCGCCGCTCGAGGCGTCGGTCGCGCTGCGCAGCGCGTCCGCGATGCCGCGCTGGCGACGGTGCGTCACGGTCCGGAGCCACGGATGCGAGGCGACCAGCCCGGCGAGGATCTCGGGGGTCGCGTCGCGCGAACCGTCGTCGACGACCACCACCTCGAACGGCACGCCGAGGGCCGGCAGCGCCTCGCCGCAGAGCCGGACGAACTCGGGCAGGTTCTCGGCCTCGTCCTTGGCCGGCACCAGGAGCGAGACGCGCACCGGCCCGGTCACACGCGCTTCCGCATCCGGGCGGGGAGGATGCCGAGCTGGTCGCGGTACTTGGCGACGGTGCGCCGGGCGATCTGGATCCCCTGCTCCTCGAACAGGTGGACGATCTGCTGGTCGGTGAGCGGCTTCGCGGGATTCTCGTCGGCCACCATCTTCTCCAGCTTGGCGCGGATCGACCGCGCCGAGGCGTCCTCGCCGGTCGCGGTGGAGAGCGCGCTGGAGAAGAAGAACTTGAGCGGCAGCACCCCGCGCGGCGTCTGGACGTACTTCTCGTTGGTGACCCGGCTCACCGTCGACTCGTGCATCGAGATCACCTCGGCCACCTCGCGGAGCGTCAGCGGCCGCAGGTACTCGACCCCCTTCTCGAAGAACTCCCGCTGCCGGTCGACGATGAAGTTCATCACCTTCAGCATCGTCTGGCGGCGCTGCTCGATCGCCTGGACCATCCACGTGGCCGAGTTCATCCGCGAGGCGATGAAGTCCTTGTTCTCCGCGGTCATCTTCGAGCGGTCGCGGGCGATCTCCTGGTAGGCGCGCGAGAGGCGCAGCCGGGGCACCCCCGTGTCGTTCAGGAAGACCTGGTAGCGGCCGTCGATCTTCTCGACGATCAGGTCGGGCGTGATGTAGGCGTCGCCGCGGTCGGCGTACTTGAGGCCGGGCTTCGGGTCGAAGCGGGCGAGGCCGTCGGCGGCCTCCTGCGCCTCGCGCGCGCTCACGCCGAAGCGCCGCGCCAGGTCGTTCCAGCGGTGGGACTTGAGGTCGTCGAAGGCGTCCTCGACCATCCGGGCGACGACCGTGTCGCCCTCGCCCGCCTCGCGGATCTGGAGCAGCAGGCACTCGCGCAGGTCGCGCGCGCCGATGCCCGGCGGGTCCAGGGTCTGGACCACGGCCAGCGACGCCTCGGCCTCGGGCACCGTGAAGAGCGTCACCCCGGGCGGCAGCGGGGCGAGGTCGTCGTCCTCGTCCTCCTCGTCGTCGAGGTCGAACGGGTCGCGGTCCTCGGGGTCGGGGCGGCCGCCGCGGAGGTTGGACAGCACCCACTGGTTCGCGGACCGGACGACCTCCTCGAGCGCACAGGAGAGGTAGCCGTCGTCGCCGATGTTGCCGATCACCTCCTCGGCCAGCATCCGGACCCGCGGCGCCAGCTCCAGCATCTGGAGCTGCTCGCGGAGGTGGTCGGCGAGGTCGGCGGTCGCGACGTTCTGGGGCTCGACGTAGTCGGTCGCCTCGTACTGCTCGCGCGGCCCGCCGACGTCGAAGCCGTTGAGGAGGATCTCCTCCCAGTCGACCTCGTCGTCCTTGGCCGCCTCCTCCTGCTTCTCCTCGGTCGTCTTCTCGGGCTGCTCCTCCTCCTCGGGCTCCTCGAGCTCGAGGAAGGGGTTGCTGAGCAGCTCCTGCTGGAGGTGCTGCTGCAGGTCGAGCATCGGCATGTACAGCATGTCCATCGCCTGGTACAGGCGAGGATTGATCCGGAGCTCCTGGCGGAGTCCCGTCTGCTGCTGCAGGCCGGTCTTCACGTCGTGCGCTCCATGTCGCGGCGGAGTCGGGCGGTGAGGGTCGGTCCAAGATACAATTCCGCCACCCGGTCGTTCCAGACCAGCTCGCGGACGGTGCCGGACGCCTGGACCTTCCCCTCGTGCATGATGTAGGCGCGGTCGACGATCTCGAGCGTCTGCTCGACGTTGTGGTCGGTGATCAGCACGCCGATCCCGCGCCCGCGCAGCGAGGCGACGATCGTCTGGATGTCGTGGGTCGCGATCGGGTCGACGCCGGCGAACGGCTCGTCGAGCAGCATGAACTTGGGATCGGTGGCGAGCGCCCGGGTGATCTCGAGCCGGCGCCGCTCGCCGCCGCTCAGCGTGTAGGCCGGCGCGTCGCGCAGGCCGGTGAGCCCGAGGTCGTCGAGCATCGCCTCCAGGCGGGCATAGCGCTCGTCCTTCGACAGCTTCACCGTCTCGAGGATCGCCAGGACGTTCTCCGCCACCGTCATCCGCCGGAAGATCGACGGCTCCTGGGCCAGGTAGCCGATCCCGCGCCGGGCGCGCTTGTACATCGGCTCGCCGGTGATGTCGGTCTCGTCGAGCCGGATCCGCCCCCGGTCCGGGCGGATCAGCCCGGTGATCAGGTAGAAGGTCGTCGTCTTCCCCGCCCCGTTGGGACCGAGGAGGCCGACGATCTCGCCCTGCGCCAACTCGACCGCGACGTCGTCCACGACGGCCCGGCGGCGGTAGCTCTTGCGCAGGCTGGTGACGCTGAGGACGCTCACGGTTCCCCCTCGCGCCGGGCCTCGCGAGCGGTCGGTGCCGGGCGCCGCTTCCGCAGCGACTCGCGCTCGAGCTGGACGCCGTCCACGTGCCCGAAGGCGCGCACCTCCTCGACCCCGCTGGAGTCGCCCGTCTTCATCACGACGATGATCGTGTCGGCGCGGGTGTAGTTGATCGTCGGGGAGGTGCGCCCGTCGCGCTCGACCTCGCGCGCGAAGAGGGAGGTGGCGCTCCCGATCGCCACGATGTCCACCAGGCGCGTCTGGGTCGTCCCGGCGGAGTCGCGGTCCACGAACCGGGCGGTGATCCGGTTCCCCGCCATCCGGTTGCGGATCGACTCGCCCGGCGCCGCGCTGCTGTCGCCGTCGGCGGTCGCGGCGCTGTCGGGCGCGGCCGGTGCCGCGGTCGTGTCCTCGGGCTCGACCAGCGAGCCGCGCTGGAAGACCCTGAGCTCGCGCAGGCGCTCCCTCGGCGTGTCGATCGCGACGGAGTCGCCGCGGACGTCGTAGCCCTGTGCCAGCACCTGGGCCCGGTTGGCGCGGTCCCAGGCGAGCGTCTGCACCAGCTCCCCCGCCTCGAAGGCGAGCGCCGTGCTGTCGGCGATGATCTCGCCGGCCGCGCCGACCACATGCCCCTGCCCCAGGGCCCGCACGCCTCGGAGCGCCTCGCCCTCCAGCGCGAGCTCGACCTGGCGGCCGCGCACCGTGAACGAATCGCTGCCGCGCCGGACCAGCGAGGCGAGCTGCCCGACGAGGATCGCGACGTCGCGGTCGCCGCGGTCGTACCGGAGCGAGTCGCCCCGTCCGGCGAGCGAGTCGCGATCGACGGTCACGTTGCCCCAGCCGGTGAGGCGGGATCCGCCGTAGCCGCGCAGGCCGTCCCCGACGATCACGTAGGGCGCCGGATCCACGGTGTCGCCCGGTGCCCGCGCGACATGGTAGGTCACCGTCGGTCGCTGCAGCGCGATCGTCTCGGCGCTGTCGCGCACCCCCCTCACCGCCCTGAGGTAGTCGACGTAGGGACCGTCGAGGGTGGAGCCGTTGACGCGATTGACGATGTGGACGTTCACGCGCGCCTGGAGCCGCTCGTCGTTCTTGGTGTAGATCAGCGTGTCCGCGTCGATCGTGACGTCGCTGTCGCGGTACTTCGCCCGTCCGAGGAGCCGGACATACTGGCCGCCGAACGACTCCAGCGAATCGGCGTCGAGGAAGACGCCCTGATCGATGCAGTGCATCCACACACCGCCGCCGCCGAAGTAATTCACGTTGCCGGGGATCGTCTCGTCTCGGAGTCCTTCACGCCCAATCGAGTCCACCTGGAGCAGGCATCGGCGCTCGGCGGGCTTCTGGGCTGCCAGCGGCATCGCGGCGACCAGTGACGCCATGGCGCACGCCCAGGCACGGCCGGTCACTGGCCGCCTCCCGTGGTGTCCTGGCCGGGCAGCAGGAAGCCCTTGCCGCGCTGGCGACCCTTGGGCTGCCAGCTGCGGATCCGCTTGAAGTCCGGGTCGGTCTCGAACGAAGCCCCCGAGCCGGTCCCCGCCGCCGACGTGAAGGTGTAGGCGGTGTCGGAGCGGATCAGGCGGGCAGTCTTGTCGAAGAGGAGGTGCTCAGTCTTGAGCGTCTTCGACTCGGGGGCCGGAGTCACAGCCACGACGTTGCCGCGGGCCTCGAGCGTCCCGTCGCGCATCTGGTACGTGCCGCTGTCGGCGGTGACGGTGGAGCTGACCTGCCCGCGATTGTCGTAGAAGATCATCGTGACGCGCTTGAGGTCGGTGACCTGCCGCGCGTTGTACACCCAGGCAGAATCGGCCTGGACGGTCGAGAGCAGCACTCCCCCCTTGGTCACCTGGGTCTCCATCCCCTGGATGACCTGGTCGGCGCTGTCGGCCACGTTGCCGCGCGACGGGGTCACGCCGCGCTCCGCGCAGGCGCCGACGCTGGCGAGCACCGCGACCACGACCCAGGCCCTCATGCGGCCCCCGCCCGGAGCAGGTCGTGGAGGTGGACCACGCCGGCGATCCGGCCGGCCTCGTCAAGCACGGGGGCGGCAATCACGCCGTGCCGCTCCATCAGGCCCACCGCCGCCGCCGCGAGTTCCGCGGCCTGCAGCTGATGCGGCGTGCGGGTCATCACCTCCGCCGCGGTGAGCCCCAGGTAGTCATGCGTGCGCTCGGCCAGCCGGGTCAGGTCCCCCGCGGTGATGACGCCCGCGAGCCGCTCGCCGTCCCGGATGACCGCGATGCCGCGGCCGTGCGCCAGCGCCACGATGACGTCGCGCATGGCCGCCTCGGCGCCGAGGGTGCGGTCGGCCGGGACCATCACGTCGGACACCCGGAGCAGCAGGCGCCGCCCGAGCCGCCCGCCGGGATGCAGGGCCGCGAAGTCCTCGCGCCGGAACCCCTTCCGCTCGAGGAGCGCCACCGCCAGCGCGTCGCCGATCGCGAGCGCGACCGTCGTGCTCGTGGTCGGGGCCAGGTCGTGGGGGCAGGCCTCCTCCGCGACGGAGGCGTCGAGCACCACCGTCGCGGCCCGGCCGAGCGTGCTCTCCGCGACGCCGGTGATCGCGACCACGGGGACGCCGAGCCGGCTGAGCGCGGCGAGGAGGCCGAAGAGTTCCTCCGTCTCGCCGCTCTTGCTGAGCATGATCGCCACGGTGTCACGCGAGACGAGGCCGAGGTCGCCGTGCAGCGACTCGACCGGGTGGAGCCACGCCGCGGCGGTCCCCGTCGACGTGAACGTCGCGGCGATCTTCTGGGCGATCGCGCCGCTCTTGCCGATCCCGGTGACGATCACCCGGCCGGCCGATGCGAGCAGCACGACGGCGCGCTCGAACTCGTCGCCGGCGCGTTCGGCCGCGGCGAGGACCGCGCGGCCCTCGAGCTCCAGGGTGCGCCGCGCCGATTGCGTGGCCGTCATGATGCCGCCCCGGCCATCGCGAGGTAGTTGCGGACCGCCGCGTCCCATTCGCCGCGGGCGTGCAGCAGCTGGTCAATGACCTCGCGCACCGCCCCGTGACCGCCCGGCGCCTCGGTGACGTAGTGGGCGACCCGCTTGATCTCCTCGCGAGCATTGGCCACCGCGATGGGCAGCCCCACCCGCTGGAGCACCGGCAGGTCGGCGAGGTCGTCGCCGACGAACGCCATCTGGTCCCAGTCGAGACCGCTGGCGTCGAGGAGGTCCTGGATCGCGGCGACCTTGCCCGCCGGATGCACCTGCAGCACCCGCGCCACCCGGAGCTCGGCCCCGCGGAGCGACGTCGCGGGAGAGTGCCGGCCACTCACCCAGACGATCTCGACGCCCACCGAGGCGAGCAGCCGGTGACCGAGTCCGTCCTGGATGTCGAATCGCTTGAACTCGACGCGCCGCCCGTCCACCTCGCCGAGGAAGATGGCGTTGTCGGTGAGGACGCCATCGACGTCGAGGCCAAGCACCCGGATGCGGGCGGTCCGCGCGGCGTCAAGCATGGATGCCCTCGAGCGCCGCCTCGCGGATGGCCAGGGTGCGTGCCACGAGCGCCTCGAGTCGATCGAGTGGCCACTGCGTGGCGCGATCCGACACGGCGTGCTCCGGATCGGGATGGGTCTCGATGAAGAACCCGTCGGCACCCGCGGCGGCGGCGGCGCCGAGCAGCACCGGGATGTATTCACGGAGTCCGCCGCTCGCGCCACCGGCAGCCCCGCCGGGCTGCTGGACGCTGTGGGTCGCGTCGTAGATCACCGGGGCACCGGTCGCCTCCCGGAGGCGGGGCAGGTTCCGGAAGTCGACCACGAGATCGCCGTAGCCGAAGAAGGTGCCGCGCTCGGTGACCGCCACCGCCTCCGCACCGGCATCGCGCAGCTTGGCGACGGCTCCAGCCATCGCGTCCGCCGACATCCACTGACCCTTCTTCACGTTGACTGGTCGGCCGGTCCGCCCCGCAGCAACGAGGAGGTCGGTCTGCCGGCAGAGGAAGGCCGGGATCTGGAGCACGTCGACCGCCTCGGCGGCCGGCGCCGCGTGTTCCGGCAGGTGGATGTCGGTGAGAATCGGAAGGCCGCTCCGCTCACGGACCCGGGCCAGCGCCTCGAGGCCTGCCTCGAGTCCCGGGCCTCGTGGGGCATCCCCACGGGCGCGGTTGGCCTTGTCGAACGACGCCTTGAAGCAGACCGGCAGCCGGTGCCGTTCGGCGATCGCGGCGAGACGGTCCGCCACCGCGTCCATGACCGCGTCGGACTCGACGGCGCACGGTCCCGCGATGAGGAACGGTCCCCCGGCGAGCGCGAAGGCGGTCATCCGGCCGTCGCGGCCCGCGCGGTGACGGGCGGCGCCGCCTCCGCCCCGCCCTGGTGGCGGTGCGCCGCCCCGATGAACGCCGCGAAGAGCGGATGCGGCCGGGTCGGCCGGGACTTGAGCTCCGGGTGGAACTGGCAGCCGACGAACCACGGATGCTCGGGGTACTCGATCATCTCGACCAGCGAGCCGTCGGGCGACTGGCCCGAGAGCCGGAGGCCGTGCTCCGCGAGGACGTCGCGGTACGCGTTGTTCACCTCCCACCGATGCCGGTGGCGTTCCGAGATCTCGGTGGTGCCGTAGGCCTCCGCGGCGCGGGACCCGGGGCGCAGCCGCGCCGCGTAGGCACCGAGCCGCATCGTGCCGCCGAGATCCTTGACGTCGCGCTGCGAGGCCATCAGCGCGATGACCGGGTCGGGGCAGCTGGGCTGGAACTCGGTCGAGGTGGTGTCGGTCATGCCGCAGACGTGCCGTGCGAACTCGATGATCGCGACCTGGAGGCCGAGGCAGATCCCGAAGAACGGCAACTGGTGGGTGCGCGCGTGCTCGATCGCAACGATCATCCCCTCGACGCCGCGATCGCCGAACCCGCCGGGCACCAGCAGGCCGTCGTAGCCGGCCAGCAGGTCGGCCGGGTTGGCGTCGGGCTCGATGAACCGGTCGCTGTCGATCCAGTCGATGTCCACGCCGACGTCATGCTGGATGCCGCCGTGGAGGAGCGCCTCGCCGACCGACTTGTATGCGTCGTGCAGCGCGGTGTACTTCCCCACCACCGCGATCCGCACCCGGCCGTGCGGGCGCAGGATCCGCTCGACCATCGCCTCCCACTTCGCCAGGTCCGGCTCGCGCGTCTCGAGCCCGAGCCGGGCGCACACCTCGCGATCGAAGCCCTGCTCGTGGAACCGCAGCGGCAGCTCGTAGATGCTCCGCACGTCGGGCGACTCGATCACGCAGGAGAAGTCGACGTTGCAGAAGAGCGCGATCTTGCGCTTGATGTCGGCGCCGAGGGGCTGCTCGCTGCGGCAGATGAGCATGTCCGGCTGGATGCCGACCTGCATCAGGTCGCGCACCGAGTGCTGGGTCGGCTTGGTCTTGAGCTCGCCCGCGGCCGCGATCCACGGCACCAGCGTCAGGTGCACGAAGATCGCGTTCTCGCGGCCGATGTCCTGGCGGAACTGGCGGATCGCCTCCAGGAACGGCAGTGACTCGATGTCGCCCACCGTGCCGCCGATCTCCACCAGCACCACGTCGTGCCCCGGCGCCGTCCGGCGCAGCGCGTGCTTGATCTCGTCGGTGATGTGCGGGATGACCTGCACCGTGCCGCCCATGTACTCGCCGCGCCGCTCCTTGCTGATCACCGTCTGGTAGATCCGCCCGGTCGTCACGTTGTTCTGCTGCGAGAGCGACCGGTCGATGAAGCGCTCGTAGTGGCCGAGGTCGAGGTCCGTCTCGGCGCCGTCATCGGTCACGTACACCTCGCCGTGCTGGAACGGCGACATCGTGCCGGGGTCGATGTTGATGTAGGGGTCGAACTTCTGCATCGTCACGGTGAGGCCGCGCTCGACCAGCAGTCGCCCGAGCGAGGCGGCGGCGATGCCCTTGCCGAGCGACGAGACGACGCCCCCGGTGACGAAGATGTACTTGGTGGTGCGGCTCGGACTGGTCATCAAGGGGCCTCGGCAAATTCGGGCCACCGCGCCTCGGCGGCGGCCAGGTCATCCGGGGTGTCGATCCCCGGCAGGGCAGGTCGGTCGAGCAGGGCGACGCCGATGCGCAGGCCGGCCTCGAGCGCGCGCAGCTGCTCGAGCGATTCGGCCCGCTCGAGCATCGACGGCGGAAGCGTGGCGAGGCGCAGCAGCGCGTCGCGGCGGTAGGCGTAGATCCCGAGGTGCTGCCACCAGGCGATCCCCGCCGCGGAAGCGGGCTCGCGCAGGTGCGGGATCGCGGCGCGTGAGAAGTACAGCGCCTGGCCCCGGTCGTCGCAGACGACCTTCACCAGTGACGGCTCGTGTCGCCGATCCGGCGAGAGGGGGGCGGCCGCGGTGCCGATGTCGTCGCCCGCCGCGACCCGGGCGATCGCCCCGGCGACCGCCTCGAGCGGCAGGAACGGCTCGTCCCCCTGGACGTTCACGACGATGTCGTAGGCGGCGAACTCGGCCCGGGCGGCCACGGCCGCCACGCGATCGGTCCCACTCGCCAGATCGGCACGCGTGAGCACGGCCTCGGCGCCGGTCGGGGCAATCGCCTCGATCACCTCGGAGGCGTCGGTTGCGACGACGATCCGGTCGGCGGCAGCGACCTGACGGACGCGTTCGACGACGCGGGCGACCAGGGGAGCCCCGCCCAGGAGCTGGAGCGGCTTGTTGGGGAGTCGCGTCGAGCCGACGCGGGCCGGGACGACGATCAGGACAGGCACGATACAAGCTATTCGGTCGTCGTCCGGCTGTCAAAATGCGTGCCGAAACCCGCCATCGCCCGATAACTGGTTGACAAACAACCGATTAGCGTGCTACCGCGAAGCCAGCACCAGGAAGTTCGCGAGCAGGCGTCGACCATCGGGTGTGCCGACCGATTCCGGGTGGAATTGCACTCCCCAGACCGGCGCCCCGCGGTGCCGAATCGCCATGACTTCCGCCCCCTCGGGTCGGTCGGTTGACCAGGCGGTGATCTCGAGCTCCGGCGGCATCGTTTCGGGCTCGACAACGAGGGAGTGATAGCGCATCACCGTGAGCGTCTCCCCGAACCCGGCGAACAGGCCCTCGTCCCGATGGGCCACCTCGGTCGTCTTGCCGTGCATGAGTCGGTCGGCACGCACCACCCGGCCGCCGAACGCCTGCCCGATCGCCTGGTGTCCCAGGCAGACCCCGAGCACCGGGATCCCGGCGCCGGCGGCGGCCCGGATCAGCTCCACGGAGATCCCGGCCTCGGTCGGCGTGCATGGGCCGGGCGAGATCACCACGGCCCGGGGGCCCATGGCGAGCGCCTCCGGCGCGGTGATCCGGTCGTTCCGGATCACCGTCGGTTCGGCGCCGAGCTCGCCGAAATACTGGGCGAGGTTCCAGGTGAATGAGTCGTAGTTGTCGAGCAGGAGCAGCATCGTCCGAAGATAGCGACGACGGGGTCAGCGTTCCTCGAGGCCGGCCACGAGCGGGCGGTGGCGGTGGAGGAAGTCCAGGAGCTCGGCCGCGACCCGCCCGGGGGCTTCCCAATGGGGGGCGTGCCCCACGCCGGACACCACCCGGAGCTCACCCAACGGCAGCGCGCGGAACAGTGCCACCTGCTCTGCATCCGGGACGACCATGTCCTGGTCCCCGACGATCACCATGGCGGGAACGTATTGCGCCGACAGTCGGCCGCGATCGTCCCAGCCGGCCAGTCCCGTGACGACCTTCCGCCAGACCGCGGTCGGGATCCGGCCACTCTCGGCGAGGATCCGGTCGAAGAAATCACTCGGCACCGGCTTGCCCAGACGGGTCCGCTGGAACTCGCGCACCACGGCCGGTGGCATCGCGTCGGGAAGGCCCCGCAGCTGGGCGGCGAGGCGCACGAGGGCAGCGTTCCGGGCGACGGGGGCGGAACCGAGGAGAACCAGGCCGGTGGTCCGACCGGGCAGCCGGCGTGCGACCTCCCTGGCGACGAACGAGCCGAGGGAGTGCCCGACCACGGTGAGATCCTGAAGGTCGAGCGCCTCGGCGAGGGCGACGACGTCTGCCGCCATCGCGCCGACGGAGTATCCCGCCGCCGGACGGGTGCTCCCGCCGTGCCCGCGCAGGTCGATCGCCACCACCCGGAGGGAGTCGGGCAACCGCGGCAGGAGCCGATCGAAGGAATGGCGCGTGTCGCCAATCCCGTGGAGCAGGACCAGGACCGGTGCGTCCGCCGGCCCGCGATCGGTGAACTCGAGGGTGACGCCGGTGGTGACGTGCATGCGATGCACGTCGGCGGAATCCTCGGCGGCCGTGGCCGCCGGCGCCGTCATCAGCACCATCCCCGCGAGGATCGCCTGCATCACCCCTCCGAGTCAGGGTGCCGCCAATACGGCACCTGGGAGAGATGCGACAATCGCCCCGATCCCGCGACAGGTCAGCCCCGGGGGTGGAACTTCCGATGGACCCCGCGCAAGTAGTCCCGATCGACGTGGGTGTAGATCTGGGTGGTGGAGAGGTCGGCATGCCCCAGCATCTCCTGGACGGCCCTCAGGTCTGCCCCACCCTCCAGGAGGTGGGTCGCGAAGCTGTGGCGCAGCGTGTGGGGCGTGACCCGCTTCGTGATGCCTGCCTCGGCGGCGCGTCGCTTCACGATCCCCCAGGCCCCCACGCGCGACAACGGCTGTCCCCGGGCATTGAGCAGCACCCGCTGCTTCGTGGCACCGCGATCGAGCTCGGCGCGCAGCGTGTGGAGGTAGGTGGAGACCGTCGCCAGCACCGTCCGGCCGATCGGGACCAGGCGCTCCTTGCGGCCCTTGCCGAACGCACGGACGAGGCCCTCGCTGAGCAGCAGGTCGCCGAGCGCAAGATCGCAGAGCTCGGAGACCCGGAGTCCGGCGCCGTACCCGAGCTCGAGGAGGGCGCGATCCCGCCACGCCATCCGGTCGTCGAGATCGGTCACCTCAAGGAGCCGCTCGACTTCGGCGACCGAGAGGACCTCCGGCAGCGTCCGCCATCGCTTCGGCGTCTCCAGCCGGTCGCTGGGGTCACGTTCGACCAGCCCTTCCCCCGCGAGGAAGCCGAACCAGGTGCGGATCGCGGAGATCGACCGCCGGATCGTCGCGCCTGACAGGCCGAGATCCTTCAGGAGGAAGACGAACTCCCGCAACTCGGGTGTCGTGAGCTCGCGCGGCGAGCGGATCCCCCGGGTCGCGGCGAAGTCGACCAGCCGGGAGAGGTCGCGTTGGTAGGCCTCGATCGTGTTGGCGCTGTGGCCCGCCTCGAGCGAGAGGTGATCACGGAACGCCACAAGGTGGAAGCGGTGCGCCAGCTCGGGATCACGCTCGATCGCGCTCACGATTCGGCCCGCCCGCGGCGGCGGATCACGATCCACCCCACCAGGGCGGCCACCACCACGATCGCGACGATGCCGAGGGTGCGGTTGACCCCGGCGACGACCTCGAGGATCCGGTCGAACTGGTTGCCGAAGGTGCTCGCCAGGAACACCAGCCCGCCGTACCAGAGCGCCGAGGCGAGTGCCATCGGGATGCCGGCGCGGAGCGGGCCGACGTGGATCAGCCCGGCGAACGGCGCCACGACGGCCCGGAACCCCGGCAGGAGCCGCCCCAGGAAGAGGCCGGCGAGGCCGAAGCGTCGATACTCGCGCTGGATGGTCTCCATCCCGGCCGGCGGCAGCAGTCGGCGCGCGAGGCGGGACTCGAACAGCGTCGTCGAATGTCGGGCACCGAGGAAATACATGACCATCGCCGTGGCCATGTTGGCCACCCAGGTCACGAGGAAGACCAGCCAGGCGTCGGTGACGCCACGGTGCGAGAGGAACGCCCCGAGGGCGATGACGGTGTCGGCGGGAAATGGCGGGAAGACGTTCTCGACCATCGCCAGCAGCGCGATGACGCCGTAGACCGCGACAGGAGGCAGTCCGGCGAGCCAGGTGATGAACGCCTCGAGCATTGTTCCGGGCTCAGGCCGTGGTCGGTCCGCCGGCGGGGGTGATCGTGGCCACGGCGATCACCGCGACCCCCTCGCCGCGCCCGACGAAGCCCATCCCCTCGTTGGTCTTGCCCTTGATCCCGACGTCGCCCGGCGCGATGCCGAGGGCATCGGCCAGCCGCCGGCGGATCGCCGGGAGGTGCGGCGCAAGCTTGGGAGCCTGGGCGATCACGGTGATGTCGCACTGGACCGGCGCCCACCCCTCCGCCCGCACGCGGCTCACGGCCGTCTCGAGCAGCCCGATGGAGTCGGCGTCGCGCCACGCCGGGTCGGTGTCCGGGAACATCGCGCCGATGTCGCCGAGCGCGGCCGCGCCGAGGAGGGCGTCGGTGAGCGCATGGGCGATCGCGTCGGCGTCGGAATGGCCGAGGAGTCCCATCGGATGCGGGATCGCCACGCCGCCGAGCACCAGGGGACGGTCGGCGACGAAGCGGTGCGAGTCGTAGCCGATGCCGACCCGCGTCACGCGACCGCCGCGACCGGCTCGTCGATCAGCGAGTAGTCCTGGCGGCGACGGCGCGGCGTGAAGCCGGCATCGATGATGGCGCGCTCCATCTCGGCGATCGTGGCCCGGTGCGTGGTGCCGGCCGCGGAGACGACGTTCTCCTCCATCATCAGCGACCCGAAGTCGTTGGCGCCGAAGCGCAGCGCCACCTGTCCGACCTTGAGCCCCATCGTGACCCAGCTGGACTGGAGGTTCGGGATGTTCTCGAGGATGATGCGACCCATCGCGAGCGTGCGGAGGTAGGCGACGGCGTCGGTCTTGACGCGATCGGCCATCGCGGTGCCCTCCGGCTGCAGCGGCCAGCAGATGAATGCCGTGAAGCCGCCGGTGCGCGCCTGCACCTCGCGGATCCGGAGCAGGTGCTCGATCCGGTCGGCGGCGCTCTCGCCCAGGCCGTACATCATCGTCACCGAGGTCTTCATCCCCTGCCGGTGCGCCTCCTCCTGGACCCCGAGCCACTCGTCGGTCTGCGCCTTCTTCCTCGCGACGCGCTCGCGCACCGCGTCGACGAGGATCTCGCCGCCGCCGCCGGGGATCGAGTCGAGCCCCGCCTCGCGCAGCTGGCGGATCACCTCCGGCACCGGCAGGCGGAACCGCTCCGAGAAGAAGACGACCTCCGACGGCGAGAAGCCGTGGATGTGGATCGGGTGATGGCGCTTGATGTAGCGCATCAGCTCCAGGTACCACTCGAACGGGATGTACGGATTGTGCCCGCCCTGGAGCAGGATCTGCACGCCGCCGAGCGCCTTGCACTCGTCGATCTTGGCGCCGATCTCCTCGTACGCGAGGACGTAGCCCTCGTGGTCGCGGGGGCGGCGGTAGAAGGCGCAGAACGCGCAATCGGCCACGCAGACGTTGGTGTAGTTGATGTTGCGGTCGATGATGTAGCTGACCGCGGGCTCCGGGTGCAGCCGCCACCGCACCGCGTCGGCGAGGGAGCCGAGCTCCAGCAGCGAGGCGCGCTCGTAGAGCTCCAGGTAGTCGCGGAATTCCGCGGAGTCGCGATCGATCGTCATCTCACGCCGCCGTGAGGAAGGTCAGGGACCCGCCGGGCACGAGGCCGTCGCGCTCGAGCCGGCGGAAGAACTCGGTGAGCCCCTCGAGGTAGCGCGTCGAGAGCTCGTAGCCGAGGGTGCCGAGATAGGCGCGGACCGTGGGGCGCGGGATGCCGGTCCGCCCGGCGGCCTCGTCGGCGAGCGCGTCGAGGTGGGCCAGCCCCCAGTCGCGCGAGGCGAGCAGCCGGCGGTGCATCTCGAGCGCCGCCGACCGGTCGGCATCGCGACGCGCCGCCCACACGGCGAACACGAAGGGAAGGCCGGTCCACTCCCGCCAGGCCGCCCCGAGGTCCACGAACACCGGGTACCGGCCGCTGGCGCGGAGGTGGAGCGCCGCGTCGCCGATCACCAGCACCGCGTCGTGTGGCAGCGCCTCGAGCGCGGCGAGGTCGCCCGCCTCCGCCCGTGCGGTGGCGAACCGCGGCGCGACGCCCCAGACGTGACGGCAGAGCAGCTCGAGCAGCAGCACGGAGGTGCGGCTCGACGCGGTGCGCAGCACCGTGGCGCCGTCCAGTTCCGCGACCGGGCGCTTGGAGAAGAGCGCCACCGAGTGCACCGGGCCGTCCGAGGAGATCGCCAGGCCGGGCAGCAGGTGATAGCCGGCGGCGTGCCGCGCGTACTCGACCGCGGAGACGACGCTCACGTCGAGCGCCCCGGCGGCGAGGAGATCGTTGAGCTCGGCCGCGGTCGCGGAGACGATCGTGTCGGCGCCCGGCACGATCCCGCGGTCGATCGCCGCGTTGACCGGCGCGGCGTTGATCCACGGGATGCGGCCGAGCCTCATGCGGCGTGCACCACCGGCAGGGTCCGGCGCCGGTCGCCGCCGTGCGGGACCTCGAGGTCGCTGAAGTCGGTGCGCACGGCGCGGTAGAGCGAGTCGCGCTCCATCGGGACCTTCCCCGCGTCGCGGATCAGCGCGACCAGCCCGGCGTAGGGCATGTGCATCTCGGTCGTCGCGCCGGCGTCGTGGTAGATCCGTTCGAACACCACGGTCCCCTCGAGGTCGTCGCAGCCGAACGCGAGCGCCACCTGGCTCATGAACGGCGTGACCATCGGCCAGTGGGTCTTGACGTGGGGGATGTTGTCGAGGAAGAGCCGGCCGATGGCGATGTTCTTGAGGTCCTCGTACCCGGTGGTCGCCGAACCGACCCGACCGAGCTCCTCGCCCAGCTCGTTGTGCTCCGGGTGGTACGCGAGCGGGATGTAGGTCAGGAAGCCGCCGGTCCGGTCCTGCTGCTCCCGGAGCATCGCGAGGTGCGCGACCCGGTCCTCGGCGGTCTCGACGTGCCCGTAGAGCATGGTGCAGTTGGTCGGGATGCCGAGGGCGTGCGCCTCGCCGTGGACCCGCAGCCATTCCTCGCCGGTGAGCTTCCGCTCGGCGATCGTGGCGCGCACGGCGGTGCTGAACACCTCGGCGCCGCCCCCGGGCATCGAGGTCAGCCCGGCGTCCTTGAGCGCCTGGAGGACCTCCACCGAGGTGCAGCGTTCCACTCGCGCGATGTGGGCCACCTCCACCGCGGTGAGCGCCTTGATGTGCACGTCGGGATGGCGCTCACGGAGGCCGCGGATCATGTCGGTGTAGTACGACAGCCGCAGCTTGGGATGGAGGCCGCCGACGATGTGGAACTCCCGCGTCGGCGCACCGGTCGCCTGGGCCGCCTCGTGGTAGACCTCGTCGAGGCTCCGGGTGTAGGCGCCGTCCTCCTTGGGCATCCGCGCGTACGAGCAGAACGTGCAGGTGTTGCGGAGGATGCAGACGTTGGTCGGGTTGATGTGCTGGTTGGCGGAGAACCAGACCCGGTCGCCGTTGCGGCGGCGATTGGCGAAGTCGGCCAGCAGCCCGAGGCCGAGGAGGTCGGTTGTCGCGTAGAGCGCCAGCCCGTCGGCGGCGTCCAGGCGCTCGCCGACCTCCACGCGTCGGCCGACTTCCCGGAGGACCGGGTCGCGGACCCGGTCGAGGTCGAGGATGACCGGTCGGAGCGTCGGCGCGGGGTCGGAGGTCATCGTTGCAATCTATCCGGGGGGCCGGGAGCGGGGGTACCGCCCTCAGGCCGGGGCGGCTGGCCGCCGTCCAGCGCCGTCCGCACCGCCACGGCGAGTTCCATCGCGGTGAACGGCTTCGCGAGGAAGTGCACCTCGTCGAGTGCCGCGACGAGCTCGTCGCTGTAGCCCGACATCACGATGATCGGCAGCACGACGCCGTGGTTCCGGAGCGCCGTCACGAGGTCCCATCCGCCCATCCCGGGCATCACCATGTCGGTGAGGACGAGGGCGATGTCGCCCCGGGCGGCCAGGCGCTGGAGCGCCTCGCGACCGTCCGCGGCCGTCAGGGCCCGATAGCCCAGGCGCTCCAGCAGGCGCTCGCCCAGCCCCCGAATCTGCGGCTCGTCGTCGACGATGAGCACCGTCTCGTGGCCGCGGGGGAGCGGCCCGCTCCGGGCCGAATCGACCTCGCCGGGTGCGTCCCCCGGGGCGATCGGCAGCACGATCCGGAACGTCGCCCCCTTCCCCGGAGCGCTCTGCACCTCGATCCGCCCGCCGGCCTGCTCCATGATGCCGTACACCGTCGCGAGGCCAAGGCCGGTGCCCTTGCCCGGCGCCTTGGTCGTGTAGAACGGTTCGAACAGGTGCGGAATCGCCTCCGCCGCGATGCCCACACCCTCGTCGCGCACCGCCAGGATGGCGTGCGATCCGTCGCGCCACGTGCGGATGCGCAGGGCGCCGCCGTCCGGCATCGCATCGCGCGCGTTGACCGCGAGGTTGGTGAGGACCTGCTCGAACTGCGCCGGGTCGATGAGCACCGGCAGCGTGGCGGTCTCGCGCTCGACGTGGAGGGCGACCCGGTTCCCGGCGAGGCGTGCCAGCAGCGATTCCGCGTCGGCGAGGACCCGATTGAGGTCGACCAGGCGCGGCAGCACCACTTGCCGTCGCGCGAAGGTGAGCAGCTGTCGCGTCAGGTCGGCCGCGCGCCCGCAGGCTCGCAGGATCTCGTCCACCTCGTGGCGACGCGGGTCGGCCTCGGGCAGCTCGCCGAGCAACAGGTCGGCGTAGCCCGAGACGCCGGTGATCAGGTTGTTGAAGTCGTGCGCCACCCCGCCGGCCAGCCGGCCCACGGCCTCGAGGCGCTGGCCCTCGACCACCCGCCGCTCGAGCCGGAGCCGGTCGTGCACGTCGCGGACGACGCCCAGGAGCGCCTCTTCGCCGTCGAAGACGATCGACCGGCTGGAGACCACCGCCTCGCGGGTCATGCCCTCGGGCAGCGCGACCAGGAACGGGAACTCGCGCACGGGGTGGTTCCGTGCCAGCGCCTCGAGCACCGCTTCGCGATCCTCGGCCCGGCCCCAGATCCCCAGGTCGGTCGTCGTCCGCCCGACGAGCGACTCGCGCGGCCGATGCACGATCGCACAGTAGGCGTCGTTGACCTCGAGGATCACGCCGTCGCGACGCCGGGTGAGGATCACGCCATCGGGCACCAGCTGGAAGAGGTGGCGGAACTTCTCCTCGGCCCGCGACAGCTCCCGCACGTGGCCGGACTCCACCCTGGCCCCCTGCCACGCCTGGCGGCCCCAGACCATCCCGGTGAGGAGCAGGACCATCACGCCGGCGACCACGCGGTAGGCGTCACGATCGGCGACCGCCGCCGCGGCCCAGCCGCCGACCGGCGCGGCCTGCAGGATCCAGCGCTGCCCGGGGATCGCCACCGGCACGATGACGGGATCGGCGACCGGGGCCCCGTCGCCGCCGGACCAGAGCAGCGAATCGGCCCCATTGCGGAGGCGGAGGTCGAGCCGCGTGCCGGCGGCGGCCAGCCCGCTCTCGTCGAGGATCGTGCCGAAGTCCATCACCGCAGCCGCGACGACGAGGACCGACTCGGGCCGGAGCCGGACGGCGAGGCGACCGACGAGTCCCTCGCCGCCCTGGAAGAGGTGCAGCGGTCCGGAGACGACGATCCCGGTGGTGTCGAGGGCACGGCGGAAGTCCCGCGCGACCGCCGACTCGCCCTCGCGGAAGAGGTTGCGCCCGAGGGCCGCCTCGTTGCCGGCCAGCGGATACGTGTGGACGATCACGCCGGCGCTGTCGAACTGCACCGTGCGCAGTCCGGGAACGCCCCGCAGGATTCCCTCGGCGAAGATGTCGAAGTCCTCCGCCGCGTGCGGCAGGCCGTAGCGCAGGCGAAGGAAGCTGCCGAGGCCATGCAGGACCGTCATGCGCCGGTTGATCACCGATTCAAGCGAGGTGGCCATCGCGGTGGCCTCGCGATCCACCCGCTCGCGGGCGAGGGCCAGGCGGTTGCCGGCGTACCATCGGTCGCCGGCGACGGCCGCGCCGGTCGCAAGCAGCGCCGCGATCAACGCCGTCTCCCAGGGGCGGAAGCGCACGACCCTCCGCGGCGGGGAGCCACGGAGGGTCGGCGGCGCGGCGCCGGGGCCGGTCACACGCCGCGGACCGCCAGCGTGGCGTTGTGTCCGCCGAATCCGAACGAGTTCGAGAGCGCGACGCGGACCCGCTGTTCGCGCGCGACGTTCGGCACGCAATCGAGGTCGCAGGCCGGATCGGGATCGTCGTTGTTGATCGTCGGCGGGATCACGCCCCGCGTGGCGACGAGCAGCGAGACGACGGCCTCGATCGCGCCGGCCGCGCCGAGGGCGTGCCCGGTCATCGACTTGGTGGAGGCGAAGACGAGGTCGCGGGCGCGGTCGCCGAACACGGCCTTCACCGCGTTGGTCTCCGCCACGTCGCCGAGCGGCGTGGACGTCCCGTGCGCGTTGATGTAGTCCACCTCGTCGAGCGCGATCCCGCCGCTCTCGAGGCAGCGCCGCAGGGCGGCCTTCGCGCCGTGGCCGTCCTCCGGCGGCGCCGTGATGTGGTAGGCATCGCCCGAGGCCCCGTACCCGATGACCTCGCCGAGGATCGCCGCGCCGCGGGCCCGGGCGTGCTCGTACTCCTCGAGGACCACCATCCCGGCGCCGTCGGCCAGCACGAAGCCGTCGCGACCGAGGTCGAACGGCCGCGAGGCCCGGGTCGGCTCGTCGTTGCGCTCGGAGAGCGCCTTCATGTTCGCGAACGCCGCGACCGTGAGGCCGGTGATCGCCGCCTCGCAGCCGCCGGTCAGCATGACGTCGGCGACCCCGCCGCGGATCAGCTGCCAGGAGGTCCCGATCGCGTGCGCCCCCGAGGCGCAGGCCGACACCGTGGCGAAGTTCGGCCCCTGCAGGTTGTAGCGGATCGACGCGAGGCCGGCCGCGATGTCCGGGATGAACATCGGGACGAAGAACGGCGACACCCGCGAGGGCCCCTTGGTGACGAAGGCCTCGCAGTTGTCCTGGTAGGTCTGCATGCCGCCGATGCCGGCGCCGAGGATCGCGCCGGCGCGCTCCGGATCCGGCGCGCCGCCGTCGAGCCCGGCCTGGACCATCGCCTGGTGCGCGGCGGCCAGGCCGTACTGGGCGAACAGGTCGTAGCGGCGCGATTCCTTGCGGTCGAGGTAGGGACCCGGATCGAACCCCTTCACCTCGCAGGCGAAGCGGACCGCGAGCGCCGAGGCGTCGAACTTGGTGATCGGCGCCGCGCCACTCATCCCTGCAAGCAGGTTGGTCCAGGTCTCCTCCACGGTGAGCCCCACCGGGGTCACCAGGCCGAGGCCCGTGATGACGACGCGGCGCGTCACGTCACTTGCCCAGCTTTTCGTGGAGGTACTTGAGCGCATCGCCGACGGTGCGGAGCTTCTCCGCCTCCTCGTCGGGGATGTCGATGTCGAACTCCTTCTCGAACGCCATCACGAGCTCGACGGTGTCGAGCGAGTCGGCGCCGAGGTCTTCCATGAAGGAGGCCTCGGGGGTGAGCTTCTCGCGCTCGACGCCGAGTTCCTCGACGATGATGTCCTTGACCTTCTCCTCCACGTCGCTCATCTGCTGCCTCTCACGACAAGTGTGAACACGCTTCCTGCTCAGCCGATCATGCCGCCGTCGACCACGAGCACCTGGCCCGTGATATAGGCGCCGAGATCGGAGGCCAGGTACAGGACTGCCCCCGCGATGTCACCCGGGCCGCCGAGGCGGCCGAGCGGAATCGACTCCAATAACGCCGTCCGTGCCGCCTCGGGCAAGGCGGCGGTCATGTCGGTCTCGATGAACCCCGGCGCGATGCAGTTGGCCAGGATCCCGCGACCGGCGTACTCCTTGGCGACCGACTTCGTGAAGCCGATCAGCCCCGCCTTGCTGGCGGCGTAGTTCGCCTGGCCCTTGTTGCCGGTGATCCCCACCACGCTGGTGATGTTGATCACCCGCCCCGCCCGCTTCTTCATCATCCCCTTCAGGACCGCCTGCGTGGCGACGAACGCCGCCCGCAGGTTGGCGGCCAGGACGGTGTCCCAGTCGTCGTCGCTGAGCCGGAGCAGCAGGTTGTCGCGCGTCAGGCCGGCGTTGTTCACCAGGATGTCCACCGGGCCGAGGGTCGCCTCGCACGCCCCGATCGCGGCGCGCAGCGCGGCCGGGTCGGTGACGTCGCAGCCGAAGCCGCGTGCCCGTGCCCCGACCTCGCGGGCCACCGCCTCGGCCTGCTCGGCGGACCGGCCCACGACCGCCACGCTCGCGCCGGCATCGTGCAGGACCTGGGCGATCGCCCGGCCGATCCCGCGCGTGCTCCCGGTGACGAACGCGACCCGGCCGGCGAGGTCGATGGCGATGCTCATGCGGCGAGGAACCGTTCGACGTCGTCGGCGGTGCCGAGCGACGTGCACTGGGCCTCCGGAACGATCCGGCGGAGCAGGCCGGCGAGCACCGTGCCGGGGCCGAGCTCGATCCAGCGGGCGTTCGGGTGCAGCGTCGCCAGCCGGCGCATCGAGTCCACCCACCGCACCGGGGCGGTGAGCTGCTCGGCCAGGAGTCGCTGCGCCTCGTCCCGCGAGGTCACCACGTCGGCCGTGGCGTTCGCGACGACGCCGAAGGACGGCTCCGCGAACGGCGTGGCGCGCAGCGCCTCGCGCAGTCCCTCGACCGCCGGCTCCATCAGCGGCGAGTGGAACGCCCCGCTCACCTTGAGCGGCAGCACCCGCTTGGCGCCGGCGGCCTTGCAGGCCGCGCCGGCGCGCTCGACCGCCGCCGGATCGCCGGAGATGACCGTCTGGTCCGGCGCGTTCTGGTTCGCGGGCACCGCCACCCCGTCGCCGGCCGCCGAGGCCTCGCCGCAGGCCGCCGCGACGGTCTCGAGCGGCAGGCCGAGCACCGCCGACATCGCCCCGGGGCGCTCCTGGCCCGCCGCGAACATCAGCGCGCCGCGACGCCGGACCAGGCGCGCCGCGGCCGGCCCCGCGAGCGCCCCGGCCGCCACCCAGGCCGAGTACTCGCCAAGGGAGTGACCCGCCGCGGCAACCACGTCGCCGAGGTGCTCGCGGACGACCGCCAGGACCGCGACGGAGTGGGCGAGGATCGCGGGCTGGGCGTTGTGGGTCTCGGTGAGGGCCTCCTCGCCGCCGTCCCACATCACCCGCGTCAGCGGGGCGTCCAGCGCGGCGTCGATCGCCGCGAGCGCGTCGGCCGCGGCCGGGAAGCGTTCGGCGAGGTCGCGTGCCATGCCGGGCTTCTGGGCGCCCTGCCCCGGGAACAGGAGGATCGTCACCACCGCAGCACCACGCTCCCCCACGTGAAGCCCGCCCCGAACGCGACGAGCATCACGATCATCCCCGGCTTGAGGCGTCCCTCGGCCTCGGCCTGCACCAGCGCGAGCGGAATGCTCGCCGAGGAGGTGTTGCCGAACCGGTCGAGGTTCACCATCACCTTCTCCATCGGGATCCCGGCGTGCTTGGCCGTCGCCTCGATGATCCGCAGGTTGGCCTGATGCGGCACCAGCAGGTCGATCGCCTCCGGCGGCAGGCCGGCGCGGCGGATCGCCTCGTCGGTGCTGCGGCTCATCGCCAGGACCGCCGCCTTGAAGACCTCGCGACCGGCCATCCGCATGAGGTGACGCTTGTCGCGAACCACCGCCTCGTCGAGCGGCTCGGCGGCACCGCCAGCGGGGATGTAGAGCAGCTCCGCCAGGTCGCCGTCCGCCCCGAGGTAGGCGGCGAGCACCCCGCGATCGCTTCCGGCGGGGTTGCGGCGCAGCACGCAGGCCCCTGCGCCGTCGCCGAAGAGGATCGCCGTGGAGCGGTCGAGCGGATCGGTGATCGTGGACAGCTTCTCGGCGCCGACGACGAGGATCATGTCGCCCTGGCCGGTCGCCATCAGTCCCTCGGCCGCCGTCAGCGCGTAGACCCAGCCGGGGCAGGCCGCGACGACATCGAACGCCCAGGCCCGCTTCGCGACGAGCGCCGACTGGAGGTCGCACGCCATCGAGGGAAGCCGGCGATCCGGCGTGACCGTCGCGAAGACGATCCCGTCGATGTCGTCGGCGGTGACATTCGCCTGGGCCATCGCCTGCCGGCAGGCCTCGAGCGAATACGACAGGAGGGTCTCGTCGGACTTGGCGATCCGTCGCTCGCGGATGCCGGTGCGCTCGACGATCCACTCGTCGGACGTGTCGAGGTAGCGCTCGAGGTCCGCGTTGGTGAGGACGCCGGCGGGCGCCGCGGCGCCGATGCCGGTGATCCGGGCGAAGGGCCGCGGGGGCATCATGCGACCGGCGGGGCGGCGTGCCCCGCGAGTTCGTCGGCCGTGTGCGCGCTGAGGCCGCCGCGCACCGACTCGATCGCCTTGCGGATCGCGTTCCGGATCGCCAGCGCGGTGGACGACCCGTGGCAGATCATCGTGACCCCGCGCACGCCGAGCAGCGGCGCCCCGCCGTAGGTCCCGTAGTCCAGGAACTTCATCAGCGGCCCCATTTCGGGCATCCCGAGCAGCCCGGGCGACTCGCGCTCGAGGAGCAGGTGGACCAGGCGACCCATCGACTCGTAGAACTTGAGCACCACGTTGCCGGTGAAGCCGTCGGTGACGACGACGTCGACCGCGCCGCGGGTGGGGTGCGGCACCACGATGTCGCGCCCCTCGATGTTGCCGATGTAGTTGAGCTGCGGCTCGACCTTGAGGAGCTGGTGGGCCTCGCGGACCAGCGCGTTGCCCTTCTCGTCCTCCTCGCCGACGTTGAGCAGGCCGATGCGCGGGGCCGGCCGGCCGATCACGTCGCGCATGTAGACCGAGCCCAGGTGCGCGAAGTTGACGAGTTCGCGCGCCGAGCAGTCGACGTTGGCCCCGGCATCGAGCACGAGCACGGTGCCGTTCGCGCTCGGGAAGAGCGAGGCGACCGTCGCGCGATCGACGCCGTCGTGGAGCCCGAGCAGGAGGGTGGCCCCGGCGAGCGTCGCGCCGGTGTTGCCGGCCGAGACGAACGCGTCGGCCTTGCCGTCACGGTGCATCGAGAGGCCGACGACGAGCGAGGAGTCGCGCTTCTGGCGGACCCCCTGCAGCGGCTTGTCGGCCATGGTGATGACCTGCGAAGCCGGGACGACCTCGATCCGCGAGCGGTCGAGGTCGGGGTGCCGGGCGAGGTGCTCGGCGATCGGCTCGGGCTGCCCCACGAGGAGCAGCTGGAAGTCCGGCGCGAGCTCGCGGAGGGCCAGCGCCGCGCCGTCCACCTCGGCGGCCGGCGCGTGGTCGCCACCCATCGCGTCGAGCGCGACGCGGATCACGGCTTACTGGTCCTCGACCTCGAGGCGCTTCTTGCCGGCGTAGTACCCGCACGACGGGCAGACCCGGTGCGACAGCCGCGGGGCGCTGCAGCGCGGGCAGGCCTGCGTCGGGATGCCCTTCGCCGAGTGATGTCCGCGGCGCAGGCGCTTGCGGGACTTGGAGAGCTTTCGCTTCGGAACTGCCATCGGTGCCTCAACTGGTCGAGCCGGCGGCCGCGCACCCACACGGTCCGGCGTTCAGGTCCGACCCGCAGGTCGGACAGAGCCCCTTGCAGTCTTCCCGGCAGAGCGGGAAGGCGGATGCGCGCAGGGCCAACTCCTCGCGCACGGCCACCGACACGTCGAGCTTCGACGGGTCCGACGGCAGTGCATACACGCTGGGATCGTCGAGCAGGTCGGGATCGCCCGAGAAGAGGACGTCCACCGGCTCGTCGATCATCTGCTCCACCCGGCCCAGACAGCGCCGGCACTCCCCCACCACCGTCGCGCCGACACGGGCCCGCCAGAGGATGTCGCCACCTTCGGTCGGCTGCAACCACCCCGTGACGCGCACCGGCCCGTCGAACGCGAGGTCCAGTCCCTCGAACGCCGGGTCGTCGGGCGCCAGGGTCCCGTTCGTCTCGATCCCGCCGTTGGCGAGCTGGCGAGCATCGATGCGGAGCATAGCCCTCAAAAATACGTGCTTCGGAGCACCCCGGTCAACCCGGGAGGGCGACCCCCAACTGCGCTAACTCCCGCTCCGGAAAGAAGAAAGCGATCTCCCGGAGGGCGTTCTCGTCGCTGTCCGACCCGTGGACGGCGTTGCGGCCCTTCGACTCGGCAAAGGTCCGCCGGATCGTCCCCTCGGCCGCCTCGGCCGGGTCGGTCGCCCCGATCGCCCGCCGCCACTCCGCCACGGCGTCGTCCGCTTCCAGGGCCAGGGCAACGGTCGGCCCGGAGCTCATGAACTCCACCAGCTCCCCGTAGAACGGCCGACCCCGGTGGACGGCGTAGAACGCCTCGGCCTCGACGCGGGTCAGCGACACCTGGCGGATCGCCCGGAGCCGGAACCCCGCGGCCTCGACGTGGGCCAGGATCCGGCCCGTGTTGCCCGCCGCCACCGCATCGGGCTTGATCATCGCGAAAGTGAGACGTCCCGCCATCGGCTCCCCAAGCAGTGAATTGTCGACCCAAAGCACCACGCCTTGAATCACTCTAACGGCATATATCACAATGCCTTACAAGGCACACATAACCTATTACGCGAGCTTCGCCTTGAGCAACTCGACCACGTCGACCGGGCGGCGCATGATCCCGATTCCGGCCGCCTCGAAGGCCTGGAACTTCTCCTCCGCGGTGCCGCTCGAACCGGAGATGATCGCCCCGGCATGGCCCATCCGCCGCCCCTTGGGAGCGGTCTGCCCGGCGATGAAGCCGACGACCGGCTTCCTGACGTTGGCCCGGACGAATTCCGCCGCCTCCTGCTCCGCCGTCCCGCCGATCTCGCCCATCATCACGATCGCCTCGGTGGCGGGGTCGTCGTTGAACGCCGCGAGGACGTCTATGAAGTTGGTCCCCACGATCGGATCGCCGCCGATCCCGACGCAGGTGCTCTGGCCCATGCCGTTCCGGGTGAGGTGGTTCACCACTTCGTAGGTCAGGGTGCCCGACCGCGAGACGAGGCCGATCGGCCCGGGCGTGACGATGCTCCCGGGGATGATGCCGACCTTGGCCGCCCCGGGCGAGATCAGCCCCGGGCAGTTGGGGCCGATGAGCCGGGCCCCGCGCTCACGCAGGAACGGCATCACCGTCGTCATGTCGAGGACCGGGATCCCCTCGGTGATGCAGACGACCAGCCCGATGCCGGCATCCGCCGCCTCGAGGATCGCGCCGGCCGCCATCGCCGGCGGGACGTAGATCACGGCGGTGTTGGCCTGGGTGTCCCGCACCGCCTCGGCGACGGTGTTGAAGACCGGGACGGCGCCGTCGAACTGCTGGCCGCCCTTCCCCGGCGTCACGCCGGCCACGACGTTGGTGCCGTACTCGATCATCTGCCGCGTGTGGAACGACCCGTCGCGTCCGGTGATCCCCTGGACGACCAGCCGGGTGTCCTTGCCGATCCAGATGCTCACGCCGCCTCCTTGGCGAGGGCGACGGCCTGTTCCACCGCCTGGTCCATGTCGTTCATCGCCTTCATCCCGACGCCCTCGAGGATCCGGAGCGCCTCCGCCTCGTTGGTGCCGGTGAGCCGGATGACGATCGGCACCTCGACCTTGAACTGCCGGGTCGCGGCGACGATGCCGTTGGCGACGTCGTCGGTGCGGGTGATGCCGCCGAAG
This sequence comes from uncultured Gemmatimonadaceae bacterium, assembly GCA_964557115.1. Taxonomy (GTDB): domain Bacteria; phylum Gemmatimonadota; class Gemmatimonadetes; order Gemmatimonadales; family GWC2-71-9; genus Palsa-1233. The sequence continues at coordinate 33,689 of CAZKYO010000003.1, forward strand.
ATGTTGAAGAGGATCACTTTCACGGCGGGATCGCTGGTGATGATCTTGAGCGCGTGGACGACTTTCTCGGGATTCGAGGAGCCGCCGATGTCGAGGAAGTTCGCCGGCTCGCCGCCGTAGTACTTGACGAGGTCCATGGTCGCCATCGCGAGGCCGGCGCCGTTGACGACGCAGCCCACGTTGCCGTCGAGCTTGATGAAGGTCAGGTTCGCGCGGCGGGCGGCCACCTCGCTCGGCTCCTCGGCCGACTCGTCGCGGAGGACCGCGAGGTCGGGGCGCCGGTCGAGCTCGTTGTCGTCGATCGAGATCTTGGCGTCGAGGGCCAGGACCTTGCCGTCCGGCGTGGTGACCAGCGGGTTGATCTCGGCCAGCGAGGCACCGTTCGCCATGAAGACCTTGTACAGCTGCTGCATGACCTTGATCGCGGCCTTGACCTGGTCCCACTCCTTGTAGAGCGCCAGGGCGAGGGCGAGGGCCTGATGCGGCAGCAGGCCGTAGCGCGGGTCGACCGGCATGCGGGTGATCTTCTCGGGCGTCTGCGCGGCGACCTCCTCGATGTCGACGCCGCCCGCGGAGCTGACCATGAACACCGGCAGCTGGGTGGCGCGATCGAGGATCAGGCCGACATAGCTCTCCGTGGCGATGTCGGCGGCCGGGACGACGAGGACCTTGTTCACCACCAGCCCCTTGATCGTCATGCCGAGGATCTGGGACGCGTGCTCGTTGGCCTCCGCGGGATTGCGGGCCAGCTTGACGCCGCCCGCCTTGCCGCGGCCGCCCGCGTGGACCTGCGCCTTGACGACGACCGTGCCACCGAGCCGCCGGGCGATCGCCTCGGCCTCGGATGGCGTCGCCGCCACGTCTCCGTCGAACATCGGCACCCCGGCGGCCTTGAGCAGGTCGCGGGCCTGATACTCGTGCAGGTTCACGCTCGGTCACCCCTCGTTCGTGGTTCGCGCACCCGACTCCGTGCGGTCGGGACCCCGGGATCGCCCCGGTCCGGACACAGCCCGCGAAAATAGCCCGCCGGGCGGGCGATCGCTACTCGCGGCGCGGTTCCGCGAGCAGGCCGCGGATCGCCTCCCAGGCCCGTCCGAAGGCGGTCATGTCGCGACGCTCGAGCGCGGAATCGGCCCGCGCGATCCAGGCACGAACCGCGTCGAGCCGGGCGCCGGCATCGACGGCCGCCCCGCGATCACCGGCGGCGTCGCTCCCGGCGGCACCGAGCGACCGCCACGCGTCGTCCACCCGTCGTCCGCCGCCCAGGATGGCGTCCCTGGCGGTGCCGATCCACGCAACGGACGGGGTCCCCCGGCGACCGGCGGAGTGGAAGACCTGCCATGCCAGCACGCCGTGCCCGGTCACCTGGCGATGGACCGGCCCGGCGAGGAGGGTGTCTCCCGCCGCCCGCGCGGAGTCCCGGAGCTGGGCGAGCGGCAGCAGCCGGTGCCAACCGCGGGTGAGATCGGCATCCCCCGGCAGTTCCCGGCTGGCCACCTGGTCGAGCACGATCACCGCCATCCCGCCGACCCGGCCCGCGCTCAGGATCGACGCCGGGATGCCTCGCGCCGGGTCGTCGAGATGTTCCTGCAGCCAGGGGGTGTTGCCGGGGCGGTCCCACACCATCGCGAGAGGCTGGGCCGCGTCGGCGCGTTCGGCCCGGGCACCGAGGCCCCATTCGGGCTGCGAGAGGACGGTGAGCTGCACCTGGAACAGCGAGCGAGAGTAGACGAGCGAGGCGCGCAGTTCGGGCGGCATCGCCGTCACCGGCTCGATCAACCCGGCATACACCCCGCCCCAGGCCGCCCCGAGTGAATCCGCCGAAGGGTCGAGGTAGGCGCGCAGGCCGCCGTTGGTGACGTCGACGGTGGCGACGGCTGCCGGCACCGCGCCGGAGATCTCCCGGCGTCCGAGCAGCGCGCGGGTGGCCAGGGGCGCCCGATCGACGATCGCCAGGCCGCTCACCATCCATACGAGCCGCCCTTCGACGGTGGCGATTCCGTCAACCTGCCAATCGAGTCCCGGCATGAGGCGGCTGGCGCGTTCCTCCGGATCGAGGCCCCAGTCGAGCTGCGACTGGCCATCCACTCCGAGGACTCCCGGCGCCTGGAGCGCCCAGGCGATCGCGATGCGTCGCAGCAGTCCCCCGGCGGGGACCCCCTGACCGACGAGGCGCCAGGCGGCGAGTCCGGGCGACGTGCGCGGGTCGCGGATCAGGCCCCGGGCCCCCGAGTCACCGGCGACGCGTGCCGGGGAGCCCCCGGGGCCAAGCGCGCCCGCGGCGAGGTCGGAGACCTCGATCGACCCCGGTTCGCCGGCGAAGCCGGTGACCACGCGCCAGGCCGGTCGCTCGGGCCCGGCGTTCGCCGTCGCACTCAGCAGCGTCCCGCGACGGGAAAGCGCCCAGTTGGCGAGGGATCCGCTGTCCCAGAGGCCGGTGACCTCCGGCAGCGAATCCGCGGAGACGGTCCGTTCCCGCAGGGACACCCCGTAGAAGATGCCGTCGAACTGGCGCACCCGCTCCTCGCGGTTTCCCGGCGCCGCCCCTTCGGCGACGAACGCCGGGACGATCAGTCGCTCTCCCAGCGCCACGAGCGCGAGGACCGCCCAGCCGGCGACGATCAGCGAATGCCGCGGTCGCAGTGCCCAGAGCAGCGACATCGCCCCGACGGCGATCGCGGCCCCGGCGGCCGCGCGGGTGGCGAGCACGCGCGTCGAGGCGGCCGCGAGGGACAGCGGGACCTCGAGCGAGGTGGCGAGGCGATACGGCGCGAGGAAATACCCCGTGGCGATCACTGCGGCGAGCAGGGCGAGCAGCCCGCCGAGGTGACGTCGTGCATCGGGGTGGATGTCCAGCTGCCCCTCGCGCCGCCGCAATGCGCCGATCGCCAGGTAGAGCAGCGCGGCGAACAGGAGACCGAGGATGACGAGCAGGGCGGCGAAGTGGTGGGCGAGCTGCCACACCGGATAGCGGGCGACCAGGGTGCCGAGGTCGATGCCGAGGAGCGGATCATCGACGCCGTAGTGCACCCCGTGCCAGGCCAGGGCGACCGGCGCCCGCCACGCCCGGGCGCCCACGCCGGTCAGCAGCCCGAGCAAGGCGCCCGTGGCGACCGCGCCGGCCACGAGGAGCCGGGTCGGCACGGCCTCGCGCACGCGCAGTTCGCCGACCCGACGCTCGACCTGTACGGAACCGATGGCGCGCGCGACGAGCAGCGCCTGGAGGGCGAACCAGCACGACGCCGTGAGGACGGCTCCCGCATCGAGCAGGAGCCCGAGGAGTTGCCAGCGGGTGACGTTCGCGAGCGCATCCGGCGAGACGGCCGCGGCCCACCAGCGCGCGGCGAGGAACCCGGCGCTCCAGCGGCCGGCGAACAGCAGCAGCACGAGCCCCGCCGCGACGATCACGAGGCGGCGCACGCGGGGGCTCATCCGTTCAGCCCTGGATCCCCCGCTCGGCCAGCCACGCCACGACCTCCGCCTGGTGCGCGTCGCGCGCGGCGACGGAGGTCGCCTCGAACCGCATCACGAGCACCGGCTGGGTATTGGAGGCGCGCAGCAGCCCCCAGCCATCGGGCCAGGAGATCCGCACCCCGTCGATCGTGTTGACCGGATAGCGGCGCCCGAAGTCCTCGGCGGCCTCGCGGGCGATCGCGAACTTGCGCTCGTCGGGGCAGTCGATGCGGATCTCGGGCGTGGCGAAGGTCGCCGGCAGGTCGGCGAGGAGCCGGGCCAGGCCGCCGGGGTGGTGCGAGACGATCTCGAGCAGACGCGCGGCGGCGAACAATGCATCGTCGAACCCGAACCAGTCGCCGCCGAAGAACATGTGCCCGCTCATCTCGCCGGCGAGCGGCGCGCGCTCCTCGCGCATCTTCTCCTTGATGAGCGAGTGCCCGGTCTTCCACATCACCGGCCGGGCGCCGGCATGCTCGAGCGCCACGGGAAGCTGGTCCGAGCACTTGACGTCGAAGATCACCGGCGCGCCGGCCCCGAAGCGGCGGACCGCGTCGCGACCGAGCACCACGAGGAGTTGGTCGCCGAAGAGGATCCGGGCCGCCTCGTCCACGGCGCCGATCCGGTCGCCGTCGCCGTCGAACGCGATGCCGAGCTCGGCACCCTCGCGCCGCACGGCAGCCTGGAGGTCGACGAGGTTGGCGGGCACGGTCGGGTCGGGGTGGTGGTTCGGAAACGTGCCGTCGCTCTCGGCGAACAGCGGCGTCACCTCGGCACCGAGGGCCCGGAGCGTCTCGACCGCGATCAGGGCGCTCACGCCGTTGCCGCAGTCGACGACCGCCTTCACCGGGCGGGCCAGGGTGTGCCTCGACACGATCGCGTCGCGGTAGCGCGGCAGCACGGAGGCGTCCGTCGTGACGCTCCCCTGCCCCGTCGCGAAGCGCTCGAGGGTGATCCGCTCGTAGAGGTCCTGGATCCCCTCGCCGTGCAGCGCCGCGCCCCCGAGGACCATCTTGAAGCCGTTGAACTCGGGCGGATTGTGCGAGCCGGTGACCTGGATGCCGCCGTCCGCGGGAAGCGCCTCCACGGCGAAATAGAGCGCCGGCGTCGGCATCTCGCCGACGTCGATCACCTGGGCACCCGTCGCGGCGAGCCCGCGTCGGAGCGCCTCCGCGAGTGCGGCGCCGGAGGGCCGGTTGTCGCGGCCCACGGCGAGACGGGGATTCGGCCCCATCCGCTCGACCGCCACCGTGCCGACGGCCCGCCCGAGGGCCTCGGCAAACGCCGGGGTCAGCTGTTCGCCGACCAGGCCGCGGACGTCGTACTCGCGAAAGATCGAATGGGGGACCTGCACGGGGACTCCGGGGAATCAGCGGGTCAGGATCGGCATCGCGACCTGGCGGAGCTGGACCGCCTCCTGGGTCGCGAAGTCGAGCACGGTGCGGGGCCAGACGCCGAGGATGAGCAGCGCCGCGACGCAGAGCGCCACGGCGACCTTGGCCGGTCCCGGGAAGCGGATCGTCTGGTGCGCCTGCCGCGTGCGGGTCGGCTTCAGCGTCATCGCCAGGACCACCGGCAGGTAGTAGCCGATGGAGATCCCGCTCGCGATCATCGCGACGATCGGCAGCACGACCTCGCCCTGGCCGAGCGGCGCCGCGATGAGGTACCACTTCCCGATGAAGCCGAACGTCCCGGGGAAGCCGAGCAGCGAGAGCATGCAGACCGTGAGGCCGAGCGAGGCGAAGGGCCGGACGGTGTAGAGCCCCTCGAGGTCGGCGATCAGCACCGTCCTCGCCCCGGCGCGCTCGATCGACGCCAGGATCCCGAACGCGGCGAGCGTGGTGATCGAGTAGGCGAGGAGGTAGACGAGCACCGCGGCGGTGCCGGCCTCCGAGTGGGACCAGAGCGGCAGCAGCAGGTAGCCCGCGTGGGCGATCGCCGAATAGGCGAGCATCCGCTTGATCGACTGCTGCGCGAGGGCGACCAGGTTCCCGATCAGCATCGTCGCGATCGCCAGCCAGAACAGCACCGGCCGCCACAGGTCCACGAAGGCCGGGAAGACCTCGGCCAGCACGCGCGCGAGCGCCAGGAAGGCGGCGGCCTTCACCCCGCTGGCCATGAACGCGGTGATCGGGGTCGGTGCCCCCTCGTAGACGTCGGGCGCCCAGGCGTGGAACGGGACCGCCGCCACCTTGAACGCGAAGCCGATCAGCAGCAGCGCCATCCCGGCGCGCGCCATCAGCGTCGGCTCGGTGGCCGAGAACTGCGCGCCGATCAGCGCGAAGTTGAACTGCCCCGTGGCGCCGTAGACCAGCGCGATGCCGTAGAGCAGGAAGCCCGAGGCGAACGCGCCGATCAGGAAGTACTTGAGCGCCGCCTCGGCCGACGCGCGGCGGGTCCGGTCGTACCCCGCCAGCGCGTAGACCGAGATCGACATGATCTCGAGGCCGAGGAAGAGCGTGATCATGTCGGCGGCGCCGGCGAGCAGCATCATCCCGACGGTGGCCAGCATCACCAGGACGTAGTACTCCGGCGCGAGGATCCCCTGCCGCTCGAGCCAGCGGATCGACAGGATCGAGACGCCCATCCCGATGGCGAGCAGGAGCGCGTCGCTGGCGTAGCGGAAGCCGTCGAGCGCGATCATCTGGGGCAGCCCCTCGACCCGGAGGCCCTGCCAGGCCATCCAGCCGGTCGCCAGCAGCGCCATCGCGTAGCCCGCCAGCGACAGCGTGCCGACCAGCCGCGAGTCGGCGGCCGAGTGGTGCCGCCAGGCGACCACCGCGAGCACGACCAGGGCCCACGCCGTGAGCAGCAGTTCCGGGAGGAGCGCGAGGAGCGCGCCGCCGGGGAGGCCGGGATCGACGGTCGTCATGGCACCTCCCCCGCGATGTGCACCGGCGCCGGGCGCGACGTCGGGAGATACGGCTGGATCATCTCGACGTAGTGCCGCGCGGCCCCCTCGGTGCGCCGGAGGATCGGCTTCGGGTACAGCCCCATCCAGAGCATCGCCGCGATCAGCGGGGCCAGCACGACGATCTCGCGCCGGTTGAGGTCGCCGATCCCCTCGTTCAGCGGGTTGGTCAGCCGGTTGAAGAACACCCGCTGGGTGGCCCAGAGGAGGTAGGCCGCCGAGAAGACGACCACGGTGGTGCCCGCGGCGACGTACCACGGGTAGCGCCCGAAGGAGCCGAGCAGGACGAGGAACTCGCCGACGAAGCCGTTGAGCCCCGGCAGCCCGATCGAGGAGAAGGCGGTGATCACGAACGCGGTGGCGAGCAGCGGCGCCACCCGGGCCAGGCCGCCGTAGTCGGCGATCTTCCGCGTGTGGCGGCGCTCGTAGAGGAAGCCGATCATGAAGAACAGCGCGCCGGTGCTGAGGCCGTGCGAGACCATCACCATGATGGCGCCCTGGACGCTCTCCACCGTGCTGCCCCAGATCCCGAGCACCACGAATCCCAGGTGACTCACCGAGGAGTACGCGACGAGGCGCTTGAGGTCCGGCTGCACCATCGCCACGAGGGCGGCGTAGACGATTCCGGTCACCGCCAGCGCCGCCATCACGTTGCCGACGGTCGGCGAGAGCGCGAACGCCGGGAAGAACGGGATCGCGAAGCGCAGGAAGCCGTACGTCCCCATCTTGAGCAGGATCACGGCCAGGTCCACGGAGCCGGCGGTCGGCGCCTCGGTGTGCGCGTCGGGGAGCCAGGTGTGGAACGGGAAGATCGGCACCTTCACCGCGAAGGCCAGCGCGAAGGCCACGAAGAGCCACGGCCCCCACGGCGCCATCGCCTCGGCGTTGTCGAGGAGGTGGCGGTAGGCGAAGGAGTAGGTCCCGGTCGCGTCGCCGACCACCTTCACCATCCACAGGATCGCCACCAGCATCAGCAGCGAGCCGACGAAGGTGTAGATCACGAACTTGGTGGCGGCATAGAGCCGGTTGCCGCTGCCCCAGATCCCGATCAGGAAGTACATCGGGATGAGCAGCAGCTCCCAGAACACGTAGAAGAGGAACAGGTCGAGCGAAACGAAGACGCCGAGCATGCCGGTCTTCAGGGCGAGCAGCAAGGCGTAGAAGCCGCGCTGCTTGGTGTCGATCCCCCGCCAGCTGCCCCAGACGACCAGCGGCATCATCACGACCGAGAGCAGCACCATCATCACCGAGAGGCCGTCGATGCCGACCCGGTAGCCGATGCCGAACTCCCCCAGCCACGAGACGTCGGTCACGAACTGCAGGCCGGGATTCGCGGGATCGAAGGCCCACCACAGTCCCAGCCCGAGGACCGTCTCGGTCAGCGCCACGATCAGCGCGATCCACCGCGCGAACCGGACCGGGAAGAGGAGCACCAGCGGCATGGCGAGGACGGGCAGCGCCAGCAGGACGTGGAGGATCCAGGCGTCGTAGTGGATGGCGGCGAGGAAGGCCTGCATCGCTCAGCCCCCCACCAGTGCGCGCAGGACGAGCACCGCGCCCACCGCGAAGAGGGTGACGTAGAGCGCGACCTGGCCGTTCTGGAGCCGGGCGCCGAGCCAGCCGAGTCCCTGGGCGAGGCGGGCGGTGCCGCCCACCCCCATCCGGTCGACGAGGAACTGGTCGAAGCCCTTCCAGAGCACGGTGCGGGAGAACCACACCAGCGGGCCGACGAAGACGCGCTGGTAGAGCTCGTCGACGTACCACTTCCCGGCGAGGATCCGGCCGAGGCCGGTCTCGGGCGGGGCGCGGTCCGGAGTCGGGATCTCGCGGCGCCGCGTCAGCACCAGCCCGAGGGCGAGGCCCGAGAGGGCGATGACGACCGCGCCGGCGAGGAGCATCAGCTCGGCGCTGCCGTGGGGCGCCTCGATCGGCGTCAGCAGCGCCTCGCCGGGTTCGAGCACCGGGGCCAGCCAGTGCTCGAGTCGCTCGCCGCCGCCGGCGAAGGCCGGCAGGTTGATCAGCCCGCCGGCCACGGTGAGCAGCCCGAGCACCGCCAGCGGCCCGGTCATGATGGCCGGCGCCTCGTGCAGGTGGCCCTCCGCGGCCTCGCCGCCGCGGAAGCGGCCGAGGAAGGTCATCGCGATGAGCCGGGCCATGTAGTAGGCGGTCATCAGCGCGGCACAGAGGCCGAGGACCCAGGCCACGAGGTAGACCGTGCTGCCCTGCCCCCGGGCGAAGGCGGCGGCGAGGATCTCGTCCTTGCTGAAGAAGCCCGACAGCGGCGGCACGCCGGCGATCGCCAGGGTGGCGAGCGCCATCAGGGCGAAGGTCCACGGCATCTTCCGCGCGAGGCCGCCCATGTTCCGCATGTCCTGCGCGTCGTCGTGCGAATGCACCGCGTGGTAGGCGTGGTGCATCGCGTGGATCACGCTGCCGGCGCCGAGGAAGAGCAGCGCCTTGAAGAAGGCATGGGTGACCAGGTGGAAGAGGCCGGCGGTGAACGCCCCGGTCCCGACCGCGAGGAACATGTAGCCGAGCTGGGAGACGGTCGAGTAGGCCAGGACCTTCTTGATGTCGTTCTGCTTGAGCGCGATGGTGGCGGCGAAGAACGCCGTGAGCGCCCCGGTGATCGCGACGACCTCCATCGCCACCGGGGCGAGCGCGAAGAGGACGTTGGTCCGGATCACCAGGAAGACGCCCGCCGTGACCATCGTCGCGGCGTGGATCAGCGCCGAGACCGGCGTCGGGCCGGCCATCGCGTCGGGGAGCCACGTGTAGAGCGGGATCTGGGCGCTCTTGCCGGTGCAGCCCAGGAAGAGGAGCAGGGCGATCAGCGTCGCGGTGGTCCCGGCGTAGGGCAGCACCGTCGCCGCGTGCTCCGCGATCCCCTGGTAGTCGAGCGTGCCGACCGACCACCAGAGCACGAACATCGCGACGAGCACGCCGAAGTCGCCGATCCGGTTGGCCAGGAAGGCCTTCTTCCCGGCGTCGCTGTTGGCGTCCACCTCGTACCAGAAGCCGATCAGCAGGTAGCTGCAGAGCCCGACGCCCTCCCAGCCGATGAACGACACCGGCAGCGAGGCACCGAGCACCAGCACCAGCATGAACGCCACGAAGAGGTTGAGGTACGCGAAGTACCGGGCGTACCCCGGATCCTCGCGCATGTAGCCGACCGAGAAGAGGTGGATCAGCGACCCGACGCCGGTGATGACCAGCAGCATCACGGTCGAGAGCCGGTCCACCTGCAGCGCGAGGTCGACGTGGAAGCCGTCGGTGACCGGCAGCCACTGCCAGAGCAGCAGCCGGATCGGCGCCTCCGCGTCCCGCACCTCGAGCGCGACGCCGACCGCGACGGCGAACGCCGCCAGCAGCACGCCGGGTCCGATCAGCGAGACCGCCCGGACCGCCCGGCGGCCGCGCAGCGCCAGCGCCCCGTTCAGGACGGCGCCGAGCAGCGGAAGGAGGATGGCCAGCCAGGCGTAGCGTGCCACGCTCAGCCCTTGAGGAGGTTGATTGACTTGAGGTCGACCGACTGGGTGTGCCGGAAGATCGCCAGGATGATGGCCAGTCCGACGGCGGCCTCGGCCGCCGCGACCGTCATCACGAAGAAGACCATGATCTGGCCGCTGGTGCCGTGCAGCTCGGCCAGCGCCACGAAGCTGAGGTTGACCGCGTTGAGCATCAGCTCGACGCACATGAAGACCACGATGGCGTTCCGGCGGATCAGCACGCCGGCCACGCCGATCGCGAAGAGGATGGCGGAGACCGCCAGCGAGGGCCCGAGCAGCATCACAGCCTCCGCTTGGCGAGGACCACGGCGCCGATCACCGCCGCGAGCAGCAGGACCGAGGTGATCTCGAACGGGATCAGGTAGCCCTGGAAGAGCGGCTGGGCGACCGCGCCGACCACGCCGTGGGCGGCGGTCGCATGGGCCGCCGCGACCCCCTCGGGGAAGACGAGCGCCGGATCGGGGTTCGGCATGGTGGAGAGCTCGCCCGCCAGCCGGTCCGGGGAGTAGTGCCGGAGTGCCACCAGCTGCGCGGCCAGCGCGGCGCTCACGCCGACGCCGAGCGCCCAGAGCCACCAGCGGTTCCAGTCGCGCGGCGCGCTCTCGAGATTCAGGAGCATGATCACGAACAGGAAGAGCACCATGACCGCGCCGGCATAGACGAGCACCTGGATCGCGGCGATGAACTGCGCGTGCAGCAGGACGAAGAGCCCCGACAGCGCGAACATCGTCGACACCAGCCACATCGCCGACGCCACCGCGTTGCGGCGCGAGATGCACACCAGGGCGGAGACGATCGCCCAGGCGGCGAAGAGCCAGAAGACGCCCGTGGTCAGGTCCACCTACTCGCCCCGCGGGTCGGAGGGGTCCCAGAGGGTCGAGACCGGATGGGTCTGCGCCACCAGCCGCTCGTGGTCGTAGACGAAGCGGTCGCGGGAGTACTCGGCGTTCTCGTAGTGCACGCCGACGTGGATCGCCTCCTCCGGGCAGACCTCCTGGCAGAACCCGCAGAAGACGCACCGGAACTCGTCGATCTCGTAGATGAGCGGGAAGCGGTTGCCGCGCTCGTCCTCGCCCGGCACCAGCTTGATGCAGTTGGCCGGGCAGATCTGCGGGCAGAGCCCGCAGGCGACGCACTTGGTGCGGCCCTGCTCGTCGGTCAGCATCCGGTGGGTGCCGCGCCAGCGGGTGGCGATGCGCCAGTCCTCGGCGCTCCGGGCCTCGGGATACTCCATCGTCACCCGCGGCTGGAACATGTGCCGGAAGGTCAGCGCCATCCCCTTGAGGGTGGCGCGGACGTACGACACGCCCTGGTCGGGCCGCGGGAGCACCTTCACGCCGATCGCCATCTCACCCCTCCGCCCGGGCACGCGCCGGTGCCCGCAGGCCGACGCCGCGCACCACGAGCCCGCGGTCGATGCGGTAGAAGACCACCCAGCCCAGCACCAGGTTCAGCGCGAACAGCACCAGCCCGCGGGTGGCGTCGGTCGCGCCCGGCATCCAGCGGTCCACCGCCCAGACGGCGGTGGCGATCACCATGATGTAGGCGAGCGCGAGCGGCAGCAGCACCTTCCACCCGAGGGCCATCAGCTGGTCGTAGCGGAACCGCGGCAGCGTCCACCGGATCCACATCACGAAGAAGATCCAGAAGAACATCTTCGCGAAGAAGGCCGCGTGCGTCAGGATCGTCTGGAGCACGCCGCCCTGCTCGTCCCAGTGGGTGAACGGGATGTCCCAGCCCCCGAGGAAGATCGTCGCGAGCATCGCGGCGATGGCGACGATGTGGGCGTACTCGCCGATCATGAAGAGCGAGAACTTCATCGCGCTGTACTCGGAGTGGTAGCCCGCCACCAGCTCCGACTCGGCCTCGGGCAGGTCGAACGGCAGCCGGTTGGTCTCGGCGAAGCCCGAGATCAGGAAGACGAAGAACGACAGGAAGAGGGGGAAGGCATACCAGATCCCCGCCTGCTGGCGCGAGATCAGCTCGCTGAACGCGACGTTGCCCGACAGGAGCAGCACCGGCACCAGCGAGAGGCCCATCGCCACCTCGTACGAGATCATCTGGGCGCTGGCGCGGAGCCCGCCGAGCAGCGAGTACTTGCTGTTGGAGGCCCAGCCGGCGAGCGCGACGCCGTACACGCCGAGGGACGACATGCCGAGGATGTAGAGGAAGCCGATCGGCAAGTCGGCCACCACCATCGGCAGGGCGCCGTCGTAGGTCATCCGGCCGATCAGCGGCAGGGTCCAGTCCACGTGCAGCGGCAGCGGCGCCGCGAGCGGGATCACCGCCATCAGCGAGACCGCCGGGATGAACGACAGCGCCGGCGCCAGGAGGAAGAGGTGCCGATTGGCGCCGGCCGGCCGCGTCTCCTCCTTGATGAAGTTCTTGATCCCGTCGGCGACCGGCTGGAGGATCCCCCACGGCCCGACGCGGTTGGGGCCGGGGCGGTTCTGGATCCAGCCGGCGAGCTTCCGTTCCATCAGCGTCAGCAGCGCGACGCCGACCATCACCATCGTGAAGACGACGAGCAGCTTCACGACGCTGAAGAACAGGAATCCCTTCATCTCCGGGGTCATCGGGGTGCCCCCGCCGCGGCGTCCGCCAGGCGGCCGTGCCACCCGAGGGCCTCGTGGTCGAGACCGGCGAACGGCGCCAGTGAACCGAGCGCCTCCGAGGCGGTGGCCGGGCCCTCGCGTCCCTCACCGCCCCGCCGCCACGCCTCGGCGGCGACCCACCAGGCCGGTCGCGCCATCCCCGGGGGAGTGCGCGCCGGAAGGAAGCGCTGGATCCGCCCCGTCAGGTTCACGTAGGAGCCCTGCTCCTCGGGCATCGCGGTGATCGGCAGCACCAGGGCGAGGTTCGGGAGTCGGGGATCCGGCACGGTCGCCAGGTGGACCACCTGGGCGGCCCCCGCCAGCGCGCCCGCCTCGGCGTCAGTCAATTCGGCGTCCACGATGATCACGAGGGCCGCCCCGTCGATCGCCCCGATCGCCACGTCCCAGTCCGTCCGGGCGCCGAGCAGCCGGGCGCCGTGGGCATTCGCGGCCCGCTCGGCGCGGAGCGCGAGGTCCGGCACGCCGGCGAGCGGTGCCTCGGGGCCGGTCGGCACCCGCATCGCCGCCGCCGCGGTGCGATGGCCCAGGAGCCGCAGCACCCAGCCGATCGACTCGTTGCCCACGCGGCCGCCGAAGAGGGCGACGGCGTCTCCCTCGACGCCCTCCACCAAGGCCGCGAGGCGGTCCAGCGCCGATTCCCAGTCGGTGGCCGCCGGGCGATCCCCGCCGGCCAGCAGCGGGACCTCGGTCCGGTCGCCGCGGTTCATCCAGCGGTAATCGGCGCGACCGGCGTCGCACATGAAGTACCGGTTGACTTCCGGATTGACGCGCGGGCGCAGTCGCACGACCACCTCGTCGCGCGCCTCTATGGTGACGTTGCACCCCTGGCTGCAGCCGGTGCAGATCGACGCCGTCTTGTCGAGGTCCCAGGCGCGCGCCTTGTGCAGGAAGTCCTTGGAGACGAGCGACCCGACCGGGCAGAGGTCCACCACGTTCCCCGACCACGGGTGGTCGAGCCGGTGGTCGGCGTCGATCCCGATGTAGGCGCGGTCGCCGCGCTCCGAGACGTTGAGCACCTGGCTCCCGGCGACATCCTCCATGAAGCGCACGCAGCGGGTGCACAGGATGCAGCGGTTGGGGACGTACAGGACGTCGGGGCCGAAGTCCTCGACCGGGTTGAAGCGCTTCGGGTAGTCGTCGTAGCGGCTGCCGGCGCGGCCCTCCTGGAACACGAAGTCCTGCAACTCGCACTCCCCGGCCTGGTCGCAGATCGGGCAGTCGAGCGGGTGGTTGATGAGCAGGAACTCCAGGACGCCCTTGCGCGCGGCGACCGCCTCGGGTGCGTGCACGTTGACCACCTGGCCCTCGGCGGCCGCCGTCACGCAGGCGGGCACGAGCTTGGGCAGCTTCTCGACCTGCACGAGGCACATCCGGCACACGGCGGGCGACGGCAGCGCGGGGTGGTAGCAGTAGTGCGGCACCACCACGCCGGCCTGCTTGGCCGCGTCGATCAGCATGGTGCCCTTCGGCACCGACACCGCCATCCCGTCGACGGTCAGCGAGATCATGTCGTCGGCCATGGTCAGGCCTCCGCCAGCGCCGGCGCGCGCGCGCCGGAGAGGTAGGCCTCGAACTCGCCGCGGAACTTCGCGATCGCGCTCACGACCGGGGCCGCGCACGAGTCCGACAGCACGCAGATCGTCTTGCCGGTCATGTTGTCGGCGAGGTCGAGGAGGAGGTCGAGGTCCGCGGGCTTCCCCTCGCCGCGCAGGATCCGCTCGAGGATCCGGGTGGTCCACGCCGTCCCCTCGCGGCAGTTGGTGCACTGCGCGCAGCTCTCGTGGGCGTAGAACCGCGCCAGCCGCATCACCTGGAGCACGATGTCGGTGGAGTCGTCCATCACGATCATGCCGCCGGACCCCAGGAGCGAGCCCTGGGCCGCGATGCCCTCGTAGTCCGTGACGCAGGCATCGACCTCGGCGGCGTTCATGATCGGCACCGACGAGCCGCCGGGGATCACGGCCTTCAACGTGCGCCCCTCGAGCATCCCGCCGCAGGCATCGAAGATCAGGTCGCGCATCGGGAGGCCGAGGGTGATCTCGTAGGTGCCGGGGCGCTGCACGTGGCCGCAGACCGAGATGAGCTTGGTGCCGGTGCTCTTCGGGTTGCCGAGGCAGAGCCCGGCGTACCAGGCCGCCCCGCGATTGAGGATGTGGGGCACCGCGGCGAGCGTCTCGACGTTGTTGATCGTCGTCGGCTTGCCGAACAGGCCGGACACCGCCGGGAACGGCGGCTTGATCCGCGGATTGCCCCGGCGCCCCTCGATCGCGTTCATCAGGGCGGTCTCCTCGCCGCAGATGTACGCCCCGGCGCCCCAGTGCACGATCATGTCGATGCGGCGGCCGCTGCCGAACACGTTCGCGCCGAGGGCGCCGGCCTCGTACGCCTCCCGGATCGCCCGCTCGAGGATGCGTCCCGGCTCGGTGTATTCGCCGCGGACGAAGATGTAGCAGGTCTCGGCGCGGATCCCGAGGCAGGCGATCGCGCAGCCCTCGATCAGCGCGTGGGGCGTCCAGCGGAGGATCTCGCGGTCCTTGAACGTGCCGGGCTCCGACTCGTCCGCGTTGCAGCAGAGGTAGTGCGGCCGACCGTCCTCCTTGGGCATGAACGACCACTTCATGCCGGTCGGGAATCCGGCGCCGCCGCGGCCGCGGAGGCCGGAGGCCTTGACCTCCTCGACGATCGCCTCGGGGGTCATGCCCAGCGCCTTGCGGAGCGCCTCATAGCCGCCGCGGGCGGTCCAGCCGGCAAAGCTGCGCGCCTCGACCTCGCCGAAGTGGGTCGAGAGGACCGGCGTCTCCTTCGGGTGCGACGGATGCGGATAGCCCATCAGGTATACCGGGCGAGGAGTGCCGCGACCCCCTCGGGGGTCACCGACTCGATGAAGTCGTCGTCGATCAGCATCGGCGTCACGAAGCCGCAGGCCCCCAGGCACTCCGTCTCGGCGACCGTGAACCGGCCGTCGGGCGAGGTCGCGCCGAGCTCGCCGCAGCCGGTGTGCTCGAGCAGCGCCTCGACCACCTTCCCGGCGCCGCACATCCCGCACGGCGAGGTGGTGCAGACCTGGATGAAGTGGCGGCCGACCGGATGCGTGTGGTACATCGTGTAGAAGGTGACCACGCCGCGCACGTACGCGGGCGTGACGCCGAGTTCCACGGCGATCTCGTCGATCGCCTCGGGGCTGACCCAGCCGTGGGCGCGCTGCGCCATCCACAGCGCCGGCAGCAGCAGGGCCTGGCGCTCGGGATAGTGCGCCGCGAGCGCCGCGAGCTCGGCCTTCCGCTCCGGGGTGAAGACCGGGCCCGCCGGCGACGGGTGACCGCTCATCGGTCCACCTCGCCCATCACGATGTCGACGCTGGCGTTGATGGCGATGACGTCGGACAGGAGCGCCCCCTCGCAGAGGCGCGACAGCGCCGAGAGGTTCAGGAACGACGGCGGGCGGATCCGCCAGCGCACCGGCTTCGCGGTGCCGTCGGAGACCATGTAGTAGCCCAGTTCGCCCTTGGGGTTCTCGACCGCGAGGTACACCTCGCCGGCCGGCGGGCGGACGCCCTCCATGACCTGCTTGAAGTGGAAGATCATCGCCTCCATGTCGCCCATCGCCCGCGACTTGCTCGGCAGGATCACCCGCGGATCGGCCACGTTCACCGGTCCGGGCCGCAGCCGATCGAGCGCCTGGGCGAGGATCCGCGTGGACTGGGCCATCTCCTCGAGCCGCACCCGATAGCGGTCGTAGATGTCGCCGTGCTCGCCCACGGGCACGTCGAAGTCGAAGTCCTCGTAGCCGAGGTAGGGCCGGTCCTTCCGCACGTCGAACGGGACGCCGCTGGCGCGGAGCATCGGGCCGGACAGCGACCAGTTGACCGCCTCCGCGGCCGAGATCACCCCGACGCCCTGGGTGCGCCCGATCCAGATGGCGTTGCGGGTGAACATCGTGTCCACCTCGCGCAGCGTGTCCGGGAAGGTGCGGACGAACTGCCGCAACCCGTCCTCCCACCCCTCCGGCACGTCGGCCATCATCCCGCCGACACGCGACACGCTCGTCGTCAGCCGCGCCCCGGTCCAGGCCTCCTGCAGGTTGTAGATCCGCTCGCGCTCCTGGAACATCCACAGGAACGGCGTGAAGGCGCCGAGGTCGATGCCCGTCGTCCCGGCCCAGACCAGGTGGGAGATGATCCGCGACATCTCCATGGCGATTACCCGCAGCAGGCGGCACCGTTCGGTGATCTCGATCCCGAGCAGCGCCTCCACCGCCATCGCGAGGGCGACGTTGTTCGCCATCGGCGACAGGTAGTCGGTGCGATCGGTGAGCGGGATGATCTGGTTGTACTGCCGGTACTCGCCGAGCTTCTCGAAGCCGGAGTGGAGGTACCCGACGTGCGGGATGACCCGCTTGACGGTCTCGCCCTCCAGCTCCACGACCAGCCGAAGCACGCCATGGGTCGCCGGGTGCTGCGGGCCGATGTTCACCAGCATGTGCTCGGCGCCGAAGTCCTCGAGCACCGCCTCCGAGGGACGGCGGGCGACGCCGAGCGGCGCGGCCATCAGCCGTCCCGCGCTGTCGACCCCCGGGGTCCGCAGCTCCATCTCGAGGGTGCGGCGGCTCACGCGTTCTCCTCCTCGCGCTCGGCGGCGAGCCGCTCGCGGAGGTTCGCGGGGAGCTCGTCGTACGCGTCCGCGATGTCGAGCTCCTCCAGCGAGTAGTGCGCCTCGGGATCGCCGGCGAGCGCCTGCCGCGTCTGCTCGCTCCGCGAGCGATGCCCCCGCAGGGGGAACGACTTCCGGAGCGGGTGCCCCTCGTCGTAGTTCTCCCACATCAGGATCCGGCGCAGGTCGGGATGGCCGCGGAACCGGACGCCGAACATGTCCCACGCCTCGCGCTCCAGCCAGTCGGCGCCCGCCCAGAGGTCGACCACGCTCTGCACCTCGAGCACGCCGTCGGGATCGAGCGGCACCTTGACCCGGAGGTCCGCGCCATGCGCGATCGAGCGCAGCTGGTAGACGACTTCGAGCGGACGCTCGGGGTCGCGGTACTCGACGCAGGTGAGGTCGGCGAGGTAGTCGAACTGCTGGCCGGGATCGGTGCGAAGCCAGCGCAGGGCGGCGGCGGCCGAGTCCGGCTCGACGGTGACGATCACCTGCCCGCAGCTCTCGTGGATCCGGCGCACCGCCCCGGCGAACTCGCCCCGCAGTGCGGCGGCGCTCGCCATCCCGCCGTGGCGCCAGGCGGGAACCGCGGAATCGCCGGGGGCGGCCGCGTCGGTCACGAGCTCCTCGTCTGGCTCACCGAGTTGCCGAACGGCTCGGAGACCTCGTCGATCCGCTCGGGTCGCCGGAAGAGCCCGTCGGGCCCGACGAGCTGCTCGACGCGGAGCGAGGGGTCGCTCAGCGACTCCCCCTTGATCTTCTTCTGCAGCAGCATGATGCCGTAGATCAGGCCCTCGGGGCGCGGCGGACAGCCGGGCACGTAGACATCGACGGGAATGATCGTGTCGATCCCCTGCACCATGGCGTAGTTGTCGAAGATCCCGCCGCTCGAGGCGCAGGCGCCCATCGAGATCGCCCACTTCGGCTGCGGCATCTGGTCCCAGATGCGCCGGATCACGGGCGCCAGCTTGAAGGGGAGGCGGCCGGCGCAGATGAGCACGTCGGCCTGCCGGGGCGAGAAGCTCATCCGCTCCATGCCGAAGCGCGCGATGTCGAACCGGGAGGCGGCCGTGGCCATGAACTCGATGGCGCAACACGCGGTGCCGAACGGCATCGGCCACAGGGAATTGGCGCGCCCCCAGTTGACCAGGAAGTCGAGCCGGGTGGTCAGCCAGTTCGGCGAGATCGTGTCGATCGCGCCCTCGCGGGCCTCCGGGCCGGGCGGCGGCGTCAGTCCCACTGCAGCGCCCCCCGCTTCCAGAGGTAGAGGTAGCCCACGCCGAGGATCAGGACGAAGGTCAGCATCTCGAGCAGCAGCACGCCGCCCATCTCCCGGAGCTGCTGGAAGGCCACCGCCCACGGGATCATGAAGACGGTCTCGATGTCGAAGACGATGAACAGCATCGCCACCAGGTAGAACTTGACCGAGAAGCGCTCGCGGGCGTCGCCGAGCGCGGGCATGCCCGACTCATAGGCGGCGCCCTTCACCGCCGTGGGTCGATAGGTCTCGAGGAGATGGGAAACACCGAGGATCAGGATCGCGTTCAGGACGACGAACGCGAGGAGCAACAGCACCGGGATGTAGGGCTGGAGCACGCGGGACCCCGCTCGTGAAAAATTTCACTAACCTCGGAAACCTACCGCGCCCCGGGGGCGATTTCAACTCGCCCTCCGGCCGGGCTAACCCGCACCCGAGGCGTCACTTGGGATCGCCCGGCGGGGTGGGGCCGGGCTCCGCCCCGCCCGGTTAGATTCCGCCGCCCACGCCCCTCCCCTCACCCGAGAGCAGCCGATGTCGATCAAGTCGGACCGGTGGATCCGCCGCATGGCGACCGAACACGGGATGATCGAGCCCTTCGTCGAGAACCAGGTCCGGGCCGGGACGATCTCCTACGGGGTCTCGTCCTACGGCTACGACATGCGCGTGGCGGACGAGTTCCGGATCTTCACCAACGCCCTGTCGGCCGTGGTGGACCCCAAGCACTTCGACGACCGGTCGTTCGTGGAGTGGCAGGGGGACGTGTGCATCGTGCCGCCGAACTCGTTCGCCCTCGCGCGCTCGGTGGAGTACTTCCGGATCCCCCGGAACGTCCTGACCGTCTGCGTCGGCAAGTCGACCTACGCCCGCTGCGGCATCATCACGAACGTGACGCCGTTCGAGCCGGAGTGGGAGGGCCACGTCACCCTGGAGATCAGCAACACGACGCCGCTCCCCGCCCGCATCTATGCGAACGAGGGGATCTGCCAGGTGCTTTTCTTCGAGGCCGATGACGACGACGTCTGCGAGACCAGCTACCGCGACAAGAAGGGGAAGTACCAGGCCCAGCGCGGAGTCACGCTGCCGCGACTCTGACGAGAGACGAGAGATGAGAGAGGAGGGCCGATCCCCAAGGGGGCCGGCCCTCCTCTCTCTTTTCGCTTCTCACTTCTCTCTTCCTACTGGAACTGCAGGTTCCGCTCGAAGTCGCCCGGCGAGGTCGCCGCCGCCTTGGCCACTTCCATCGAGAGCGCGCCCTTGTGGTAGAGCTCGGTGAGGTGCTGGTCGAAGGTCTGCATCCCGTACTGCACCCGGCCCTGGGCGATGTGGTCCCGCACCTCGCCGGTCTTGTCCGCGTCGGCGATGCATTCCGAGATCGTGGCCGTGTTGCGCATCACCTCCACGGCGACGACCCGCCCCTTCCCGTCCGCCCGGGGCAGCAGCCGCTGCGAGATGACGGCCCGGAGCGACTCCGAGAGCCGCAGGCGGGTGGACGACTGCTCGCTCGCGTCGAAGACCGAGACCAACCGGTTGATGGTCCGCTGGGCGTCGGTCGTGTGCACCGTGCTGAAGACCAGGTGGCCGGTCTCGGCCGCCTTGAGGGCGATGTCGATGGTGGCGCGGTCGCGCATCTCGCCGACCAGGATGATGTCCGGGTCCTGCCGGAGCGCGGCGCGCAGCGCCGCCTCGAACGAGTCGGTGTCGCCGCCGATCTCCCGCTGGATCACGTTGCACTTGGCGTCGCGGTGGAGGAACTCGATCGGGTCCTCGATCGTGATGATCTTCCCGGCCTTGCGCTGGTTGACGTAGCCGACCATCGCGGCGAGCGTCGACGACTTGCCGCTGCCCGTCGTCCCGGTGAGCAGCACCAGCCCGCGCTCCTCCATCGCGATGTCGGCCAGGACCGGTGGCAGCCC
Organism: uncultured Gemmatimonadaceae bacterium; assembly: GCA_964557115.1. Classification (GTDB taxonomy): domain Bacteria; phylum Gemmatimonadota; class Gemmatimonadetes; order Gemmatimonadales; family GWC2-71-9; genus Palsa-1233. The sequence continues at coordinate 54,000 of CAZKYO010000003.1, forward strand.
CAGGTGCTCGAACGACGGGATCTCGTCGGCGATGCTGCGGAGCACGGCCGAGATCGACCCGCGCTGGCTGCAGAGGTTGACGCGGAAGCGCCCGACGCCCTCGAGGGAGTAGGAGCAGTCGACGTCACGCAGGTGCGCGAGGGTCTCCTCGAGGGTCGCCTCGGTCGCCTTGCGCCCGCGCAGCAGGATCACCCCGGCAATGGCCGCCGTGTCGGCCGGGGTGAGGTTCGGGACGCCGGAGACCGGGACCATCTGGCCGGTCACCCGCATCCGGAACGGCCCGCCCGCGCACACGTGCACGTCCGACGCCCCGATCTCGAGCGCCTTGCGCAACAGGGCATTGAATGCTTCGGCTGCGGCCATGCCGGTCTGCTCCCCTGACGGATCCTGAATGGCTCCTCGCACGATGCGAGGGGGCGATTCCCCGGGTGGATGCACCGACTGTCGAGAATCTCGACGGATCCGGCCGCCACGGCGGGGTGGAGTCGCCAACCGGGGATCCCAAGCGCAACGCCCGTGCCCTCCCGGCCAACGCTACCCGGCCTGGAGCCGGCGGCTCGCCGCCGCCGCGTGCCAGGAGCCGAGCTCTCCCTCCATGGCACGGGTCATCTCGATCGCCACCTCCCCGACGCCCTCCAGATCGGCCGGTTGGATCCGATCGAGGCGATCCCGCAGTTGGGCGAGCCGCCCCTCGACCTCCGCGCTCCGGAGGGCAAGCCCCTCGAAGTCCCCCATCCCGAGGAAGCCGTGGATCGCCGCGGCCATCGCCGGCAGGGCGGTGCCGACCGCGGCCAGGACGATCCAGATGCGGTGCTCGAGCACGATGACGGTCGTCTTGTCCAATGCCGTGAACGTCTCGATCAGGATCCCCGGGACATCGGTGAGCCGGAGCGCGGCGACGAGCAGGGCCAGCAGCACCAATCGCTCGGCGAGGTGCTCGAGGGGCTCGGAGACCGGGCCGAGCCGGAGCCGCCGCTGGCGGTGGAATTCCTGCTGCGGCCCGGCCTCCGTCGACTGGACGAGCGTCCGGCAGCGTTCGGCGTGGTCGCCATCGAGGCGACCGGTCACGAGGCCGGCATCACGCAGCATCGCGCGCAGCAGCCAGCCGATCCAGCCGTAGCGCGGATCGCTGGGCAGGGCGCCGGTCGGCACCCGGAGGTACTCCGGCGCGCGTCCGAGGGGCCACAGGATCGCCGCGTGACGGGTGCGCTCGGCAAGCGACCGATAGTCGAGCCAGCGGTGCTGCAGGCCGAGTCGTCGTCCCTTGCCCACCTGCCAGAGCATGGCGACGAGCAGCAGCGGTTCGGCAAGCGCAATGGCGGTGTTCGCGGCGTCCCAATCGGCCGGCAATTCCAGGTGGAGGAGTCCGCCGGCCAGCACCGCGAGGACCGCGAGGATATAGATCGCGGTGTAGGTGCTCCGGAACCTCGCCGCGAACCCCGCCGCCAGTGCATCGGCCCACCCGAGCTGCCGGGCGAACCGGTCCGCGGACCCTTCGGCAACGGCCGGCGCCACGGCGGACCACTCCGCGATCCAATCCGACCGCCGTGCCTCACCGGGATCCTCCGCGTTCGCCGCAGGCCTGGCCGGCGCGGCGACCTCCTGCCCCCGTGGCGACCCGAGCCGCGCGAGCAGCCCCAGCGTGCGCGCATAGAGACGTGGCGGACGTCGGCCTCCCCCGGTCTCGGCAAACCACCGTTCGATCGGTTCGGCGTCCGCCGGGGGGCGGAGGAGCGCGTCGACCCGCGCGTCGAGTCCGGCCAGGCCGTCCGAACGACCGTCGTCCTCGGCGCGTTCCCGCTCGAGCCAGGCGCCGGTGCCGGGGCGCAGGGCGACCCTGACGATCGGCATGTCGGACCGCCGCGCCATCTGCACGATGTTGGCGGTCCCCCCGGGTCCGCGGGCCTCCTTGCCGTCCCAGGCCACGATGAGCAGGTCGGCGCCCTCGACCATCGCGCGGCCGAGCGGCGCGTACGCATCGTATCGGCCGGGGATCCCGTCGAGGATGGTCCGGAAGTCGGCCTCGTCGAGCTGCGCCTCGAACCGCGCGAGCGACGCCGGCTCGTCGGCGACGTCCTCCGCGAAATCCGCGCGATACGCCGTGGCGTCGAATGGCAGCACGGCATGGAGCGCCCACCCCGCGCGTGCCGCGGCGGTCACCGCCAGTCGATCGGTCCCCTCGGCCAACCCGGTCAACACCGTGAGGCGGGTCGGCCGGTCGTCATAGAGCGAGCCGGTCCTTCGACGGTGGTCCTCGATCACCCGGGCGATGCGCTCCAGCACGGCGGTGATCTCCGCCACCAGGCGCGCATCGTTCGCCGGGTCCGCGGGCAGCTTGTCGCGCCGGTGCCCCGCGACGGAGACGCGAAAGGCGAGTCCCGGGCGCGGAGGCGAGGCGGGCGGCATGTGACGGATATGCCGCGGGCACGGGGCGTCCGCAAGTGGTCGGTTGCGGCGGGCGCCGGGCGGGGTATCGTTTGCCAACCCCTCCGCGCGATACCATGGCCCACGACGTCTTCATCTCGTACTCCAGCAACGACCAGCAGGCGGCCCTCGCCGTGCTGCACGGCCTGGAGGCATCCGGGATCCGGTGCTGGATGGCCCCTCGGGACATCGCGCCGGGGGCGATCTGGGCCCAGGCCATCATGGAAGGGATCGCGGGGTGCCGCGCGCTGGTCGTCGTCTTCAGCGCGAATGCGAACCGATCGACCCACGTCCTGACCGAGGTCGATGCGGCAGTGCGGAAGGGCGCCGTGATCGTCCCGTTCCGGATCGAGGACGTCATGCCCGAAGGGGCGATGGAATACCACCTCCGCACCCGACACTGGCTGGACGCCCTCACGCCGAACCTCGAGGCCCACGTCGGCCGCCTCGCGGAGCAGCTCCGGACGATCCTCGCCACGCACCAGCCCGAACCGGTCACCCAGCCGCCCCGTCCGATTCCCGACGGACTGCCGAAGCGCCCCCCGCGGACCCGCCGACGGCTCCCCCTGCGGCGCGTGGCGCCCTGGGGGGCCGGCCTCCTCGCGCTGGCCGTGGCGGGCACCTGGTGGTGGCTCCGACCCAAGGTCATCGACGACGCGACGTTCACCGTCCGGGAGGTCTCGGCCGGCGGTGGCAACGAGTCGACGCTCCGCGTCACCGCCCGCGGCCTGCGCTTCTTCGAGGGCCCGAGCGACAACGCCCCGCTGGAACAGCGCGAGTACCAGGAGTCGTTCAAGCGCGCGTCCACCCGGTACATCAAGACCGAGATCGCGCTCCACTACGATCCGCCGGGACGCGAGGTGCGCTTTCCTTTCGCGTGCGTGGTCCAGCGCGAGGGCGCGCAGATCATCACGACCGAGGCGCTGACGGCGACGATCCAGCCGGCCTGGAACGAGTCCTACCACACCGCCGGCTGGGGCAGCGCGTCGGGCGGCAGCTGGGATCCGGGGCGCTACCGGGTCGAATGTCGCTATGGCGACCGACTCGTCGCGCGAAACTGGTTCACCGTGGAGGACGGCGGCATCGAGACGCCGGGTGACGCCCCCGTCGCGACCGCGACGGGACTCGGCGCGGTGCGCGCCCGCATCCGCGGGATCCGCCTGTTCGAGTCGGGGTACGGCAGCGTCGAGCGCGACAACCGGATGTACGCGACCCACTTCGCCTCGGGGACCGCGCGCTACATCAACCTCGAAGTGTCGCTCGCCTTCCAGTCGGCCCCGGCGGCCTTCCGTGCGCAACTCACCTGCCGCTATCTCCGCGAGCGGACCGAGGAGGTCGGGCGCGTGACGCTCACCTACGATATCCAGGCCGGGGAGACCGGGCGCTGGTCGGCCGGTGGCTGGGGGAGCGCGAACCCCGGCACCTGGAAGCCGGGGCGCTACCTGGTGGCCTGCGATGACGGCACGACGACCCTGGGCCAGGCCGGCTTCCTGGTGACCTGAAGCCGGCCAGCCCGGGACGGCCGCTCAGCGCTTCTTCCTCGCCTTCGCCACGGCGACACCCGCGGCCGCGACCGCGATCGCCCCGGCCGCCGCAGCCGCGGCCTTCACGCGCTTCGCGCGCTTCTTGTCGTCGCCGGTCAGGCGGTCCTTGAGCGCCTTGACCTTCGCGACCGCCTTCTTCACGACCTTCTTCTCCGCGGCGACGAACTTCTTCTCGGCCGCCACGACCTTCTTCTTCGCCTTCGCCAGCGACTTGGTGGCCGACTTGCGGGTCGCCTTCGCCTGCTTCGCCACCCGCTTCTCGCCCTTCACGATCGCCTTCTCGCCCTTGGCGACGGCCTTCGCGACCTTCTTCCGGACCGTCGTGGTGGTGCGTGCCATGCGTTGCTCCCGATGGGAAGTGTTGACCGAGTGAGGGCGTCAGTGCAGCGGGAACTGGTGGGTGCCCTCGACCACCCACCTCCCCGAGTCGTCCGGCCTGAGCCAGGCCACCGCCACCGTTCGGCAGTCGGCGCCGCAGCGCCAGTCCACGCCGACCAGGGCCAGGCTGCCGTCGGCCGTGAACACGACCGGGGTGACCTGGGCGACCCCGCGCAAGCCGCGGTGGTGCCGCCGGAGGCCGGCCCAGTCGCCCGCGGTGAGCAGCGCCATGTCGCCGGCGTCGAGCACGCGGAAGTCGTCCGGCAATCCCGCATCGACCGTCGCACGGGCGCTGATGCCCGCGGCATCGAGCGCCTCGGGCAGGCCGGCCGGGATCGCGTCGATCAACGCGAGCCGCTCGTTGACCGCCCCGCCTCGCATCACGACCGTGTCCGGCAGGACCAGCCGGGCGGTCCGATCGGCGACGAACGTCGCGTTCGGGGCACGGCCACCGAGCATCGCCGGGAGCGCGGCCCGATAGACCGCTGCAGCACCGCCGGCCTGTGCCGCGACGACGGGCGGGAGGAGCAGCGAGAGCAGGGTCGCAGTCCGGAGCATGTTCGCCTCCACGAGAGGGTGTCCCTCCCTTGTACCGACGCCCCGGCGAACAGGATCCCCACACCGTCACTCACGGAAGCGCAGCGGTCGCCTTCGCGACGACCGTCGCCGCCGCACGCACCTTCTGGGCGAGCTCCGCCGTTGCGAGCCGGGCGGCCTCGGTGTCGTTGTCCCGCAACGCCTCGACGATGCTCGGCAGCTGCACGTTGGCGTAGCCGTTGTCGCGATCGGAGGCGAACAGCAGGTTGCGATAGAACGGGCGGTCCTTGAGCCCGCCGTCGCGCAGCATCTGCTGCTCCACGACACGGAGCTGGTCGTTGGTCGCCGTGAACTCCGCGAACGGCCGCCCGGCGGCCAACGCGCGATCGCGGGCGACGCGGAAGTCCCTGCCCTGCTCGGCGAGCTGCGACGCCGCGGCGGCCAGGTCGTCGAGCGCCGGCGCGATCGCTCTCGCGCCAGGCTCCCGCCGGGTGCGCTCGACCAGGGTGCCGAGATAGGTGCCGAGGTCGGCGGCATCGACCGGGATCACGTCGGCGTTGGCGAGGCGAGCCATCAGCACCGCCGCCACCTGCCCCGCCGCGCGATGGGAGAGGTAGCCGGGATCGGCGAAGCGCTCGGCGAAGCTCCAGGTGTCGTACGCCGAGTGGTACGAACCGCCCCGGCCGCCGAAGCCGAACTCGAGCGTCGGCACGCCGAGGAAGTTGTAGAGGCCGGCGAAGTCGGAGCCGCCACCCAGATCGCCCATCGGGGGCTCGGGACGATCGGAGCTGGTGGCGCGCCGCGCCCAGGCGGCGTAGACCGAGCCGCTGTCGCCCGGCTGGTCGATCGTCTTCGTCACGGCGCGCATCAGGTCCTGCAGCGAGGCGGTGCCGCTGCCGCCGAACGACCGCCCGCCCGCGACCACGTCCTGGTTGATGTACGCCACCGCCCCGCGACGCAGCGTGTCGGCCATCGCCTCGGCCCATTCGCTCGAGCCGATGAGTCCCCATTCCTCGGCATCCCAGGTGGCGAAGACCAGCGTGCGCCGCGGACGGATCCCCTTCGCCAGCGCCTTGCCCCAGGCCTCGGCCGCCTCGAGCACGCTGATCGTCCCCGAGACGTCGTCGAGCGCGCCGGGTCCCCACGCATCGCGGTGTCCACCGACCAGCACCAGTTCACCCGGACGATCCGATCCGCGGATCCGCCCGAACGTGTTGATGATCGTCTTGTAGGCCGCCGGCCCGCGCTCCGCCCAGACGCCGACCCGCAGGCGCACCGCGTCGCCGGTCACGTGGTAGCGGAAGCCGAGCCCCCCCTGCCAGGGGTTCGCGACCGACGGGCCGTCCAGCCGACCGAGGATCTCCGATGCGTTGCCGTAGCCGATCGGGATCACCGGGATGTGCGCGATCCCCTCCATCTCCGATTCGGGGATGCGACGGGCGCCGTCGGTGGAGGCCCAGGTCGGGGTGCTCGGGTCGCCCGATCCGTTGAAGATCGAGCCGCGCTGCACGCCCGAGGCGTTCCGCATCGGACCGGTGGGATAGACGTCGCCGACCGAGTAGCCATCGTCGGCGGGATCGCTGTAGAGGATCAACGCCGCGGCACCGCGCGCCTCCGCCTCGCGCGCCTTGATGCCGCGGAACGACCGCCCGTACCGCGCCACCGCGACCTTGCCTCGCACGGCAATCCCCATCGAGTCGAGGACGGCATAGTCCGCGGGCAGGCCGTAGTTGACGTACACCACCCCGGCGGTGACGTCGCCGACGCCGGAATACCCGTTCATCGCCGGCCACTGGGCGAGCTGGCTCGTCGGGTCCTCCGCCACGGGCGGCTCGTCCAGGGAGAGGCGGCGCCGAACCGGCTGCACCAGCTCGACTACCGCCGAGTCCTGGAACGGCATGTACACGCGATAGCTGGTCCGCGACGTGTCGAGGCCCCATGCAGCCATCTGGCGCAGCACGTAGTCCGCGGTCTCGGCCTGCCGCGGCGTCCCGGCCACGTGCGCCTGGCCGGCGAGCACGTGGGCATGGCGCCTGGCCGAGGCGGTGTCGGGGCCGGCACGGAGGACGGCCTCGATCCCGGCCTCGCGCGCGGCCGAGGCCGGCGTGAAGCCCGTCATCTGCTGGGCGGCGAGTGGTGCGGCGATCAGGACGAGCGGCAGGACGAGCGGACGCATCGGGATCCCGGGTGAGTGGATTCCCGAAGTAAAGCACCGGGCGTGCACCGCGAGAAGGCCCGCGGCGGCGGCATTGCCCGGTGGACGATCACATCACGGCAGTCGCACCCCGGTCGCTTCCCCGGTTGGTGAGCGTCGCCCGGCGGAAGTCGCGATTCATCCGCGCGATCGAGGCGATGGAGATCCCCTTGGGGCAGGCGGCTTCGCACTCGCCGAAGTTGGTGCAGCCGCCGAAGCCGGCCTCGTCCATGGCATGGACCATGGCGAGGACGCGACGCTCCCGCTCGGCCTGTCCCTGCGGCAGGCGGCCGAGGTGATCGACCTTCGCGGAGGTGAAGAGCATCGCCGAGGCGTTGGGACAGGCGGCGACGCACGCGCCGCAGCCGATGCAGGCCGCGGCGTCCATCGCGAGGTCCGAGTCGTCCTTGGGCACCGGGATGGCGTTGCCATCCGGCGAGCTGCCGGTCGGCGCGGTGATGTACCCGCCGGAGGCGATGATCCGGTCGAAGGCGCTGCGGTCGACCACCAGGTCGCGGACGACCGGGAAGGCGGTCGCGCGCCACGGCTCGATCACGACGACGTCGCCGTCCTTGTACTCGCGCATGTGCAGCTGGCAGACGGTCGTCTGCCGCCACGGCCCGTGCGCCTCGCCGTTGATCATCATCCCGCAGGAGCCGCAGATCCCCTCGCGGCAGTCGTGGTCGAACGCGATCGGCTCCTCGCCGCGGGTGATCAGCCCCTCGTTGACCACGTCGAGCATCTCGAGGAACGACATGTGCTCGTTCGCCTCGGTCTCGTAGGTCCGGAACTCCCCGGCGGAGCCGGGACCGGCCTGTCGCCAGACCTTGAGCGTCAGTCTCATTTGTAGGACCTCGTCGCCAGCTTCACGAATTCGTAGTCGAGCGGCTCCTGGTGCCGCATCGGCGACTGCCCCTCCCCGAGGTACTCCCAGACCGCGACGTGCGCGAAGCGCTCGTCGTCGCGCAGCGCCTCGCCGTCGGGCGTCTGGTATTCGGTCCGGAAGTGGCCGCCGCACGACTCCTCGCGCTCCAGGGCGTCGCGGCACATGAGCTCCGCGAACTCGAGGAAGTCCGCGACCCGGCCGGCCTTCTCGAGCGACTGGTTGAGGGTCGCCCCGGCGCCGGGCACCCGCACGTCACGCCAGAACTCCTCCCGCAGCGCGGGGATCTTGCGCAACGCCTCCTCGAGGCCGGCCCGGTCGCGGGCCATCCCGCAGTGCTCCCACATGATGTGCCCGAGCTCGCGATGGAACGAGTCCACCGTCCGGCTGCCGTTGATCGAGAGCAGCCGCTCCAGGCGGTCGCGACACCCGCGCTCGGCCTCGGCGAAGGCCGGGTGGTCCGTCGTGGCGGCCTCGCGCGGCACGCCGGCGAGGTAGTCGCCGATGGTGTACGGCAGCACGAAGTAGCCGTCGGCCAGCCCCTGCATCAGCGCCGAGGCGCCGAGGCGGTTGGCGCCGTGGTCGGAGAAGTTCGCCTCGCCGATCACGTGCAGGCCGGGGAGGGTCGCCATCAGGTTGTAGTCGACCCACAACCCGCCCATGGTGTAGTGGACGGCGGGGTAGATGCGCATCGGCACGCGGTACGGGTCGTCTCCGGTGATCCGCTCGTACATCTCGAACAGGTTGCCGTAGCGCTCCTCGATCACGTCGCGCCCGAGCCGCTCGATCGCGGAGCGGAAGTCGAGGTACACGCCGCGCCCGGCGGGCCCGACGCCACGGCCCTCGTCGCAGACCTCCTTGGCCGCGCGCGAGGCGATGTCGCGCGGCGCCAGGTTGCCGAACGACGGGTACTTCCGCTCGAGGTAGTAGTCGCGCTCGGCGTCGGGGATGTCGTTCGGCGCCCGGGTGTCGCCCGCCCGCTTCGGCACCCAGCAGCGTCCGTCGTTGCGGAGCGACTCCGACATCAGCGTCAGCTTCGACTGGTAGTCGCCGCTCTGGGGGATGCAGGTCGGGTGGATCTGGGTGAAGCACGGATTCGCGAAGCCGGCGCCCTTCTTCCACGCCCGGAACGCCGCGGTGACGTTGCAGCCCTTCGCGTTGGTGGACAGGTAGAAGACGTTGCCGTAGCCGCCGGTCGCGAGCACCACGGCGTGGCCGGCATGCGACGCGATCTCGCCGGTCACCAGGTCGCGGGTCACGATGCCGCGCGCCTGGCCGTCCACCACCACCAGGTCGAGCATCTCGTGGCGGGCGTGCATCTCGACCGCGCCCGTCCCGATCATCCGCTCGAGCGCCTGGTAGGCGCCGAGGAGCAGCTGCTGCCCGGTCTGGCCGCGGGCGTAGAAGGTCCGGGAGACCTGGGCCCCGCCGAACGAGCGATTGGCCAGCATCCCGCCGTATTCGCGCGCGAACGGCACGCCCTGGGCCACGCACTGGTCGATGATGTTGCCGGAGACCTCGGCGAGCCGGTGGACGTTCGACTCGCGGGCGCGGAAGTCGCCGCCCTTGATGGTGTCGTAGAACAGCCGGTGCACGGAGTCACCGTCGTTCTGGTAGTTCTTCGCGGCGTTGATGCCGCCCTGCGCGGCGATCGAGTGGGCCCGGCGCGGCGAGTCCTGGAAGCAGAAGCAGGAGACCTGGTAGCCCAGCTCGGCGAGCGAGGCGGCGGCGGACGCCCCCGCCAGCCCGGAGCCGACCACCAGCACGCGGTACTTCCGCTTGTTGGCGGGCGAGACCAGGCGCAGGGCGTCGCGGTGGCGCTGCCAGCGGCTGTCGAGCGGCCCCTCGGGGCACTTGGCGTCGAGATGCATCAGGGCGGGGTCCTCAGTGCGGCGGCCAGGTCAGGACGCCGAACAGCACGCCGAGCGGGATGAGCAGCAGGCCGCCGGCGATGGCGAGCGTCAGCACGGTGACCACCGCGCGGCGGGTCGCGTCCCACGCCGGATGGGTCAGGCCGAGCGTCTGGAACGCCGACCAGGTCCCGTGCCACAGGTGGGCGCCGAGGGCGAGCATCGACACCGCGTAGAAGAGGGCGACGACCGGCGACTGCAGCCCGGTGATCAGGTTGCGGCCGACCTCGCCCTCGTGGAAGTCGGGGTGCACGGTCCCGAAGGTGAAGTGCAGCAGGTGATACACGATGAACACCACGAGCAGCACCCCGCCCCAGCGCATCGTGCGCGCGGCGTAGGTCGCCACCTGGCGCTCCACCACCTGGTAGCCCCCGGGGCGCGCCTGCCGCGCCATCTGCGTCAGCTGCCAGGCCGCCAGGATGTGGAGCACGGCCATCGCCAGCAGCCCCGCGCGCGCGACCCAGAGGAGCGGGCCGAAGGAGCGCAGCCAGCGGGCGTAGTTGTCGAGGTGCTCAGGGTTGATGAAGACGGTGACGTTCGACACCATGTGCGACACCAGGAACAGCACCAGCACCAGCCCCGACACGGCCATCGCCACCTTCTTGCCGATGGTGCTCCGCCAGAGGGCGAGGATCCGGGTCACCGCGGCCTCACACGATCGCCTGGACCGAGCGCACCGCCTCGGCCGAGGCGTGGAGCGCGGTGCGCTCGGCGTCGGTCAGCGCGATCTCGACGATCCGCTCGAGGCCGTTCCGGCCGAGCAGGCAGGGCACGCCGCAGTACACGTCGTCGAGGCCGAACTCGCCCTCGAGCCAGGCCGAGCACGGCAGGAGCCGCTTGCGGTCCTGCACGATCGCCTCGACCATCTCCACGGCCGCGGCGCTCGGGGCGTAGTAGGCGGACCCGGTCTTGAGGTGCGCCACGATCTCGGCGCCGCCGTTGCGGGCGCGGTCGACGATCGCGTCGAGCGTCGCCTGTTCGAGCAGCTGCGAGACCGGGATGCCGCTGACCGTGGTGTAGGAGACCAGCGGCACCATCGTGTCGCCATGGCCGCCGAGGACCATCGCCTGGATGTCCTTGACCGAGATGCCGAGCGCGTCGGAGAGGAAGGTGCGGTAGCGCGCCGTGTCGAGCACGCCGGCCATCCCGATCACCCGCTCCTTCGGGAAGCCGGTGGCCCGGCGCATCACGAAGCACATCACGTCGAGCGGGTTGCTGACCACGATCACGATGGCGTTCGGGGCGACCCGCTTGATCTGCTCGCCGACCGACTGGACGATGCCCGCGTTCGTCTTGACGAGGTCGTCGCGGCTCATCCCCGGCTTCCGCGCGATGCCGGCGGTGACCACGAAGAGTTCCGACTCCTCGGCGAGGGCGTAGTCGTTCGCGCCGAGGACCCGGGTGTCGAAGCCCTCGACCGGGCCGGACTGCCACTGGTCGAGCGCCTTGCCCTGCGGGATGCCCTCGGCGACGTCCACCATCACCACCGTGCGGGCGAGATGCTTCTCCGCGATCCGCTGCGCCGCCGTCGCGCCGACGTTGCCGGCCCCGACCACCGTGATCTTCTCGAACATCCTGGTGCCGCTCCCCCGTGTGCTGGGCGCCCGGCGGCGCCGCCTCGTCGCGTGCGTGAACGGGGCGAAACGTAATCGGGCCGCCGGAGCGGCCCAAGCAGGTCAGCGACGGCTGCTGCGGCCCCGGCCGTAGCGGATCGGCTTGCCCGGCGGCGGGGTGCCCCGGCGTTCCGCCTCGCGGGCGGCGATCCGCTCGGCCGCCAGCGCCAGCAGCAGCTCGGCCGAGCGCGCCACGTCCACCTTGCGACGGCGCGGCGGCATCGGGAGGCGGAAGATCCGCTGCGGATACTTCTCGCGGATCCGGTCCGGCAGCGTCCCGGCCTCGTTGCCGATGACCAGCACGCTGTTGGGCCGGAACGGCGCCTCGGCGGCGTCCACGTCCCCGTCGGCCGCGAAGTAGATGCAGCGCTCCCGGCTCATCGCGTCGCGGAAGTCGCGCCACCCCGGGTGGATCCACCAGTCCACCCGCGCCCAGTCCGACGGGCCGGCCTTGCGGAGCGCCTCGTCGTCGGTCGCGAACGGCAACGGCCCGACCAGGTGCAGCGACGCGTCGGCCTCGGCGCACTGCCTGGCGAGGGCACCGACGGCCGGCGCGGTGGCGGACTCCAGCAGGGCGACGTGCAGGGCCATCCTTGACCTCCCGGGTGTCGTGGGATGACCAATGGATACGTCAAACGGCCCCGCAATGCGAGTGACCGCATTGCGGGGCCGTCGACGCGACTGCGCGCGGCGTTACTGCTGGCAGCGCCCGTTCGGGTCCGGGAGCGGCTGGTCCACCTTCGGCCGGTGGTCGAGGTTGGCCACCGCCACGGCAAGGTCATGCACGAACTGGTCGACCTGCGCCATGTGCCGGTACTGGATGTACTGCGGCTCGTCGGTCACCTGGTGGTAGTCGGCATGGCCGCCGGTCGTGAAGAAGATGATCGGGATGCCGTAGCGGGCGTACTCGTAGTGGTCGCTGCGGCAGTAGATGTTCTGCGGATGGCCGTTCGCGTCGATCGCGTAGTCGAACTTCAGGTTGTGGCCCTTCGCGTTGACCGCCTCGGCCAGGTCGCCGAGCTCGGTCGAGAGGCGCCGCGACCCGACCAGCTGCACGTAGCCGTCGCCGCCCTTCAGCAGCCCGCCCTCCTTCGCCTCCCCGGTCACGTCCGTGGCGGCGCCGCGGCCGACCATGTCCATGTTGAGCTCGGTCACGATCGACTCGCGCGGCACGGTCGGATGGTCGGTGAAGAACTGCGACCCGAGCAGCCCGGCCTCCTCGCCCGCGTGCCAGATGAAGAGGATCGAACGCTTCGGCCGGGTGGGCGCCTTGGCGAACGCCTCGGCGATCTCGAGCACCGAGACCGAGCCCGAGCCGTCGTCATCGGCGCCGTTGGAGATCGAGTCCTCGCGCACCGGATTGATCGCACGCAGCGAGTCCTTCACCGCGTTGATCCGGGCCCAGGTCGCCTCGTCGGGTTGACCGAGCCCGCGCGAATCGGCGCCCTGCACCTGGTGGACCATCAGGTAGGCCTTCATCGAGTCGTGCTCGACCGGGCGCCCGGCGCGGAAGCCGATGTGGTCGTTGTGGGCGCCGATCGCGACGTACTCGTTCTTGAGCTGCGGATCGCTGCCCTCGAGGATCGCGACGACGTTGCGGCCCGGCGCCGGCTCCTGGGTGAACCGCAGGTGCAGCGACGCCGTCCCGCCCGCGGCACCCTTCGCCATGCCGTCCATCGCGCGGCCGAGGAGCGCCGTGGCCAGCGCGGTCGTGCCGGTGATCGTGGCCGAGGCATTGGCGCCAGCCCGCGGCGGGAACGGCGGGTTCGGGTCGATGTAGCTGGCCCGGCCGCCGCCGAAGCCGCCCCGGTTTCCCTGGGGCAGCTCGTCGCCGACGATCGTCACCACCGCCGCGGCGCCCTGCAGCGACCGCGCGTACTCCGCCATCGCCCCGCCGCGATTGAAGCCCGCGCGGCCCCGCCCGCCGGCGGCGGCCTGCGGTGCCGACAGCACGACGATCTTGCCCTCGACCGAGCCCGGCGCCATCAGGTTGGTCGTGTCGAAGGCCGTGCCGCCGAAGACCACCTGGACGTTGTCGAGGTCGAGCGCGGTGCCGGGGATGTTCGCGGTGAAGCCGCTGCCCGGGATGGTCTTCCCCGCCGCGACGATCGACGAGCCCGCCTCGTCGTAGCTCCGGGTGAAGAGCGGCACCTTCTGGAAGAACGTGCCATTGTCGCCGGCCGGCTTGAGGCCGAGCGTCGCGACCTGGCCGGCGATGTAGTCGGTGCCCTTGTCGTTGTAGATCGTCCCGACCTGGCGGCCCATCATCGAGTCGTCGGCAAAGATGTAGAGCCGCGTCATCAGGTCGCACGGCGAGATCTGGGCGACGGTCGCCGGGCCGCTGTACTTGAGCGGCATCTTGGCGCCGGTCGCCGCGGGGCACTGCGCCGCCACCGGGGCGGCGAAGCCGAACGCCGCGAGGAGCAGCGCGATCGGACGGGGATGATTCGAGAGGTTCGGCATGGCTCGAGGGCTAAGGGGTGAGGGTCGCCAGGGGGATGGCCACCCCCGATACGCACCGACCGCCCGTTTGGTTGCCCTAGCCGCCCCGGACGTGCATCTCGAGACCTGGATCATCGCGGAGCCGGGTGAGCGGCACGAGCACGCCCCGCTCGGGCAGGGCGGCACGCGCCTCGGCGCCGCGATCGGCGCGGGCCCGCCAGTGACCGCTGACCAGGCGCTCCAGCTCGGCGTCGCTCGCGCCGGCCCGGAGCGGCCCCGCGAGGTCGGTCCCCTCCTCCGCGTAGAGGCAGCGGTACCAGCGACCGTCGGCCGTGAGCCGGCTGCGATCGCAGTCGCGGCAGAACGGCGCGGTCGTGGACGTCACCACGCCGACCACGGTGCCGTCGCCGAGGCGCCAACGCTCGGCGGGGGCGCTCGGGTCGCCCGGGCGACCGATCGGCTCGGCACCGCCGAACGCCGCGGCGAGGCGCGCGACGATCTCGCGCCCGCTGATCACCTGATCCGCCCGCCACTCGATCGCACCGCCCACGTCCATGTACTCGATGAAGCGCGGTTCGATCCCCCGCTCCGCCGCGAAGCGGACGATCGCCACGAGCTCGTCGTCGTTGACGCCGCGCATGGCGACGGTGTTGAGCTTGACCGACGCGAAGCCGGCCGCGCCCGCGGCGGCGAGGCCGGCGAGGGTGTCGTCGAGGCGATCGTGCCGCGAGAGCGCGCGCATCCGGTCCCGGTCGAGGGTGTCGAGCGAGACGGTCACCCGTTGGAGCCCCGCCTCGCGCAACGCCCCGGCCTGGGTCGCGAGCCGGGTGCCGTTGGTGGTGAGCGCGAGATCGTCCACGCCGGGCAGCGCGGCCAGGCGCGCGACGAGCTCGGGGAGATTCGGCCGCAGGAGCGGCTCGCCCCCGGTGATCCGCAGCTTGGCCACGCCGAGTCGGACGAACACGCCGGCCAGGCGGGTGATCTCGTCGAAGTCGAGCAGCGACGGCGCGGCGAGGAAGCGGTAGGCGTCCGCCGGCATGCAGTAGCGGCAGCGCAGGTTGCAGCGGTCGGTGACCGAGATCCGCAGCGCGCCGAGCGGGCGGCCGAGCCGATCGCGGATCACGGTGCTGGATGCGCTGGCGTGGTCGGGTCGACCCATTCCGTCGACCCGTCCACGAACCGCTCGAGCTTCCAGATGGGTACCCGCGCCTTCACGGCGTCGATCACCCAGCGGTTGGCCTCGTAGGCCTCGTCGCGGTGGCCACCGCTGGTGACGACGAGCACGGCAGCATCGCCCGGGACCAGGGCGCCGAGGCGATGCACCAGGACGACCCGCACCGGCCAGCGCGCCTCTGCCTCGTGCACGATGGCGGCCGAGGCGCGCTCCGCCATCGCGTCGTAGGCGGAATACTCCAGTCCGCTGACGGCCCGACCATGATGGTTGTCGCGGACCCGACCCAGGAACACGACGACGCCCCCGCGGGCAGGATCGGCCGCGGCAGCGAGCGCGCCGGCAACATCGATCGGCTGGGTGGTGAGGTGGGGCACCTTCAGCCTCCGGCCAGCGGTGGCAGGAGGGCCAGCTCGTCGTCGGGACCGATCGCCGTGTCGGGAGGGACCACCGCGAGGTTGATCGCGACGATGGGAGACGGCGGAAGCGAACCGCCCCCCGGCAAGGACCGGAGGGCGGTGATCAGGTCAGCGACGGTCGGCCGTCCCGCCAGCTCGACCTCCAGCTCGGCGCCACCCAGCAGCTCGGCGTACCGCGCGAAGGTGACGACCCGGTGGCGGCTCATTCCCCGCCGGACGACAGCGGCGCATCGTCGTCGGCCACCAGGATCCGCAACTCCTTGCTGGGCTTGAAGACAGGCACCGGCCGTGCGGCCACTTCCACCGGCTCGCCGGTGCGTGGATTGCGCGCCATCCGGGTCTTGCGGCGCCGGATCTTGAAGGTGCCGAAGCCGCGGACCTCGATGTTGTGCTGCTCCTTGAGCGCCAGCTTGACCGCATCGAGGAAGGCGTCCACGACCCGCGCGCAGTCCTTCTTCGAGATCATCGGACCCGAAGTGCGGGCAATCGCAGCGGTGACTTGTTCGACGAGATCGGCCTTGGTCATCGACCCCCCGGGGAGACGACTGCGGGGACCCGGATGCGAGGTCCCCTTCGGCCCTTAGTTACGCTCGTTAAGCGTTGCCTGTCAAGAGCTTGCGTGCTCTCGGCTGCGGATCGCCTCGAGGAACTCCCCGAAGTGGGGGAAGGCGTCGTGGGGTCCCGGGGCGGCCTCGGGGTGATACTGGACCGCGAAGACGGGGAGTCGGCGGTGGCGGATCCCTTCCACCGTACCGTCATTGAGGTTGAGGTGGGTCACCTCAAGTTCTGCTGCACCTGCCACCCCATCCGTGCCGCCCTCGAGCGCGAAACCGTGATTCTGCGTGGTGATGAGGACCTTGCCCGTGGCGAGTTCCTTGACCGGATGGTTACCGCCCCGGTGGCCGTAGGGCATCTTCCGGGTCCGGCCGCCGAAGGCCAGCCCCAGCAGCTGGTGGCCCAGGCAGATGCCGAAGACCGGCGTGCCGGACTCCGCGAGGGTCCGGATGGTCTCCGGGGCGTACTCGATCGCGGCAGGGTCACCGGGGCCGTTGGAGAGGAAGATCCCTGCCGGCTTGCGGGCCAGCACGTCCTCGGCCGGCGTGGTGGCGGGCACCACCTCGACCCGGAGCCCCTCGGCCTCGAGCATCCGGACGATGTTCCGCTTCATCCCGAAATCGTACGCGACGACCGTCGGCCCCTCGCCCGTGGCATAGGAGGCGTCCACCGTGGCGCGCGAGGCGAGGTCGAGGCCGGCCATCGAGGGCGAGGCGGCGAGCCGCTCCCGGATCGCGTCGTCCGGCGCCTCGCCTTCGGCGATCACGCCGCGCATCGCGCCCCGCTCCCGGATGTGCCGGGTCAGGCGCCGCGTGTCGACATCGGTGAGGATCGGGATGCCGGCCGCCCCGAGCCAGTCGGCCAGCCCCTGCGTGCCGCGCCAGTTGGACCAGTGCTGGGAGAGTTCGCGGACCACGATGCCGCTCACCTGGGGGCGACCAGACTCGTCGTCGAGCGGAGTGACCCCGTAGTTGCCGATCATCGGCGCCGTCATCACGACGATCTGGCCGAGGTAGCTGGGATCGGTGAAGGTCTCCTGGTAGCCGGTCAGGTTGGTGGTGAAGACCACCTCCCCGAAAGCCGGAGCGCCGGGACCGACGAGGGACCCGGCGAACCAGGCGCCGTCTTCGAGCAGGACGAAGGCCGGCCGTGCGGCGCCGACCGTCGTGCGCTCGGCCACTAGGGCGTGGTCCCCGTCGACGTGTCCGACCCGCCCGGGGCCGGCGCGGCCGTCGTGCCGCCCTGCAGCGGGGCGGTCGGCAGCGGCGCCTGCGGCTGCGCCTGCTGCTGGAGCGCCTTCTGGACGTCGGTCATCGCGGCGCCGGACCGGGTGTGCACCACGCTGAGCAGCAGCGAGAGCCCCATGAAGATCCCGCCGGTCCACCAGGTCGCCTTGGTCAGCAACGTGGTCGCCCCGCGTCCGCCAAGCACCTGGGCGGTCGTGCCGCCGCCAAGCGAGGCAAGGCCTCCGCCCTGGCCGGCCTGGAGGAGCACCACGATCGAGAGCAGGATCGCGTCGAGGATGAGCAGCACCAGCAGGAACGCAAACATCAGGAAACCTCGGAACTTGGGGGCATGCCTAGCCCTGAAATATAGGCGGCCGGCCCTTGCTGGTGAAGGGCGGCCATGCCCCGCTCGGGATGGCTCAGCCTCACACCATCGCCTGGCAGATGGCCAGCCAGCTCTCCGGGTCGAGGGAGGCGCCGCCGACCAGGACGCCATCGATCTCCGGCTGGCCGAGGAGAGCGGCGGCATTGTCCGGCTTGACCGACCCGCCGTAGAGGACCCGGGTCGTCCGGGGGAGGCCGAGCCCCGACAGCACCTCGCGCACGGTGCCGTGCACCGCGTTGGCGTCCTCGGGCGTGGCGTTCCGGCCCGTCCCGATCGCCCAGACCGGCTCATAGGCGATCGCGAGGTCGGCATCGGCCGGCAGTCCCTGGAGCGCCGCGGTCAACTGGCGCGCGACGACCGCCTCGGTCTGGCCGGCCTCGCGCTCCTCCAGGGTCTCGCCGACGCAGAGCATGGCGAGCAGGCCGCCCTGCAGCACGGCGCGCACCTTTCGCGCGGTGTCGGCGTCGGATTCCCCGAAGACATGGCGCCGTTCGGAGTGACCGATCAGCGCGGCGCGTGCCCCCGCACCCTGCGCCAGGTCCACCGAGGTCTGGCCGGTGAAGGCTCCCTTCGGCTCCCAGAAGACATCCTGCGCGCCGACGAGCACGTCTTCGCGACCGGTCGCCTTCCACGCCACGGCCGCGATGCTGACGGCTGGGGGGAAGAAGGCGATCGTCCGGCCCGGTGTGGACGGACACGCGGCAAGGAAGCGATCCATGAACGCGATCGCCTCGCGCGGCGCCATGTGCATCTTCCAGTTGGCGGCGAGCAGCAGCGGCTTCGGGCTCATGCGTCGTCCAGGGCGGTGACGCCCGGCAGCGGCTTCCCCTCGAGGAACTCGAGCGACGCGCCGCCGCCAGTGCTCACGTGGGTGACCTGGTCGTCGAGTCCGGCGGCGGTGACCGCGGCCGCCGAATCGCCGCCCCCCACCACCGTGGTGGCACCGGCGGCGGTGGCCTCGGCGAGGGCGCGCGCGACGCCCAGCGTGCCGCGATCGAACGGGGGCGTCTCGAAGACGCCCATCGGCCCGTTCCACAGCACCGTCTTCGCCGACTGGATGATCTCCGCGAAGTGCCGCACGCTGCCGTCGTCGATGTCGAACATCGCCCAGCCGACGGGAATCGCGTCGCGCGCCACCTCGCGCGTCGGCGCCGCCGAATCGAGTCGCTCCGCGATGAGGGCCCCGGTTGGCAGCACCAGCGTGTCGCCGGCCTTGGCGATCAGCGCCCGCGCCATCTCGACCCGGTCCTCCTCCACCAGCGAGTTGCCGACTTCGAGGCCCATCGCCTTGAAGAAGGTGCACGCCATCGCCCCGCCGATCAGGATCCGGTCGACCTTCGGCAGCAGCGCCTCGACGAGGTCGATCTTGCCGCTGATCTTGGCGCCGCCGAGGATCGCGACGAACGGTCGGGCCGGGTGGTCGACCGCCTCGCCGAGGAACGCGAGTTCCTTCT
The DNA here is from genome assembly GCA_964557115.1 of uncultured Gemmatimonadaceae bacterium. Classification (GTDB taxonomy): domain Bacteria; phylum Gemmatimonadota; class Gemmatimonadetes; order Gemmatimonadales; family GWC2-71-9; genus Palsa-1233. The sequence goes on from CAZKYO010000003.1 coordinate 73,135, forward strand.
CCATCAGGAACCCGGCGACGGCCGGCTTGAGGCGGTAGGCGATCGCCTCGGTGCTGGCGTGGGCGCGATGCGCCGAGCCGAAGGCGTCGTTCACGTACATGTCGCCGAGCGCCGCGAAGCGATCGGCGAGGGCCGGGTCGTTCTGCTCCTCGCCCGGGTAGAAGCGGGTGTTCTCTGCGAGCGCGACCCCGCCGCGCGGCAGGTGCCGCGTGGCCGCGGCCGCGGCCTCGCTGGTCGGGTCGTCCAGGAAGGTGACCGGCGCCCCGAGCTGACGCTCGAGCTCGCGAGCCACGGGCCGCAGCGAGTACTTCGGATCCGGTGCGCCCTTCGGCCGCCCGAGGTGCGAGAGGAGCACCACCCGTGCGCCGTGCTGCCGCAGGTACTGGATCGTCGGCAGCGAGGCGCGGATCCGGGTGTCGTCGCTCACCCGTCCGTCGGCGAGCGGCACGTTCATGTCGACGCGCACGACGACCCGCTGGCCGGCCAGGTGCGCCGCGTCGAGGTCGGCGAGGCGCCGCTTGCTCACAGCGCCGCGCCGATGTGGCGAATCATGTCGACGCAGCGCGCCGAGTAGCCCATCTCGTTGTCGTACCACGACGAGACGTGGATCATCGTGCCGTCGAGCACCTGGGTCGAGAGCGCGTCCACCGTGCTCGACGCCTGGTTGCCGACGTAGTCCACCGAGACGAGCGGCTCGTCGCTCACGGCGAGCACGCCCTTGAGGGCGCCGCCGGCCGCCGCGCGGAAGGCCGCGTTGACCTCGTCGACCGTCACGGCGCGGTCGACGACGCAGGTCAGGTCGACCAGCGAGACGTCGGCCGTCGGCACCCGGAGTGCCACGCCGTCGATCTTGCCCTTCACCTCGGGGATCACCAGCGAGGTCGCCTTGGCGGCGCCGGTCGAGGTGGGGATGATCGAGACCGCGGCCGCACGGGCGCGCCGCAGGTCCTTGTGGGGCAGGTCGAGGATGCTCTGGTCGTTCGTGTAGCTGTGCACCGTGGTCATGTAGCCGCGCTGGAAGCCGAACGCCTCGCGGATCACGTGCACCACCGGCACCAGGCAGTTGGTCGTGCAGGAGGCGTTCGAGATCACGTGGTGCTTGGCGGGATCGTAGTCGAGGTGGTTGACGCCGTAGACGAAGGTCTTGTCCTCGCCCTTGGCCGGGGCCGAGATGATGACCTTCTTCGCGCCGCCCTCGAGGTGCTTGGCGGCGTCCTCGCGGTTCGTGAACCGGCCGGTCGATTCGAGCACGATGTCGACGCCGAGTTCGCCCCACGGCAGCTTGGCGGGATCGCGCTCCGAGAGGACCCGCATCTCGTCGCCGCCCACGTCGAGGCCGTTGGCGGAGGGCCGCACCTCGAAGGGGAAGCGCCCGTGCACCGAGTCGTACTTGAGCAGGTGGGCCAGCGTCGTCGTGTCGGTCAGGTCGTTGACGGCCACGAAGTCGATCTCGGTCACGCCCGCCGCCTTGGCGGCCCGGACCACGTTGCGGCCGATGCGGCCGAACCCATTGATGCCCACGCGAATCTTCGCCATCAGGACCTCGAGCTCCCCAGGAAGTCGGTTGTCGAAAGGCGCCGGGCGGCGGCCGCCAGCGGCGGCCCGGCCCGGGCGAAGGTGACTGCGGCGACCCGATCCACCCCGGCGTCGAGGCAGGCCCTCGCCGCCGAAACTAACGTGGCCCCGGTCGTGAACACATCATCGACCAGGACGACTGGTCCCGGGAACGGCGCGGCGGTGAAGACCCCGCCGAGGTTGGCCTTGCGATCGGCGGCACCAAGGCTGGTCTGGCTGCCGACCGCCCGGACCCGCCGGAGCAGGTCGGGACGGCAGGGTCGGCCCGAAAGCGCCCCGAGCGCGAGCGCCAGTTCCTCGGCCTGGTTGTAGCCGCGCTGGCGGCGGCGTCGGCGGGTCGTCGGGATCGGCACCAGGACCCCCTCGCCGACCTCATCGAGCAGCCGCGGCATCACCCGGGCGAACACCGGCGCCAGGCGCCGCCAGCCGCCGTACTTGAAGCGATGGAGCAGGCGGCGCGAGCCGTCGTCGAGGAGGACCGCGCTCCGGACCGGGCCGAAGTCGCGTGGCCAGTCGGGACAGAGTCGACACTCGAGCCCGAGCACCAGCGGACCGCCGCAGCGAGCGCATCGCGGCGCCGGAACCGGGCGCCAGCGGGTGGTGCAGAGGCCGCAGGCAAGCGGCTCGGCAGGATCGAGGACCGGATCGCCGCAACCGAGGCACGCAGACGGCAACAGCCACGACTCGATCGCCCGGAGGCGCTCAGCCCACCTCACTCCGGAGGGCCGCACGCATCACCTCTTCCGGAGGCGTGACACCCGGGAACCAGAGTGCCCACGCCGCCATGCCCTGCACCAGGAGCATCTCGCGACCGTCGGCAGCGGCGAGCCCCGCGGCGCGGGCCGCCGCGACGAGCGCCGTGGTGCCATCTCGCCGATACGTGAGGTCGGCGACGGCGCGAACCGCAGGATAGTCGCGCAGCTGGACCGGCATCGGGTCATCAGGGGAGAGTCCGATCGGCGTCGCATTGATCACCACCTCGCATTCAGCCGGGTCGGCGACGCCGACTCCGCGCGAGGCGGCCCATTCCTGGAAGGCGATCTGCCGCGTCGGGGTCCGCGACTGCACCCAGATTCGCGCGCCGCGCCGCTGCGCGACCGCCACCGCGGCCCGGGCGCTGCCGCCGGTGCCGGCGATCGCCCATGCCTTCGCTCCCGCGTCGAGCCGGTCGAGCAGCGCCTCGAGGCCCGGCACGTCGGTGTTCCCGACCACCAGGGCGCCGTCGCGTCCGCCGAACACGTTGGCGGCACCGACGACCGTCGCCGCGTCGTCGGCCAGCCCGGCTTGGGCGGCGAGGGCCTTGTGCGGCACCGTCACGTTGCCGCCGCCCGCAGCGCGCGCAAGGATCCGCATCATCCCGGCGAGGTCCTCACCGACGCAGGGCACCGCGACATAGACCGCATCGAGACCCGCGGCGCGGAACCCGGCGTTCTGCATCCGTGGCGAGAGCGAGTGCGCGACGGGGTCGCCGAGCAGCGCGAAGACGCGCGTGGTGGCCCCGGGGGTCATCGGGGCAGGTCGGCGGCGAGTCGCGCCACGATCGGCACGGCGAGGTCGTCGAGGAGGTCGGCCGTCGCGCGGTAGTCGGCCACGTCGCCGCCGTACGGATCGGCGATCTCCGCAGGGGCATCCGGCCGGCCGCCGTAGTCGGCCCAGGTGTGCACCTTCTGCGCGCCGCCCAAGTCGGCGACCCGTCGGGAGTGCCCCTCGGACATGGTCAGGACCAGGTCGGCGCGCCGCACCATTTCAGGGGTGAGCATCCGGGCGCGATGGGGGCTGAGGTCGAGGCCGCGCTCCAGCGCCACGAGGTAGGAGCCTTCGGAAGCCGGTGCGCCATCCCAGGCCGACGTGCCGGCGCTGGTGACGTCGATGCGGTCACCGATCCCGGCCCGCTCGAGCTGCGCGGCGAGGAGGGCGGCGGCGAGCGGCGAGCGACAGGTGTTCCCCGAGCACACGACCAGGATCTCCAGCCGTCCGGTCATGGTGCCATGCTCCCGACCCGACGACGCAGCTCCTCGATCGGGATCGCCCCTTCCCGGATCAGGCGCGGCAACGGCTGGGTGCAGTCGACGAGCGTGGAGGGCGGCACGTTCCCCAGGACGCCCCCGTCGAGGACGAGGAGCGAGCCGTCGGCGATCGCCTGGCCGAAGAGCGACGTGATGCCATCCACTCCGGGCGCGGTCGCGCCACCGGGCCGGTTGGCGCTCGTCGAGGTGATCGGGGCCCCGAGCCCCTCGATGAGCGCCGCCAACGGCCGGTGCGACGTCCAGCGGACCGCGATGCCACCCTCGACGCCGCGCAGGCGCGCCGGGAGCGCGGTGCCGCTCCCCGGCAGGACGAGGGTGAGCGGACCTGGCCAGCATTCGCGGGCCATGGCGCGCGCGTGCGGCCCGAGTGCCAGTCCGGTCGCCTCCAGCATCGCCATGCCGCTGATCAGCAGCAGGAAGGGCTTCCGCGGCGGCCGGCCCTTGAGCCGGGCGAGCCCGTCGAGGCCCGCCTCGGTCGCGAAGGAACCGAGGCCGTACACGGTCTCCGTCGGATAGGCGATCAGGCGGTCGGCGGCGAGGTGGGCGCGGACCTCGCCGGCGATCCGCCGCGCGTCGTCGACCGAGCGGAACGGGAGGCTCACGACTGCTCCAGCAGCCAGGCGGCGAGGCGAAGATCGTCGGCGGTGGTCACCTTGAGGTTGCGCGGCGAGCCCGGCAGGAGGTCGACCGTGCCGCCGACGAGCTCGACGAGCATGGCGTCGTCGGTGGCGGCGCGCTCGATCGCGGCGGACGCGGCGTGGGCGCGGGCGAGCAGCTCCCGCGGAAACGCCTGCGGCGTCTGGGCGCGCCACAGTCCCTCGCGCGGCACGGTGCAGACGATGCGTCCCTTGCCGTCGCCGCGCTTGATGGTGTCGGCGACCGGCAGCGCCGGCACGGCGCCGTGCCCGTGACGCGCGGAGGCGATACCGCCATCGATCGCCTCGCGCGGGGGAAAGGGCCGCGCGCCGTCGTGGACGAGCACCACCGTGCAATCGTCCGGCAGCGCGGCGAGGCCGGCGGCGACCGATTCGCGCCGCGTCGCGCCGCCGGCGACGGCGCGAAGGCCGGCGCCGAGCAGCGGCGCGAGCCAGGTGGGCGGCCGGTCCACGTCGGCCGCCGGGAGGACCACCACGGTGCAGCCGACCTCCGGATGCGACGTGAACGGTCGGAGGGTGTGCAGCAGCAGTGGCTGTCCGGCGAGCGGCAGGTACTGCTTCGGCACCTCGCCGCCGACGCGCGTCCCCTTGCCCGCCGCGACGACGACGACGCCGACGTCACGCGGCAAGGGTGCGCACCAGTTCGTCGACGTGCTCCAGGCCGCGGTGGCGCACGCCGGCCACGTCCATCTTGGCACGGTCCGATCCGAACACCTGCGTGAACCCCATCCGTGCGGCCTCGGTGAGCCGACGCTCGGCGCCCCCGATCGGTCGCACTTCCCCGCCGAGCCCGAGTTCGCCGAGGTAGATCGCGTCGGCGCGGGTCGGCTGGTCCCGGATCGAGGAGACGAGGGCCGCGGCGACCGCCAGGTCCGCACCGGGCTCGGTCAGCCGCACGCCGCCGGTGACCTGCACGAAGACGTCCGTGGTGCCGAACCCGATGCCGGCGCGCCGTTCGAGGATCGCGAGGATCACAGCGAGCCGCCGCGGATCGAGGCCGGTGGTCACCCGCTGCGGCGTGCCGTAGCCCGACGGGGCGGCGAGTGCCTGCACCTCGACCAGCAGCGGCCGGGTGCCCTCGAGCAGCGCCGTCACCGCGCTCCCCGCCGTACCCGCCGCGCGGGCCGCGAGGAAGAGCGCGGACGGATTCGGCACCGGGATGAGGCCGCGGCCGGTCATCTCGAAGACGCCGAGTTCGTCGACGGAGCCGAACCGGTTCTTCGTGGCGCGCAGCAGCCGATAGTCGAGCGCGGCCTCGCCCTCGAAGTAGAGCACGGTGTCGACGATGTGCTCGAGCGTCTTGGGGCCCGCGATGCCGCCGCCCTTCGTCACGTGCCCGACGACGACGACCGCGATGCCGGTCTCCTTGGCGAACCGCATCAGCAGCCCGGCGCACTCGCGCACCTGGCCGACGTTGCCCGGCGCGCCCTCGAGCGCCTCGGTGTAGACGGTCTGGATCGAGTCGAGCACCAGCACCGACGCGCCGACCGCGGTGGCCGCGGTGAGCACCGCCTCGAGCCGCGTCTCGCCGAGCACGTGCACCGCCCCGCTCTCGCCACCGAGCCGGTCGGCGCGGAGCCGCAACTGCTCCGCGCTCTCCTCGCCGGAGGCGTACAGCACCGGACGGCCGCTTGCCTCGAGCAGGCCGGCGGCCTGGAGCAGCAGCGTGGACTTGCCGATCCCGGGCTCGCCGCCGATCAGCGTCATCGATCCCGGGACGAGGCCGCCGCCGAGGACGAAGTCGAACTCCGGCAGGCCGGTGCTCCAGCGCACCAGCCGCTCGGCGGCGACGTCGCGCAGGCGAAGCACCGCCGCCGGCACGGGACCCGCGGCGGCCGTCCGCACCCCGCGGCGCGCGGCGACCTCGGGCTCCTCGGCGAGCGTGTTCCACGCACCGCAGCCCTCGCAGCGGCCGGCCCACTTCGGGTGGGCGTGGCCGCATTCCGCGCAGCGCCAGACCGACTTGGCCCGCGCCACTCAGGCCTCCCGTTCGGTGCGGTTGTCGAAGCGGGTGAACTGCTTGTGGAAGTAGAGGTCGACGATGCCGGTCGGACCGTTGCGGTGCTTCGCCAGGATGATGTCGGCCTTCCCCTCGAGGGTGTCGCCGGCCTGCTCCGCCTTCTCGCGCAGGTCGCGATACATCTCGGGCCGATGGATGAACAGCACGATGTCGGCGTCCTGCTCGATCGCGCCGGAATCGCGCAGGTCGGACAGCAGCGGGTGACGGTCGCCGCCCCGCTGCTCCGAGGCGCGCGAGAGCTGCGACAGCGCGATCACCGGCACCTCGAGCTCGCGGGCGAGGCCCTTGAGCGAGCGCGAGATGTCGGAGATCTCCTGCACGCGGTTGTCGGAGTACTCCGGCGACCGCATCAGCTGCAGGTAGTCCACCACGATCATCCGCACGTCGTTCTCGGCGCGGAGCCGGCGGGCCTTGGAGCGCATCTCGAGCAGCGTCAGGGCCGGCGTGTCGTCGATCCAGATCGGCGCCGTCTGCAGGATGCCCGCGGCGCGCGCCAGCCGGGTGAAGTCCGTGTCGCGCAGCGTGCCGCGCCGCACCGCCTGCGAGTCCACCCGGGCCTCGGCGCAGAGCATCCGCTGCACCAGCGAGTCCTTCGACATCTCGAGCGAGAACACCGCCACCCCGTGGCCCTCGATCGCCGCGTGGGTGGCGAGGTTGAGGCAGAACGCCGTCTTCCCCATCGACGGCCGCGCCGCGACGATCACCAGTTCCGAGCGCTGGAAGCCGGTCGTCATCTCGTCGAGGTCGAGGAAGCCGCTCGGCACCCCGGTCAGTGCCCCGTCGCGGCCCTGGAGCGTCTCGATCCGCTCCATCGTGGGCCAGAGCATCTCCTTGATCCGCGTGAAGCCGTCCTCGCGGCGCGACTCCGCGATCCGGAAGATCTTCCCCTCGGCCGCGTCGAGCAGCTCCCCGGCGCTCTGCTTCTGCTCATAGGTCTCGGTGATGATCTCGGTCGCGGCGGCGATCAGCCGGCGCTGGATCGCCTTGTCGCGCAGGATCTTCGCGTGGTACTCGAGGTTGGCCGCGGTCGGGACCGAGCCGACCAGTTCGTCGAGGTACTCGACGCCGCCGATCGCCTCCAGCTCGCCCCGGCGGGCCAGCTCGTCGCGCACCGTGACGTAGTCCACCACCATCCGCTGCTCGACGAGCGCGCGGAGCGCCCGCCACAGCCGGCGATGCGGCTCGCGGTAGAACGCGCCGTCCTCGAGCAGCTCGGCGCCGCGCAGTGCGGCGTCGCCGTCGATGAGCATCGCGCCGAGGACCGCCTGCTCGGCCTCGGCGCTCCACGGGACATTGCGTCCCTGGAACGGGTCAGTCATCGACGTCGAGGAGCTGGCGGGCGATACGGACGTCATCCCAGGCGGGTCGCTTCCAGTTCGGGTTGCGGAGCAGCGCCGCCGGGTGGTACGTCACCACCAGCGGGATCCCGTCGAGCCGGTGCACCTTGAGCCGCAGGTCGCCGAGCGGTCGCTTGACCCCCAGGAGCGCCTCGGCCGCGGTGGCACCGAGGGCCAGCAGCACCTTCGGCTTCACCAGCGCGATCTGCCGATGAAGATACGGCAGGCAGGCGGCGCGCTCGTCCGGAAGCGGCGCCCGGTTCCTGGGCGGGCGGCACTTCACCACGTTCGCGATGAAGACCTCCGGGCGCGGCAGGTCGATGCTGCCGAGGATCTTGTCGAGCAGTTCCCCGGCACGACCCACGAACGGCCGCCCCGAGAGGTCCTCCTGCTCCCCAGGCCCCTCGCCGACGACCATGAGTCCGGCGACGGGATTCCCCTCCCCCGGCACCGCCTTGGTGCGCCCCTTGGCCAGCGGGCAGCGGGTGCAGGCGCACACCGCCTCGGCCACCGCCTCGAGCGACTCGAGGGCCGCGTCACGATCGAGCAGCGCCGGCGCCGGGGTCGGGATCGACAGCCCGGGGCCCGGGATCGGCGGCGCGCCCTTCAGCCACTCGGGTTCCATCCCGGGAGGATACTGCCTCGGGCGGAAGGCGGGAGCGGCCGGGGCCGCTTCCTCGGCGACCGGGACGGACGCGGCGGCGCGGGTGGCGTCGGCCGGTGGCGCCGGTGCGGCGAGCGGACGGTCGAAATAGACCTCGTCGCCGCCCAGGTCCCGCTGCAGCTCGAGCCAGCGGCGGACCGCATCATTCACGGTACGCCTCGATCGCATCGAGGATCGCCTCGGCCACGTCGCGCTTGTCGCGCAGCGACACCCGCTGCTCCCCCCCGTGCACGTCGAGGATCGTCACCGCATTGGTGTCCACCTCGAAGCCGGCGCCGGGCTCGAGCGCGTCGTTCACGACGATCATGTCGAGCTGCTTCCGCACCAGCTTCTGGCGTCCCTTCTCGACCGCGCCGCCCGTCTCGAGGGCGAAGCCGACGGTGGTGAGTCGCGGATGGCGCTCATCGAGGGTGCCGAGGAGGACGTCGTCGGTCGGCACCAGCTCGAGGGTGAGGGTGCCGTCGCCGCGGGGGAGCTTCCGCTCGCTCGGCTCGCGGACGCGGAAGTCCGCCGGCGCCGCGGCCATGACAAGCACGTCGCTGGTCGGCAGGTGGCGGCGCACCGCCTCGGCCATCTCGGCGGTCGACTCAACGTGCAGGACGGTGACGCCGTGCGGGGCGGCCTCGCCGGTCGGGCCCGAGACCAGCACCACCTCCGCGCCGCGTCGCCATGCCGCCTCGGCAATCCGGAATCCCATCTTGCCACTCGAACGGTTGGTGACGACCCGCACCGGGTCGATCGCCTCGCGCGTCGGGCCGGCGGTGACCAGGACCTTGAGGCCGGTCAGGGCGCCCTCGCCCGCGAGGATCCGCTCGCCGACGGCGATGATCGCCTCCGGCTCGGCCATCCGTCCGGGACGGTCGCTGGGGCCTTCCGCGAGCGCGCCGACCACCGGCCCGACGGTGTGCCAACCGTTGGCGCGCAGCAGCCCGAGATTTCGCGTGGTCGCCTGGTCGGCGAACATCTGGTCGTTCATCGCCGGGGCGAGCAGCACCGGCGCTCGGGCGGCGAGGAGGATGGCGGCGAGCAGGTCGTCGGCGGTGCCGGCGGCGGCACGGGCGATGAGCGACGCCGTCGCCGGCGCCACGATGATCAGGTCGGCCTGCTCACCCAGGGTGACGTGGTCGAGCGCGGTGTCGGGCTCCCAGAGGGAGCGGCGCACCGGGCGGCGGGTGACGGCCTCGAAGGTGACCGCGCCGATGAATTCGCTCGCGCCGCGCGAAAGCACCACGTCCACCCTGGCGCCGCGCATGGTGAGCTGGCGCGCAAGGTGGACGCTCTTGTAGGCCGCAATCCCCCCGGTGACCCCGAGGACGACATGGCGGCCCCGCCACATCTCAGGCCTCGGTGCGGCGCCGGCGGAGTTCGCGGAAGGTCAGCTCGCCGCTGGTCAGCTTCTTCAGCGCCAGCGTGGTGAGCTTCTTGACGCCCTCGCTCCGCTCGAAGTTCGCGACCGACTCGCGGGGAAACTCGTTGAGGTAGCGCGCGAAACGCGCGGCGACCAGCACCCCGCGGTACTTCGAGCCGGTGTTGCGAGCCACTTCCTGCGGCGTGAACACTTCCATTGCCAACCTCCAGAGGGTCTACTGGGCCTGCGTCGTGCCGCTGGCGATCTCCGCCGCCACCTCGGCCTTGAGGCGGTCGAGCAGCATCCTGGTGTTCCTGAGCCGGCTGATCCGGTGCGACTCGACGTCGAGGATCTCGCCGACCTTCCGGACCGCCTCGTCCAGGTCGTTGTTCACGACCACGAAATCGTACTCCACCGCCGCCGACAACTCCTCGAGCGCCTGCTCGAGCCGGCCGGCCACCGCCGCCTCGTCCTCGGTGCCGCGGGCGCGGAGCCGCTCGACCAGCACCTTCCCGCTCGGCGGGAGGAGGAAGACGAGCACCGCGTCGGGATGCCGCTCGCGGACCATCCGCGCGCCGGCCACCTCGATGTCGAGCAGGGCGTGCCGGCCGCCCTGCGTCACCCGCCGCACTTCCTCGAGCAAGGTCCCGTAGCGCTGGCCGTTGTACACGGCGTGCTCCAGGAACTCCCCCCCCGCCACCTTCTCCTCGAACGCGACCGGCGTGAGGAAATGGTACTCGCGGCCGTCCTGCTCGCCCGGCCGCGGCGTCCTGGTCGTCGCCGAGATCGAGTAGCCGATGTCGTCGCGCGCCGCGAGGAGGCGGCCGGCGATCGTCGACTTCCCGCCGCCCGACGGCGAGGACAGCACCAGCAGCAACGGCGTCACTCGAGGTTCTCCAGCTGCTCGCGCACCTTCTCGAGTTCCCCCTTCATCGCGATCACCTCGTGCGCGATCGCGGCGTCGTTCGCCTTGCTGCCGATCGTGTTCACCTCGCGCCCGAGCTCCTGCGCGAGGAAGCCGAGCTGCTTCCCCACCGGGCGGTCGGCCCCGAGGGCCTCCCGTGCAGCCGTCACGTGGGCGGCGAGGCGCACCAGCTCCTCGGTCACGTCGAGCCGGTCGGCCAGGATTGCGATCTCCTGCGCCAACCGCGCCGGCTCCACCTGCACGCCGTCGGCGAGCGTCCGCACGTTCTCGCGGAGCCGGCCCGTCTCGCGCGCCAGTCGCTCGGGCGCGAGCGCCGCCACCCGCCGGGCTCCCTCGGCGATCGCCCCGAGACGATCCGCGATCTCGGAGCCGAGTGCGGCACCCTCGCGCCGCCGCGCCTCGAGGCACTCGTCGAGCGCCGCCACCACCACCGGGGCGAGCGCCGCCCACTCGACCGCCGCCGCCTCGCGCTCGCTCCCCAGCACGTCGGGAAACCGGAGCACCTGTTCCGCGGTGATCTCGCCGCCCAGCGCGAGCCGCTCGCGCATCGACCGCAGCACCGTCGCGGCCTCGGCCGCCCTATCCCAGTCGATGCGGACGCCAAGTGACGGAGCATCGACCCAGGTGACCGACATCGTCACGTGGCCCCGATCGATCCGCTGCTTGAGCGCCTCCCGGACCTCCGCCTCCAACCCGCCGAGGTCCGCCGGCAGGCGAATCGACGCGTGGTGGAAGCGATGGTTGACGGTTCGGACGTCGACCCGGGCCCGACGCCCTCCGACATCGCCCTCGGCCGACCCGAACCCGGTCATGCTCAGTGCCACGTCCAGTGCTCCGGGCCGGGGGTAGCTGGGAAAGATAGCCCGGATCGGGGCCTGATGGGAGCGTCGGGAGGCCTGGCGCGAGACCGATCCCCGGTCACGCCCGCCCTAGTTGTCGAACCGCCAGCGGATCCCGTAGCTGCTGCCCAGGGAGAGGATCGGGTAGCCGGGGACCGCCCCCTGACGGGTGGCCTGGAAGTTCACCCGGTCCCAGTAGGCAGTGAACGGCCCGATCTGGAATTCGATCACCCCCCGCACGAAGGTGAGCCCGGGCAGGGCGATCGCGGCACCGTCCACATCCCGGCCGATCGTCCCCGGGCTCCAGGTCTCCACCACCCCCTGGACCTGGAGGCGGAAGATCCCGCTTGGGAAGTTGTGCAGGAAGCGCGAGTTGATCGTTGCCGTGGTCCAGGCGTGGTGGGGTGGCACGCCGTCGGGCAGCTTCCCGCCGAGCGGGTGCTGGTAGTTGGTCGCGAAGGCGAGCCAGGAGAGCGGGGCGAGCCGGGCACGCGCGGTCAGCCACTCGGTCCGGGGCTGGCGCTCGAACGAGACGACGCGACTGAACTGGCGATACGGCAGCGCGGTCCACGCGTCGGTGCTGAGGAGTCGGCCCTCGGCGGTCAGGAAGCCGGCATCGATTGCCGCCATCACCTCGTAGTTGCTGAACGAGGCCGGCTGCAGGTCGGCCAGGGCCGGCGCCTCGACGCGTTCGCCGTGGCTCACCGTGCCGCCCAACCGCAGGCCCACCGGGAGGTGGCGGCCGAGGATGAGGCGACTGCCCTTCGGGACCTCCAGCCCGACGCGCGCCGTGGCCCAAGCCGACCGCCGGTCGTCTTCGTGCTTCTGGTAGTTCCCCTCGATCGCCGCGGAGAGCGCCGCCGTGGGCGTCCATCCGAACGCGAGGCGGCTCGAGAGCGGCGTCCACTCGGTGTGGTGCAGCACCTGCAGCTCCGACGACCAGGTCGGGCGCCGGTAGCCGAGGACGGTGCCGAACGTGCCGATCTCCTGTCGCGCGGTGTCGCCGGTCCAGCCCGACCGGGCCGCCCATGCGTCGGCGCGCAGGCCGAGCGGGCCGGGCCGGTTCCGCCAGGACAACCGCAGCTCGAGGTCGGACCGTCGGCCGTCGAGGCCGGGATCGAGCGTGTCGGTTGATTCGGCGGCGAGGAGCACGTCGCGCTTGGGTGCCTGGATCAGGTACTGCAGCTGCGCACCGAAGCGCGGCGACGGCAGCCACGAGAGCTGAGCCCACCCGTTGGTGACGCTCGCCCCGCCGCTGCCGCCCTCGGGCGCATTGACCCCGGTGTAGTCCGCCGCGAGCGACAGGCCGAGTCCGCTGGCATACCGCTTCTCGAACAGCCCGAAGTACTGCGCCAGGCCGCGGTCGCCGGTGGACACCGCGATGGCGGTGTTCGTGGCGAGCCGGTCGTGGATCCGGGTGTAGAGGTAGACGCGGAGCCGGGCCGGCTCCTGCTCGATCTCGACGCGGTCGAAGATCGCCAGCGCCCACGTCGAGGGATCGACCGCGACCGAATCGGGCCCGATCGGGAGCCACGGCCGTCCATCGACCAGATACTCGACCGAGGTGGCGCCATGCCCGAGCACGTTGGGCACCTCGGGCCGCACCCGCCAGCCGCCGCGCCACAGGTAGGCGGGGGCCACGGACCCGATCAGCTCGCCGACGGTGCGCGCCGGCGCCCAGTCGATCGAGTCGCGGGTGAGCACGATGCGACTGCCCGCGGGCTGGACGTCGGCGAGGGTGACGCGCGGAAGCGTGTTGAGGAAGACGCGCGCCTGCCCCTCCACGGCGAGCAGTCGTTCGGTCGCGCTGGAGTCGGTGCTGGTGCTGTCGGCGGACGGCAGCGTGTCGTTCGGATCGCGCACCGGCACCTGCGCCGCCAGCGAGATCGGCAGCGCGAGGCACGCCGCGAGCGCGAGCCCGCCAAGCCGGGACATCGGGGACTCAGGTCCCGGCGAGGAGGAACTCCGCGAACAGCCGCATCGGCACGCCGAGCGGACCCCTGCCGTGGGTCGCCGCTTCGCGATCGGTGTAGGCGGTGCCGGCGATGTCGAGGTGCGCCCAGGGATAGCCCTCGACGAACTCCTTCAGGAACCAGCCGGCGGTGATGCTGCCGGCGGGCCGCCCGCCGGTGTTCTTCATGTCGGCGATGTCCGACTTGATGAGCTCGCGGTAGTCGTCCCAGAGCGGCAGCTCCCAGAGCCGTTCGCCGGACGCCTCGCCCGCGGCGCGCAGCCGGGCGATGAGGGCATCGTCGGTGCCCATCACCGCGCTCGCGGTGTGCCCCAGCCCGATCACCACCGCCCCGGTGAGCGTCGCGCAATCGACCACCGCCGACGGCTGGTACCGGCGTGCCCACGAGAGCGCATCGGCGAGCAGCAGGCGGCCCTCGGCATCGGTGTTGAGGACCTCGATCGTCTTCCCGAAGTGACTGCGGACCACGTCGCCCGGGCGGTAGGCGCTGCCGGAGACCATGTTCTCCGCCGTCGGCACCAGCCCGACGACGTGCAGCGCGGGCTTGAGCGTGCCGAGCATCTCGAACGTGCCGAGCACCGCGGCGGCGCCCGACATGTCGTACTTCATCTCCTCCATCCCCTGCGCGGGCTTGATCGAGATGCCGCCGGAGTCGAAGGTGACGCCCTTCCCCACCAGCACCACCGGCGCGCCCGGCGCGCCGGCATACTCGATGGCAATGAACCGCGGCGCGTTGACGCTCCCCTTGGCCACGGCGAGCAGCGCGTGCATCCCCTCGGCCTCGAGCGCGGGTCCGTCGAGCACGGTGATCTTCATGCCGTGGCGGTTGGCGAGCTCGGTCGCGCGCTCGGCGAGGAATGCCGGCGTGCAGGTGTCGGCCGGCAGCACCTGGAGGCCGCGCGTGAACGCCTGCCCCGCCGCGATCGCGGTGCCGCGCGCGAAGCCCGCCTCGACGGCCGGGTCGATCGCGGGCACCACGATGCTGGCACGCCCGAGGGGCGGCTTCGGGGGATCGGCGGGCCGGCGCAGCTCGGTGTACTGCCACGCGCCGAACGCCACGCCCTCGGCCGCCGACTGCGCGGCGCGATCGGCGGCGACGCCGGTGGACGGCACCACGAACGCCATCGCCTCCACCCCGATCGTGCGGGCGCGCTTGCCCGCGATCATCGCCGCCCGGCGGATCGTGCCGGCCGTCACCTTGTCGGCGTCGCCGATGCCGATGCACAGGATCCGGCGCGCGGGACCCGTGGAGTAGAAGATCGCCGTCTCGTCGCGCTTGCCGGTGAAGTCGCCGCTCGACCAGGCGCTGCCGATCGCCCCGTTGGTCGCGCCATCGAGGGCGGCAAGCGCCTCAGGTCGCGCGTCGGCCCGGGCAACCGCGACGGCGACGAGGGGCAGATCAAGGCTGGCGGGATCGGCGGCGTGCAGCGAGAGCTGGACGGACATGAGCTTCCACGGCTGGAGTGGCGACGGCACCGGCCTGCAGGTGGCCATGAAGATAATGGGGCCTGATCGTTCAGGGCGCGCCCGGGTCCGGGTCGGCAGGAACCGCGGGGCCAAGGCTCTTTCCCACCGCGTGCAGCAGCTCCTCGGTCGTAAACGGCTTGGCGAGGACGCACTCGCCGGGCCGTTCACCGCCGCGCAGCGCCACCTCGTCCTCGGTGTAGCCGGAGATGTACACGACGGCGATCGCGGGATCGAGTCCCCGCGCGCGGCGGGCCAGCTCGGCCCCGCCCATCCTCGGCATCACCATGTCGGTGACCAGCAGGCGAAACCCGCCGCGCGAGAGGGCGGCCAGGGCCTCGACGCCGTCGCCCGCCAGCTCCACCTCGCATCCGATGCGGCGCAGCAACCGCGACACCACGTCGCGCACCTCCGGGTCGTCATCGACCACGAGCACGGGCCCGCCCACCGGACTGCCCGGCGTCACGAGGCCGCCGACGGCTCCCGGGACGCCGTCCAGCTCGGGACGGGCGTGGACCACGGGCAGGTACAGCTGCACCGCGGTGCCGTCCTGCCCGGTCTCGGCCACGAACAGGTGCCCGCCCGCCTGCCGGACGATGCCATAGGCCGTCGACAGCCCCAGTCCGGAGCCGCGCCCCGTCGGCTTGGTGGTGAAGAAGGGCTCGAACGCGTGCTCGGCCACCTCGGGCGCCATGCCGGTGCCGCTGTCGCGGACCTCGACCCGCGCCCACGTGCCCGGCGTCACCTCGCCGGTCGGGTGCCGAAGCGGGCGCTGGAGTTCGAGCACGTCCGTCGTGATGGTCAGCTCGCCGCCCGCGGGCATCGCGTCGCGCGCGTTGAGGACCAGGTTCATCAGCGCCTGCTCGAGCATGAGGCGGTCACCCTCGACCGTTGCCGGCGTGTCGCCGGCGACGACGCGGGCGACGATGCCGGCCGGCAGCGCGGAGCGGGCGAGCTCGATCACCCCTTCCACCATCCGGTCGAGGCGGCAGGGCTCGCGCCGCAACGGTTGGCGCCGCGAGAAGGCGAGCAGCCTCCCCGTGAGCTCGCGGCCGCGCTCGACCGCCTCGCGGATGGCGTGGAGGTCCCTTGCGTGGCCCAGCCGCACGGCCGGATCGGCGAGCAGCTCGTCGGCGGTGCCGAGCACCACGGTGAGCATGTTGTTGAAGTCATGGGCCACGCCGCTGGCGAGGCGACCCGCGGCATCGAGCCGCTGCGCGTGCCGCACCTGCTGCTCGAGTTCCCGCGCCTCGGTGACATCGCGCACCGACAGCGCCACGCCGTCGCCCGCCCGCACCGCCTGCAGACGGATCCACCGGGGGCGGGTGCCCGGCCGCGTCCCCCCGGTGCTGAACTCCTCCTCGAACGGGACGCCGGTGGCGAGGACCGCGCGGTAGCGATCGAGGAAGCCCATTTCCTGCGCGACCGGGAAGGCGTCGGCGAGCAGTGCCCATTGCAGCACGGCGCGCGGCTGCCCCGTGAGTCGTTCGGCCTGGCTGTTCACGTCGAGGAGGCGAAAGTCGGCGACGGTGCCGTCGGCGTGGCGCTCCGGGCCGAGGAGGAAGAACGCGTCGAGCGACCCGTCGCGCGCGGCACGCAGCAGTTCCTCCGAGCGCGACAGCTCTGCCTCCCGGGCGCGCAGCATCGCGTTCGCCTCGCGCAAGGCGGCGCCCGCGTGGCGCGCCCGTTCGGCGCTCACCAGCGCCACGGCGACGAGCGTCGCGGTGCCGAGCGCGAACAGCACGCCGAGGAGCAGCTGGCCGCCGTTGGAGATCGGATGCACCGGCGTGCACACCAGGGTGACGAACACGTAGCTGCCGAGCCCGATCCAGCCGGCCAGCACCCACAACTGCATCCCCAGCGGGCGATCCTCGGCCGGGAGCCGCGACCAGCCGCGATGAATCAGGCCGATCGCGAGCAGCAGGATCGCGGTCCCGGTCGGGACGGCGATGCCGGCGAGGAAGTTCGCGTCCCGGATGCCCGACGCCCACACGGTGTAGGCGAACAGGATCGCCCAGCTGATCGCCGCGACTCCCGCCGCCAGCGCGCCCGGCAGCAGGCGACCGGCCCGGGTCGGTCGATCGAGCCCGAGGAGCGACAGCGCACCGCCCAGGCAGACGAAGCACGTGAGCGTCGTGGTCGCCGGGCGGGCGCCGCTCGTGATGCGGTCCACGTACTCCTGCGAGAAGGGATGGAGCCGCAGCACCCCGGTGCTGAAGTGGTAGAAGTGCTCGAGGAGCAGCAGGGCGGCAAGCACCATCACCACCACGCCCAGCCAGAACGCCACGCGGCGCGAGACGAGCAGCCCGACCGCCACGAAGGCGATCAGGTGGACGGTTGCCGGCACCATCGCCGGGAAGCCGGGGATGATCGTGAACAGGGCCTCGCGCTGGAGGGCCCAGCCGAGCGCGACCGCCGCCGCGACAAGCAGCGGTATCAGCGAGTAGAGCGTCAGGCGCCGGGGACTGCGGGGCGCCGCGCCGTCAGGCATGCCGGGTCCGGGGCTGGGGCCGCGAGGACTCCCGCCGCCGTGGCCGGCGCGCCGGGAGGTGCCACCATGCCCAAGGAGGGAGTCGAACCCTCACGGGGTTGCCCCCTGCGGATTTTGAGTCCGCTGCGTCTGCCATTCCGCCACTCGGGCCTTGCCGAAGGATGCAGGAAGGGCTCGGCGGCGGCAAGCGGTGAGGCGAATGGTGAATGGTGAATGGGGAATGGTGAATGGGGAGCGACGGATCGTCACCACGGGGCTGGCGCCCGATAGCCCTCCCCTTCACCATTCACCATTCACCATTCACCAGGCCCCGCCGTGATCTCGCCCCGCCCGTTCCACCCCTGGCACGACATCCCCAGCGGCGCCGAGCCGCCATCGCTGGTCACCGCGGTGATCGAGATCCCCGCCAACGAGCGCAACAAGTACGAGCTCGACAAGGACCTCGGCGTCTTCCGGCTCGACCGGCTCCTGCACAGCTCGGTGCACTACCCGGGTGACTACGGCTTCATCCCCCGCACCCTCGCCGAGGACCACGACCCGCTCGACGTCCTGGTGATCATGACCGAGCCGGTCTTCACCGGCTGCCTCGTCGAGGTCCGCCCGCTCGGCGTCTTCAACCTCATCGACCGCGGCGAGAACGACGAGAAGATCATCGCCGTGCCGACCCACGACCCGTTCGCCGAGCAGATGCGCGGACTGGGCGACATCCCGCGCCACGCCCTGCGGGAGATCGAGCACTTCTTCCAGGTCTACAAGGATCTCGAGGGGACCCGCACCGAGAGCCGCGGCTTCGACGATCGCGAGGCGGCGGAGCGGTTGATCGTCGCGTGCATGCAGCGCTACGAGGAGGAGTTCGGCAGCAGGTGAAGGTTGGAGGGTGAAGGGGAACCGCACCGAGCCCGGTTCACCCCTCGCCGATCTCCGTTCGCAGGCTCACCGGCGGACGGAGCACTTCGCTCCAGATGAGGGCCTGGCGAAGGCCCGGACGCGCCACGGACGACGCCGGCGCGGCGGCCTTCGCCTTCCGGATCTTCGCGTCGAAGGCGGCGTGGTCCGCTGGTCGCCACTCGCGGTTGCGCGCCTCCGCGAGGTCCACCCGCCGCCGCACCAGCGCCTCGGCCTGGTCGTCGAAGTCCACCGGCGCCTGCGACGGCGCCGGGACCGGCAACGAACGCGTCACCACGACCGGCGCCACCTCCACCGATTCGCGCCCCCGCTCGTCCAGGTCGCGGGCCTGCTCCAGCTGGCGCCGCATCTCGGCGAGCAGGTCCTCGTAGCTCCCCGGCTCGGCGCGCGGCCGCGGCACCGGCAACGGACGCTGCGGCCGGTTGCGCTGCTGCTGCGAGGCCTTCCCCGCCTTGGCGACCAGCGAGCCGATCGCCCAGACGACCAGCAGCACGAAGATCGCGCCGGGCTCCATCGCGGCTCAGCCCTGCTCGGGTGCGCGCGGCTGCTCGCCCGAAGCGATCGCCTTGCGCATCTCGGTGTCGGCCTCGACGTTGCGGAACTTCTGGTAGTCCATCACGCCGAGGTTGCCGTCGCGGAACGCCTCGGCCATCGCGAGCGGGATCGCCGCCTCGGCCGCGATCAGCTTGGCGCGCTGGTTCTGGGCCTCCGCCTTGTACTCCTGCTCCATCGCCACTGCGAGCGCCCGGCGCTCCTCCGCCTTGGCCTGCGCGATCCGCTTGTCGGCCTCGGCCTGGTCGGTCTGCAGCTCGGCGCCGATGTTCTTGCCGACGTCGACGTCGGCAATGTCGATCGAGAGGATCTCGAATGCCGTGCCGGCGTCGAGGCCCTTGGCCAGCACCGTCTTGGAGATCATGTCGGGGTTCTCGAGCACCGCCTTGTGGCTCGCCGCGGAGCCGATGGTGCTCACGATCCCCTCGCCGACGCGCGCCAGGATCGTCTCCTCGCCGGCGCCGCCGACCAGCCGGTCGACGTTGGCGCGCACCGTCACCCGCGCCATCGCGAGCAGCTGGATGCCGTCCTTCGCCATCGCCGCCACCTTCGGCGTCGTGATCACCTTCGGGTTCACGCTCACCTGCACGGCCTCGAGCACGTCGCGCCCGGCCAGGTCGATCGCGGTCGCCTGCTTGAACGAGAGCGCGATGCCGGCCTTGTCGGCCGAGATCAGCGAGTTGACCACCCGCGCGACGTTGCCGCCGGACAGGTAGTGCGCCTCGAGGTCGTTGATCCGCAGCATCAGCCCCGCCTTGGTGGCGGTGATGAGCGGGTCGACGATGCGGGCCGGGTTGACCTTCCGGAGCCGCATCCCCATGAGCGTGATGAACGAGACGCGCACGCCGCTCGCGGCCGCGCGGATCCAGAGGCCGATCGGGATGAACCGGAAGAAGAGCATCCCGAAGAGGAGGATGAGGAAGCCCAGCACGAGCAGCGTGGCGAGCGGGGCGGTGTCCTGGTTCATGACGGTTCCGGCTCCTTCAGTCCGTTGTCGGTGGCACGGGGCGCGCAGCGCGCACCACGTGACGATAGCCCTCGGCGCGGAGCACCACGACGGCGGCGCCGGCCTTCACGAATTCGCCCTCGGTGACCACGTCCACCCGCTCGCCCTCCACCTCGGCGGTGCCCGAGGGACGCAGGTCGGTGAGCGCGGTGCCGCCCTTCCCCACCAGCTCGTCGCGTGACGGCGCCGAGAGGTAGCCCTCGCCGCGGTGCACGCTGTCGCGCAGCAGCAGGCCGCTCCAGCGGGTGCTGTTCGGCAGGTGCCGGATCCAGGCGAAGAACACCGCGCCGGTGATCACCAGCGACGCCCCGAGGATGCCCATCGCGGTGGCGACGTCGCCGCCGGTCGGCGCCGATCCCAGCAGCGCCATCACCATCGACCCTCCGATCAGCAGCAGGCCGACGATCCCCGCCACGCCGAAGCCCGGCAGCACGAGCACCTCGACCGCGAGCGCGATCACGCCGAGACCGAGCATGAGCACTTCCTCCCAGCCGGCGAGGCCGAGCAAGAACGAGGAGCCGAAGAAGAGACCCAGTGACGCGAGCGAGACCAACCCGCCGATCCCGAACGCCCCCGCCTTGATCTCGAAGAGCAGGCCGAGGAGGCCGATCGAGAGGAGCAGCGGCGCGACGACCGGGTTGGTGACGAACCGCACCACGAGCTCGGCCCAGTTCGGCGAGATTGAGCGCACCGTCGCCCCGGGGAGTCCCGACACCGACAGCAGCGCATCGAGCGAGCCGGCCTCGCCGTCGGCGATGCCGTTGGCGATCGCCTGGGACGCCGTGAGCGACAGCAGCTTGCCCGCCGGGGCAAGTGCCGGGATGTCGATCGACTCGTCCACCATCGCCTCGGCGAGTGCCGGGTTGCGGCCGCGCAGCTCCGCCAGCGAGCGGAATTCCGCGCGCATCGCGCTGACCATCTTCTCGGAGGCCTTGGTGCCGCTGCCATCCACCGGGGTGGCGGCGCCGATCGCGCCGCCGGGGGCCACGTAGATCTTCTCCGCCGAGAGGGCGATCATCGCCCCGGCGCTCCAGGCGCGCGGATTGACCCAGGCCACCACCGGCACCCGCGAGGCGCGCACCGCGTCGGTGATCCGCTCGGCGGCGTCGATGCGCCCGCCGGGGGTGTCGATGTCGAGGATGACGAGCGCGGCCCCGCGCTCGGCGGCCTGCAAGAGGGCGCGCTCGACGTAGGGCGCCAGGCCGTTCTCAATCGTGCCGCTCACCGCGACGCGCACGACCTCCTGGGCCCGCGCGGCCACGGGCACCGCGACGAGCAGGGCGGCAAGGAACACGGGGAGCCGCCAGGACCTCGACCGCACCGGGACGTTTTCCATCCCGGAAATCTAGCGGGAGCGGCCCCCAGCCGCCGGATTACGGCCGACGCGCCCCGACCGGCGGGCCGTCGCGGCGCTGGTCCTGCAGGTCGCGCACCCGCTGCAACAGGTTGTCGCGCAAGCGGAGGAACTGGGCACGCTGCACCGGGGTGAGGATCGGTGTCAGGTCACGCATCTCGGACTGGAACGACTGCGCGTAGGCCACCCGGTTCTGCAACAGCCCATCGACCAGGCGCGTCAGCGAGTCGCTGTCGGCGGCGACGCCGGGACGCAGCTGGCCCTCGAGGGCCCGGCGGAAGTCGCGCTCCTGGTCCTCGAGCTCGCGTCGCTTGCCGCCCCAGTCGGTCAGCACGCCACCGACCTTGTCCGCCTGCTCCGCCGAGAGGCCAAGGTCCTGGCGCAGGCGCGTCATGAACACCTGCTCGATCCGCTCGCGGACCGGCGCTGGCCGGCCGGCAACCTGGGCCACGAGCAGCGACGGGGCACTGAGCAGTGCGGCCAGCAGCACCGCGCGCGACGTGGTCTTCATGATTCCTCCACTGATTGCAGCAGCTGTTCGAGTTCCGTGTCGGTCAGGTCGCCGAGCCGCGGCACCGAGCCCAGCGGCTCGACCTCGTCCGGCGCGATCGAGGCAAGCACCACCTCGAGTTCCGAGTCCAGCAGGGCGTCGAGTTCCGGCAGCATCGTCGGTGCACGCGCGGTCCCCACCGCAACCGCCTCCGGTGCACTCCCTGGCCGCCAGACGATCGCCGTCACCACGACGGCCGCCGCGGCGGCGAGGCCGACCACCCAGCGCATCACTGTGCCTCGCCGGGAGGCGATCGGGACGACCCTCACTTCGTCGCGCAGCCGCGCCAGCACCACGGAGGCGATGCGCTCGACGTCGAGCCCCGACGCTCCCGCCGCACGGGCCAGCACATCCCCCACCAGCGCCAGCTCGCGACGGCAGTCGTCACAGGTGGCCAGGTGACCCTGTTCCTCGGCGGTCCAGGTGCCGGCGCCGTGCGCGACGTCGGGGATCCGATCGGTGAGATGTCCGTCCATCATTCGAGTCGCTCCCGCAGTCGCCGGACTGCGTGGTGGTAGTGCACCCGTGCCGCACCCTCGGTCGTCTCCAGGGCCGCCGCGACCTCGCGGTAGTCGAGCCCCTGCTCCACCCGGAGGAGGAAGACCTCCCGCTGCATCGGGGAGAGCGCCGCCAGCCCCTCCCGGATCCTGCCGGCGGTCTCGTCCGCGATCACCTCGGCGGCGGGATCGGCATGGTCCACCCGGTCGCCGGGGCCCAATTCGACGTAGACCCGACCACCACCCCGCCGGTACCGGTCGCGCACGAGGTTCATCGCGATCCGGAACAGCCACCCTCGAAACGGGGCGTCGCCGCGCCAGCCGTCGAGCCCACGAAACGCCCGGAAAAACGTCTCCTGCACCAGGTCGTCACAGTCCGAGATTGCCCCGCGAGACACCAGGAACCGCCCCAGGGGCACCGCATGCCGCCGCACGAGGGCGGCGGCGGCGGCTTCGTCGCCGCCCCGCCACGCAGCCACGAGCTGCGCGTCGGTCGGATGGTCCGCGGCGACGGTCATCGATGCAGAGGACGGGGCATGGGCAGATATGTTAAAGCCGGAGAACGGAGAACAGAGAACGGAGAACCGAGGGCTGGGCGTTGAATACCGGACGACACCACGATCGCCGTTCCCCTCCTCGGTTCTCTGTCCTCAGTTCTCCGTTCTCGGATTGTTGTTAACAATTCCCACAACACATCGTCTACATTGGTGATAAGACGTGTGATTTCAGGTGAATTCTGAGTAGTTCACATGGTTTCCACAGCCGCTTCCACCGGACTTTCAACGCATGTCGACGACCCAGCTCATCGCCCACCGCGGGGTAACCAGCCGTGGCATCGAGAATTCCCTCCCCGCCTTCCGGGCGGCTGTGGAAAACACCGCGATCCCGATCGACGGGGTTGAGCTCGATGTCCACACGACCGCGGATGGAAAAACCGTCGTTCACCACGACCCGACCCTGCCCTCCGGTCGGAGGATCAATGAGACGGACCTCCAGGGCGTCCGCCAGGAGCGGCTCGCCGACGGGTCGATGCTCCCGACGCTCCGCGAGGCGCTCGAGGCGATGCCGGGGCTCCGGGTGTACGTGGAGGCGAAGGGCATCACCCCTGCCGGCGACCGCGACCTGCTGGGCTCGCTGACCGACCGTCGCTGGCTGCCGCACGTCCAGGTCCACGGGTTCGACCACCGGGTCGTCGCCCGGCTCCTCGCGCAGGCCCCGGGACTCCGTGGCGGCGTGTTGTCGAGCAGCTATCCGGTCGATCCGATCGCCCAGGTCACCGCGGCCGGTGCGAGCACCCTCTGGCAGGAAGTCGGGATGGTCGACGCGGAGCTGGTCCGGCGCTGCCGGGAGGCGGGGATTGCGTTGATCGCCTGGACCGTGAGGACCGCTGACGAGCGGGACCGGTTGGTGGAGCTGGGGGTGGATGGGGTCTGCGCGGACCTCTAGAGGGTCGCGAATCGAGACCCGAGCTTCGGGGAAGCAGAAAGGGCCGACCCTGATCGGATCGGCCCCCTCGATTCGCGAATCTCCAGTCTCGATCCTTGCCCGCCGTCAGGCGGGGTACACCGAGACCTTCATCCGGTTCTTGTCCTTGTGCTCGAACTTCACGACCCCGTCGATGTGGGCGTGGAGCGAGTCGTCCTTGGCCAGGAAGACGTTCTTGCCGGGATGGAACTTGGTCCCGCGCTGCTTGACGAGGATCGCGCCCGCGGTCACCCGCTCGCCGCCGAAGTGCTTGACGCCGAGGTACTGCGGATTGGAATCGCGACCGTTGCGGCTGGAGCCGACGCCCTTCTTGTGTGCCATGTCTCTACCTCACCCGACCACGACGTCGGTGATCTTGACCTCGGTGTGCTTCTGCCGATGGCCGGTCTTGCGGCGGTAGTTCTTCCGCCGCTTGAACTTGAACACGTAGATCTTGTCGTCCTTGCCGTGGCCGACCACCTCGGCGGTGACCTTGGCGCCGGCGACGTTGGGCGTCCCCGCGGTGATCGTGTCGCCGCTGGACGTCAGCAGGACCTCGTCGAAGGTCAGGGCGTCGCCCGCCTGCTTCCCCTCCATGTAGGGGAGCTGCAGGGTGACGCCCTTCTCCGCGCGGAACTGCTTGCCGAGGGCCTTGAAGATCGCGTACATGTCTCTCTCGCCTCTTGACCGTAATACGGAACCGTAGCCCCCAAAAATAGGCAGGGAGCCGATTTAGGGCAAGCCGGGGAAGATCGGAGACTAGCGATTGGAGAATGGCGAGTCGAGGGGACCAGCTGGGCCTGTTCTCGATTCTCCAATCTCGATTCGCCAACCTCGGCCCCTAGGCTACCGCGTACAGCTCCGTCACGTCCCGCCCTGCCGGCCTGGAGACCAGCCGGAACTCGTCGAGCCGAAGCATCGGGTCGTCCCGGAGTTCCAGCTCGACCTCGGCCTCCCGGCCCAGCGCCTTGACCAGCTTCGGCTCTTCCTCGAGGAGGTAGATCGCCACCTCGGGATGGATCCGGACCGCCAGCTTCCGCTCCTTCTTCTCCAGCCCCATCCGGCGCAACGCCCGCTCCAGCCTCCGGGTGACCACCTCGGGGGAGAAAACCCGGCCGGTGCCGTGGCAGGTGGGGCAGTCCCGGGTCATCGAGGCCCAGAGTGACGCCCGGACACGCTGCCGGGTCATTTCCACGAGTCCCAGCTCGGAGACGGCGAAGGCCCGGGTCCGGGCCCGGTCGCGACCCAGATGGGTGCGCAGTTCCTGGAGGACCCGCTCGCGGTTGCCGCGGGACTCCATGTCGATGAAGTCCACGACGATGATGCCGCCGACATCGCGCAGCCGCACTTGCCGGGCGATCTCGCGCGCCGCCTCGATGTTGGTCCGGAGGATCGTCTTCTCGGGGTCGCGCTTGCCGGTGTAGCGGCCGGTGTTGACGTCGACCGACACCAGCGCCTCGGTGGGCTGGATGATGACGTAGCCGCCGGTCGGCAGGTCGACGCGCTGCTTGAAGAGGTCACGGATCTCCGCCTCGATCTTGAAGTGATCGAAGAGCGGCTGGTCGTCCTCGTAGAAGTGCACCCGGGAGAGCAGCTCGGGGTCGATCTGCTCGAGGTACTGGGTGATCTCGTTCAGGACCTCGCGGGAGTCGACCCAGAGGCCGTCCACCTTGGCGCTGAAGACGTCGCGGACCAGCGCCCGGGTGAGCGAGGCCTCGCGATGGAGCAGCGCCGGCGCCTTGCGGACGTAGTGCTGCTTGCGCTTGACCTTGCGCCAGATGGCGAGCAGCGACTCGACCTCCCGGCGGAAGTGCTCCTCGGTGACGCCCTCGGCGACGGTGCGGACGATCATCCCGCCGGCGTCCGCCGGCAGGTGCTTCGCCACCATCTCGCGGAGCTTCGCGCGCTGCTCGCGGTTCTCGATCTTGCGGGAGACGCCGACCTTGGAGGCGTACGGCATGTACACCAGGAAACGCCCGGCCAGCGAGATCTGCGCGGTGACCCGCGAGCCCTTGGTGGAGATCGGCTCCTTGGTCACCTGCACCGGCAGCGTCTGGCCCTTCTTGAGCAGCTCGCCGATGTCGGGCACCGCCCGGCGGGCACCGACCTCGCGCCGGCCACCCTCGCCGCGGCGCTTCGAGGCCGCAGGCGCCTGCGCCGGTGTGGCGCCTTCCTCCCCCTCGTCGTCGCCTTCTGGCGCATCGGGGATGTCGGCCGGCTCCTCCGGCTCCTCCTCGTCCTCGGGCTCGAGGAGGTCGGAGGCGTGCAGGAAGGCGGACTTCTCGAGCCCGATGTCGACGAACGCGGCCTGGATCCCGGGGAGGACCGCGTCCACCCGGCCCAGGTAGATGTCGCCTACGCTACGGCGATTGTCGGGGCGATCGACGAGCAGCTCGACCAGGCGGTCGTCCTCGAGGATCGCGACCCGCGTCTCGCGCGGGGTGCTGGAGATCAGGATTTCGCGCTTCACGGAGGATCCGAACGGGCGTCAACCCTGGGAAGGGTCTCGGGCCCGATGGCAGGAGGGTTCTGGGTCGCCGCCGAACGGTCGGGGCGATTGGCCGCTGCCGGGGGACTCCAGCGCCCGTCCTCGGACGGGCTGGCCTCGCCGACGAGAGCGCCGTCGATCCGGGAACGGGCCGGTCGGCACGGGGCGCGCGCAAGCACTCGGTGCTGCGCGGGTCCGATGACGAGCCGGGGTTGGCCGGACGATGGGGCTGTCGAGCGGAAATGGGGCGAGGCGAACCGGAGCGGGTCCCGAAGCGGCAGGGAACCTGCTTTAGGAACGATGCCACCGGCCGGGAGGCTTGGATCCTCCCGACGACACGGCCTGCAATCACCAGCACGACTCCGGGTGGCATGGTGGAAAGCTATGATCCAAGTGGACTTACGGCAATGTCACCGGACCGATACCGATCCGGGCCAGCTTCCTATATTTCCCGGCAACCCCTCCTCGCGGAGTCCCCGTCGGTGCTGAACCTCCCTGCCCCCAGGCGCCGCCTCGCGTCGCTGCTTCCGGTGCTTTTCGCCGCCCTCGCGGTGGCCTGCGGCAAGGACACCGGCACCGAACCGCCGGGACCGCCGAATTCCCTGACGATCGCCGCCGGCAACAACCAGCAGGTCACCGTCGGTGCGGCCGCCCCGGTCGCCCCCAGCGTCCGGGTGACCGATGCCAACGGCCGCGGCGTGCCGGGGATCTCGGTCCGGTTCGACGTCATGTCCGGCGGCGGCAGCGTCACCGGCGACTCGGTAGTGACCGGCTCCGACGGGAGCGCCACGGTCACCGAGTGGCGAATGGGACCCACCCCCGGCGCCAACCAGCTGCGGGCGCAGGCGCTCGGCTACTCGCTGTTCCAGACCGTCACGGCCACGGCGAAGCCCGGGGCGCCCTCGTCGCTCCAGATCGTCAGCGGCGGCGCCAACCTCAACGCCGTCGTCTCCCAGGAAGTCATCCCGCGTCCCTCCGTCCGGGTCCGCGACGCCTTCGGCAACCCGGTCCCGGATGCGATCGTGACCTGGTCGGTGACCTCCGGTGGCGGCGCGATCGTCGGCGCGAACCAGTCCACGACCGACGCCGAGGGACGCGCGACGATCGGTGGCTGGAAGCTCGGCGATGACCAGGGGACGAACACGCTGCAGGCGAGGACCGCCAACGGCCTGGCGACCACCTTCACCGGGATGGCGATCGGCACGCCGAGTTCCGTGGCGGCGATCTCGCCGACCACCCAGACCGGCTACATCTCGTTCGCGGTGCCGAAGACCGCTCGGGTCCGCGTCCTCGGCGCCGACAACGGCCCGGTGGTCGGCCTGCCGGTGATCTTTCGCAAGGTGAGCGGTGGCGGCACGATCACCGGCGACACCACCACGACCGACATCAACGGCGACGCGGCGCTGGGCGACTGGCGGCTCGGCGTCGACGGCGCTTCCACGATCGAGGCGATCGTCCCGGG
This sequence comes from uncultured Gemmatimonadaceae bacterium, assembly GCA_964557115.1. Lineage (GTDB taxonomy): Bacteria > Gemmatimonadota > Gemmatimonadetes > Gemmatimonadales > GWC2-71-9 > Palsa-1233. The sequence goes on from CAZKYO010000003.1 coordinate 100,732, forward strand.
CTATCCCGGCGGCGCGGTCCAGTTCTCCGCGACCGGGACGGCCACGCCGTTCACGATCGACGTGCGCTTCCTGACCGAGACGCCGGCCGACCTGCGCGACGCCTTCATCACCGCGGCACTCCGATGGATGACGGTGATCACCGGCGACCTGCCGAACCAGCCGCTGATCCTCGCCGCAGGCGCCTGCCAGACCGGGCTCTCGCCGGCGCTCAACGAGACGATCGACGACATGGTCATCTGGGCGTCGATCATCCCGATCGACGGCGTCGGCAACATCCTCGGCCAGGCCGGTCCGTGCGTCGAGCGGACCGGCAGCGAACTCACTGCCGTCGGCGTCATGCAGTTCGACATCGCCGACGCGCTCAACCTGAGCCAGCATTCGCAATTCAAGGATGTCGTGCTCCACGAGATGGGCCACGTCCTCGGCTTCCTCTCGCGACGATTCCAGGACAAGGCGATCGCGACGGGAATCGGCACCAACGATCCCGTCTACACCGGCGCCCAGGCCGTCGCGGCCTGGCCCTCGCTCGGCATCGCCTACGGCGGCATGCCGATCCCGCTGGAAAACCTCTACGGACAGGGCACACGCGACAGTCACTGGCGCGAGAGCGTCCTCGGCAACGAGCTGATGACCGGGATCATCGCCTCCGCCGGCGTCACGATGCCCCTCAGCGTGATCTCCGTCGCCGCGATGGCCGACCTGGGCTACACGGTCAACATGGCCTCCGCCGATCCGTGGATCCCCGCGCTGCTCGCCGCCGCCCCGCAGGCCGGCGCGACACCGATCAACGAGGACGTCCGCGAGGCGAGGTTCCAGGTGCTTCCGAACGGGACGGTCGTGCCGAAGCCGTAGCCCCGCCCTCCCGCGAAGCGGGAGCGGCGCCTGCCCTGAGCGGAGTCGCAGGGGGGCCTCCGCGGTCGCCTCCGCGCCGACCATGGTCAGGCAGGGCGAGCGAGGAGATCCCGCCACCCTCGTGCGGCGCACTCGGGGGCGGGACTATGGCCCGCACACGTCGCACCCCCCGCACCGCCGGACCTTCTCCCCGAACCATTCGAGCAGCGTCGCCCGCCGACATCGGCGGGCGCTCGCGTAGCGGACGATCGCCGCGAGCCGCCGCTCCGCCTCGCGCCGGCGACGTCGCACCGGCGTCCAGTCCACCGTGCCGCGATCGGGACGCAGCTCGGCCTCGAGGCGATCCGCCGCGGCGAGTACCGCCTCCGGCTGCCGGATGCGCAGCGACGCGTCGCGCCAGATCGCCTCGACCTGGCGCTCCGGCGGGAAGGTGGTGTCGATCTGCCGCCTCGGGTGGCGTTCGTCGGTCGGATGGTGAAACAGGATGCAGCGCGCCGGCGCACCATCGCGTCCCCCGCGGCCCGCCTCCTGGTAATACGACTCGGGCGTCGCCGGCGTCGCCCAGTGGGCAACCAGTCGCACGTCGGGCTTGTCGATCCCCATCCCGAACGCGCAGGTCGCCACCACCACGCGCACCCGATCGGCAATGAACGCGTCGAGCACGCCTCGCCGCTCGTCGGGCTGCATCCCGGCGTGGTAGGGCGCGGCCACCACGCCGCCCTCGACCAGCATCTTCGCGAGTCCTTCCACCAGCCCGCGCGTCGGCGCGTACACGACGGCCGGGCCGCGGGTGGTGCGCACCAGCACGAGCATCCGCGCCAGCCGATCCTCGGCGCCGTGCACCCGCTGCACCTCGAAGCGCAGGTTGGGTCGGTCGAACGAGCCGACCACTTCGACCGCACCGGGAGGAAACCCGAGCCCTTCGCGGATCGCCGCGCGGACCGCCGGCGTGGCGCTCGCCGTGAGCGCGACGCACGGCGGCCGGCCAAGCGCCACGCGCACCGCATGGAGCCGGCGGTAACTCGGCCGGAAATCGTGCCCCCATTCGACGATGCAATGCGCCTCGTCCACCGCCAGCCGGTTGATCCGCACACCGAGCATCGCCAGTCGCTCGGCGACCCTCGGCAGGCGCTCGGGGGAGACGTAGAGCAACCGCATCCGCCCGCGCGCCGCCTCGCCCAGGAGCGCCGCCTGCTCGGCGCGATCGACCTCGCCGCTGAGGGTCGCGGCCGGGATCCCGCGGCCCCGAAGCCGCGCCACCTGGTCCTGCATCAGCGCGATCAGCGGCGAGACGACGAGGGTCACTCCCTCGCCATGGAGGGCCGGCACCTGGAAGCAGAGCGACTTGCCGCCTCCGGTGGGCAGGACGGCGAGGACGTCCTTGCCGGCGAGGACCGGCTCGATCACCCGGCGCTGGAGCGGCCGGAACTCGGCGAGGCCGAAGGAGCGCTGGAGGAGACGGGTGGCGGCGGCGAGCATGGGGGAGCTTCGCATCGCCGGGTGCGGGGCCGAGGGCGAAACCGATGCGATGGGGAGCGGATTCACCCCGCCCTCCCGCGAAGCGGGAGCGGCGGGGTCTCCGAGGTCGACACGCTCCGACCGGTGCCCAGCAAGCGTCGGGGCGATCACAACCTCGGAGGCCCCGCCGCCCGCGCGCTGCGCGCGCAGGGGCGGGGACAGCAGTCGGCGGGCTACGGGCTCGCGGGCGGGGGATCTCCCCCTCGCCGCTCGATCACCCGCATTGCCAGCGCGATCGCAAGCACGGCGATCGCCACCCAGTTGAGGAGGCGGTTGTCGAGCGACACCGCGAGCACCGCGAGGACGATCCCGGTCGCCGCGAAGGCGAGCTTCAGGCGGCGGATCCTCACTTGTCGAGGAACTGGCCCACGGCCCGCTTGAAGTCCTCGGTCGCGCGGGACAGCGCGTTCACCCGGGCGCCGAGGAGGATCCCCTCCCCGAAGCTGCGGTCGTCGAGCTCGGTGAAGAGCTGCTTGGTGAGTGCGAACGCGGTGCCCGAGCGCCGCGCGAGGTCGAGCAGGAAGTCGGTCGAGTCGCGCTCGAGCAGCGCGTCGTCCATGACGCGACTCACCAGCCCGATGGCGTGTGCCTCCTCGGCTCCCACGACCCGGCCGGTCGCCACCAGCTCGAAGGCGCGCTTCTCGCCCACCGATCGGCGCAGCATCGTCATCACCATCGCCGGCACGAAGCCGCGCTGGATCTCGGGGTAGCCGAACTGGGCCGATCGCCCCGCCAGGACGATGTCGCAGGCCGAGGCGAGCCCGGCACCGCCGGCCAGCGCCCGCCCGTGCACGACCGCGACCACCGGCTTGGGCAGCCGGCGCATCGCCAGGAAGACCTCACCCAAGTGCAGGGCGCTGCGCTCGTTCTCGTCGAGCGGCCGGGCGACCGACGCCAGCAGCTCGGCCAGGTCGGCGCCGGCGCAGAAGTCCTTCCCCGCCCCGCGGATCGCCACCACCCGCACCTCGCTCTCCAGCTCGGCGCGCGCCATCGCCTCGGCGAGCCCGCCGATCATCGCGTCGGAGAGGGCGTTGCGCTTGTCGGCTCGATCGAGGGTGACGGTGAGCAGTCCCTCCTCGAGCGTCGTCACGAGACTCCCGCTCATCGGGTCGCCTCCTTCACCCGCCTGGCCAGCTTGCGCGGCACCTCGATCTCCATCCGGAGCAGCGCGGTCGAGAAGACCTTCCCCTGCGCGTCGGTCTTGAGGGACATCGTGCCGCCCCCGTCGAGCGCGCCGTGGAGCATGAAGTTCAGCGCGTGCAGGTTGGGCAGTTCGTAGCGGTCGACCGAACTGACCATGCCGCGGAAATGCCGCGCGACCCGCTTCGCGGTCACCTCGCGGCGGAGCAGCTCGTAGTGCTCGGGGTCGAGCGCGATCAGGCCGACGTTGGCGGCGTCGCCCTTGTCGCCGCTGCGGGCGTGGGCGAGCCAGCGGAGCTGGATCGGGGTGGTCGCCATCAGAGCATCTCCACGGTCACGTGCGGTTCGATCAGCTCGCGCGCCACCAGCGCGGGCCAGTACGCCACGATCTCCTCCACCTGCGGTCGCCCGCCGGCGAAGCCGGTCACGCTCGGCGGCCCGGTGAGCACCAGCGGCGCGATCTCGCGGGTGAACCGCTCCACCGCCGCGCGATCGCGGCTCCGGACACCCACCCGCAGCATCACCTCGGCGATCTCGGGATCCGGCTCGCCGGCCAGCCGGCCGTGGGTCGCATCGACACCCACGAACTCGGTCAGCACCTGGTCATACTCCAGGCCGAGGGCCTTGAGCCGCTTGCGGAGGATCCGGTCGGCGGCCTTCGCCTTGTCGAGCGCCTCCGGCCAGGCATACACGAGCGTGCCCACCGCCTTCCATCCCCACGCATAGGCGATCGAGACCTTGAGCATCGGCGTGCGCGGGCGGCCGCCGATTCCCGAGACCCGCACCTTGTCGCGGCCGGTCTGGTCGAGCCGGATGGTCGTGAAATCCGCGATCCCGTCCGGGGTGATGTACTCCTTGGGGTCGCCCATCTCGTACACGAGCTGCTCGGTGACCGACGCGACACTGACCACGCCGCCGGTGCCGGGGTGCTTGGTGACGGTGAAGCTGCCGTCGGCCTCGGCGACGACGATCGGGAAGCCGACATCCTCGAGCTTGCGGACCTTGCGCCAGTCGCGCAGCAGGTTGCCGCCGGAGCTCTGGGCGCCGCACTCCAGGATGTGGCCCGCCACCGTCCCCGCCGCGATCCGGTACCAGTCGTCGTCCGACCAGCCGAACTCGTGCATCAGCGGCCCGAGGGTGAGCCCGGTGTCGGTCACTCGGCCGGTGATGACGATGTTGGCGCCCCGATCGAGCGCCTCGACCACCGGCTTCATGCCGAGGTAGGCGTTGGCGGAGCGCACCTCGGTCCGGATGTCGGTGAGCGGCCGCCCCGTGTCCATGTTGGCGAGCGCCTGGCCCGCGTCGAGCAGCTCGTCGAGCCGCGGCAGCAGGTCGTCGCCGTGCACCAGCGCGATACGGATCCGGTCGCCGAATCCTGCCTTGTCGGCGGCGGCGCGCACCGCCTCCGCGCAGGCGCGCGGATTGACGCCGCCGGCGTTGGAGACGACGCGCACACCGCCGGCGATCTCGGGCAGGATCCGCTCGACCTGGGTGACGAAGTCGCGGGCGTAGCCGAGCGAGGGATCGCGCGATCGCTGCTTCTGCAGGATCGACATCGTCACCTCGGCGAGGTAGTCCATCACGAGGTAGTCGATCGGGCCGCCCTTGGCCTGGCGGATCGGCGCCTCGAGCCAGTCGCCCCAGAACCCCTGGCCACTGGCGATGCGAACGGTCTTCTTCTGCTTCACGGCGTTCCCCTGGACGGCTCGATGAGCGGCAGCTCGCGGGTCCACACCGCGGCGTCGCCCTCGAGGGCTATCAGCGTGACGAGCGGACGCCAGCCGGTCGGGACCTCGACCGGCAGCGCCTCGAACGGAAAGCGCACCTGTCGGCTGACGCCGGGTGCGTTGGTCGTGCGCGGCGTGCCGCCATGGTCGATCGCGATCGGTTGCGCCGCCTGGAAGCGGGCCGCGGCGATCACCTCCCACGGCGTGGCCGGCGTGCTCACCGCGGCGGCCGGCGAGAGCACCAGGAGCAGCGTGTCGCCGCGAACATCCTCGGGCAGGTCGACCCGCATCCGGCCGAAGGCGTAGTTGAGCGGCGACTCGGCGACCATCCGTCCGTCGAGGCGCCGCAGCGAGACGCCGAAGTCAGTGAAGCGCGACCAGCTCGCCTCCGGCATCGTGACGTCGAGCACGAGCGAGGCGGCCCAGGTCGGGACCGGGAGCCGTTCCACATGCACCGCCGACGAATCGCCGGTGAGGTGCCGCTGCCACTCCGCACCGGTGAGCGCGGCGCGCAGGCGGAACTCCAGTGGCCGGGCGGTCAGGTTCGCCGCGTCAACCACCAGCGCGCTCGGTTCCAGTCGGGCCGAGAGCCGCACCGGACTGCGGTGGATCGTCACCCGGGCCGCGACGCCGGAACTGGGCGGCGCGAGGACGTCCACCTCGTACCAGCCGGCCTGTGCGTCTTCGGCGTCGACCTCGAGCAGCCCCGCCCCGTCGCCGTGGCCGGCCGGGGTCATCGGCACGTCGCGGAACGGCTGGCCGCCGGGCTCGTGCAGCGCGACGAGCGCCAGTCCGTCGGCGGCCAGGGTACCGACCTCGACGCGGAAGCCGCGTCCCTCCTCGCCGCGGAAGAAGAAGCGACTCACGCCACCGGAGTGCACCTGGGCCACACCGGAGGCGCCGTCGCCGTCGGCCAGGGGCACCCGGATCGTGACCGGGATCCGTGTGAGCACGCCGAGGGCCTCGTTGTCGGCATCCTCGAGCGACACGGCACCGATGTAGACGCCCGGGGCCGCGACGAGCTTCTGGTCGATCTGCAGGTAGAGTGCGACGCCATCGGGCGAGAGGTTGCGGAGCGTCGGCCCCTCCACCGACAACCACGGCACGTTGGTGCGCACCCGCAGCCGCGCGATCGGCGCGCCGCCGACCCGCTGCACCCGGAGCTTGGCTCCGGTCGGCGCCGGGCCGACCGAGAACCAGATCGCGTTGTGGGTCGGCTGGCCGTCCACCACCACGCCGAGGCGCGGGACGTCGGACTGGTTCTGGAGCCAGCGTGCCGCCGCGATCACATCCGGCACGCCGGCGCCCTGGTCGAGCACCGTCGCCTCGCTGACGGCGCGTGCCGTGGCGGTGAGCGCCTGGTTGACCATGGCGCGCGGCGGCGGCGCGCCGTTCCGGGGCAGCGAGAGCAGCCGCGCGGCCAGCCCGGCGACGTGCGGCGACGCCATCGAGGTGCCGCTCTTCTCCTCGTTGCCGGTGTCGAAGCGCGGCACGCTGGACCACGCCGTCCCCGGGGCGATCACCTCCGGGCCGGCGCGCTCGCCGCCGCGGCTCGAGAAGAGCGCCACCGGATCGGGCGTCGGGTCGTTGGGCGAGTAGCCATTGAACACCAGCGGCTGGGTGGCACCCACCGACAGCACCCGCGTGGCACTCGCCGGAAAGCCCAGGGTGCTGAGTCCGGGGCCGTCGTTGGAGGCCGAGACGGTCATCACCACGTCGGGATGCTCGGCCAGGATCGAGTCGACCACGGCATCGATCCGCGCGGTGCCCTCGAGCTGGTTGCCGACGCCGAAGGAGAGGTTGATCACCAACGGCATCCGCCGCGACTCGGCGAAGGCGATCGCGTACGCCATCGCCCGTTCCATCGAGCCGGTGGTCGTCACGCCACCGTCGGCATTGTCGGCGATCTTGAGGCCGAGGACCCGGGCCCCGGGTGCCACGCCGTCGAAGCCCTTCACCCCGAAAAGGTCGTGACCGGCGGCGATCCCGGCCACGTGGGTGCCGTGGCCGCCGTTGTCGAAGACGAGGTCGAGCCGGGGCACGCCGGCCGAGTCGTCGATGTTGGCCGCGACGCCGATCGTCGGCGAGCCCGCGGCCGACCAGCCGAACGACTCGCGGGCCACATGATAGTCCCGCACCGGACGGTCATCGGCGAGCGAGCCGTCGCGGTTGCGGTCGGTGAAGACGAGCCAGTCGGGCGCGCCGCGCGCGACGATCACGAGGAGCGTGTCACCGAGCCGGCCGTTGGCGTCGAGGTCTGCGCCGGGCGCCTCGCCGTAGCGCACCTCCGGCACCAGTCCGCCGAAGACCGGCCCCGCCGCCATCGCGAGGATCCGGCCCGCGCCCGCCAGGTGCCGATCGCCGACCCATACGGTGTCGCGATCGATCCGCGCCGGGCGGAGCGCGATGGCGCCCTCGCCGCTGAAGTCCCGGAGATCGAGCAACTTCGGAGCGCCGTCGCTGGTGGTGCCGAGCCCCTCGGCCGTCGGGTCGATGCCGCTGTCGAGGATCGCGATCAGCACCCCGCGGCCGTCGGCCTCGGGCTGCAGCTGCGCGAACTCGTCGACGTGGGTGGCGTGCAGCGGCATCAGCCCAGACCGATAGGCGGCGATCGCCGCCTCGTGGCGGTCGGGCACTTGTCCGGGCGAGAGGCCCGCGCTGCCGCCGAGGGTAACCACCGGCGCCGCCGCGACGCCTGGCGTGCGCGAGGTCGGCCGCGGCACCGCTTCCGGGGCGGGTGGCGCGCCGCACGCGGCCGCCAGCAGGAGGAGCGGCAGCGCCCTGCGCATCACCTGATTCGGTCGAGGACGAACGGGCCGAGGTGGGGGCCGTCGTGGTGCGACGTGACCCGGAGCAGGAAGGCGAGCACGTCTCGCGTCTCCTCGGGCGCGATGATCGCGTCCACGAAGCCGCGCGCGCCGGCGAACTCCGCGCTCAGCTGGTGCTCGTAATCCGCCCGCATCGCCTCCACCGCCGCCGACAGCTCGGGATCGAGCGGCCGCCGCTCGGCCTGCGCCTTCTGGATCGCCGGGCCGTGCACGGCCATGACGGCGCTCTCTCCTTCCATCACCGCCATCCGGCCGGTGGGCCAGGAGACGATGAAGTCGGGATCGAATCCCTGCCCCGCCATGGCGTAGTAGCCGGCGCCCGAGGCGTGATTCACGGTGAGCACCAGCTTCGGCACCGTGGCCGTCGCCATCGCCTCGACGAAGTGCGCGCCGGCCCGGATGATCCCCTCGTGCTCGGCCTCGGGACCGACCATGAACCCCGACACGTCCTGCACGAAGAGGATCGGCAGCCGCTCGCGATTGGCGGTCTCGATGAAGTAGGCCACCTTCTCCGCGCTCTCGGCGTAGACGATGCCGCCGAAGCGGGGGCGCTCGCCCGGGTGTCCCTTGATGATGCCACGCTGGTTGGCGATCAGCGCGACCGGCATCCCGTCGATCCGGGCGTGGCCGCAGAGCATCTCGCGGGCGCGGTCGGGCTGGAACTCGTCGAGCTTGCCCCCGTCGATGAACGTCTCCAGCACGTGCCGCATGTCGTACGAGAGGCGATGGTCGTGCGGAAGCAGGTCGTAGAGCTCGGCGGGACCGCGGGTCGGCGCCGTCCCCCGGACCCCGCCCTCCGCCTGTCGCGGCAGCCGTCCCACATACTCGCGGATCCGCTCGAGGCATTCGGCGTCGGTCTTCGCGGTGTAGTGCGCGACGCCGCTCGTCTCGGTGTGGGTCCTGGCCCCACCGAGCGTCTCGCTGTCGACGGTCTGGCCGGTGGCACCCTTGACGAGGTTGGGGCCACCGAGGCCCATGAACGACGTCCCCTCGACCATGAAGATCACGTCGGAGAGCGCGGGGAGGTACGCGCCACCGGCGATGCAGCTCCCCATCACCGCGGCGACCTGCGGCACCTGCAGGTAGCGGCGCATGAGCGAGTTGTAGTAGAAGATCCGCGCGGCGCCGTACTGTCCCGGGAACACCCCGCCCTGGTAGGGGAGGTTCACGCCGGCGGAGTCGACCAGGTAGACGATCGGGATGCGCTGCCGCATCGCGACCTCCTGGGCGCGGAGGATCTTGGTGATCGTCTCGGGCCACCAGGCGCCCGCCTTCACCGTCGCGTCGTTGGCGACGATCACCGCGTCATGGCCGCTCACCACGCCGACGCCGGTGAGGACGCCGGCCGCCGGCGCCTCGCCGTCGTACCGGTCGTGCGCCACGAGCAGGCCGATCTCGAACCACGGCGTGCCGGGGTCGCGCAGCCGCTCCACGCGCTCGCGAGGCGACAGCTGCCCCTTGCCGTGCATCTTGGCGACCCGCTTGGCGCCGCCGCCCTGGCGGAGCCGATCGGTCAGCTCGCGCCAGGCGTCGGTGAGTTCGCGCAGCCGGCCGGCGTCCTTCTTCGCTGGAGGCATCGGCCGGTCAGGGACGCAGGTGGCTGCGGGCCCACTCGTTGATGTACTCGACCAGCTCCCCGGTCGGGGTGCCCGGGCCGAAGAGCCGGCCGATCCCGCCGGAGGTCAGCGTCCCCATGTCGTCCTCGGGGATGATGCCGCCGCCGGTGACCAGGATGTCGGGGCGCCCCTGCTCCACCAGCAGTGCGCGGACCCGCGGGAAGAGGGTCATGTGGGCGCCCGACAGGATCGAGAGCCCCACCACGTCGACGTCCTCCTGGATCGCGGCGGACGCGATCATCTCGGGCGTCTGGTGGAGGCCGGTGTAGATCACCTCCATCCCGGCGTCGCGCAGCGCGGCGGCCACGACCTTGGCCCCGCGGTCGTGTCCGTCGAGTCCGGGCTTGGCCACCAGCACGCGCACGGGGCGCGGCAGCGGCGGGGCATCGGCGGCAGCCATCATCGGGCGTCTCCTCCGGTCACTTGAAGCGCAGCAGTGCCGCCAGGCCGTCGATCCCGGCCCGCGCGTCCTCGTCGTACACCACGTCGAGCGCGACCCGCTGGCGGAGCGCCTCCTCGATCGCGTCGTCGATCACGTCCAGGGTGGCCACGACCTCGCCGTCGGTCTTGAGGTCCATCGCCGCGGCGGCCAGCCTACCGGTGGCCAGCGAGCGGAAGCCGCGCCGGCTGGCATCGCCGTCCACCAGCAGGGTGCGCACCTGCCCGTTGCCGAGCGCGCGCAGCGTGTCCTTGAGGCCGTTGACGGCCCAGCCGGTGCCGAGGCCCTCGGTGAGCTCCTCGAGGTGGCGGTGTTCCGAGGCGCGCGCATGCGCCTCGCGCACGTCCATCGTCAGCTCGTGCACGGCGTTCGGCGTCGCGTCCTTCGGCGTCATCCGCGCCACGCCGATCAGCCGGTCCGCCACGTAGTTGTGGAGGAACGGCTCCAGCGCGCTGGCATCGCTGCCGGCGCCCGCCAGCACGATCTGGTGCCCCGGCGAGCGGCGGTCCATCTCGAAGAGCGCCCGGGCCACCGCCTCGAGGTGCCGCTTCTTCTCGTTCTGGATCCGGTTCTGGTAGGTGTGCTCGCCGGTCAGGTTGCTGCGCGCCTCGGCGTGGAAGCGGCCGCCACGGGTCACCTCGGTCTCGACCTTGCGGACCATCTTCGCCTCGAACGCGGTGACCTCCCAGATCAGCGCGGTGGCGCGGTCGAGCACCACCGTGAACATCCGCCCGAACTCCTCCTCGCTGGCGGCGAGCTCGCGCACCAGCGGGGTGCGATCGACCACCAGGCGCGAGCGGTGCACCCGCGGCAGCGGCCGCACCTCGAACAGCTTCTGGCCCTTCGAGGCGAAGATCGCCACGCCCTGCGACGACGGCAGCCGGTCGGCGTCGCCGAGCCAGGTGAGGATCCGCTTGAAGTCGTCCTTGATCTGGGTCTCGTGCTTCTTGTCCCACCCGAGCGACGGCAGGGCGTACTCCATCTCCTTGACGCGATTCTTGGCCTTGGTGAGGTACTTCCGCCGGGCGCGGTCGCGCGGCTCGATCTTGAGGTAGCAGGTGACGACCGGATCGTCCCCCGGCTTCATGCCGAGGAGCTGGCGGTCGGTGGCGGCGGTGCGTGCGGCAGGCATGAGACGATTCCCTCGTGCGTGCTAGAAGAAGATTGGCTCGCGGTACGATCCCCAGACCTCCTCGAGGACGTGCCGGATCTCGTACAGCGTGCAATAGGCGCGGGCGCAGTCGAGCATCGCGGGGATGACGTTGCGACCCGCCTCGGCGTCGGCGCGCAGGGTCGCCAGGCGCCCGGTGACCAGCGCGTCGTCGCGCCGGTCGCGGAGGGCCGCCATCCGCTCGCGCTGGGCGCGCTCGGCGGCCTCCTCCACCTTCAGGATCTCGATCGGCTCCTCGCTGTCCTCGACGAACGCGTTGACGCCGACCACCAGCTTGCGGCCCGCCTCGACCTCGGCCTGGAAGCGCGAGGCGGCCCCCGCGATCTCGCGCTGGAACCAGCCGGCCTCGATCGAGGGCACCACGCCGCCCTGCTCCTCCACCCGGGCGAAGATCGCCTCCGCCTCGGCCTCCAGCTGGTCGGTGAGCGCCTCGACATACCACGAGCCGCCCAGCGGGTCGGCGACGTTGGCGACGCCGGTCTCGTGGGCGAGGATCTGCTGGGTGCGGAGCGCCACCCGCACCGACGTCTCGGTCGGCAGCGCCAGCGTCTCGTCGAGCGCGTTGGTGTGCAGCGACTGGGTGCCGCCCAGCACCGCGGCCATCGCCTGGTAGGCCACCCGGGCGACGTTGTTGAGCGGCTGCTGCGCGGTGAGCGACACCCCCGCCGTCTGGCAGTGGAAGCGCATCTTGAGCGACCGCTCGTCCCTGGCGCCGTAGCGCTCCTTGAGGTGGCGCGCCCAGATCCGCCGCGCCGCCCGCATCTTCGCGATCTCCTCGAAGAAGTCGTTGTGCACGTCCCAGAAGAACGAGAGCCTCGGCGCGAAGTCGTCCACGTCGAGGCCCCTGGCGATGCCGCGCTCCACGTAGGTGAAGCCGTTGAGGAGCGTGAAGGCGAGCTCCTGCACCGCGGTCGCGCCGGCCTCGCGGATGTGGTAGCCCGAGATCGAGATCGTGTTCCACTTGGGGGTGTGCTCCCCAGCCCACTCGAACATGTCCACGATCAACCGCAGCGACGGCTCCACCGGGAAGATCCAGGCGTGCTGGGCGACGAACTCCTTCAGGATGTCGTTCTGGATCGTCCCCTGCAGCTTCGCGATCGGCACGCCCTGCTTCTCGGCCGCGGCGACGAAGAAGCAGAAGAGCATCGCGGCCGGCCCGTTGATCGTCATCGAGACCGACACCTGGTCGAGCGGGATGCCGTCGAACAGCGTCTCCATGTCGGCCAGCGACGCGATCGCGACGCCGCACTTGCCGACCTCGCCCTCGGAGCGCGGATGGTCGCTGTCGTAGCCCATCAGCGTCGGGAAGTCGAACGCGACGCTGAGCCCGGTCTGGCCGCGCTCCAGCAGGAACTTGTAGCGCTTGTTGGTGTCCTCGGCGGTCCCGAAGCCGGCGAACTGCCGCATCGTCCAGAGCCGGCCGCGATACATCGTGGGGTGGATGCCGCGCGTGAACGGGTAGTCGCCCGGCATCTCGGGCGCGCCCGCGGCGTCCGCGGCGGTGTAGACCGGCTCCAGGTCGCGACCCGAGAGCGAGGTGAAGTCGCTGTCATCGCGATGCGGCAGGCGCGCCATGCGGGCGCGCCACTCGGCGACCTCGCGGCGCAGCTGGGCGAGTTCCGCCTCGCGGGCCGCGAGGCGGTCCTCCAGCAGGTCGCGATCGGTGATGGAGCTCATACCGGGGTCTCCTCCCGAAGCATCGCCACCACCTCGGCGGCAACATCGTAGGGTGAGGTGCTGCCGTCCGCGATCCGGTCCAGTCGCGCGGCGACCAGCGCCTGCACCGGACCGTCACTCCACATCCAGCGATCCACCGCCCGGCTCACCACGGCGCGGGTCCGCTCCAGCAGCCGGGCCCGCCGCCGTTCCGCCAGGGCACCGCTCGCCGAGGTAAGGTCCCAGTGGCGGTCGAGTGCCTCGAGGATCGCGTCGATTCCTTCGTCCTTCAGCGCGATCGCCTCGAGCACCGGCGGGCGCCAACCCTCCGGCGGCTCCGCCGCCGCCTTGGCCGCACCCTTCAGCGCGCCGTGGTGCGCCGGGATGTTGCGGAGCGCCTTGCCCGCGCGAAGGTCAAGCGCCAGCTCGATCTCGCGTCGCATCTTCGGCGCGCCCGGCCGGTCCGCCTTGTTGACGACGAAGCAGTCCGCCGCCTCCATCACACCCGACTTGAGCGCCTGGATCCCGTCGCCGGATTCGGGCACCAGCACCAGCACGGTCGAGTCGGTCATCCGCGCCACGTCGAGCTCCGACTGCCCGACGCCGACGGTCTCCACCAGGATTCGGTCGAAGCCCGCCGCGTCGAGGACGTCGGCCACCTCGCGGGTCGCCGTGGCCAGGCCACCCAGCGAGCCGCGCGTCGCCATCGACCGGATATACACCCCGGGGTCGAGGGCGACCTTCTCCATCCGGATCCGGTCGCCCAGCAGCGCACCACCGGTGAACGGCGAGGTGGGATCGACCGCCACGACGGCGACCTTGAGCCCGGCCTTCCGCCACCCGGCCACCAGCCGCTCGCTCAGGGTGGACTTCCCCGCCCCGGGCGGCCCGGTGATCCCGATCCGGCGCGCCCGCCCGAGCCGGGGATGGATGGCGCTGAGCAGCGCCTCGAACCCCGGCCGGGCGTTCTCCACCAGGGAGACGGCACGGGCGACCGCCGGCACGGAGCCGACGATGAGCCCATCGAGAACAGGGTCCGAGGCCATGGGATAAAGCTAATTGCTGACGTCGCTTAGCGGAGGCGCCGGCTGCCTCCCCAGGGGGCCCTGACGGACCGATCGCCGTTGTCGCGATATTCCGGCCGACTCCGCATCCAGTGATGCCGGACGTTCCGCCGGCACCGGAGGCCGACCCCGTGATCCGCACGACCATCCTGGCCACGACAACCGAGCTCTCGGTGGGCCGGTTCGACCATCCGCCCGGCGAGCCGCACCACGACCCCGACCTCGAACATGGCGCGGGATGGGGCATCGCCTTTGTCCGGGCCGGACGGTTCGATGTCTCGGTTAGGGGGGACCGGCTGCAGCTGGAACCGGGCAGCGTGCTCCTCAGCCACCCCGGACTGGCGTTCCGCTGCCATCACCACGAGCGCTGTCCCGATGATGTCTGCCTGGCGATCGAGTTCGACGAGGCAGCCGTGGCGGGCCTCGAGGATGCCTGGACGCGAAGCGGCCGGAACGCGCGGGTGCACGCGTCGCCTCGCCTTGCGCTGGCGCAGCACCGGCTCGCCCGGGCGGCCGCCGCACGCGACGCCTTCAACCTCGAGCGGTGGGCGCTGGCCGCACTCGACGCCCTCGTGAGCGAAGGGGCCGTCACCGGAAGGCGGGGGCCCTACGCCCGCTCTCCCCGGGACCTCGAGGCGGTGCTCGTCACCTGTCGGGCGATCGAGGCGGATCCCGCGGCACAGATCCGCATTGCCGATCGTGCCCGGCAGGTCGGCATGACCGCGGCGCGGCTCACCCATGCGTTCCGGCGCTACCTGGGTGCGTCACCCCACCAGTTCGTTCTCGCCCAGCGCCTGGCCTTCGCCGCGCGCCGTCTGCAGGGTGGTGCCTCCGTCAGTGCCACGTCGCTCGACTCGGGGTTCGACAACCTCAGCCATTTCTGCCGCACCTTCCAGCGTGCCCTCGGCGCGCGGCCCTCGGCATGGCGCAGACTTCCCGCCGGCGAATCCCGACGAAAAGTGCAATCGCTGCTGCGAGGTGCCCGGTAGCCTTCCGCCAACCTCAACGGAGCTGCCGATGCACGTCCCCTTGCTTGCCCTTGCGATGACCGCCCTCGCCCTGCCGCTCACCGCCCAATCGGCGCCGCGCGCCACGACGACGCTCCCGGCGGCCGAATTCGAGAAGTTGCAGCGGCTGCGGGAGGACGTCTGGCTGGCGTGGTTCTCTGGCAATCTCCCCCGTCTCCGCGAACTGCTCGGCCCGGAACTCGTCGCCGTCTCGCCCGACTCGGAACGATGGCAGTCGCTGGAGGAGACCCTCTCCGGCTCGGCGGCCTTCCGGGAACGCGGCAACCGTCTCCAGACACTCTCTTTCGAGCACACCATCACGCATCAGTTCGATCGTGTCGTGGTGATGTTCTCGCAGTACGCCCTTGAATGGTCAGACGCCGTCGGCGCACGGACGACCCAGCGCGGCCGGGCGACGGAGGTGTTCGTCCGGGTCGGCTCGCGCTGGGTCCACACGTCGTGGCATCTCGACGTGCCGGGCTGAGTCGTTCTACTCGACGCCGCCCGCCTCCTCGATCAGCCGGAGGGCGGGTTCGCTCACGAAGATCGGGTCGTGGAACCGCCGCCCATAGGACAGCGGGGTCACGTCGCGGTAGTCGCGTCGGATCGGCTCGCCGTGCCCCGGATGGAGCCGCTTCCAGATCGAGGCGCGGAGGTTCGGATCGGCCCCGCGTTCCAGCAGCAGCCGGGTGACCGGCGCCTCGAACGGTCCCCGGCGATTGTAGTTCATCCAGAAGTTCGGCTGCGAGACGACGGTGCTGAAGAGCGGCGTGTAGCCGCCGAAGCCACTCGATCCGACCCTGGCTCGGGCGTTCACGTCGGCGCCCTTCGCGAGCAGCCACTCGAGGATCTCCGGCTCGTCGAACTCGATCGCCATGTGGAGCAGCGTGGTGCCGTCGAGCGGCGTGCCGACCGTGGCGTCCAGCGGGTCCCCGCACCCCATCTCCGCCGGATAGATCTCCCGGTGGCTGAAGGTGCGCGACAACAGGTGCGGATCCGCCGCGAGATGACGTTCGAGCAAATCGATCCGGCCACGATGCAACGCCATCGGGGCAGTGTCGGGGTACTCGAGCCCGTGTTGCTCGTACAAGGCAAGGATGCCGTGCTTCGCCTCGCGACGACGCGAGTCGGTCTGGAGCACCACGTCCACCGGGGCGAGTCGTCGTCCCGCATCGTCCACCGCGCGGGCGCCGAGCTCGAGCATCACCGCCGTGCCGGCGAGGTTGAGCGTGTAGGCCGGGCCGCCGAGGGCACCCTCCGGCACCGGTGGCCTGCCGACCAGGCCATGCAGCAGGTGGACGGTGCCTACCTTCCCCTGCAACGCCGCGCGACCGATCGCGTGCTCGTGGTCGGTCGCGCCGATGTCGTGGAGCCAGCGGATGATCCGGTCGCGGCCGACGTTTGCGGCATAGCTCATCGGCGGACCCCAGTTGCTGTCGGTCCGGATCAGGACGTGCTCGTCGCGGAGGCGCGGGTTGCGGGTGAGGAGCGCCTGCACGCGTTCGAGGTCGTCGGCCCAGATCGCGTGGACCAGTTCGACCGCCTCGACCAGGCGGGGCCAGCCCGTGGCCTGGTACTTCCTCGCGATGACGAGCTGCGCGTCGGCGAGCTGGGCCGCCTCGGGGCCGGGAGGCCGGGGATGAAACTCCGCGAACTCGGCAGCGGCCGCCGCTTCGCCGCGGCGAAGGTCGCGCAGCAGTTCCTTCGCCTGGCGGCGAAGTTGGTCGAGATCGGGATAGACGGGGAGCTTGGCGACGGGCATGACGAGCCTCCAGGAATCGTCCCGAGGTCCGCGAGCGCCGGGCAAGGAGGTTCGTGTTGTGTGCTGCTGGGGCACTGCACAGGTGGACGCAGTCCTGCCCGCGGACGGGGGGCGCCCTGCGCGCCCGTACCATGACGATACGGGCGCGTGGCGCGGCGGGCAATGGCGGGAGCGACTACTTCTTGACCAGCACCTTCTTGACCCAGCCGTCGCCGCCGGACCCCTGGACGTTGACGTAGCCGTCCTGCTCCTTGCCGAGGTAGATCAGCTGCTCGCTGGCCCCGAGGGTGGCGACCACCTTGGCGCCGTCCTTCGGCTCGGCCAGCAGCTTCACGTTGCCGATCTTGGTTGTCACCACGTCGCCCTCGGCGAACGCGCCGGCCACCACCTGGTCGCCCTCGAGCCCCTCGGGCTTGAAGCGCTCGGCACGCGCCATCATCCGCGCATCGGCCTTGAGGGCCGTGACGACGTTGTTGTAGTTGTCGAGGTAGCTCATCGCGATGACCTTCCCCTCGGCGGTGTTGCTGTAGCCGCCGCCGGCCACCGCGCCGCCACCCATCCACGCGAAGCCGCCGACCGCGAAGTCGGTCTTCTTGGCCTTCCCCTCCGCCGCCGCGACCTGGATGGAGGTGCGCGCGTCGGCCACCAGCATGCTCGTCTGCGCCTCCTTGAACTTGAGGCCGCCCGCCACGGCACCGACCCGTCGGCCGAGGAGGCCGCCCACCGCGCCGCCGACGCCACCGGCGTTCGGATTGTCGAAGACGACGGCGGGGGTGAGGATGAAGTCGGCCGCCTTCATCTGCCCCTTCCCCATGTTCTCGCCTTCCTGCATCTCGCCCGAGCCGGCCAGGGCGCGCTCCTGCATCATGTTCTGCATCGCGACGCCGCGCTCGACCACGAGGAAGCAGTTGGACTGCTGCACCATCATCCGGATGATCCCGGACGGCGAGCCGAGGCCGTAGCGCTGGAACGCGGCCATGTACTGCTGCTGCGGCTCGACGACGGCAAGGGTGCCGATCGGCTTGTCGCACTTCTGGACCTGGTCCTTGTCCTTGTCCTGGGCAGCCAGCGGCGCGGCGGCGCCGAGCGCCAGGATGCCGACGAGGACCCGGGTCGGGGCGGGAATGGGCATCGGGACTACCTCGAGTTCGGGGCGGGACCTGCGAATCGGGATGATGCTGTCGTTCGTCCCGACCTTGCGCAAGATCCCCCCCGGGGCCGTCACCCGGCCGTGACGGGCGGCCCCGGTCGCGGATCGGGGCCGTGGGGCCGGAGGACGAGCTTTCCCGCCACGAGGCCGGCCATCGCCACGCCACTGACGAGGACCGGCTCGCCGGTCCACGGCGCCCCGACCAGGACGAGGAGGGCGCCGAGCGTCAGTGCCGCGTTTCCGTCGTACCCGCCCGTCAGCAGGCTAAGGAGCCAGAGGGTGCTGAGGAAGACGGCGGCGGGATAGGCGACCAGCGCGCCGGCCAGCCACGACGAGACCGCCGCGTGATCGGTCGCCAGGTCGGCCGAGACTGCGATCCCGGCACCGACCGCCGCCCCGGCGCAGAGGATGAAGATGTGGCCATATCCGAACCACCACGCCCCCGGGAGTCGGTCCAGCAGCGTCACCGGGGCGCCGTCGAAGTAGATCCACCACATCGCGAAGAGGACGAGGAGGCCCCCGGCGACCGTGGGGAGCAGGGCGAGGTCGAATCCGGTCGTGCTGGTGATCGCCTCGATGGCGAGCGAAGCCGACAGCACCGACTCGCCGAGGACGATGATGACGAAGAGGCCGTAGCGTTCGGCGATGTGCCCCGGGTGCCAGGGCGTCCCGCCGGCCCGCTCGGCGATCAGGGGCATGAGCATCTCCGCGCCCGCGAGGAGGAAGAAGACCGACATGCGCACCGTCTCGGGCATCCAGATCGTCGCGACCCAGAGCGACTGCAGGACCGTGATCCCGACCACATAGCGCAGCGCCGTGGCGCGATGCCCCGGATCCTGGTGCGACACGCGGAGCCACTGGCCGATCAGGGCCACCCGCATGATCACGTAGCCGAACACCCCGACCGGGTACGCCTGGCCGACGAATCGCTCGCCCACCGCGGCGGCGAAGATCAGGGCGCCGACGAGCTGCAGGAACGCCAGCAGGCGATACGGGACGTCGTCGGTGTCGTATGCCGAGGCAAACCACGTGAAGTTCATCCACGCCCAGAAGATCCCGAAGAACGCCATCGCGAACAGCAGCAGCCCGTCGGCGAGGTGGCCGGCCGACACGGCGTGATGCAACGCGGCCGCCGCGCGGGCGAGCGCGACGACGAAGACGAGGTCGAAGAACAGCTCCAGCGGAGTGGCGGCGCGGTGGGGCTCGGTCGGCGACCGCCCGGTCATCGGCAGGTGGAGCCGGCTCCGGAGTGCCATGGAGAGCGCCTACCCGACCCGGCCGTCGCCATCGAGGTCGGCGCCCAGATGGCGCTCGAGGCGGCTGATCACCTCGATCAGCACCTCGCGGGTCTGGCGAAGCTCGGTCTCGAGATAGTCCACGCGTGCCTCGAGTCCGTTGGCGCGCTGGTTGTGCTCGCTGAGCTGGTTCTGCTGGATGAGGTCCCAGAAGAGTCCCACGGCATGCTCCCGATCGGAGGAAGGGATGAGGGTCCTGATCGGGAATCTACGGGAAACCGGGCGATCGGTTGCGGTCCCTCGCGCAATGCCCACGCCGGCGCTACCCTCAGGCGTTCCCCAAGTCCTCCCCTCCCCGCGCACCGAGTCGACCATGCCCCGCCTGCGTGCCGTCATGCTCCTGCTCGTCCTTCCCCTTGCGCCAATCGGCGCCCAGGTGACCGCCATTCGTGCCGGCGCCGTCGTCGATCCCGACGCCGGGACCGTCGCCCGCAACCAGGTGATCCTGGTCGAGCGCGGCCGCATCTCGGCGATCGGCGCCGGCGTGGCGATCCCCGCGGGCGCCACGGTGATCGACCTGTCCGGCTCGACCGTCTCGCCCGGGCTGGTGGACGCGCACACCCACCTCTGCATGGCGGTGCAGCCGCTGCGCGACCACGGCAACTATTACGTCACCACCCTCTACGACCCCGACGCGCTCCGTGCCGTCGAGGGCGTCGTCAACGCCAAGACGATGCTCGAGGCCGGTTTCACCGCCGTGCGCGACGTCGGCAACGAGGGGAACTACGACTGCGTGCAGGTGCGTCGGGCGATCCTGCAGGGCTGGATCCCCGGCCCGACGATGCTCACCGCCGGCCGGATCATCGCGGCCTATGGCGGGCAGTTCCATCTGCAGCCGAACAAGCAGGAGCTGGCGGAGCCGGAGTACTTCTTCGCCGACACCCGCGACGAGATGCTCAAGGCGGTGCGCGAGAACATCCACTATGGCGCCAGCGTGATCAAGATCGTGGTGGACGACCAGCGCTACATCTACTCGGCCGACGACATCCGCTTCATCAAGGACGAGGCGGCCAGGGCCGGCCTCAAGCTGGCCGCCCACGCCTGGACCGGCCCCGGGGCGCACAACGCCGCCGAGGCGGGGGTCAACTCGATCGAGCACGGCTACACGATGAGCGACGCCGACCTGGAGCTGGCGAAGAAGAACGACGTGGTGCTGGTCGGGACCGAGTACCTCGCCAACGACGATACCGGCGCGGCGCACGAGAAGTGGGTGGACCGGTTGCGGCGGGCCTACAAGATCGGCGTCAAGCTGGTCTACGGCACCGACGCGATCGCGATGAAGCCCGACACCACCCGCGGCCAGGACGCGCTCACCGGCATCGACCCTTGGGTCGAAGCGGGGATCCCCGCCCCGGCGATACTGAAGGCGATGACGACCGATGCGCACCGGCTGCTGGGGCTCGACGCCCAGCGCGGCTTCCTCAAGGTCGGCATGGCGGCCGACCTGATTGCGATGCCCGGCAACCCGCTGGACGACATCAATGCGCTGAAGCGGGTGAGCTTCGTGATGAAAGACGGGAAAGTCATTCGATCCGAATGACCTGCCTTCCAACCAAGGGGAATGGTG
Organism: uncultured Gemmatimonadaceae bacterium; assembly: GCA_964557115.1. GTDB lineage: Bacteria > Gemmatimonadota > Gemmatimonadetes > Gemmatimonadales > GWC2-71-9 > Palsa-1233. The sequence goes on from CAZKYO010000003.1 coordinate 121,525, forward strand.
AATGGTGAATGGGAGCGGCGCATCGAGACCCCCCATTCACCATTCACGATTCACGATTCACCAAGACTTTACGGCACGTACGCGATGATCCGCAGCGGCCCGCCGCTGCCGTCCTTGATCTTCATCGGCAGCGCCACCACGAAACTCCCGGTGGCCGGCAGCGCCTCGAGGTTGGCGACGTTCTCGAAGCCCGGGATGTTGGCTCCGTAGAGGATCACGTGGGTGCCGAAGTCGGTCGACTGGCCGCGATCGACGCTGGGCGTGTCGAGCCCGAACGCCCTCGGGTGGCCGTTGTCCACCAGCCACTTGGCGGCTTCCGGAGAGAGCCCGGGGAAGTGGAGCAGCGGCACCGCGTCTGCCCCGGTGGCGGACGTGCCGAGGTAGGCAGTGCGGTTCGTGTAGCGGAGGCCCCAGCCGGTGCGCAGCAGCACGATGGCCCCGTCGGGGATCGCACCGTGCTCGGCCTCCCAGGCCGTGAAGTCTGCCACGGTCGCGTTGTAGTCGGAGTCGGCCTTGGCCGAGACGTCGATCACCACGGCCGGTCCGATCAGCGACGCGAGCGGGATCCGGTCGGCGGTCTCCTTCCCCTCCGCGAAGTGCGACGGCGCGTCCAGGTGGGTGCCGCCATGCTCGTTGGCGCCGTAGCGGAACGAGGAGTAGAACCAGCCGCCGGGCGTCACGCCGTAGGCCATCGTGTCGTGCGTGAAGCCGAGGGTGTCGGTGGGCCAGTAGATGGTCGAGTCGGAGAAGGCCCAGGTCAGGTCGACCCACTTCCCCGCCCCGCCGCCGAAGACCGCCGCGAGGTCGGCGCCGGCATCACCGGCACGGGAGCCCTCGCAGGCGGCGAGCAGGACGAACGCGAGCAGCAAGCTGGTGGGCCGGCGCATGATCGATCCTTGGGTGGCGAGAGACCTAAGGGGTACTGCGAGATCCGCGATCTTGCCAGCCTTGGGGGTGAGCGGTGAATGGTGAAGGGTGAAGGGGATGGCAGATCCTTCGACCACGCGCCCTTCGGGCGCTCCGCTCAGGATGAGGAGCCGTGCAGGGCGACCCCCTTCACCGTTCACCCTTCCCCCTTCACCCTTTACCGCTTGTCGGCCAGCTCCACCGCCAACCGCACGAACTGCGTGTCCATCGCGACCGATGGCGCCGAGGCGGGGCTGCGGCCCACATGCATCGTGCCGACGTTGCTCACCACGGCCACCACCACGTCGGTCCCCTCGACCCAGTAGAGCGCCCCGGTGAAGCCGAGCACGCTGCCGGTGTGCTCGATGAGGACCGGCTGGTCGGCGCGGGCGAGGCGGAAGAAGTTGTGACCCACCGCCAGCACGTTGTTGATCGGGAACCAGTCGGTGAAGATCGCCATCGCACGTGGCGAGAGCAGCCGCCCGTCGCGGAGCGCCGCGCCGTAGCGCGCCAGGTCGCGCGCCGTGGCGACCATCCCGCCGGCCGTCCACTCGACCGAGAGGTTCGAGCCGGTGGCGTCGAAGAGGTCGGGCCGCACGGTGCGGAACGCCGCGTTGATGCCCGCCGTCTTCCGGAACGTCTCGGTGTCCCAGTGGTAACGCCGCGCCACCCGCGCCTCCGGCACCGGCTCGAATCCCTCCAGCCGGATGTCCTTGAGCCCGAGCGGGTCGAGCACCCGCTTGTGGATCTCCGCCACGGCACTGTGCCCGGTGACCTTCTCGATCACCATGCCGAGGAGGGTGTAGTTGGTGTTGGCGTAGCTGTACTTCTCGCCCGGAGACGCGAGCGGCTCGTGCCCCCGGATGTACTTGAGCGTCTCGTCCTTGCCCCAGAGGTGCCTCACGTCGAGCGCATCACCCCGCCCCTCCCGGATCCAGACCGGGTCGTCTTCCCAGCTCGGCACGCCGCCGGTGTGGTTGAGGAGCTGGAGCAGCGTGGCCTTGTCGGCGTTGGGCACACCGTCCACCGCGTCCCCGAGGATCTCGGCGGCGGTGGCGTGGAGGTCGAGCCTTCCCTCGTCGGCGAGCTGGAGGATCACGACCGTCGAGAACGACTTGGTGATGCTGCCGATGCCGAAGAGGTGGTCGGGACGGACGGGGGTGCCCGCTTGGAGATCGGCCATCCCGGCGGTCCCCGTCCAGATCACCCCGGAGCGGTTGGCCACCGCGGCCGAGATGCCGGGGATCCCCTTGGCGACGCCGGCGTCAAGCAGCGCCTGGAGTCCGGCGGCTGCCGGATTCCTGACCGGAGCGGCCGCCGGCTGCGGATGCGCGCAGCCGGCGACGAGTACCAGGGCCGCGGCGGCGAGCGACCTCAGCTGATCCAGCCTTCCTTCTTGGCGCGCCGGCCCAGCACGAACAGCGCAATCGCGATCACCAGCACCAGTCCCTGCATCACGATGCCCGACTCCAGCGCCCCCATCTGGTTGAGCGCCATGTCCTGCACGATCACGCCACCGAGCGACGCGCCGAGGAGCGGGGCGGCCCACTTCTTCCCCATCACGAGCGCGAGCGAGCCGAGCGCGCCACACCAGACGCCGAACGCCATGCCCATCACGCCCCACGTCGGGAAGTTGTTGTACATCGCCTGCTGCTCGGCGGGCAGCGTCGCGAGCTTCTCGGGCGACATCGTCACCTGCATCAGGTAGACGGCACAACCGAGCAGGTTCCAGATCAGCGCCACGATCGCGACCGGCTTGAACCACTTCGGAGCGGGAGTCATTGGACCTCACTGGCGAGGGGTGGTGACGGGTCACGCGTTACGGGTCACGGATTCCTGCAGAAGCTACCGGCAAACCGGGGTGGCGATAGTCGCTGCCGCATCGCCGGACTCAGGGACTGGCGCGCACAAGCATGGTCCGGGCGAATGCACTCCGTTCCCCCTTGGCATCGACATTGTCGATCACCATCTGCCAGTGATCGCTTGCGGCGTCGTAGCTGAAGGTGTTGACGATGCCGGTGCCGTCGGCCAGGCGCCAGACAAACGGGACCGAGTCACCGGCAGCCATGCCGTGCCCGAAGCCGTCGGCCACCAGCCCGCCGTCGCCCGTGACGTCGAGCCACATCGCGACCAGGCCGCCGGAAACCCCGGGATCGCGGCCGAACGTGACGATCGCCTCGTACGCCGGCGCCCCGGTGGAGTCCCGCTCGCGCGCCACCTCGTGCCACTCCAGATACTGGCGCTGGAGCACCCAACGGACCGTCACGTCATGCGTGGCCGACCCGCCCGCGATCGTCCCGGTCATCACCCACTTCCCCTCGAGATGGCGGAGGGGCGAGGCACGGAGCCCGCCATCCTGCGCGGAAAGCGGCGTCGCCAGGAGGAGCATCCAGCCGAGGCTCCACGCACCGCTCCACTGTGGACGCACGATCAGTCGATTCCCAGCTTGTGCCGCGCCAGCGGCTTCGCGAAGGCCGCCGGCGGGTTGTGCGACGTGGCCAGGTCGTACGCCTGCTGCCACTCCGCCCGCGCCAGGTCGGTCTTGCCCTGGTTCTGATAGATCACCGCGCGCATGGCGCGGAAGAACGGATCCCGCCCGCCGCCCTGCGCGTCGATCGCCTTGGTGAACTCCGCCTCGGCCTTGTCGAGTTCGCCGGTGAAGAAGGCGACGTAGCCGACGAGGTACGGGAAGAATCGCTCCTGTGCCCCCGCCATCGCCGGGTCGCCATCCAGCGCTGCCCGGGCGGCCGCGATCTGCCGCCAGGCTTCGTCCCGCTGGCCGCGTCGCGCCGCGATCCGCCCCAGCGCATGGGCCAGCCGGTAGTCCCACAGGCTCGCCGGATGGGTTCGCGGTGCCGGCTCCCGATTCCCCATCTCGAAGCCGAGGCGGTAGTAGCGCTCGGCCGTGTCGAGGTCGCCGGCGTCGATGCAGACCCTGGCGCCCTCGTTGGCCATCTCGCCCTGCTGGTAGAAGGCGTTCTGCGGCTCCTCCGCCTCGCGCGTCTTCCAGTAGGCGATGACAAGCTCCTCGTACTTGATCGTGTTGGCGCAGTCGCCGTCGAACGCCCACGACATCGCCATCGCGCGCTGGGCCGCGGCGCGGTCGGCCGGCGTCGGGGCGTCGTCGATCAGGTGCTGGAAGAGGACCCGGGCCTCCTCCGTCTTGCCGGCAAGATCGAGGGCGACCGCGTCACGCATGGCGGTGGTGCGGTTGTCCTGCCCGCCGAGCGGCAGGGTGACGATCATCGCGGCGCCGAGGGCGCCGAGGAGGGAGTGCCTGGTCATGACGTCCTCGCGATTGCTCGTGGGGCGTGGGATGTCGGATCGGGGTCCCACAATGTACTGCGAATCCTCGGGGCTAGCCCCACTCGGGGCCGAGCATTCGGAATCCCGTCTCAAGGTCCTCGCGGGGGTCGCGACAGAGCCAGATGGTGACGTCCTGCTCCTCGTCCACGCCCCAGCGGTTCCGCACGTGTGTGGCCGCAACCACGGAGCCGAAGAACTTCCCGAGCGATGCGGAATCACCCCCGACCACGATCAAGACGTCGCCGCGCTTGCCGCCGGTGCCCCAGAACCAGAAGTCGCCGTTGCGGGAGATCGGGTACGGCAGCCCGAACTCGCGGCCGAAGAGCGCCACCGCGCCGGTACGACCGTAGTTGGTGCCCAGGATGGCGACCTCCCGCTGCTCGTCGGGCGAAAGCGTGCGATAGACGCCGGCCACCGCCTCGACCTGCTCGCGCCAGCCGGTCATGTCGGCGTAATCCTGCGGCAGCGGCAACTGGCCGCCGTAGTTGGTGCGGTTGCCCGTCTCGCCGAACCACGCGGCGTATCGCGCCATCGACGCTGGCGGCAGGATCGGCGAGCCGAGGGGATAGAGGGCGACGTTGTCGAAGATGCAGGCGAGGATCACGAGCGCCAGCCACCCCCGGCGACCCGGGCGGTCGAGCCAGCGCACCAGCATGATCGTCGCGGCCGCCACCAGCAGCGGCAACACCGGGCCGAAGTAGTAGGCCTTGCCGCCGGCGAGCATGAGCAGCGCGAAGATCGTGAACGCGGCGACGCCGAGCGCGCGGAATGGCCGGAGCGCCCCGGCGAACAGCAGCGCGCCGAAGCCGATCAACCAGAATGGGGCGGAGAGCCCGAGCAAGGGGAACTGCCCGGTGAGGAAGCCGAGCCGGCTGAAGTGCTGCAGCTGGTCGGCCTTGAGTTCGCGAGCCTGGGCCAGGAACGGCCAATCGTGACTCAGCTGTCCGAGGATGCTCGGCGTCGCGAGCAGTGCCGCGACAAGGACGGCCAGCCAGGGCCACCGCGTGCGCAGGTCCCGCCGGAGCGGCGAGGCGACGACCGCGACCAACACCCCAACCCCGAGGAACGCGACGCTGAACTTGGTGAGCACGCCGAGGCCGAGGGCGAGGCCGAGCAGGAGCCACCAGCGGCGATCGCGGCCGGCGAGGAGCGCGGCGAGTGCCAGGAAGGAAAGCGTCCACCAGATCTGCTCGAACACCACCGGCTGGAAGAGTGTCCCGGCGCGGACAAAGAGTGGCGCGAGCAGCACGGCCAAGGTCGCGAGCGCCTGGGCGAGGCGGTTGCCGCCGAGCTCGCGAACGAGCAGGGCGGCGAGGATGCCGGTGGCCGCGGCGGCCAGGGCGGCGAGGAGCCGTATGGCGGCGAGCAGGTCGATCGGCAGCGCGCGGGCCAACTGCGCGAGCGCTGCGATCATCGGTGGAAACGCCATGTCGAGCGGCCGCAGGTGGTCGCCCATGGCGAGGTAGAGCAGTTCGTCGCGATGGAAACCGTAGCCCGGCGTCGGCAGCAGGTGGGCCGCGACCGCGAGGCCCGCGATCAGCCAGACCCAGCGGGTGAGGGGCGGGCGGGGGTCGGCGCCGCGGAATGAAGTGATGCTCATGCTCCCGGGTCGCCTGATGAGGCGACCTGTCGATGAGGATCTGGCGACCCTCCATCAGCGCCGGCAGCATCGGGCTCCAGCTCCACGCGGAAATACTCGTGGAGGCGATCCGCATTGACCCGCTCCACGAGCAGCGTGCTGCCTCGCGCCCACCGGATCCGGTCGCCACGGGGGAGCGAGAATTCCTGATGTGCACCGCCCGTCTCAGTCACGCGCCACACATGCTGCACAGGTTCCTGAACGGAAGCATGCGTGGCATCCACAGGGCGTCGTCGACGTCCACGTATCCCCTCCCCCATCTGGGCATCGAGTCGGCGCGCGGCATTCCGCGGACAGCGTCTTCCTGCGCAGCCGTTCGCCCGGGTGCCACCCCCTTGAGGTAGTTGCTATCGAGCAATGCGTCCATGTCACGATCCGTGATGTGGCGCCCCCTGGAGGTGTCGCGAAGCAGGGTCCACCCGTTCTCAGCAGCCCGTGTGCAGGCAACATCGGCGGCACCGGTCCAGACGAAGCACAGTCGCCGCGATCCAGCCAGGAAATCTCCCGTCCTGGCGAAAGGTGGAGTGAACATCGCGATGCTGCGGCCCCTCCCGCCCGGACCAACCAGGTTCTGCAGGTGGCGCTCCGAGAATGGGGCGTCCACCAGCAGCCGCTCGGCCGGCTCGCCCTGGACGTTGATCCAGCGGATGTCGGCCTGATTGATGTGGACCCCGTCCCGAGTCGGATATCCTCCATGAATCCTGGCGATCACACCTCCGTCCTCGGTGACGGCAAGCGGGAACACCCTGCGCCCATCCGGAGCCGACAGCTCGACTCGCTGCGCTCCCTGGAAGCCGGAATCCGCCCGATACCAGGACAACCGGAGGAGTTGCCCGTCCCATACGGCGATCCGCCCGTCCGCCAGGACCTTCATCCATTCGGGGCCCGCCAACTCCCCCGGCCCTTCGCCTGGGCGGGCGAGCAGGCGGGGGACGCCGGTTGAGTCGAGGAGAAGCAGGTAGCCCTTCGCGCCGAGGATGAGGACGCGGCCATCGGGGAGAAGCTGTGCGTCTCGACCGCCACCGATCATGGCGTCGAGGGAATCCTGCTCGCGCATCGGGAAGACCAGCTGTTGGCGAACGACATGGAACGGCACCATCCGAGCCGGATCGAGGACCGTCTCCGCGGCCGACGTGCCTCCGAGCACGACGGGCCAATCCACCGTGTAATAGGCCGCGGGCTCGATTCCGGCGTTCTGCTGGCCGGAACTGCATGACATGGTGGCCACCCCCGACGCCATAGCCCATACGACGCGGAAGTTGCCGCCTGTGCGGAGGTGGGGCATCCCCGATCAGACCGGCGTATTCATCGGCGGCTCGATCCGCCGGAGCGGATCGGCGTCCTGCAC
>CAZKYO010000004.1:0-119068 GCA_964557115.1 uncultured Gemmatimonadaceae bacterium
AGCACCGCGTCCGCCGGGATGCCCTGGTCGCCCTCGGCGCCGTAGCCCAGGTGCGGCGGGACAATCAGCATCCGCCTCCCGCCGACTCGCATCCCGAGCACGCCGTCTTCCCACCCGGCAATCACGGCGTTCGCGCCGAGCGTGAACGTGAACGGCTTGCGATTCGTGGCGGAGAAGGTGCGCCCGTCGGGAAACATCCCGACGTAGTGGACCTGGACCACCTTGCCGGAGTCGGCGAGCGCGCCGTTGCCGACCTGCGGATCGTAGACCCAGACGCCGCGCCCGACGAGGCGGAGGGAATCCTCCGGGATCGCGAGGCGCGGCGAGAGGTGGAACTGCTCGACCGGCGAAGCCTGTCGGAGCTTGAGCTGCTGGGCGGCGAGGGGCGAGGTGGCGAGCGCGAGCAGTACCGGCGCCGCGACGAACCGGGCGGTCACGCGGCGGGGGCGCCGAGCGCCTCCTGGTAGGCGCGAAGCTCGTCCTGGTTGTGGCATGCGAAGATGACGTCCTCGAGGTAAGCCTCGGCCTCGAGCGCCTCCCGGGTCGCCGCCACCGCGATCGCGGCGGCCTGCTCGATCGGATAGCCCGACGTGCCCGCCGAGATCGCGGGCAGGGCGACGCTCTCGCAACGATGGTTGTGGGCCAGCTTGAGGGCGTGTCGGTAGGCCGAGGCGAGCAGCGCTGCCTCACCGTGCCCGCCGCCCTGCCACACCGGCCCCACCGCGTGCACGACGAACCGGCTCGGCAGCGAGTAGGCCGAGGTGATCACCGCCTGGCCGGTCGGGCAGAACCCGGCCCGCTCGCAGGCCTCGGCGAGCTCGGGACCGGCCGCGGCGTGCACGGCAGCACTGACGCCGGGACTCGGCTTGAGGTCTTCCCGGGCGGCGGTGACGATTGCATCCACGGGGAGGGTGGTGATGTCGGCCAGTCGCGCTTCGAGAGCCATCGTCAGTCCTCCCTTCCGGTGCGGCGGGGCTGGGTGAACGCAATGCAAGCATACCGGCGCGCTGGTGTCGCCGTTCGCAACGTCCGAGGGCCCGGAGGGCTTTCGGGTGTCCTCGGAAGGGTATCCTCCCGAGGGCCCCGGCGGGAGGGGTTGCATCAGACCGGCGAGAGGATCCTCGCGGCGGCCGCGGAGTGGGCCTCGTCCAGGCCGTCGAGGCCCTCGCGGGTGAGGCCGAGGTCCCGCAGTCGGCCGTCCTTGAGGCCGTAGATCCATCCGTGGACGTCGATCGGCTGGCCACGCCGCCAGGCGTCCTGGATGATCGTCGTCCGGCAGACGTGGACCACCTGCCCGAGGACGTTCAGCTCGGCGAGGCGGTCGAATCGCTCGGTGGCATCCGCGATCGCCTCGAGCGCGGCGCGATGGGGCGCCGCGACGTCCTCGATGTGTCGCAGCCAGTTGTCGATCAACCCGAGCGGGCGACCCTCCCAGGCCGCCCGGACGCCGCCGCAGCCGTAGTGCCCCACCACCATCACGTGCCGGACCCGCAGCACCTCGACCGCGAACTGGATCACCGAGAGGCAGTTGAGGTCGGTGTGGACGACCACGTTGGCGACGTTGCGATGGACGAAGAGCTCGCCCGGCAGCAGGTCGACGATCTCGTTGGCCGGGACGCGGGAATCGGAACAGCCGATCCACAGGTACTCCGGCGCCTGCTGGCCGCTCAGCCTCGAAAAGAAGTCCGGCTCGCGCGCGGTGATCGTCTCCGCCCAGCGACGGTTGTTCTCCAGCAGGTGTTCGAGGCCGCTCATCCTCCCTCCTCGTCCCGGATCCGCTCCAGCAACCGCTTGGTCGCCCGGATGCCGTCCGGCTCGGAGAGGCCGTCCCCCTCGTACTCGATCCCGACCCAGTTGCTGTAGCCCGCATCGCGCACGATCGCCATCATCCGGCGGAAGTCCACCAGCGACTCGTTGCCCTCGGCGTCGAACTGGTGGCTCTTGGCGCTCACCGCCTTCGCCAGCGGCATCATCTCGGCGACGCCGCGATAGGGATCGTAGTGTTCGGTGGCGGAGACGTCGAAGTTGCCGAAGTCGGGCAGCGTGCCGAGCAGCGGATGCGCGGCCTGGCGGATCGCGGCGACGAGCCACGACCCGCGGCTCGAGAGCCCGCCGTGGTTCTCGACGATGACGTGGAGGCCGAACGGCTCCGCCTTCGTCGCCAGGGCGTGCAACCCGTCCGCGACGAGCCGGGCCTGCTCCTCGGGGGCGCCGCTGCTCTGGGCGTTGACCCGGATGGCGTGGCAGCCGAGCCGAGCCGCCGCGCGGAGCCACTTCTCGTGGTTCGTGACCGCCTGGGTCCGCGCGCCGGCGTCCGGGTCACCGAGCGCGCCCTCGAGGTCGCACATGATGAGCACGCTGGTCACGCCCTCGCCCTTGGCCCGACGATCGAGTTCATCGAGGTACTTCCGGTCGTCGGCGTGGCCGAACATGAAGGTGTTGACGTACTCGACCCCCTCGATCCCGTAGTCGCGCCGCGCGATCACCGGAAAGTCGAGCGGATGGAGCGTCCCGTTGAGGACGCGATCGGGGTCGGTGCGGAGCAGCGTGACGCGGTCGGTCCCCGCCGGCGTCTCGCCGTAGAACGCGCGGTGGAGCGACCACTGCGCCAGCGAGATCCGGAAGGCCGCCGGACGCGCCACCAGGGCGCGCGGCCCGAGCGCGCCCAGCGCCATCGCCGTCGCACCGCTGCGCAGGAAGTCGCGCCGGTCGAGCATCGTCATCCCCTTCCCGGGATCGCCTTGCGCAGGATCGCCACCTGTCCCGCGTGGTAGAGGTCGTGCTGCACGACGCCGTGCAGCATCACGTAGATCGAGATCGCCTGGCCGGGCACCGGCTCCTCGAGCCGGTTGTCGTCGAGGCCCTCGATCCGCGCGACGAGCGAGGCATGCGACGCGGCGAGTCGCTGCCGGAGGTCGTCCCAGGAGGTGACGGCGGCATCGATCGGACGCCAGTCGTGCGAGTTGGCGTCGGCGACCGCGTCGCCCTCCGTGCGGCGCTGGGCCACGTGCTTCCAGAAGGCGACGTGCGCGACCAGTTCGGCGATCGAGTGCGCACCCGGGACGGGGTGCGCGAACGCCGCGTCGGCCGTCACGTCGCGAAGCAACGCGAGCAGGGACGGTCCGTGCCAGGCGTCGCCGTCGTAGGCGCGCCGCATCTGGTCGGCAAGCCGGTGGGCCTCGCGCATCCTCGCCTCCGAGTATCGTCGCGATCGGGGTCGGTGAAGGTTAAGGGGTGAATGGTGAATGGTGAATGGGAGCTGCGAACGGGGCCCCATTCACCATTCACCATTCACGGGTCAGGCAAGTATACTCTCCGAATGGCCACCCTCTCCCGTCGCGACCTGCTCGCCGCCGCGGCCGCGGTCCCGTTCCTCCCGCGCGCCTGGCGGACGGGACCGCGGCGCGACCGCCCGATGCCGACGCCGTCCCAGCTCGTCTGGCAGCGGGACGAGCTGGCGATCTTCCTGCACTTCGGGGTCAACACCTTCACCGATCGCGAGTGGGGCGACGGTCGCGAGGACCCCGCGATCTTCGCCCCGGCCGCACTGGACGCGCGGCAGTGGGCCCGCACCGCCCGCGCCGCCGGATTCAAGGCGATGATCCTCACCGCCAAGCACCACGACGGCTTCTGCCTCTGGCCCACCGCCACGACCCGTCACTCGGTCGCGTCGAGTCCCTGGCGCGGCGGCGAGGGCGACGTGGTGCGCGAGTTCACCGAGGCCTGCCGCGCCGAGGGGCTGCGCGCCGGCCTCTACCTCTCGCCCTGGGACCGGAACGCCGCCGTGTACGGCGACTCGCCGCGCTACGACGAGTTCTACACGACCCAGCTGACCGAGCTGCTGACCCGCTACGGCCCGATCCACGAGGTCTGGTTCGATGGCGCCAACGGCGAGGGTCCCAACGGCAGGCACCAGGTCTACGACTGGCCGCGCTACTGGGGACTGGTCAAGCGACTGCAGCCGCAGGCGGTGATCTTCTCCGACGCCGGCCCCGACATCCGCTGGATCGGGAACGAGCGGGGCGTGGCCGGCGAGACCAACTGGTCCACCGTCGATCCCGCCATCGTGCCCAGGCCGGGCATGAGCGGTGACGCCGTGATGCGCTCGCTCACCGAGGGCGACCGCGACGGCAGCGCCTGGCGACCCGGCGAGACCGACACCTCGATCCGGCCGGGATGGTTCTGGCATCCGGCGGAGGACGGCAAGCAGCGGAGCGTCGACGACCTCGTCACGCTCTACACGACGTCGGTCGGGCGGAATTCGAAGCTGCTGCTCAACGTGCCGCCGACGCGCGACGGCCTGCTGCACGCCACCGACGTCGAGCGCCTGGCGGGAATGCGGCGCGGACTCGACCAGCTCGTGGCCGTCCCTCGGACCCGCGGCGGCACCGAGTGGCAGGTCCAGGCAGGCGGCACCGCGGCCGCGGCGGTCGACATCGACGCCGCCCCGATCGGGATGGTCGACCTCTCCGAGGAGATCACCAGCGGCCAGCGCGTCGCCCGCCACGTGGTCGAGGGAATCACCGGCAACGGGTGGCAGGAGCTCGCCCGCGGCACCACGATCGGGTACCGTCGCATCCACCGCCTCGCCCCGGTGACGGTGAGTCGGCTCCGGGTCCGGATCGAGGAGAGTGCGGACCTGCCGCTCCCGATCGCGATCCGCGCCTACGCGCCGGCCTGACGCCCGGGCAGCTCCTCGAGTTCGGCGAGCGTGCGCGGGAAGTCGTCGCGCAGCAGCCGGGACAGCGCGCGATCGGCCAGCAACCGGCCGCCGGTCTGGCAGGCGGCGCAGTAGTTGGTCTCGTTGTCAGCGTAGCGGATCCGCTGGACCGGGGCGCCGCAGTCGGGACAGGGCTCCCCGCACCGGCCGTGCACCGCCATCCCCGGCCGAAACGCCGTCACCTCCTCGGGAAAGGCGCCGCCTACCTCCGCCCTGCCTCGCGCGATCCAGTCTCCCAGCACGGCCTGCGTGGCGGTGTGAAGCCTCGCCATCGCCGCGTCGTCGATCCGCGAGGTCAGCGTGAACGGCGACAGCCGGGCGCGGTGCAGGATCTCGTCGCTGTAGGCGTTGCCGATCCCGCTGAGCAGTCGGGGATCGGTCAGGGCGCGCTTCAGGGTGTGGTTCTCCAGGCGCAACCGGGCGGCGAACTCGCCCAGTGGTGCATCGAGCACCTCCAGCCCGCCGCGATCGAAGGCCGCCAAGGCATCGCGACCACGGACGAGGTGCAGCGATGCCCGGCGCGTGGTGCCCGCCTCGGTGAGGTGGAGGAGGCCGGTGGGCCACGTGAAGGCGGCCTGCACCAGTCGGCCGCGGATCGGCTTGGCCCGCGGCCGCCATCGCAGCCGTCCGGCGATCATCAAGTGGATCACCGCGAAGCGATCATCCTCGAAGCCGAGGACGATCCGCTTGCCGATCCGTTCGACGCCGATGAGTCGTCGTCCGCTCAGCTCGGCGGCCGGGACGTCGACCGAGCGGAGCAGGAACGGGTTGCGGAGCTCGAGCGCCTCGAGCGACTGGCCGACGAGCAGCGCGGCCAGGCGCTCGACGTAGATGGCGACGTCCGGGAGCTCGGGCAGTTCATCCCTCCGGGGCGGAGCCCTCGCGCAACGCCGCCCAGGCCGCCGCGGCCGCGGCGGCCTCGTCCTCCGGGACCCACACCGACGGGAACGGCGCGCTGGGGATCGCCGCGACGTCCCCCTGCACCACCGCGTCGAAGCCCAGGTTCCGGAGTTCGGCACAGGCGAGCTCCGCGTCGGCGCGGTCGGTGGCGAGGTAGATCTGCCTCATGAGCCCTCCAGCCGTCTCACGGGTCGATGCGCACGGCGATGAAGACGGCATTGAAGAATCGCTGGTATCGCTCAGGGCCGCCATCGTCGTTCCTCGGTGCCTGGTACCCGATGACGTAGTGGCTGAGCCCTCCGCGCAGTCGCATCCTCCGCGTGACATCGACGGACGCGAAGAACTCGGAGTTGAGCGAGCCGCGATCGCGGTTGCCATAGAGGAACAGCGACCACCGGGCCGCGTCGTCGGCACCGAGCGCCGCGCCGAAGAGGTCGAGGTTGGCCCCGAGCTCGACCGGTCGCGCCACGCGCAGCCGCACCTCGCCAAAGAGGTTCAGCCCGAGGATGGACGGGGCGATCGGCTTCGTCGCGGCAATGCAGCCGAAATCCCCGCAGGCTGGTTCCGCGTCACGGAGCGCAAAATCCACCGTGTCGCCGCCGTACCAGGTGAGGCGGCCCCCGATCGCCACGCTCAGTCTCGTCGCCGGCCGCCAGGCCTCGCGGAGCGCCGAGATCGCGACCCGGCGGCCGTCCGCGCCGAATCCGGCCGAGAGGTCGGTGTGCCAGGCCTGGGCGGGAAGCGCGCCCGGCAGGGTCAGCGCGGCCAGCAGGACGACGCTGAGCCTCATCCGACGCGCAGCCCGCGTCCCGCGCCCTGCTCGCTCCGGCGCTCCTCGTGGAGTGTCACCTTGCCGTTGACGATCACGGACTCGATGCCCACCGGGTACTGGTAGGGATCCTCGAACGTCGCGCGATCGGCCACCGTCGCGGGGTCGAAGACGACCACGTCGGCGAGGCCGCCGGCGATCAGGCGACCGCGATCCTTGAGTTGGCAGCGCCACGCCGGGTAGGAGGTCATCTTGTACACGGCCTGTTCCAGGGTGATCGCCTTGCGCTCGCGGACGTAGCGGCCGAGCACCCGGGGGAACGAGCCGATGCCGCGCGGATGCGGCGTGCCGCGCCGGGTCGGTCCGTCGATCGCGAACGCGCCGCCGTCGGTGCACACCATCGCGCGCGGATGGGCGTAGAGCCGGTCGAGGTTCTCCTCGCTCATCGCGAAGCCGACCATCCCGACGCCGCCGTTGCGGCGGATCAGCTCGACCGTGAAGCGATAGGGATCCTCGCCGAGCGACGCGGCGTAGCTGCCGACCCGCTTCCCCTCGACGCCGCGGTCGGCCACCTCGCGCACGCTGGTCACCTGGACGTTGTCCCAGCCGCCGATCAGCGCGACCTTGGCGAGCACCTCGTCGCGGACCTTGGCGCCGCTCTCGGTCGAGTCGATCAGCTTCATCATCCCCGGGATGCCGCCCTCGCGGCTCCAGATCGGGAACAGCGCGGTCAAGCCGGTCGAATAGGCGACGTAGGGATAGCGGTCGAAGGTGACCGACATCCCGCCCCGCTCGGCCTCGGCGATGCGGGCGAAGGCCTGGTCGAGCTTCGGCCAGTTCCTGGGGCCCTGCATCTTGAGGTGCGAGATGTGGAGCGGGCAGCCGGCCCCGCGCGCGATGGCGATCGACTCGTCGATCGCCTCCAGCACGCGATCGTCCTCGTTGCGCATGTGGGTCGCGTAGGCGAGCCCGCGCGCGGCGAGCGGACGGCACACCGCCGCGAGCTCGTCCTGCGAGGCGAACCCGCCGGGGGTGTACTCGAGCCCGGTGCTGGCCCCGCATGCCCCGGCCACCAGCGCCGCCTCGACCGCGGCGCGCATCCGCTCGACTTCGTCCGCCGTCGCGGGCCGGTTGCCCGACCCGACGACGTCGCCGCGCAGCGTGCCGAGGCCGATCATCGAGGCGACGTTGACCCCCGGGGCCAGCGCGTCGACCTGCGGGAAGTACGCGTCGAGGTCGCTCCGCGAACTGCCGTCCGCGCCGACCACGATCGTGGTGATTCCCTGCCGCACGCACGATTCCGCACGCGGGTCCTGCCGGAGCGACGAGTCGCCGTGCGAGTGGATGTCGATGAACCCGGGCGCCACCGCCTTGCCGCGCGCGTCGATCTCCACGCCACCGCGCTCGGCGACCCGGGCCGCCACCGCCACGATGCGGTCGCCGCTGATCGCGACGTCCCCGGCCATGCCCCGGGCGCCGGTCCCGTCGATGATCGTGCCGCCGCGGATGACGATGTCGTGCGCTCGGCGGGCCGGGATGGCCGGTCCGCCGCGAATCGCGGCGAGCGAGGCGGCGGCGAGGCCAAGGAAGTCGCGTCGAGTCTGGGTCACGTGCCGGCTCGCGGGAGAGGGTCGGAGGAACGGGGAGGATGTCGGTCGGCCGCGGGGCACCACGCCCCGCTCACCACCGGGCGAGCTGCTGCCATTCGGCCCGCCCGAGGGCGACGCCCTCGGGAAAGCGCTCGAGGGCGGCACGGCGAAGCGCCGGGGCCTGGTCGCGCAGGTACCGATCGAGCGCCGGGCGATCCGGGGCGAGATAGGCGATGCGGTAACGACCCTCGCCGTCCTGCTCGAGGACCGCGCCCGAGAAGCCACCGGCGACGACGACCTCGGGGATGTGCTCCTCGCGCATGTACAATTCCCAGGATGCCCGAAGTTCCCCGCGCACGCTGGCCAGCACCTCATACCGGATCGGCCCAGATGGCATCACTCGCTCCCGATCGGCCATGGACCAGTGGAACATACCTCGGGCGGCGGCTCGTGCTCGGCGCCCTGCTGGCCGCGGCGCCGCTGGCCGCCCAGCAGCGGGAGGGCGAGGCACTCGACGCCGTCCTCGCCCGCGAGGCCTCGCGGGGCGCCCCGGGATGTGCCGCCGCGGTCGAGCGCGACGGGACGCTCCTCGCGGCACGAGGCTACGGACTCGCCGACCGCGACAAGGGCATGGCGACGACCCCCTCGACCGCCTTCTACGCCGGCTCGGTCTCCAAGCAGTTCGTCGCGACGGTGATCGTCCGGCTCGCCGCGGCCGGCCGCCTCGCCCTCGACGACCCGGCGTCGCGTTTCCTCCCCGAGCTCCACCCGGCACTCGGTCGGGCCACGATCCGCCAGATGCTCCACCACACCGCGGGCATCCCGGACTACCTCGGCCTCGCCACCCGGGCCGGGCGCGACTGGTCCGACCACTTCACCAACGCCGAAGGGCTGGCGCTTGTCTTCGCCCAGGACAGCACCGACTTCTCGCCGGGCACCCGCTACCGCTACAGCAACGGCAACTACCTGCTCCTCGCGGAGATCGCGGCGCGCGCCACGGGGCGCCCGTTCCGCGCCGTCGCCGACTCGCTCCTCTTCGCGCCGCTCGACATGCGCCACTCGACGTTCCGTGATCGGCTCGACCTCACGATCCCCGCGCTCGCCCTCGGCTACCGCACCGGCGCCGACAGCGCCTGGGTGCCGTGGCCGCTCGACTTCGCCGCGGTGGGGTCGGGCGGGCTCTACACGACCGCGACCGACCTCGCACGCTGGAGTGGCCACTGGTGGCATGAGGCGCCGACGGCGAGCGGCTGGCACGTGACGGACACGCTCGACGTTCGCGGCGTGCTCGCCTCCGGCGACACGATCAGCTACGGGCTGGGCGTCATCCTCGGCAGCTATCGCGGCCTGCCGGTCCGGCGGCACGACGGCGGGCTGGCCGGCTACCGCTCCGCGGTGCTCCAGTTCCCGTCGCGCCGCACCGGCATCGTCGTGCTCTGCAACGGCGACCGGTCGGCGGCCCCCGCCCTGGCGGAGGGGATCGCCGACCGGATCCTCGACTTCCCGGACCCGCTCAGGGGACCGCCGTCGCCACCTTGACGTAGTAGTTCTCGTCCACCTTCACCTCGCCGTCGGCCGGTGCGGCGACCTCCTGCCACGCGGTGGTCGGATGGAGACGCACCGACCAGTCGCCCACCTTCACGTCGATCGGCATGTCGAACCCGGCCACCACGTCGTTCCACCGGAAGCGGAGCGAGGTGCCGCTGCGGGTGAGGAGCAGCGTCGGCACCTGCGTCGTGGTCAGGTACTGCGCGAACACCTTCGACAGGTCGACCCCGGCCCGGGCGCTGATGTAGCGCTCCACCTGCTCGCCGTCGACCACCTGGTGGCGGAAGTCGGACTGGAGGCCGCGCAGGATCTCGCGCCACCTGTCGTCGTCGGCGACGATCTGCCGGATCGTGTGCAGCATGTTGCCGCCCTTGGGGTACATGTCGCCCGACCCCTGGGCGTTGACGCCGCGGGCCGCCGGCACGATCGGGCGGTCGTTGCGGATGCCGCGCCGGTTGCCCACGATGTAGCGCGCGCCCGCCTCCTTGCCGAAGAGGCACTCGACGTAGAGTCCCTCGGCGTAGTTGGCGAACGACTCGTGGACCCACATGTCGGCGAGGTCGCGGGTGGTGATGTTGTTGCCCCACCACTCGTGCGCCGACTCGTGCACGATGATGAAGTCCCACTCCATGCCCAGGCCGGTGCCGGAACCGTCGCGCCGCTGGTAGCCGTTCGCGAAGCGGTTGCCGTAGGCCACGGCGGTCTGGTGCTCCATGCCGTTGTTGGGGACCTCGACCAGCTTGTAGCCGTCGGCGTAGAACGGGTACGGGCCGAACCAGTGCTCGAAGCACTGGAGCATCGGGCGCGCCTGGACCCACTGGCTGCGCGCCGCCGCCATGTGGTAGTCGAGCGGGAAGAAGTCGAGCGTCAGCCGGCCCGCCTCGCCCAGGTACGACTGCTGCATGTGGCCGTAGTTGGCCGCGGCGACCGCGATCGCGTAGTTGTTGATCGGGTTGCTCGCGAACCACTCCCACGTCGTCGTGCCGTCGGGATGACGGGTGGTGGACCGCAGCCGCCCCGGACCGACGTGCACGAGGGAGTCGGGCACGGTGATCGCGACGCGCTGCGAGTCGGGCTCGTCGGCCTGGGTGTCCTTGTTGGGCCACCAGATCGAGGCGCCGACGCCCTGGTCGGTCGTCACGACCCACGGCCGGCCCAGCGAGTCGCTGGTCCAGCTGAAGCCACCGTCCCAGGGTGGACGCGGCGCGATCCGCGGCCGGCCGTGGTACCAGGCCGTGACCGTCGCGATGCCGCCGACCGCCGCGGGCGCGGGGAGCGTGGCGAAGTGGGCGTTTCCGTCATGGCGCAGCGGCAGCGCGCGGCCGCCCTGCACGACGCTGTCGAGCACCAGTGGCGTCATCAGGTCGATCTGCAGCTCGCGACCCGGCCCGACCACGCGATAGGTGATCGTGTTGCGGCCGCTGATCGTGCTGTCGGCCGGATGGATCGTCACCGCGAGGTCGTAGAAGCTGACGTCCCACCAGGCGCGACCGGGCGTGGTCCACGAGCCGCGCAGCGTGTCGGCCCGGGTGTAGGCCTGGTCCTGCGCGGCCAGCGGCAGCGCCGCCAGCAGGGTGAGCGCCAAGGTGCCCCAGCATCGCCGCATGTTCAGATCGCCCCTTCCTTGCCAAGGAGCCGGCGCAGGATCGCGACCTGCCCGGCATGGTAGCCCTCGTGGAAGGCCAGGAAGCCGAGTTGCTCCCCGACCGTGCTCTTCTCGTTCACCGGCTCCGCCAGTCGCTCCGACGTCAGCCGCCCGAGCGCCGACAGCACCGCGGCCTGCGACGCGTCGAGCGCCGTCCGCAGGGCGGCGAGCGGCACCGGCTGCGACAGGCTGCCATCGTGGCCGCGCTTGTACGGCTCCGGATCGCCGAGCGATGCGGGCCATGCCGGCGGCAGGCCGAGCAGGGCGTGGGTGCGGTCGCGATAGGTCAGCAGGTGCCCCAGCAGCCAGTGGATCGAGTTGGCCCCGGTCTCGGGTCGCCACGCCGCCTCGACGTCGTCGATCCCCTCGAGATTGCGCGAAAGGGTGTCGACGGGGAAGCGATAGGCGGTGATCAGCGAGGCCGCCGGGCCGGTCTGCATGGTGTGCCGCCTGGCGATCGCTCGCCGGTGGGGACGGGTGCGCGTCGCACGCCGCCCGGCGTGGCCGGCTATTCCGGCAGCCGGAAGTCGAGGACGAGGACCCGGTCGGTCTGGACCTCGTCACCCAGGATGAAGTCGCGCTCGCCCACCTCGATGAAGCCGAGCTTCTCGTAGAAGGCTCGCCCGCGGAAGTTCCGCTCCCACACCTGCAGCCACAGCGCGGCACGCCCCAGGGCGCCGGCGGCCTCGAACACCGCGAGCATCAGCTGCTGCGCCACGCCGCGGCCATGGTGCGCCCGGTCGACGTAGAACCGGCGCACCTCGGCGGGGGGCGTCGGGTGGGCGAACGGCGGCGGACTCGGATCGAAGACCTGGGCATAGCCCGCCATCGCGCCCTGCTCGTCGAGGGCGAGCAGCGTGGTGACGGTCCCGTCCTCCAGCTCCGCGGCCTGGAGCGCCGGCGAGAACGCGGTCGCGACGTAGCGATCCATGTTCCCCGGCGTGTTGAGGTCCCCGAACGCGTCGCGGAAGCAGTGCTCGGCGAAGGCGGCGAGGGCCGGGGCATCGGCGCGGTCAGCGCGACGGATCGAGATCGGCATCGGTCCCCCAAAGTCTGCCACCGCCCACCGCTTCCCGCCAGCGCGCGCTCACCGGCGACGGACCAGCTGCACGCCGTCGCGCACCGGCAGGAGCACGTTCTCGACCCGCGGATCGGCGACGATCCGCGCGTTGAGCTCGGCCAGGGTCCGCGACTCCTCGTCCCGAGGATCGAGCACGTGCCCGGACCAGAGCATGTTGTCGAGCACCAGCAGGCCGCCCGGCCGGGTCCGCGCCAGCAGCTCCTCGTAGTAGTCCGGGTAGCCGCCCTTGTCGGCGTCGATGAAGGCGAAGTCCACCGGGTCCTCGAGGCCGCGGATCGTCTCCCCCGCGGGACCGAGCCGCAACGCAATGCGGTCGCCGACCGGCGAATCGCGGAACCGTGCGGCCGCGATCTCGGCGTGGACCGGGTCGATCTCGCAGGTGACGAGGCGACCGCCCTCCGGCAATCCCTCGGCGATCGAGAGCGCCGAGTATCCGGTGAACGTGCCGACCTCGACGGCAAGCCGGGGCGCCACGAGCTGCGCCAACAGCTTCAGCAGGCGCCCCTCGATCCGCCCGGTGAGCATCCGTGATTCCGTCATCTCCCGGCGCGTCCACGCGGCGAGATCGGCAAGGTCCCCCGGCTCGGCCCGGGTGTGGCGCTCGGCATACGCGTCGATCGCCGGGTCGATGATGTCGGTCATGGCAGGGGTCGCTCCGTGTGGATCAGGTCGGGGGAGAGTGGCGCAGCCGCCACGCCACCCAGGGGGCGAGGACGGTCGCGACGAGGACGAGCAGCCAGATGCGGCCGCGCGAAAGATCGTAGTCGGCGAGCAGCACCTGCCACGACTTGCCGCGCCAGCGACCGAACCCGAATTCGAACGCCACCGTGCAGGCAAGCCAGAGCAGCCCGACCTGGAGGGCAGCCCGAGTGCCGGACGGCGCGATCCAGGGAATGGCAAGCCACGCGACGGCGAGGATCAGCAGCGAGAGCAGCAGGCTGCTTGCCACGTGGCCGACCGCGGCGCCCCACCGTGGCGTCACGACGAACTCGCGCACGGTGCCGTTGCCGATCGCCACCAGGACGAGCGCGAGCCAGACGATCAGCGCGCGGCCGAGCATCGTCAGGGCAGCTCCAGGGAGGCCGGCAGTCCGGGGGCCCGCCGGACGCCGCTTGCGAGCTCGAAGGCATAGGCCATCGCGAGCAGGTCGCCCTCGCGCCACGCGCCGCTGAAGAGCGTCATTCCCACCGGCAGGCCGTGGACGAAGCCGGCCGGCACGCTGATGGCAGGATAGCCGGCGCGGGCCGCGTGCTCCGAGCTGCCGCCGCCGAAGTGATCGCCGTTGATGACGTCGATCGGCCAGGCGGGCCCGCCGGTCGGTGCCATGATCGCATCGAGCCGGTGCGTCGCGAGCGTCGCGTCGATTCCCTGCGTGCGGGCACCCTCGAGCATCTGCCGCCGGGCATCGACGTACTCGGGAGTGTCGAGGCCGCCGCGGCCCTGGGCCCGGAGCAGCGTCTCCTGCCGGAAGTAGGGCATCGAGCGGTCGACGTTGGCGTCGTTGAACGCGATCACCTCGGCCAGCGAACGGACCGGTGCGCCCGACCCGAGGCCGGCCAGGTAGCGATTGACGCCGTCCTTGAACTCGTAGGAGAGCACCAGGCCCTCCCAGCCGCCGATCCCGCGCGGCGACGCGATCTCGACCGGATCGACGATGACCGCTCCGCGATCGCGCATGGTGGCGATCGCTGCCTCGAGGATCGCGTCGACCTCCTCGTGGAAGCCGAACTCGGCGCGCAGGATGCCGATCCGGCGGCCCCGCAGTCCGTCCGCGTCGAGGAACCGCGTGTAGTCCGGCACGGCGTGATCGGCGGCCGCGGCGGTCACCGGGTCATCCGGGTCCGCGCCGGCGAGCGCCCCGAGCAGCGCGGCGACGTCGGCGACGCGCCGCCCCATCGGCCCCGCCGTGTCCTGCGTGGCGGAGATCGGGATGATGCCGCGACGACTGAGGAGGCCCACGGTCGGCTTGAGCCCCACGACCCCGTTGGCGCTGCTGGGGCAGACGATCGAGCCGTCGGTCTCGGTGCCGATCGCGATGGCGCAGAGATTGGCGGAGACGGCCGCCCCCGACCCCGAGCTCGAGCCGCACGGGTTGCGATCGAGCGCGAATGGATTGCGCGTCTGCCGCCCGCGTCCGCTCCAGCCGCTCGAGGAGCGCCGCGAGCGATAGTTGGCCCACTCGCTCAGGTTGGTCTTGCCAAGGAGCACCGCGCCGGACGCGCGGAGCCGCGCGATGATCGTCGCGTCGCGCGCCGCGCGAGAGCCGACCAGCGCAAGCGCGCCGGCCGTCGTCATCATCCGGTCGCCGGTGTCGATGTTGTCCTTGACGAGCACCGGGATGCCGTGCAGCGGCCCCCGGAGCCGCCCCGCGGCGCGCTCGCGATCGCGTTCCGCCGCGATCGCGAGCGCGTCGGGATTGACCTCGATCACCGCGTTCAGCCCGCCGGGCACGCGGTCCACTTCCGCGATCCGGGCGAGGTAGAGCTCCGCCAGGCGCCGGGCCGTGTACCGTCCCGTCCGCATCGCCTCGCCGAGCTCGGCGACCGTGAGCTCGTCGAGCTCGCCGCGCGCGGGGAGTCCGCGGGCCGGCGGTTCCAGTGCGGCGGCGTGACCCTCCCCGCCCCCGATGCCGGCGACCAGGCCGCCGGTCGTGGCGACCCCGAGGAATTCCCTCCGCTTCATCCGGTGCCTCCCCGCGCGGGAACGATCAGTGTGAGAACCTGCTGGCGAACGCCCAGGCGCTGTCACTCGCCGCGATGAGCGTGGTCGAGGGACCGAGCAGCCGGGCAAGCGCCGGCCGGGCCGCGGTGCCAGGCCAACCGTGACCGATGCCGGAGAGCCGAAGGTGCTCCACCGGCCCGTCGCTCGCACATCCCGACCAGCGCAGCAGCGTCGACGTCTGCCCCCGGTCGCGCCCGGTGCCGCGGACGGGCGTGCCGACCGACGGTCCTTCGCGACAGCCGTTCCACCCCGCCCAGGTCCGGAGCCCTGCCATCACCGGTCGATGCATCACCCGTGAGTCCGTGCCCGGGAACGGCGGCCCGAGGCCGCCGTCGTACAGCGCACGTGGATCATCGACACTGTGGATGTCGAGCACAGCGACTGGACGAGACGGCCTCGACGCATCCACCATCATCGTGCCGCCCACGGCGACCACCGCAGCCACGAGATCGGCGCGCTCGGCCGCGAATCGGTAGGCCATCATCGCGCCGTTGGAGTGCCCCGTGACGTAGACACGGCCGCGATCGTACCCCGTGCGGGATGCCAGGTCATCGAGCAGTCTCGCGAGGAAGCCGACGTCGTCGACATTTCTCGCCGCCGCCTGGCCGCAGCAGTCCGGGCCGGCATTCCAGGTGAGCAGCCGGTTCCGCAACGGGCCGGTGCCGTCGGGGTAGACCGCGAGGAATCCCTCGCGATCGGCCACGGCGTCGAGGCCGTTCTCCTCCTTGAACTGCGCCCCGCTGCCACCGCCACCATGGAGCGCCAGCATCACCGCGGGCAACGCGTGAGGCCGAGCGGGCACGTGCACGACGTAGCGCCGGACCAGTCCGCCGTGGCGCAGCGTGAAGGCGTGATCGCCGGGCGCGAGGGAACGCGCGCCGCCGACCTGCGCATGCAACGGCCCGTCGAGAAGCGCCACGAGGCCGAGGACCAGTCCGCACCACCTCACGGGTCGACCCCGATGTCGGCATAGTGGGCCGCGACCCGCTCGCTCGCGCCGGCGCGGGTGTACACGTCGGTGCGGCGGGTGTCGATCACGTCGACGAGGACGTCGGCGACCTCCTCGGCGGACTGGCCGCCGGGGATCGCTCGCGAATCCGGGCCGCCATGCACCGCGTTGAGGCCGAAGTCGGTGTGCACCACGCCGGGCGAAACGAGCGAGACGGTGATGCCGGGATCGGACGCGGCCAGTTCGGCCCGCAGCGTCGCGGTCAGGGCGTTCAGGAAGTGCTTCGCGCCGCAGTAGGCCGAGCGGAAGGTCGCGAACGGGATCCGGCCGAGCATCGAGGAGACATTGATGATCTGGCCCGTGCCCCGCGAGCGGAAGTGCGGCAGCACCTCCTGGATGCCGTAGAGGGCCGACGTGATGTTGACGCGGACCATCAGGTCGATGTCCTGGTCGGTGAGTTCCGACGGCATGCGCGTGATTCCCTGGCCGACGTTGTTCACCCACACGTCGATCCGTCCGAACCGCTCGAGGGTCGTCGCGACCGCGGCGCGCACCGCATCACGATTCGTCACGTCACAGGGAACCGCGAGCGCCCCCGGGCCCGCCGTCCCGGCGACGGCCGCAAGCGGCTCCGCGCGCCGGGCCAGCAGCGCCACCCGGTCGCCGCGGGCGGCGAGTCGCAGGGCGAGCGCCGCCCCGATGCCGCTCGAGGCGCCGGTGATCACCACGACCTTGCCTGCCTCGTCCATGCCGCTCCCTCCACGTCGGAGTGCCCACCCAAGCTAGCCTCCGCACCGCAGTCGCCGTGGCGATTCCGCCACCCGGCACGGAATGGTTCGAATTGAAACCTCCGGCTCCGATTGGGCGTAGTCGGCCTGGTCCCCGACCGTTCTCCCGCAACCGAAGCGTCGATGCTCGCCACCGCCCTCTTCCTCGCGCTGCAGGTCCAGTCCGCCACCCCGGTGCCGGCCGACAGTTACGCCGACTCGGCGACCGCCGACCTCGTCGCGCACGCGCGGGCCGCCCGCGAGCGGAACGAACGGCTGGTGACGATGTACACCGCCCGGGCGTCCCAGCGGATCGGCGTGGGCATCCGCGCGCTCTCGCGCGACCGGATGCTCTACCGGCAGGAGCTCGTGGCGAAGATCACCTGGCGGCGCGATTCGGTGAGCACGGTCGAGGCGATCGGTGCGCGCGAGGGCGTTCCCGTCGCGATGCGCAAGGACCAGGTCCCGTCCTCGCTTCGCGGCGATCTCTCCGACCTGGTGCTCGATCCGGCCTCGGACTACCTGAAGGTCTTCGGGATGGGCGATCCGAACGACGGCGGGTTCGTCTATCCCCTGCGCGACGGCGGCGAGCGCGACTACCGCTTCGCGGTCGGCGGGACGACCACGATCGGGCTGCCCGACGGCCGGAAGGTGCGCCTGGTCGCGCTCGCCGTCATCCCGCGGCGCGCCGACTGGAAGCTGATGTCCGGCACGCTCTGGTTCGACGCCGACACCTACGGACTCGTCCGCGCCGCGTTCCGGCCGGCGCGGCCGTTCGAGCTGCGCCGCGACCTCGAGCCCCAGGACCAGGAGGACATCCCCGCCTGGGTGAACGCGTCCGGGGAAGTCCGCTTCATCACGCTGGAGTATGCGCTGTACGAGGGACGCTGGTGGATGCCCCGCTACGTGGCGATCGACGGCGTCGGCTCGATGGGTTCCTGGCTCGACGTCCCGCTCCGGATCGAGCGCGTCTACGACGACTACGAGGTCGAGGGCGGCACGCCGCCCGACCCGAACAGCACGTTCCGGCCGGCCGGGCGGGCGCGCAACCTGGCCCGCGACGGTTCGGTGATCCCGCAGGAAGAGATGGAGCGGCGTGCCGACTCGGTGCGGACGCTGGTCGCGGCGTGCCGGGACTCGGTCCAGTCCGACCTCCCGGTCGATGCGGACGCGCGAACCCGCCGCGCGGCCAGCCGCGAGTGCCGACGGGCCGTGGACCCGGGCGTGCTCGCCGTGATCGTGCCCGACGACACGCTGGCCCTGCTGGCGTCCGATCAGCTCGGACCGCCGATCCTCGACATGGGGGACCTGATCTCGGAGGACGAGATCCGGTCGCTCCAAGGCGCGATCGGGGCGATTCCCGACCGGCCCTGGGAGACCCACCTCGAGCTTCCCCGCGGCCTCGGGAGCCTGCTGCAGCGAGCCCGATACAACCGGATCGAGGCGCTGTCGCTCGGGCTCGGGGGCCGCCTGGAATTCGGCAAGTTCCGGCTCGACGGCATCGGCCGCATCGGCCTCGCCGACGGCGAGCCGAATGGCGAACTGGGCCTGGTGCGCGAACGGGTCGACTCCCGGCTCGCGCTCACCGCCTACCGCCGCCTGGCGACCGCGACGCCGGAGAACCATCCCTTCGGTGCCGTCAACTCCTTCATGGCACTCTTCGCCGGACGCGACGACGGCGAGTATTTCCGCGGCCACGGCCTCGAGCTGACGCTCAGCCGGCCGGGCCAGACCGGATGGGATGCGCGCCTCTACCACGAATGGCAGCGTCCCGCCGACGTCGAGACGAGTGCCTCGTTGCCGCGCCTCTTCGACGGCGACCGCACCTTCCGGCCCAACATCGTCGCCGAGCGTGCCACCCAGACCGGCGCCGCCCTCTCCCTGCGCACCGGACGCCCGCTCTCGCGCAGCGTATCCCTCGGCGTGGAGGCGCGCGTCGCCGGCGAGACCGGTGACTTCGACTTCGGCAAGGGCTCGCTCACGCTCCGCGCGGCGGTCATTCCCGGTGGCCCGCTTGCAGGCGGGATCACGCTCGCCGCCGGGACGAGCGTGGGCGAGGTGCCGGTCCAGTCCGCCTTCTTCCTCGGAGGCGCCGGCTCCCTGCGAGGCTACGATGGCGGCGCCGCCCGTGGCGAGGCGTTCTGGCTCGGACGGCTCGAGGTGGGCAATGCCTTCCCGGCGGTGCGGCTGATCGCCTTCACCGACATCGGCTGGGCGGGGGCCCGCGCCGATTTCGGCCACGGCCGCGCGCTCGCAGGGGCCGGGATCGGAGCGTCGTTCCTCGACGGGCTGGTACGCATCGACCTCGCGCGCGCCCTCAAGGCGCCGACCGGCACGCGGCTCGAGATCTATCTGGACGGTCTGCTGTAGCCCTATTCGTTCGCCGCGGCGATCCCGGCCCGCTCGTCCACCGTCAGCATCAGCGCCCCACCCACGATGAAGAAGAGCGCGACGGTGGCGACGCCGGCGCGCAGCGAGCCGAACCGGGTGGCCGCCTCGCCGTAGAGCAGCGGCGCCAGGAATGACGTGGCCTTCCCGGAGAACGCGAAGAAGCCGAAGAACTCCGCCGCCTTTCGCTCGGGCACGAACCGGCCCATCAGCGACCGCGACGCCGACTGGTTCGGTCCCACGAAGATCCCGATCAGGATCCCGGCCACCCAGAGCCAGGTGGCGCTCGGTGCCCACACCGCCAGCACCGTCGCGGCGGTGAGCGCGACGAGCGAGGCCAGGATCGTGCGCTTGCCGCCCAGCCGGTCGTCGACCACGCCGAAGAGGAACGAGCCGAGGCCGGCCGCGACGTTGAGGACGACGCCGAAGATGAGGACCTGGCTGAAGGTGAAGCCGAACGCGTTGGCGGCATAGATCCCGCCGAAGGCGAAGATGGTGACCAGCCCGTCGTTGTAGATCAGGCGCGCGACAAGGAACTTGAAGGTCTCGCGGTAGCGCCGGATCTCGCCGAAGGTGCGAGCCAGCTCGCCGAAGGTCTCGCGCGGCCGGAAGTGCACCGCGCCCTTGCGACGTTCGGGAACGAAGAGGAAGAGCGGCAGCGCGAACAGTCCGAACCAGGCGGCCACCAGCAGGTTGGTGACCCGCACGTTCCAGCCCTCGGCCGTCGAGATCCCGAACCACGGCGTCGCCGGCTGGACGAAACCGACCAGCGCGACGCCCATGCACACCAGCCCGCCCAGGTATCCCACGCCCCAGCCCAGGCCCGAGACCCTCCCGATCCTCGCGGGCGACGCGATGTCGGAGAGGAACGAGTTGTAGAACACGCCGCCGATCTCGAACGCGACGTTGGCGATCGCGAAGGTCACCAGGCCGTTCCGAACGGCGTGCGGCGTGCCGGGGCGCACGAAGGCGAGCAGCGCCGTCCCGGCGATGCAGGCGACGGTGGCGACGGCGAGGAAGCGCTTGCGCGCCCCGGCGCGATCGGCGGCGGCGCCCAGCACCGGCGACAGCAGCGCGATCGCGATGGCCGAGGTCGAGACGGCCCGGCCCCACCAGCTCGCGGTGAGCTCCGGGTCGGGGCCGAAGGTCTTGGTGAAGTAGGTCGCGTAGATGAACGTCACGACCAGGGTGGTGAAGGCCGAGTTGGCCCAGTCGAACATCGCCCACGACCAGGTCACCCGCGGCACGTCGCGCGGCAGCGGCTCCAGCGGCACGGCAGTCATGGACGCCCTCGCTCGAGGTGGAGGTGGGAATGCTCGACGAGCCGCGCGGTCAGGGCACGCTGCGCCGCGCGAAGGGTGCCGACCAAGCTACGCCGCGTCCGCACCAGCAGCCAGCGCCGGACGTCATGCCATGCTCCGGACCAGCGCTCCCGGAGCAGCAGGCCGACCATGCCAAGCACCGGCACCGCGACCAGCGCGGCCAGGCCGCCCGGGATCCCCCAACGCCAGGCGACGAGGGCCGCCAGCCCCGCGGTCCAGCCCGTGTAGAGGAGGGCCCCGATCAACAGCTTCCAGGTGCTCACGACGTCGGTCTCGAGCCCGAAGCGCCCGACCAGAATCCCGGTGAGCCGATAGGGCGGGAAGTAGAGCGCCCATCCAACGAATCCCGGCACGATCCAGATCGGCAGCAGCAGCCACGCCCGCGAGACCGCCCAGGCGACGGCGCGGCGGGCGCTCGTGTCGACGAGGAGGTCGGCGGGGCGGAGACCCAGGCGAGCCAGCTGACGGCGATGCCGGGCGACGTCAGTGATCAGGTCGAGCCCCTCGGCGTCGCCGCGCGCCCGGATGTCGGCCAGGATCTCCGTCACGACCGCGAGGCGTTCCGGTCGTTCTGCCCTGGTGAACGGCACCCCGGATTCCGCCTCCCAGATCCCGAGCGCCGTGTCCACCAGCGGCTCGTCGTGCCAGGCCTCGAGGTTGAGTGTCTGGCGGCGCAGCGCCGCGTCGATCCGGGCGGTGAGTTGTCGCACCGCCTCGACGTCCTCGACACCGGCGGGTGCGAGGTCGTCCCACGCGACCGGATCGCCGGTGAGCACCAGCGCCGCGGAGCGGAAGACCGACTTCTCGCGGAAGACCAGCCCGACCGGCACGATCGGGAAGGCACCGGTCCGCGGGGCGGCACCGAGCGCGATGCGAGCCGCACCGGTGCGCAGCGGGGCCAGCGATGGCCCGCTGTGCGAGACCCCCTCGGGAAAGACCGCGACCGCGGCGCCCGCAGCGAGCGCCTCGTGCACGGCGAGGAACATCTCCGCATTGCGGCCCGTCTCGGCCGGGTCGTCCTGGCGGCGGTAGACGGGGATCGCACCCGCCCCGCGGACCAGCCAGCCGACCTTGCGGTCGACAAAGAGCGGCGCCTTGGCGAGGAACCGCACCGGACGGCGCGCCGCGGCGACGACGAGCATCGGATCGAGGAGGGAATTGGGATGGTTGGCGACGAGCAGGACCGGGCCGCGAGGCGGCACCGCCGGACCGCGGTAGCGCATCCGGTAGTACACGAAAGCCGCCAGTCGCGCGACGCCGGGGAAGATCGGGAGGAGCCACATGCAGGACGCTCCGCGGTCGGCCCGGTTCCCTACCGCACCGTCACCCCCGCCAGCTCGACAAGCGCCGCGAGCGTGGTCTGCGCGGCGTTGAGGCCGAGGCGGAAGTCGTCGTCCGAATAGGTCGACATCACGTCGCTCGGCTGGTGCCAGTTGGGATCCCAGCCGGTGCCGATGTGGGCGAGCCGCTCGTTCTCCCGCAGCGAGATCGACGGCACCAGGTCCTTGAAGGCGTCCGAGTCGGTGTTGCTCATCCGGTCGCCGACGGCGGCGGGATAGTCGGTGGCGTACCGGTCGTTGGCGCGCCGGAACTGCCACGCCATGGCCTGCGCCTGGTCGGCGAGCTTCGAGCCGCCGCTGAACTCGATGTTCACGTCGGCCTCCGGGCGCTGCATTGGCGAGAGGCTTCCGTCGGCCCGCGGCATGCCGTGGTCCCACATCATCATGTCGTGCTGGATCATCCCGAGCCAGCGCGGCTCGGGGTAGCGACCCGATCCGGCCGGCGACTCGATCCCCTGCAGGTCCTTGCGCTGTTCGACGTAGGCACGGGCGCCGTTGAGGCCGGTCTCCTCGTTGTTCCACAGCACGAAGCGGATCGAGCGCTCGGTCGTGACGCCGGGAGCGTTGAGCACCCGCGCCAGCTCCATCACGACCGCGGTGCCGGACCCGTCGTCGTTGGCCGCGGCGCCGTAGCCGTGGCCGTCCATGTGGGCGCCGACGATGTACATCTCGTCGGGATGCGTCGTGCCCACCTTGGTGCAGTACACCTCCTCGCGCGGGCCCGGCTCGTCGGGCTGGGCGTTGATCCGGCGGAGCGCCGTGTCGGCCTGGCGCGACGGGTCCATGTTCACGCCGGTCGGACCGGCGTTGCCCTTCACCGGATTGCCGCGTCGGTCGAGGCGCGGCCGATCGCCCCCGTTCGGATTGGTCCACTCACGCGCGGCCGGCACCTGGTCGCGCACCTGGCGACCGGTGTACTCGTAGCGGACTCGCTCGGTGTTGGTGCAGCCGTAGGACTTGAGCTGCGCCTCGATCCAGTCGATGGCCGCGCGGTTGCGGTCGGTGCCCTGGCGGCGGTCGCCGAATGCCGTCAGTCCGGCGACCGTCGCCTTGTAGGGTGCCAGTGCCAGCCGACCGACGAGGATCCGTGCCGGATCGGCGGCGGCCGGACTGTCCTGGGCGACAAGCGGGGCCGGCAGCAGGGCGCAGGCGACGAGGAGGGTGGACGCGAACGGGCGCACGGGACGGCCTCGGGATGCGGGGATGGACCTGATCCTAGCGCGGGAAGCCGCCCCGCGGCATCCCCGGCACGATCCGGAGCGCGTTGGCGTAGTAGACCTTCCGCAGCACGCTGTCGGGCAGGTCCATGCCGTAGAGCTTCCAGAAGGCGTGGTAGTCGCGATAGTAGTCGAAGTACTCGTCGTGGGTCTCGAACACTCGCCAATAGTAGGGATACTCGTCGGGCTGGAAGGAGTCCTTCCCGAACAGGATCCGGTCCTGGTACTTCACGAAGAAGTCGTGCGCCGTGCGCGGCTGGCGCCCCAGGTCGTAGAGAATGGCGCCGACCTCGGCGTACACGTTCGGGTTGGCGTCGAAGATCCGGCCGAGGCGCGCGAGGTCCTGCGCATGCCAGCCCATGTGGGCCAGCACCCAGATCGTGTTCGGGTGCCGCGCGATCATCCGGTCGCGCTCGGCCATCAGCTCCTCGAACGACGGGAAGCGGGTGGTGTCGTTGAAGCGCCGGTTGGCGAAGAGCGCCATCTCGAGCCAGCGTTCGTTGTGGAAGTCGAGCGGCTGGAAGAACTCCGCCGGATCGGCCGTGTGGACGAAGACCGGCACCTTGAGCCGCGCGGCCATCTCCCAGACCGGGTCGAGTTCGGGATCGTCGAGGTGCAGGCGGCTGCCGTCGGCCTTCCGGTTGGAGAGTCCGAAGCTCTTCATGATCTCGCCGATCCCTTTGGCCCCCGCCTGCACGTCGGCCTCGAGCTGCGCCGCCAGCTTCGCACCGGAGCCCGGCCCCACGTTGCGGAAGTCGATCGTGGTGAACATCACGAAGCGGTCGGCGTGGCCCGACGCCGCGATCGCCGCCAGTTGCTGGCGCAGCGACTCACCACCCGTGCCGTTCGCGTTGACCATCACCTGCACGCCGATCGAGTCGAGCTGGGCGACCAGCCGATCGATCACGTGCGCGTTCTCGAGCCGCGGCGGGTGGCCGTGGAGGTCCACCACCGGGAACTTGGGCCGCGGCACCGGATGCTGGGGGACGACCAGCGTGGAACGCGGCTGGTAATCGAGGATCGTGGGCGGCGGGAATTCGGGCCGGCGGTTCTGCGCACTCAGCGCGACGGGGAGGAGGAGCGGAAGGAGCAGGAATCCGTGCGCGCGTCGAGGCATCGTCACATCACCGGTGGAGGGTTCGCCCGAGGGGACGGGCTCGCGGGGATCGCCCGGCGCGCGAAGAGCACCGCCGGCGTCCCGACGCCGAGCATGTGGATCAGCAGGCCGTTGATCACCGGCACGAGGACGAAGGGTCCGCGACCGGTGGCCGACAGCGGCATCACGACGAGGTTCATCACCAACCAGGCGGCGACGCCGTACAGCGGCCCCGCCAGGAACGGGCGGGCCACCAGCGCCGGGAACCGGCGGGCGGCGAGCACCATCACCGTGACGATCGCCGTGGCGATCGAGAAGTGCAACGCCAGGCCGAGGAGCAGCGTTCCCCAGCCGCCCGCCAGGGCGGCCTCGCGCCCGACCAGCCCGGCGGCGATGCCCCGGAAGATCCGCTCGGCCGAGACTCCCCGGAGCCCGAAGAAGATGATCGCGTCGAGGCCGTCGAGGGCGCCGACCGTGAGGCCGCCGAGGAGGATGGCGCGTCGCGTGGTCATCCGAGGATTCTGCCGTGCGCCAGACCACCGGAACAGAGCCCGGGCGTTCGAAGCGCGTCAGGCCTCGCGCCGCCGGCCCCTCCCCTGCGACTGCGACAGGTCGATCATCACGGCGATCACCATCCCGACGACCGGCCAGGTGGACCACGTCCCGCCCCACCAGTGCTGCACCGCCGAGTACCAGAGCATCGACGTCGGCAGGAACAGGAAGCCGAGAATCCCCCACCAGGGCGCCGGGAAGACGCCCCGGAACCAGGTCGTGAAGAGGTACAGCAGCGCCGCGACGAGCCGTGGCACGGCGAGGGCGACGATCGCGATCACGCAACCCATCGGCAGATTCCTTCCTCAGGTACCGGGCAACAGCGACTTGGAAAAGACGAGCATCCCCGCCGGCCGCGTGAGCTTCTCGGCGTTCTTGAACGGGGCGGTGCCGGTCTGGACGTAGCCGAGCGAGGTGTAGAATGCCGGCAACTCGGCGCGGAGGTCGACGACATCGATGTCGACCGCCTCGGCGCCTCGGCCACGCGCACCGGCCTCCACCGCCTCGATGAGCCGCCGCGCCAGCCCTCGCCGCTGCTGCGACGGATCGACCGACAGGAGGCCGAAGTAGGTGCGTGGGCCACGCTCCTCCACGAACACCGCGGCCACCAGGCGACCCGGTGCATCGTCTGCCACGACGAGAAACTCGCAGCCCGGTCGCGCCATCCGGTCGAGCACGTCTTCGCGATCGGTGCGGTCGCCGTCGATGAAGAAATCCTCGACCCGATAGGCGAGGTTGATCACCCGGACCAGCTCGTCGGCATCCGAGGGCAGCGCGGGGCGAAGCGTGGCGCTCAACGGTCGTCCTCCGGCACACCGGCGTGCCGCAGGTAGCGCTCGGCGACCTGGGCCAGTCGATCGTCGCCGGCCGCCTCGGCGTCCCGCAGGATCAGCCTGACCTGAGGCACCAGCTGCGGCGCCGCCCACGGGATGCCGGTGGCCTGCTCGGCGCTCAAGGTGTCGCCGACCCGGGCGCCCTCCAGCAGCGCGGCGGCCGCGGCCGCAGCGAATGCGGGATCGCCCCGCTCCGGCAGCGCGAAGCGCCGGGGCGGTGGATCGCCGTCTGATTCCTTGGTGAACGCCCTCGACATCGCCGCTCCCTGGTGAGCTCCCCAAGGTACCGCGGAAGCGCGGGGCCCGGTCAGTCCCCCGAACCGGTGTCGAGGATCACGCGCCAATGCCCGTCGCTCCCCCGCCGCCACATCGTCACGTAGCGGCCGGTGCCGAGGGTGTCGCGGGTCGAATCGAGCCGCACCCGCGCCCAGCGGCCCGTGGTGAACCCGTGCTGTCCGTCCGCGAACACGCCGGAGCTGACCGGCTGCCAGGTGAGCAGGCGCGAGGGATCGACGAAGATCAGGGAATCCTTGGCTCGGATCCCCTCGAGCCCCTGGGTCGCCTCGCCGCCGAGCTCGAGGCGCACCGCATCGGCGGCGTAAAACTGCATCCAGCCGTCGAGGCCGTGCGCCGCCGTCGAATCGGCGAAGGCGCGATCGGCGGCCATCAGCGCCTCGCGATCGGCGCTGCGGTCGGCAGGCGGCGGCGTCTTCCGCTCGATGCTGCAGGCGGCGAGGAGGACGAGGAGGATCAGGCTGCGTCGCATGGTCGGCTCGAGGGTGGGCGGACGCTCAATGCTCGCGTCGTGGACAGCGGAGGCCAAGGCCACCGGGCGGCTTCTGTCAGGATTCTCACCGGCCGCCGGCACAGCGATCGATCACCGCCACCGCGTCGCCGACCGGTCGCTCGCCGGTCTTGTCGGAGGGACGGTTGGCGATCCTGAGGGAGTCGCCGGCCGGATCGCGGACGACCAGCGTGGTCGAGCCGCCTCCGTCGAGGTTGATCGCATCGCGGGCCCCCAGCGCGATCATCAGGCGGCCCAGCTCGTCGAGCCGCATCCCGGCGCTCCACCCCTCCTGGCGGCCGTCAACCACGAGCAGCAGCAGCCGGTGGCCGTCGCTGGCGATGCCGGCGGCGGTCCTGGGATGCCGCGTGACCGCGAAGGTCACGGTGTCGGTCGCCTCCGCCGTGAGCTGGCCGTCGCGGACGATGATCGGCCGGCCACCCACCGCCTGCCGGGGATGGATCGGCCAGAACCGGTGCTCCTCGCCGGCCCGGTCGCTGGCTACGAAGCGCGCGGTGTCGCCGCGGTTGAAGAGCACCGTGATCCGCGCCACCCCGGTCGAGTCGATCACCAACAGCGGGCGACGCGTCGGCCCGGCGAAGACGCGGCCGTCGATCACCAGGGCGTTGGTCGGACGCCCCGGCGGATCGAAGAGGAAGAAGTCGGCGTTGACGCCGCCAAGGACGCGGGTCGTGTCGTCGAGTCGCGACAGCAGCACCGAGGTCTTCTCGCGTCCGTCGGCGCCGGGAAATCCCTTGACGGCGCGGAGGCCGACGCAGCGGTCGAGCGTCACGTCGAGCACCTCGACGGCCCACGGGCCCTGGGCGGAGCGTATCGAGCGATACACGACGCCCGGCGCGATCACCGTGGTGACACTGCTGTCCACCGCGAATGGCATCGCGGCAAGCGGCACGGCGCGCGGCGGGACCTTGGCGCACGCGGTGACCAGGATCACGAGCAGCAGACCGGCACGTCGCATCAGTACACTCGCTCCATCTTGTCGAACGCCGAGCCGATCAGTGCCCCGATTCCGGCACCGATCGCCCCGCCAAGCAGTCCGGCGAACAGGTATTCGGGGGTCGAGTGGTTGCAGCTCAGGCACTCGTCGATCCCATCGGCGAAGGAAACCGCGGCAATGGTGAGTAGCATCTGCGTGACGCCCCCGATCCACGCCCCGCGCACCGCACGGGTCCCGACCGCCACGTCGAGGTGGGTGACGCTGCCCGGCACCAGCCACGCCACCTGCGTCGGCTCCGGGGCGCTGCCGCACGGTGGCCCGGGATATCGGCAGTAGCGCACGCTGTCGGCCGCGGGATCGAGCGGTGCCAGCAGGCGCCCCCGCACTGCCACGTCGCCCGTCCAGGCGCGCACCACGCGGCCGCTGTCGATCGGCGCCATCCCTGCCGGCATCTGGGCGGATGCGGTCCAGGATGCCGTGCAGAGCAGGAGCAGCGGGGCCAGCAGGGCGACTCCTCGAATCGCGAATCTCGAATCACGCATCTCGTCTCCCCTCACTCGCCGTACTTCGCGATCATCCTGCGCAGCGTGTTCGCGTTCCGCACCGTCATCGATCGGCCCAGCAGCTTCTCGAGCGGCTTGCCCAGCCCCGGATCGCTCTCCCTGGCCAACCGCAGCCAGTGCAGTTCCCTGCCCACCACATGCAGGGTGTCCACCTTGCCCGACAGCGCCTCGGCCTTATTGCGCGCCGCCGCTTCGGGCGTCCCGTGCATCATCCCGATCATCAGCGCGAAGGCGTCATTCACCTCACTTGCCTCGAACGGGATGCTGTCCAGGATCGCCACCAGCTCCGGAAAGGTCCGCACAAACGTCTCGACCGGGTAGCCCAGCTCCGCCTCGAGCAGCGCCGCGATCTCCCGTTCGAGCGACGCGGGCTTCCGACGCCCCGCCTCGACCACGAGGTTGCCGCTGGCGATGAAGGTCTCGACGCCGGTGATGCCTCCGTCGCCGAGGATCGCGCGCAGCCGGTCCATCGTCACGGTGTGGCCGCCGACGTTGATGGCGCGCAGGAAGGCGGCGACGCGGGCCATCGCGCTCAGTCCCTGGGCAGCGCCGCGAGGATCCGGCTCACGACGCCGTCGATCGTCCGCGAGCCACCGTTCAGCCAGCGGATCACCACGACCAGGTCGTGCGCGCGGTCGACGTACACCACGTTCTGGCCGTTGCCGAGGAACGCCACGGCATCCTCCGGGGCCGACGGCAGCATCCGCCGGTCGGTGTTGAGGAACCAGTTCATGTATCCGTAGCCGGGGTTGTCGGGGCCCGGCGTCCGGGCCATCGCGATCCACGCGGCGGGAATGATCCGGCGCCCGTCCCACACGCCGTCGTGCAGGTAGAGGAGCCCCAGGCGCGCCATGTCCCAGGCGTCGATGAACATCCCGCCGCCCCAGTGGCCGCCGCCGCTCACCGACTGCACCCGGCGGCCGTCGATCTCCACCCACGAGGAGTCGTAGCCCTCCCACCGCCAAGTGTCGCTGGCCCCGATCGGGTCCATCACCTCGCGGCGGAGCACCTCAGGCAGCGGTTCGCGGAGCAGCTCGAGCAGCGCGTAGGCGAGGACGTTGACCCGCACGTCGTTGTACTTGTAGTGCGTGCCCGGCGGGTGCAGCGTGCGCTGCTCCCATGTCTCGCGCGGTCCCTCCGGGCGATCGGCCCAGTCGGGCTTGCTCCAGAGCGTCCCCTGCCAGTCGCTGGTCTGCCGCAGCAGGTCGTCCCAGGTGATGTCGCGGTCGTGTTCAGCCTCGAACGCATCCATCCCGGGTGGCATGACCTTCCGCACCGTGTCGCGCACCTCGTGCAGCTTCCCGTCGCGCCAGGCGACCGCGGCGACGCTGGAGAGGAAGGTCTTGGTGACGCTGTGGGTCATGTCCACCCGATCGACCGGCCCCCACTGCGCCACCACCCGGCCCCGATAGATCACCAGTCCGCTCGGGTCGCCGCGCTCCTGCATCCGCCCGATGATCTCGGCGTGCGGTTCCCGTCGCGCGAACGATTGGCGCTGCGCCTCGGCCTGGTCGCGTGGCGCGGTCGCCTCGTTGGCAATCGCGAAGGCGTGTGCCGAGTCGAGCTGCGCGGCATCAAGGCCGAGGCTCGCCGGGGTGGTGGATGGCCACGACCCGCGCGGCGGGAATTCCTGCCGCTGCGCGACGAGCGGCAGGGCGATGAACAACAGGGCGGCGGGCAGGGCTCGGAGTCGGCGCATCCGGGGAAGGCTATCGGACCCTGAAGGGGTGCGCCACCGATGCAGGTCCCGGATTGACGACCATCGCGTTTTTCGGTATATGTTCGGGTACCTGTCCGAACAAATCCCGAAATGAGGCCCACGTGATCGTCTCCTTTCCGCTGCTGGCGGGCCAGCGGGCCGTCGCACAAGCCATTGCCTCATCGGGTGTTAGCGACATCGAGGATGAGGCGGGACCGGACCTGTCCCGCGTCACCGTCAGGGAGTCCCGGGTGACGGCCTGGCGGACCGTCGAGCCGCTCGGCAATCCCTACCTCAACCCCGCCCCGACCTGCCCCGAATGCGGTGGCCGGGTGGTGCGCGCCTCCGGGTGCATCGGCTGTCCGGCCTGTGGGTGGGGGAAGTGCGGGTGAAGGGGAACACGCGACGAGCGACGCGCGACAGGCAACTGAGCAGCCGCGGGTCGCCTGTCGCCCGTCACCTGTCGCCCCCCTGGCTCGAGCTCCACCGCGCGCCGTCCGGTGCGTCCTACATCGGCATCACGCCGGCCCGGGTGCTCAACACGGCGACCTCGACGGGGATGGGGTTCTGGTCGCTCAACCCCTACGTTGGCTGCGAGTTCGGCTGTGCGTACTGCTACGCGCGCGAGACGCACCAGTGGGTGGTGGAGCGCGCCGCCAACCATCGCGACGCCCCGGAGAGCGCGCGCGAGGCGGCGCGTTTCTCGCTCGCCGAGGGATTCGAGCGCCGGATCCTCGTCAAGGTGAACACCGTCGCGGTACTCGAACGCACCCTCGATCCCGCCCGCCTCGGCACCACGCCGATCGTGATTGGCTCGGCCACGGACCCGTACCAGCCGGCCGAGCGGCGCTTCCGCGTCACCCGGCAGGTGCTGGAGTTCTTCCTGCGCCACGAGGGGCTGCATCTCGGCATCATCACCAAGTCCGCGCTGATCGAGCGCGATGCGGCCCTCCTGGCTCGGCTCGCCGAGCGCCACGTCGTGTCGGTGCACTTCTCCGTCGGCTCGCTCGATCATCAGCTGCTGCGGCAGCTCGAACCGCGCAGCGCCACGCCGCAGTCGCGGCTTCGGGTGCTGCGCAAGCTGGCGAGCCTCGGCGTGTCCTGCGACGTGCTGATCATGCCGATCCTGCCGGGGCTCACCGACGACGAGGCGCAGCTTCGCGCCGTGGTGCAGGCGGCTCGCGAGGCTGGCGCCGAGGAGGTCGCGGGCGGCGCGGTGCGGATGGGGCCCGCGACCCGCAACACCCTGATGCCGTGGCTCGAGCGTCACCGCCCCGCGCTCGCCGAGCGGTATCGCCGCCACTTCAGCGAGGGCGAGTTCGTGTCGCGGGAGTACAGCCAGGCGCTCAAGGCCCGGCTCGACATGCTCCGTCGGGAGGCGGGCTTCGCACCGCTCGATGGCGGGATGCGCGAACGCCGGATCCGGATGGCCGAGCGCCACCGGCCGGCGCAGGGCGAGCTCTTCTAGGCCGCGGCCGCGCGGATCGCGTCGAGCACCGCCATGTTGGCGACCGCGTCGGCGAGCGGCAGCGGCGCCGGGCCGCCTGCACGAATGGCTGACTGGAACGCCGCCACCATCTCGGCGTACTGGTCCGCCGGCGGGAACTCGAGCTCCGTCGTCGTGCCGCCCTGGCGCACCTCGAGGCGGCAGGGCTCGCCGTCCGGCGGATTGAACGGCATCGGAACGGAGACGACGCCATCCGTGCAGGTCACCGTCACGTCTTGTCGGTACTCCTGCTGGGTCGCCGCGAGCACCGTCGCCTCGCCACGCGCAAACCGGAGGCGGGCCGTGGCGTGGCGATCGACTCCGAACGCAGGATCCATCTCGACCCGTGCTTCCTCGACGCTCGGCTCCGCGCCGAACAGCCAGCGCGCGACCGACACTCCGTAGCAGCCGATGTCGAGCAGTCCACCGCCACCGATGCCGGGCATGTTGCGGACGTTCGCCGGATCGACGTTGTGGTAGCTGAAGTGAGTGTGCACCGCCGTCACCTCGCCCAGGTCGCCGTCGGCCACCATTCGGTGGAGCGCCTGCCAGCGCGGATGGAAGCGGTACATGAACGCCTCCATCGCGATCAGCCCGGGATGATCGGTGGCCACGGCCTCGAGGGCGCGGGCCTCATGGGCATCCAGCCCGACCGGCTTCTCCACCAGCACGTGCTTCCCGGCCTCGAGGGCGCGGATGCTCCACGGCACGTGCAGGTGGTTGGGGAGCGGGATGTAGATCGCCTCGACCTCGGGATCCTCGAGGAGCGCCTCGTAGCTGCCGTGCGCACGGAGCGCGCCGCCTTCGCGTGCGACCTCGTCTGCGCGCACTGGATCACGCGAGGCGATGGCCTGGACCACCTCGCCG
Source organism: uncultured Gemmatimonadaceae bacterium (assembly GCA_964557115.1). Lineage (GTDB taxonomy): Bacteria > Gemmatimonadota > Gemmatimonadetes > Gemmatimonadales > GWC2-71-9 > Palsa-1233. Next base: position 31,795 of record CAZKYO010000004.1, read on the forward strand.
GCCCGGGGAATCGCCGGGATCACCCGCCGGCGCGCGATGCGCGCCGCCCCGAGGATGCCCCAGCGGAGGCCGGTGCGATCTCCGCTCATGCGAACGCCTCGAACTCCCCGAGCAACCGCTCGGACAGCGTGAGAGCCTCGCAGGCATGGTCGAGCGCGGCGTACGCCTCCCCGAAGTGTCCGAGGAACCGCTCCCGCGCCTCGCGTGACTGCCAGCGATCGATCGTCACGAAGCGCGCCGGGTCCGCGGGGTCACCGAGCAGCTCGGTGCCGAGGTACCCCTCGCCGCGCTTGAACAGCGCCGCCCAGCTACCGGACGGGCCGTACTGCTCGAGGAAACGGCCCACCGCCTCCGGCCTGACCCGGAATTCCCAGAGGATCACCTGCATCGCTCCCTCCTGGAACGGCGCGGGCCCCGGAGCGTCCGGGGCCCGAATGGTTGATGGCGTCGCCAGCCCCGGCCGCTCAGTCGCCGCTGGCGGCCTTGATCGGCTGCGCGACGAGCTTCTGGAAACGCGGGTCGCTTCGCAGCGGGTCGAAGGTGGGGTCGACCTTGAGGTAGCCTGGCGTGATGAAATACTGCAGCTTCATGGCCTTCTCGAGCAGGTCGAGCGCCTTGTCGTGCTGACCCGCGATGAGATAGACGCGGACCCCCTGCACCGAGCTGTACACCACGTCATTGCCCACGCTCGGCCGCGACGACTGCATGGCGCGGTCAACTTCGCGGATGGCGTCCTGCGTGTGCCCCGCGTAGGCGAGCATCACGGCATAGAGTGCCCGGAGCTGCGAATCATCCGGATTGGCCTCGGACTGCGCCCGTGACTCGGCCAGGCCCGAGTCGGCGTACGCCTTGGCCCGCCGCACGTCGCCCTGCTGGTACGCGGCGATCGACAGCGCCTGACTCCACCAGGCCCGGTCGTTGTCGAACGCGGCCGGAGTGAGGCGGTAGAGGAGCTCGCGATCCTGCGGTTCGAGCGCGAAGGCGAGCTCGTTGTAGCCGGCGAAGTAGGTCACCACCTCGGGGACAGAGACGTGCTGCATCGCCTGGCGGATCACGGCACGCGCTCCCGCGAGGTCGCCCACCACGAGGTGGGGAATCGCGGCCCACTCGATCGCGCCCGGATCGTCCGGCTGCAGCGCCATCATCTCGTCGCTCGCCGCGAGCGCCTCGTCGAGGCGACCGAGGAACACCGAGGCCCGGGACAGGTTGTTGAGGACCTGGATGGAGCGGGGATCGAGCTCCCGCGCCTTGGTGAGCTTGCGCCGCACCTCGGCGTACCGTTCCTCGCGGAGGTCCTGTTGGGCCGACATGGAGAGCAGGACTGCGTCGTCCGGGGCAAGCTCGAGTCCCCGGTTCACGGCTCGATCCCGAGCCGCCAGGTCGCCAGTGACGTTCGCCTGCACGAGGGCGTCGGCGTAGTAGGCGAAGCTCTCTTCCGGCGCGAGGCGCAGGGCGCGGGCGGCCGCCTCCTTCGCCCGATCCCCGACCGCCTGTTCCCGGGTACCGTTGATGTAGACCTGGGACAGGGCGACGGCGAGTTGGGCCCAGGCCTGCGCGAAGCTCGAGTCGAGCGCGACCGCCTGGGCGAGGTATCCCGCCGCCTGGCGCTGGGCGCTGGCGGCGTTGCTGCTGACCGCCCGACCCTTGAGATAGAGGTCGTACGCCTCGGCGTTCTGGGTGGGCCGGTCCGCGAGGTCCTGCTGGGCATCGCGCTGCAGCACGCCGCCGAGCGCCCCGGCCACCTTGGCGGCGATCTGCGACTGGATCGCGAAGACGTCCGTCACGTCGGCGTCGAAGGTGTCCTGCCAGGTGGTCGAGCCGGTCTTCCCGTCCACCAGCTCGGCGACCACCTGCACCCGGCGCTGGCCGCCCGGGCCGCTCGCCCAGCGCACCTTCCCCATCAGGACCTGGTCGACCTTGAGCTCCGCGGCGATCTCCGGTCCGGTCTTGGACGTCTCGCGATACTGGTTGGCGCTCGCCGAGGCAATGACCTTGAACTGGCCGAGCTTGGCGAGCCGACCGCGCACCTCGTCGACGATCCCGTCGGCGAAGTAGGCGTCGTCGGCGGAGCCCTGGTTCTCGAACGGCAGCACTGCGACGCTCTTGATCCCGCCGCCCGTCGCCGATCCGCCGGGCGAAAGGAACAGCTTGGCGAGCAGCGCGCCGAAGGCGAGCACCACCACGGCCGCGATCGCCATCCGCTTCCAGCCGAACGCTGACCGCTCCGGCACCGCGGTCGCCGCCGTGCGGCCACCGGTGCGCCAGGCATCCTCGGCGTCGGCCAGCGCGGCGACCATGTCGCCCGCCGTGGCGAAGCGATCGGCCGGGGCCTTGGCGAGTGCCCGCAGGACGGTGCGCCCCACCTCGGCCGGCAGCGTCTGGCGGGTCTGCTCGAGCGGCCGCGGCTGCTCGGTGATGCTGCGGGTGATGATCGCCTGGGCGGTCGGCCCGGTGAACGGCGGCTCGCCGGCCAGCATCTCGTAGATCACGGCGCCGAGCGAGTAGAGGTCGGTGCGGCCGTCCACGTCGGCGGCGCCGCTCGCCTGCTCCGGGCTCATGTACTGCGGGGTGCCGATCGCCAGGCCCGTCTTGGTGATCGCCTTCCCCTCGCCCGCCATCGCCCGGGCGATGCCGAAGTCGGCCACCAGCGCGTGCCCGTCGGAGATCAGGATGTTGGCGGGCTTGATGTCGCGGTGGACGAATCCCTGCTTGTGGGCGTAGGCCAGCGCCCCCGCGACTTCGCGCGCGATGCGCAGCGCCTCGTCCACCGGCAGCTGCTTCTCTCGGCCGATCCTCGCCGGGAGCGACTCGCCCTCGACCAGCGGCATCACGTAATAGAGGATCCCCTGCGACGCGCCCGAGTCGTACACCGGCAGGATGTGCGGATGCGAGAGCTTCGCGGCGATCTCCACTTCGCGCAGGAAGCGCTCGGCGCCGAGCGTCTCGGCGAGCTCCGGTCGCATCACCTTGACCGCCACCTTGCGATGGTGCTTCAGGTCCTCGGCAAGGTAGACCGTCGCCATGCCGCCCTCGCCCAGCACGTGGTCGATCCGGTAGCGGTCGGCCAGCGCGGCCCGCACCCGGGAGACCTCGAAGGCGCCGGTCGGCATCGTCCGTTCCGGCACGCCCGGCTCCGTGGGGGTCGGGGTGCCGCAGTTGAGGCAGAAATGCGCCTCCGGCGGCAGCGGGGTGTGGCACGCCGGGCAACTGCGGGCATCAACGGTCAACGGCGATCCCCGGGGCGAAATGACGTGGAGTGTGCCTCGAAGAAACGACCGGAGTGCCGGTCGCGCAACCGTTCGATGCGCGCCGTCGACGGGATAGGGGTCGCGGCGCGCGACCTCGGGGTCGTCGCCACGTGGCACGACCCCCGCCCGGCCTCGGGCCGGGCGGGGGTCGTGCCCTCCCCGGGGGGATGCCGGGGCTCAGTCGCCGGCGCGGAATTCGGAGAAGGTGAACCGGTAGGCCTGGGTGGTCGAATCCCAGGTCGCCTGCATCGCGGCCGGGTAGTTCCCGGCCATCCCGGGGACCGCAGGGACCGTCTGCGCGAAGGACTGCTTCTCCTCGAGCATCGCCCGGCTGATCATCGGCTCGACGAAGATCGGCTTGCCGGCGTAGTAGCCAAGCACCATGCTGCCGCGGAACGGCATCGAGTCGGCGAGTTCGCTCGCCCGCAGCGAGTGCATCCCCATCTCCGGGATGCAGACGCCGACCAGCTTCGGCGTGCCGAGCGCCGCCGCCATGTCGGGCGGGAGGTCCATGTCGGGCAGGACGTAGCCGTCGGCGAGCGTCGATGGCTTGGTGGTGTCGGCACAGCTGATCGCCATCCGCGCGTCGTTCGGCACCACGTAGAAGTGGAAGTCGAAGTGCGGCGTCATGAACGGCGCCGGCGGGTGACCCGTCGGCTCCCACAACATCGTGAACTCGCGCAGCCCGGACGCGGCGACGGCGCCCTCGGGAATCGCCAGCGCCGCCAGCGGCTTCGGCGGCCAGGTCATCGGGCCCTCGCCCATCGGCGCGCCGGTGATGCTCGCGAGCGGCACGGTCGCGCCGACATCGATGACCGAGTCCCCCTTCATGTGCGACCAGGTGCACACCTGTGCGCCGAACACGTCGGCACAGGACCCGGCGACCTCCACGATCGGCACTTCCTTGGCGCAGGCCGCGAGGCACAGACCCACCGCGGCGATGACGAGACCGGATGCGGCGCGACGCATGGAGCACTCCCTTGGACGAATGGAGGGGCGAGGCGGCGAATCTACGTCCGGTGGATCGGCGCGGAAGCCCCGCCATCGGTGGACCGATCAAGCATCTCGCTCGGGTGAAACCCGCACCCATGCCTGCCTCGTCCTCCACGGCAACCCGCGCCAAGGCACCGCCTGATGTCAACGCCATTCCGTCGCCTCCCTGCACTGCGGCTCCTCGCGGTCCTGGCGGTTCTCCCCCTTCCCGCCGGGGCGCAGGACGCGCCCGTACCCCCCTTCCGTTCGGCGATCGGCGGATTCGTGGCGCTCTCGGTGCCCGACCTGCAGGCGAGCGCCCGGTGGTACGTGGCGAAGCTGGGACTCCACCGGGTGATGGAGGTGCCGAGGAGCGGCACGCTGGCCGGGGTGATCGCGCTCGAGGGCGACGGGTTGCTGGTCGAACTGATCCAGCTCGACGACGCGCGCCCGGGCGACGTCGAGCGCAGCGAGTTGCGGCATGGCATCGCCAAGGCGGGCGTCCTCGTCCGCGACTTCGACGCCACCATCACTGCGCTCCGCGCCCGGGGCGTCACCTTCGCCTCCGGACCGTACGCCGCCCGGCCCGGCGTCAGGGCCAACGCCTCCTTCCGGGACAACAGCGGCAACGTCCTGCAGGTGCTCGGGCCCCCCACGCCGTGACCTCGCCGCGGACGCCGCTACATCGCGCGCTGCGGGAGCGGCTCCCACCGGTAGATCCCGCCATCCGCCATGAGGCTCAGGTTGAGGTGCCCGTCCTGCAGCAGGTACCCCGTGACGTGCTGCGCATCCGCGCCGATCTTCTCACCCATGCTCTGGGGCGGGCAGAGCGCCTGCGTCATCGCCAGCGGACCGAACGAGAAGGTGCCGCTGTTCGGATCGGCGCCAGGCTCCGCCCGCCAGGTGCCGGTGGCGTTGTTGCAGTCGAGCTTCATCGCGACGGTGCCGTCGGCCGCGAGGCGCATCGTGTACTTCGACTGGTCGTCCGGCCTGGACGTCCCCTGGGCATCGTCCATCGACTGGAACTCGACCAGGTGGTAGTCGCCGACGAGCACGGCAGGAACGGTGGCCGTCGCCCCGGCAGCCTGCGCAGCGCCAGTGTCGGGAACGGCTCCGGCGTCGTCCTTCGGCGCCCCGCAAGCGGCGACGACGACCGCCGCGATGAATGCGGTCACACGGTGACAGGCCGACATCGTGTCCTCCCCCTGGTTCGTGGATGCGGAGCGCACCTCGGCGGCTGACCGGGTTCACGGTGTCCCGGAATCTTGGGCGCCGAGGTCTACCCGCCCGGGTTCACTCGCCTGGGACTCGAGGCGATGACGACATGCGCCGTCGAGGGAACGGCGAGGCCGTCGCGTCGCCCGGCGAGATACTGGTGGCCCAGGGTCGGGCCATCGAGATCCTCCACCTTCGTGTACCCGAGCCGCTCCAGGTGGTGCTGCAGCATCGATGGCCTGAAGCGGGTCCGGAACGGCTCGCCGTGCGCCGCCACGCGCGCCGCGAGGAGTCGCAGCGAGAGCCGCTGGCCCACCTGCCACCACCGTGGCGGGCTGCCGTAGTCGAAGACGATGTGACCGTGTTCACCGATCACCCCGGCGGCCCAGCCGAGTGTCGCGAGGATCGCGGGCTCGCTCAGGTAAGGCACCACCCCGAGCCACGAGATGGCACAGCCCGCCTCGCCTCGAAACCCGTGCGCCTGCAGCGCGTCGCCGAGGTCCTCGCGTTCGAAGTCGACCGGCACGTGCACCGTCGTGCCGCGTGCGTCCAGCCCGGCCTCGCGGAGCCGCTTGCGCTTCCACCCCTGGGTCGCGGGATGGTCCACCTCGAAGACGACCAGTCCGGGATGGGGATTGCGGCAGGCGAAGGTGTCCAGCCCAGCACCAAGCACCAGGTACTGCCGGACGCCGAGGGCATGGGCCGCCGCCAGCCGCTCCTCCGCGACTCGACTGCGAAGCGCGAGGAAGGCCCGGAGCGGGGCCGAGATCCGCTGTCGCCGAGGCGGCCCCGGGTCGTCGAGGCGCGCCCGGACCCGATCGGGGAGGATGCGCTCGGCGAACGGATCGGTGAAGACCGGCGGATCATCGATCCGCTGGTGCAGCGCGCGCCGGTAGGCGACCGCGATCGCGGTTCGACTCGGTCCCTCCTCACGCATGGCGCGGCCTCCTCGACCCGGTCGGCACGATCAGGGTGGCGTGCCGACCGAATCCGCGGCGCGGAGGAATTCGCGCACCGTCCGGACCGCCTGCTCGGGCGCGTCCCAGGTGGTGATGTGTGCGGCGCCGTCGAGCACCACGTAGCCGGCGCCCGGGATGCTGTCGGCGAAGCCGCGGACCACCTCCGGCCCGACCTCGTCGAACTCGCCGACGGTGAACAGGGTCGGCACCCGGATCGAGGGCAGGAAGGAGCGCACGTTGTAGTCCTTCAGCGTCCCGGTGATCGTGAACTCGCTCGGTCCCTGCATGTAGTTGTAGATCGCCTGGTTGACCGTGGCGAAGGTGGAATCGAGGTCGGCCTCCACCGGGTGTCGCCAGACGTAGAGCCCGTAGAAGGCGTTGATCGCGGCCTCGTATGCCGGCGTGTCGTACCTGCCGGCGGCCTCGGCCTCGTGCACGACGCGTTGCAGGGAATCCGGCAGCGTCGCCAGCAGCTCCCGGGCGTGCTCGGCGTACGCCGCGACGTCGAACACCGGGCTCCCGAAGGTGAGCGAGGCGACGCGATCGGGATGGGCACGGTAGTACTCGAGCGCGAGGATCGTTCCCCAGGAGTGCCCGACTACGTGCCAGCTGGGAATGCCGAGGTGGGCACGCAACGAATCGAGTTCCGCCACGAAATGCGGGATCGTGAACGTCGTGGTGTCGGTCGCCGTGCCCGACTTGCCGCCGCCAAGCTGGTCATACCGGATCACCGGACGGTCGTCGCCGAGCGCCTCGAGCGGCTTGACGTAGAACGAGGAGAAGCCGGGCCCGCCGTGCAGCAGCACGACCGGCGTGCCAGCCCCGGTCCCGGTCACCTTGTACCAGATCGTGCCGCCCGGGACGGCCAGGTGACCTTCGCCGGTCGGAATCGCCGGGAGCTGCTTGCCCCCGCCGGCGTCACCACAGGCCGCAAGGAGGAGTGCAGCGGTCGCCAGCAGGATCGATCGCATTGCGGGTCTCACTTGAAACGGGGTGATGGCCGACACGGCACTGCGTGTTGCCTAGAGATACACCCGCTGGCCGGGCCGTCCAGACCGGCGCCGCCCCGGACCGGCCTCAACGGCCGTAGAGGAAGGTCAGCGCGCCCTCGAGACGTCCGGCCCATGCCGATTCGGTGTGTCGCGCGCCCGGCGTCACCACGAGCCGGATGCTCCGGTCGTCGTAGCCCGCGTCGCGGAAGTTGGCCTCCAGGGCGCGGACCAGCCCGATCAGGCGAGCATTCGTTGCGGCATCATCGGTCTCCGCTCCCCCCACGCCGAGGAACACCCGGTTGGGCCAGGCCGTGAGCGGCCGCGTGTCGCGCAGCAACTGCCCCATGCCGATCTGGAGCGGGGCGCTCTCGATCAATCCGTAGCCGAATTCGTGCGGGCGGGCGAGGAGCGCGTACAGGGCGGCGACGCCGCCATACGACGACCCGCCGATGCCGGTGTGGTCGTGTCCCGTCTCGGTGCGATACGCTCCGTTGACGAGCGGGAGCACCTCATGCACGAGGAAGTCCGGGAATCGATCCCCCTCGACGGCCGCCAGGTCGGCATTGAACACCTGGTCGCGGTACGGCAGGAATTCCTTCGCGCGATCCATTCCGGTGTTGTCGATGCCGACCACGATCATCGGCGGAATGGTGCCGGCCCGGACCAGGCGGTCGACGGTCTCGTCCACCCCCCACTCCTGGTGGCTGATCCCGCTCAGGCAGTTGTCGAAGAGGTTCTGGCCGTCGAGGAGATAGAGCACCGGATACCGCCGGTCCGCGTTGGCCGGCTCGTCGTAGCCGGCGGGCAGCAGCACGCGGATGCTCCGACTGTTCCCGAAGGTGGTGCTGGCGAGGGTGTGGAGGCGCAGTTCGCCGGTCACGGTCGGGGTGCACCCACCCTGTGCGGCGAGCGGTCCGGCGAGCGTGGCCGCCGCGAGGAGCAGGACGGTCGGACGTGTCAAGGCGTTCTCCCGGAGATCGAGGGCTGGCGCAATTCTGCCCCGCGAGGGGTCGAACCGCCAGACTCCAGGTCGGCGGGCAAACCCGACGCTGACACATCCCCCCCGGCGACCTGAATCCGGTGCGGCCATCCTTCGTATCGGTCCCCGACCCCCGCCACCAACCAGGAGCCCCCGGTGCCGCGAATCGTCGCGCTGCTCGCCCTGACCGCCGCCTGCGGCGGCGCCCATGCTGCGTCCTCCTTCGACGATTCGCCGGTGCTGCCCACCGGGCCGAGCGAGACGTACGGCTTCGTCACCACCCTGGGCACCGACACCGTCGGCGCCGAGGCCGTGACGCGGAGCGCCGATGCCATGGTGAGCGAATCGGTCGACCGGTGGCCGTACGTCCGGCTCCGCCACACCGAGTTTGCGGTGGCACCGGATGGCCGACTCACGCGGATGGTGATGGACGTCCGGACGCCCAATGGCAAGACCGCGGCCGAGCGCTGGCGCAAGGTGCTGGCGCGCTTCACCGACGACTCGGTGTTCATCGAGATCCGGGACAGCAGCGGCACGAGCGGGCGGAACTTCGCGACCGAGGGTGCCCTCACCGTTCCCCACGTCTCGATGCAGTATGCCGTGATCGAGTTCGAGATCGCCCAGGCGCTGGCGCGGGCGGGTCGCGCGACCGGCCCGGGCGACACGCTGCGCTTCCGCCAGTTCTATCCCGATCGCGACGTCGGCCCGAGCTTCGTGCTGCACACCGGCCGGGTGCTCCCGCAGGGGAACGGCCTGGTCGTCCTCGATCACGACTGGCTCGCCGGCCAGGGCGACGTGATGGTGGACAGCGCCGGCCGCATGCTCCACTACTCCGGCCAGCGTACCACCTACAAGGTCGAGGTCGAGCGGACCGCCTCGCCGCCCGACGTGGCGGCGATCGGCGCGCACCTCACGGACGTCGAGCGGGTGGCGGGGCCGGCGCGACTCAGCGTCCCCGATACCACCCGCGGCACGATCGGCCGGGCGGCGTTCACGGTGACCTACGGTCGCCCGCTGGCGCGGGGCCGGGTGCTGCTCGGCAACGTGATCGAATACGACCGGCTCTGGCGCACCGGCGCGAACGAGGCGACGGTGTTCACGACGTCGGCACCGATCACCCTCGCCGGGCTCGAGGTGCCTGCCGGGAGCTATTCGCTCTGGACCGTCCCGCGCCGGGACCGCGTGGAGCTGATCGTCAACCGCCAGTCCGGGCAGTGGGGGACCCACTACGAACCCGATCAGGACCTTGGCAGCGCGCGACTCGAGGTCGGCGTGGCCGACCCGCCGGTCGAGGAGTTCACGATTCGGGTGGTGCCCGGCGACGGCAACCGCGGATCGCTGGTGCTGGAATGGGGTCCGTTCCGCTGGACGGCGCCGATCATCGTGCGCTGAGCGGATCGCCGTCCAGCGGACGCTGCATCGGCACGAACCGGACACGGGAACCGTCGGGCATCGGATGCGCGATCGGCGCCGAGCCCACGTAGCCGAGCGCCCGGTACAGCGGCACGCCGGGCAGCGTGGCCATCAGCTCGGCGCGGCGGAAGCCGTGGCGGCGGGCCTCGTCCTCGCAGTGGGCCAGCAGCGCGCGGCCGAGGCCGCGGCGCGCGAAGTCCGGGTGCACGAAGAAGGCCCGGATCCGCGCGGCGTCCCGCGCGGGATCGAGCGAGGGGTCGGCCGCGTCCTTGGCCTGGTCGCCGCCGAACAGCGTGCGCCGGTGGCTCCAGCCGCCGCAGGCCGCGAGGCGTCCCTCGACCTCGATGACGAAATAAGTTCCGTCCGCGAGGAGCTGGGTGTCGACCCCGAACACGTGGCGGATCAGCGCCTCGACCTCCGGCGGGGTGTAGTGATCGCGGCTGAGCGCGCGGGCCGATTCCGCGATCAGCCGATTGAGCGCGGCGACCTCGTCGAGTCGTGCCGGGCGGATCGCCGCGGCGACGCCGTCAGCTCCCCGCGGAATCCGCGCGGATCCGGTCGACAAACTCGCCCGCCAGTGCGTTGGGAATCGGGATGGTCAGGTTGTACTGGGCGATCTTCCACCCGCTGTCGCCCTTGACCAGCACCCCGGTGCCCCGCGTCTCGCCGTAGCGCGCGTTCTGGAGCCGCTCGTCGAACCACGACGTGCGCCCGTCCGGCGCGAGGAAGATGTTCCGCTCCGTCTTCACGTAGGTCCAGCCCTTGGAGGCGCTCGCGTAGCCGCGGAACTGCTCCACGCTCCATCGTTCGGAGGCGTCGGTGCCGAAGAAGACGGCGTCGGGGGTGAAGAGCGAGAAGTAGTGGTCCCAGTCGGCGCGGGCCGCCGTCGCGTGGAAGTCGGACAGGAGGCTGTCCGCCGCGGCCCGCTCGGCGGCGACGTCGGGCGCCGGCGTCGCCGGGGCGCAGGCGATGGAGACCAGGAACGCGATCGGCAGGATTCCTCGTGACACGGTCCACCTCCGGCAGCGGGGAAGCGGGACGCCGCGACCGGCATGGCGCCCCGCCCCAATCCTACCGCTCCGCGGCCCTCGCCGACATCCTGGCATGGAGGGCGGCCTCGGCGCGCAGGCCGTCGGATGCCAGCCATTCGGGTCGCACGCGAGCCCCCGCGTCGAGCAGGCGGTTGGCGATCGCCCGGTGCGCGACACCATCCCCCTTCCCCTCGGCCAGCCAGGCGTGCAGGCCCCAGACGAGTGGTGGCGTCCCGTGGACACGGTCACGCACGTCGACCGGGGCAGCGCGCGCGAGCAGCGATGCCACGAGTGCCTCGTCACCCCGGTAGGCCGCGACGTGCAGCGCGGTCTGGCCGCCCTCGGGGCCGACGATGCCGGCGTCGATCCCGCGATCCAGCATCGCCGCGACGACGTCGTGCCGCCCGTACCATGCGGCGTAGATGAGGGCGTTGCCGAGTTCGTCGCGCGAGGGGCCGCTGGTCTCGAGCCCGCGCACGACCGCGTCCACGTCGCCGATCCCCGCCGCCTCGACGAAGTCGACCGACGCGCCCCGATCCGCCAGGTGCTGTGCCGCCTCGGGGCATCCGTTGGCCAGCGCGTAGAACACGATGCCCTGGCCCATCCGCGCGCCGTGCGCGAGCAGCAGGTCGGCGAGGGCGTCCTGCACGCCGGCCGCCCGCGGGTGTCCGGAGGTGACCACCAGGTCGAAGGTCTTCGCGTCGATGCCGTACATGTCGGCGCCGGCCTCCACCTCCGCCCCGGCGTCGAGGAGCGTGCGCGTCACGTCGAGGATGTTCGCCGGGGTCCGCTGGCGATAGTTCTCGACGCCGTTGGCCGCGACGTAGTGCAGCAGCGTCGCGCGGTGCTCGCGGTCGGAACGGGCCCGCACCAGCGCGGGGTCGGCCGCGAGGAGCGCGCCGAGCGTCTCGAGGTCGCCGTCGACGATCGCGTCGGCCGCCCGCTCGAAGGCGCCGATGCCGGATCGTTCGGCGGCGAGCGCCTCGAGATGCCGCACGAGGACGTTCCAGCTCGTGAAGCCGTGGGCGCGGGCGAGGACGAACTGGGCCTGGTTCAGCGCGCAATCGGCGCGACGCAGGCGGTCCCGGGCGAAGTCGGCGAGCTGGCCCTTGCGGCGAGCAATGTCGGCCGCGTCACGAGCGGGCGGGTCGTCGCTCAGCGTGGCGAGGCGATCGATCCACCCGGACGCGAACGCCCGGATCGCCTCGTCACCCTCCCGACAGGCCCGGGTGAGCTCCTTGGCGCGCTTGCGGTAGTGCTCGAGATCGGGGTGCCGCGGCAGCGGCAGGACGTCCTGCGGATTGGGATACACGCGAATCTCCTTTCAACGCGCCCGGAGTCCGCACTGATCGGGCTGAAAGAAGGTTCGGATTGTCGGATCCTGCGGGCGGGTGGGCACGGCCCTTCTCGCGGACTGAGGGCGCCCCTCGCGCCTGCCGAAGCCTACCGGCGACCGGTCGGCGGCGGCAAGGGTCGTCGTGCGGTGCACGGCGGTGGCGTCACAGCTCCTTGCTCGCGAAGCCGAACCCGCTCGAGCCGGTCTGGCGGAAGACAAGCACCCCGCGGTCCACCGTCTGGATCATGACCACGATGCTGTCGGGCCGCGCGAGGCCCGGGGTCCTGTCGATCTCGCCCAGGGCGAAGCGCGCGATCGCGCGCGCCGAATCGCGCAGCCCCATGCCGGGCCGCACCGCCGTCCAGCGGCGGTCGGTCAGCGTCAGTGCCATGGTGAGGTGGTCCGGTGACGTGATCCAGCGCGTGTCGGCCTCGCCGTAGCGCATGGCCACCGCGGCCGCGAGCGAAGAGGCGCCGTGCACTCGGGGGGAGCAGGCGGCGAGGAACATCGCGCAAGCGACGGCGCTCGGCAGGTGCCGGGACATCGGTGCCTCGGGGAGGGAGGGTGCCTGCAATCTACCGCACCGAGCCAATTGCACGGCGGAACCGGGGCGCCGTGGCACGACGGCTTGACCCCGCCATCCCTCCGCGGTAGCGATTGGGAACCCCCTCCCCGATCCCGGAAGCCGACCGTGCGCCTCGCCCTCGCTTTCCTCGCCCTCGCGCTGCTCCCGCCGGCCGCCGCAGCGCAGCGACCGCCCAACATCGTCCTGATCTTCATCGACGACATGGGCTACGCCGACATCGGACCGTTCGGTGCCACGGCCTACGCCACGCCGAACCTCGACCGGATGGCCGAGGAGGGGACGATCCTCACCGACTTCTACGTGGCCCAGGCCGTCTGCACCGCCTCGCGCACCGCCCTGCTCACCGGCGCGTACCCCAACCGCCTCGGCATCAACGGCGCGCTCGGGCCCGCCTCGCGCGTCGGGATCGGCGACCGCGAACTCACCATGGCGGAAATGCTGCGGGCCCGCGGCTACGCGACCGCGATCTTCGGCAAATGGCACCTCGGCGACCGGCCGCAGTTCCTCCCGACCCGCCACGGCTTCGACGAGTACTTCGGGCTGCCGTACTCCAACGACATGTGGCCCAACCATCCCGAGGCGGCGCCGGGCACCTACCCGCCGTTGCCGCTGATCGAGGGCGACTCGGTGATCGAGCTGATGCCCGACCAGTCGCAGCTCACCCGCCGCTACACCGAGCACGCCGTGGACTTCATCGAACGGAACGCCGACCGGCCGTTCTTCCTCTACCTGCCCCACTCGATGGTGCACGTCCCGATCTTCGCGAGTGAGCGCTTCCTGGGCCGTTCGGGCGCGGGCCTCTACGGCGATGTCGTGCAGGAAGTGGACTGGAGCGCTGGCGAGGTGCTCGGAACGATCCGCCGGCTCGGCCTCGACGACAACACGCTGGTGATCTTCACCTCCGACAACGGCCCCTGGCTCTCCTACGGCGACCACGCCGGCTCGACTGGCGGTCTGCGCGAGGGCAAGGGGACTACGTGGGAGGGCGGCGTGCGGGTGCCGTTCATTGCGCGGTGGCCGGGCCACGTCGCAGCCGGCGCGCGCATCACGGAACCCGCGATGACGATCGACCTCATGCCGACGATCGCCGGGCTTGCCGGCGCCACCCTCGGGGACCTGCCGATCGACGGCCTCGATGCCTGGCCGTTGTTCCGCGGCGACACCACCGCGCGGACACCCCACGAGGCATTCTACTTCTACTACGAGGTGAACCAGCTGCAGGCGATCCGGAGCGGACGATGGAAGCTCCACTTCCCGCACGGCTACCGCACGCTCGGCGACCAGCCGCCGGCGCACGGGGGGATCCCCATCAAGTACCGGCAGGCTCGCACCGGACTCGAGCTCTACGACCTCGTGGCGGATCCCGACGAGACAACGGACGTCGCGACGACCCATCCCGACGTCATCGCGCGACTCACCGCCCTCGCCGATCGCGCCCGTGCCGATCTCGGCGACGCCCTCACCGGGGCTGAGGGCAGTGGTCGACGCGAGCCCGGCCGCGTCACCGATCCCTGAGGCGTCCCCCGAAGCAGCAACGGCCCCCGGGATCTCCGGGGGCCGTCGTCGTCTCGAGGCGCGAGGCGCGCTCAGGTGTGGAGGACGCAGCCCCCCGACCCCGAGTTGATCCAGTTCTGCTGCACGAGGAATCGCTTGCCGCCGACGGTGATGTTCGACTTGGCGCCGTTCCCGCCGGTGGTCGTGCCGAAGTTCCAGGCGCACTTGTCGGCGTTCTCGTAGCCGCGGCGATCGTACCACGCGTTGAGGTCCGGATCGGTCGCGAACTCCTCAATCTCGTGCGCCAGCGTGTTCACCTCGGCGTCGGCCGCCGGATCGCCGTTGGGTGCCTGCCCGGCGGTGCAGCCGCTCTTGAAGTCGTAGTTGTACGGCATCGCCGCAAACTTGACGTCCTTGCCGTTCCAGCTGAAGTGCCCGTGATAGGCGCAGTACTGGCTGCCGAAGCCGCCGCCGAGGTTCACGCCCGGGCCGGTGAACACCGCATAGACCGTCGACGCGTCGTAGGTGAACTTGTTGCCGTTGAAGGCGGCGATGATCTGCGCCTGGATCTGCGCGTCGGACACCGAGCTGCCCGGGGCGGGGACGTTGGTGTTGGCGGCCCAGTAGGCGGTGTAGTCGAGGCTGCCGCCCACCCGGCCGCTGCCACCATCGGTGTAGGTGGTGTTGACCTGCCAGTAGGCGCTGGCACCGAGGCCGTTCATGAAGTCACCGACCAGCGAGTGGTCCTGCGAGCCGGCGCCCGTCGCCCCCGGCGTCGGTCCGCCGGTGAAGATCGTGCTGTTCGACCAGTAGATCGCGGCGACCCTCGGCGTGTAGATGACCGGACCGCCGTGGTAGAAGATGCCGGTGTTGCCGCCGCCCGAGCCGCCGGGCTTGCCGCCGCCCTTCGCGAACGCCTCGAGGTACTTGGCCTGGGTCGGCATCACGTGGACATGGTTGCCGGGACTCGCGAACTCCTGGCTGAACGACGGCTGCAGGGCGTCGGACGACGCGAGATCCGTCGAGGTGGGTGACTCGGAGCAGGCGGCAAGGACACCGGCCGCGACGAGGGTGAGACGCAACGACCACTTCATGCGAACGCCTCCGGGATGGTGGCACCACAGCGTGGACACTGTCGGGATCTGTCGTCGGAAGGATCGGCCGGCGATCGGGCCTGACCGAAGTGGTCTCAAGATGCGGGCCAGGGTTTCGGGCCGCAACATGGCGCCCGGACTGCAGTCCCGGCGGGAGCCGGGCCGGGAAGCGTCGCGTCCGCGCAGCACTCCTGCCCCGCACCTGCGGCACCAGGGCCGGGGCCGGTCACCCGGGGGGCGTGGCGTGATCTCGAGGCCGACGTCGCATCTGGTGGCGCAGGGAGGCAACCCGTGGTATCACCAAGGGTCGCACCACCCGGCCCAGGCCGGCCGGGGCGGCTCGACCCCAGACATCGGAGGTTGGAGATGAAGTCGCTGTTCCTCGCCGGCATCGTCGCGCTCGCGGCGCTCGGTCCGGCACGCCAGGCCGCCACTCCGGCCCGGGAACCGTATCGGGTCGCGTTCGACCTCAGCAGTCGCGACACGATCGACCAGAAGGCGATGCTCCGCACGATCAGCGAGATCGTCGCGACGAGCGACCCCGCCGAGCAGGTCGAGGTCGTCATGTACGGCAAGGGTCTCGAGCTCGTGCTGCCCGATCGATCCGCCTACATCGCCCAGGTGCGCGACCTGATGACGACGCGCCATGTCGCGTTTAAGGTCTGCGCCATCGCGGCGCGGAACAACGGCGTCACGCCGGACCAGCTCATGCCCGGCGTCGAGCTGGTGCCCGACGGGATCCACGAGCTGGTGATGAAGCAGCAGGCCGGGTGGGGCTACATCAAGGTCGCCCACTGACCGGCACCCGACCCGTGCGAACTCCCGGCGCGCCACCGCGCGCCGGTCAGCGACCCGGGATCGCGTGCAGGAAGCGGACGATCTCGTCGTTGGCGGAGACGTCGTGGCTGGTGTGGCCGATGCCGCCGACGGGACCGAAGGTCGAGCCGGGCCAGGCGTGGCCGCCGCCGACGATGCTGTCGAGCTCGGTGCGGATCCCGCCGCTGCAGGAGCGATAGCGGCTGGCGTAGACGACCGTGCCGTCGTCCTCGCTGTCGGGACGCGCGGTGCGCACCCGCGCCCCGCCGCAGCCGTTCACGCCGGCCCATACGTCGAGGGTGCCGTCGACCGGAAGGACGGAGCTGCTGCCGCCGACCGGGAAGAAGGTGTCCTCGGTGCCCAGGAGGTAGAGCGCGCTCACGCCGCGGCCGGGCCGGCAGTTCGCCCCCATCAGCCGGGGCATGCTGGCGCTGACGGCGACGAACCCGGCGATCCGGTCGGGCATCATGCACGCGAGCTGCTGCGCCATCACCCCGCCGTTGGACAGGCCCACCGCGATGATCCGGTGGGCGTCCATCACGTAGGCGCGATCCACCCGGTCGATCACCTCGCGGACGTACGCGAGCTCGTCGAGCCCGAGGAACTGGAGCGACGCGAAGACGTCCCAGTTCCCCATCGCCGCCTCCAGGTACACGACGATGAAGCCGTCGGCGTCGGCGGCCTGGTCGAGCTGCGACATGGCGCGCAGCTGCTCGCCGGTCTGGCTGCTGCCGTGGAACGCGAGCACCAGCGGCGCGGCCGGCCCGAGCTCCTCGCGCTTCGGCACGTGGACGCGGTAGAACCGCTCGTAGTCGGCCTGCATGAACGTCACCATCCGGTCGTCGCCGGCGTAGGTGGCGAGCACCGGGGATTGGCCACAGCCGGCCACGGCGACGAGCGACGCCACCAGGAAGGGGCGGGCGAAGGGCAGGATCGAGGTCGGTAAGGTCATTGCATCCGCGCGGGGAACGGGGGTCGGGGCGCCACTGCCCCAAGAGACCCCGCCAGCCCCGCCGGCGTCTGTCAGGATCGCGTCAGGGGCCCCCGAGCGGCAAGCCCGCGCCCCCGGGAGACACCGCCCTCACCGGAACCGGAACAGCAGCGGGAACGCCACCACGACGACCGCCGCCCACCCGGCATAGACCGGCAGGTAGCCGGTCTGCCACCGCTCCAGCGCGGCGAGCGATCCCCGTCCCCGCAGGAAGCGGTACGACAGGACCGCCGACCAGCCGAGGTTCACGATCAGCACCACGTTCATCCCCAGCGCCGCGGCGCGATTGGGCGTGATCCCCATCTCGCCGATCCGGCTGGCCATCGCCCACAGCGCCACCGCGTCCGCCAGCAGGGCGCTGCCCACGAGGATCAGCTGGACCACGTCGAACGGCCCCGGCGGCGACTGCGGGTCGCGGGCCGAGATGCTGTAGAGGAGCAGCGCGAGGACGAGGATCAGCAGCCCGTCGAAGAGGATCAGCATCTCCCGCTGCACGTCGATCATCCGCCCGGTGAGCAGCAGCGCGCCCAGGAACGCGACGAGCAGCACGGCGAAGAGCGGCGTGAAGAGCCGGGTGAGGACCGGCGCCATGTTCTCGATCACGCTCTGCTTCGCCTCGACCAGCCACGCCGCCACCAGCACGGCACCCGTCGCGCCGCACGGCAGCAGCCACGTCGAGAAGAAGGTCTCGATGTCGATGCCGATCGTCTTGAAGATCCCGGCCATGAAGCCGGTGAAGACGCCTCCCCCGAGGGCGATCAGGACGTAGTAGATGAACAGCTCGCCCGAGAAGCGGATGAAGTCCATCCGGCCCGCCGACTGGCCCCATCGGTCGCCCGCGTAGGCCACGCCCACCAGCATCCAGAGCGCGATCGGCAGGTGCAGGACCGCGAGGATCTCGGTGCTGCCCTGCGGCACGAACGGGTAGGCGTTGACGAGGACGAGCGCCGCCGCGAAGCCCGACGCCAGCAGCCCGATCGGCCGCGCGGGCAGGCGTCGCTTCCACGCGAAGAACCCGACGACGAGCGGCAGGACGAAGAACGCGAGGTTCCGGAGGTAGAACGATTCGTGGGTGTCGATCCCGACGCCGAACAGCGCCGGGAGCTTGATCAGGATCGCCGCCACCGTGCCCAGCGCGAACGCGACCAGCCCCTCGCGCCGGCGCGCGGGATCGGCCTCGGCCGGCGCGACGACGAGCTGCTTCCACAGCCGGTCCGAATGCTCGCGCGCGAACTCGCGCGAGAGGGCATCCATGTCGCCAAGGCGCTTGACGGCGACGAGGAAGGCCTCGTCGGTCGACAACCCCGACGCCCGCAGCGCACCGACCGACTCGCGCAGGTGATCCTCGAGCTCGACCACGTCGACCGCCTGGATCGCCTGCCGGCGACGCAGGAAGGTGCGCCACTGCTCGATCTGCGACTCGAGGGACGCGAGCTCCTCTGAAATGGCCACCGCTCATGCCCCCTGAAGGTGTGGGACGACCCGACCCGGCAGGCCGACCATCTGCCAGATCCCCCGCAACGTGGCGTCGACCGCCTGCCACTGCCGCCGTTCGTCGTCGAGCTGCTTCCGACCCTGCTCCGTGATGCCGTAGTACTTCCGCTTCCGCCCCGTCTCCGCCACCTGCCATTCGGCCGCGATGTGCCCCAGGCGCTCGAGGCGGTGGAGGACAGGATAGAGCATCCCGTCGGTCCACTCCATCTGCCCGCCCGAGACCTCCCGCACCCGCTTCAGGATCGCATACCCGTAGCTCGGACCCTCGGCGAGGATCGCCAGGACGATCGGGGTCGACGACGCGGCGACCAGGTCCTTGTTGATCTCCATGGATCCACCACCACGACTGGGGGACGAACCGGCTCGGCCTACCTAGCAGCATTATACATTGTGGTTCTATGTATTTGCAATCCCCACGCGACTCCCCGGGGATCTGGCTCGACCCACCGGCTCGCCGTAGCTTGGCCCGACCGCCCTCCCCCCTCACCCCCCGGACCGCCATGGCAACACCGGACGCCCCCTGGCTCGTGCGCATCGAGGAGCGCGGTCGGGAGGGGACCGTCCGCTACGAGGAGGGCGCGCACGAGCTGCGCTGCCACTTCGAGTTCGGCGGCAACGACGTGATCGCGATGATCACCGTCGGGACCATGACGGAGTGGGCGTCGCGGGCGCCCTGGGCAGTCGGTCGGCGCGACGAGATTCTCGGCCGGATCGCCGGCGAGGTCATCCGGCAGCGTGCACCCGGGGCGCGGGCCGACCTCGACGAGCGTCTCGGGGCGATCCACCTGCGCGCCGGGAGGACGCCCGCGCCCCCGGGCGAGCGTCGCCTCGACCAACCCTCGAGCCGCCGTTCGCGCGAGCGCAGGAGCCTGATGCGGCTCACCCTCGTCGGGGTGGCGCTCCTGGCCGTCCTTGCCTTCGCGACGGTCCGCACGATGCTCACCGTCCGCACGACGGGCGCGCCGTGGGGCGCGTCGGTGCGCGAGGGCGACCGGATCGTCACGCTGATCTCGCGGGTCGAGCCCTACGTCCCTTCGCTCGATCGGAGCGGCGGCGACGATCGCTCGACCCTCGCGTTGCTGGTCCAGTCGGCACGCGATCCCGGACAGCGGCGGATGGTGACGCTCGCGAGCGGACTCGAGCCGACGGCGCTCGGTCGCGCGCGCCTCACCGGGATCACCGGCGGACGGGTGAGCTTCCTCGCCCCCGGCGCGGGCAGCTACGACCTGGACGCCGAGGCCATCGCGTGGCAGACGAACGGCGCACGTCCTGCCGTCGCGACCACGCTCGCGGAGCTGGCGACCGGTGACGACGCGCTCCGCCTGATGCTGGCCGCCGGCGTGTTCACCGCCCCCGACCGATGGCTGGGGCTGCTCACCGACGACGAGGCGGCGCGCGACTTCCGGCCCGGCTCCCATCCGGGCGCGACCGACCAGCCCGACCGGACCCGCGGCGTCCGGCGAGCCTGGGTGGCGGCCATCGACCGTACCGACGGCCGACCGCGGATCGTGCGGATCACACCGCTGGACGGGGACGGGATGCGCGACGCGGCGCTGGTGCGCGAGGGGCGGACGCGCGACGTGCTGCAGCTCGAGGGTGGTGGCTATCTCATCGTGTACGAAACGGGCGTCTATCCGAGGCTGCTCGTCGCGGTGGCGCGGCTCCTGCCCGACGGCACGGTCGCCTGGTCGCGGGACACGGAGATCGGCACCCTGCGCGAGGTGCTGCCGGACGCCGCGTACCCCGCGCTCATCGGCGAGCGCCCGCACGTCGCCGACTCCGTGGCGGAGCCGATCCTCGTCGTGATCGATGCCGGCGGCGGCGCGACGAGCACGCGTTCCCTCTGGGTGCGGTGACATGAAGGCACGCCTGACGGGACTCGGCGTCATCGCACTCGGCGTCGCCTGCGCGTGGCTGTTCGTCTACCTCCCGCTCGAGCGGATCGACACCGCGCCGCTCTCCATCGGCCGGATCAAGGGACTGGTCGCGGTGCCGCTGCTGCTCGTCATCGGGGTCGCGCTGCTTGTCGGCGGGCCGGCGGTGCAGGAAGCGCTCGTCACCCGTCGTCGGAGCCGCGGCCAGCTTGCCCTCGTCCTGGCGCTCCTGGGCGTCGCGGCGGCGGGCACCGCTGCCGCCTACTGGCGGATCGCGGCGAATCGCGACGCGGCGGCCAGGCCCGAGATCATCCGTCCCGATCCGGGCCGGGTGCCGCAGGTGCGGCAGCCGGACCTCGGGCCGTAGCCGTCACCAGAAGCCGTCGTCGTCGCGGGCCCTCACGAGCTGGAGCTGGCGCTTCGCCATCCGTCGGATCAGCGCCTCGGGCAGCGCCTGGTCGTAGCGCACCTTGAGGAAGTTGCGCGTGGTGGCGAAGTCGCCGGTCTTGCCGGCGAACTCGGCGAGGACGGCCTGGCCGACGGTGAGCGAGACGTGCTCCTTGAACGCGGCATAGGAGAAGAGGAAGCGCGGCTCGATGAAGAACGGGGTGTTCCACTTGAGCACCTCGGCGGCCCCGGGAGCGACCTCGCGCAGGATCGCCCGCAAGCGCCTGAGATGCGGCTGGCCCACCTTCGGGGCGGCGGCGATGTACTCGGCGACGGTCTTCGGGCGCTTGGCGGCCACGCGACTCACCCCTTCCCGTTCACGGTGGCGGCGTGGCGCACCAGCGCCTTGAACGCCGCGGCATCCACCGTCTCGCCTTCGCGCACGTCGAGGCCGCGTCGCACCTTGCCGTCGAGCGACGACGTGAACAGCCGCTTGGGGTCGGGGAGCGACGCGCCCTTCGCGAACGTCAGCTTGACGTGGCTCTTGTACGTCTCCCCGGTGCAGAGGATGCCGTCGTGCGACCAGACCGGCCCGCCCCACTTCCACTCCTCCACCACGTCGGGCAGCGCCTCGTGGATCAGCGCCCGCAGCCGGGCGAGCGCCTCCCCACGCCAGTCGCCGAGGTCGGCGATGCGGGCGTCGATCAGTTCCGGCGCGGACCGGGTCTCGTCCGGGTCGCGTCGCTTGGGAAAGCCGCCGGACTTTCGTGGGGACTTGGCCGCCATGGCCGCTCCATGCAGGGGGTGGACGGGTCGCGCTAGTATCGCATCACGATGTGCTGCACGAGCGCGGCGTCGCCTGCCGGAAAGGTCGCCTCGTCGTAGCGCGGCTTTCCGGCACGGGCATGGTTGTTCGACACGCCGGCGCCTTCCTTCGGCTTCGGCCACGGCAACCAGCGCATGTCCATCTTCCCGTTGCCGTTCCGGTCGTGGATCACCGCCACGGCGTAGGCGGAGTCCCGGAAGAGCCCCTCGAACGTGGCACTGAGCGAGTCGGCGTCGGGCACGATTCTCCGCACCGCCACGGCGGAATCGAGCACCAGCCACCTCGAGGGCCGGTCGTACAGGGCCACGATCACCTCGCCACCCTGCCTGGCGCGGACCCCGGTGATGACGACACGCAGGGTCTCCTGCGCGGTGACCCTTCCGCACGGCAGCAGCAGCGCGGCGCACGCCAGCCAGCCGAGGCCCCCGCGTCGCACGGGGGCTATGCCCTGCCCCGCATCTTCGCGAGCCACCAGCGCAGCCCGACGAACAGGAAGCGCCAGTCCTGGAAGAACTCCGGCGGCTTCCCCTCGACGGCGTGGCCGACGAACTGGAAGATCCATCCCACCACGAACATCGCCAGCGCGATGGGCCAGAGGCCGGCGACGAAGATCGCCACCAGCCCGAGCGGAATCGACAGCGCGATCAGCGGGATGCCGAGGGTGTGGCAGAACCGGTTGACCGGGTGCTGGTGACTCGTCGCGTACTGCCGGATCCATTCGTCCCACGAGCGACCGGCGAGCATCATCCACTCCGCGGGTGGCGGGTTCGTGTCACGGCCGGATCTTGGTGCAATTCGGAGGCGGGTTCGGCCCGGCGCCGCCGTCGGAGTATCCCTGGTTGCCGCAATCGTAGTACTCGAACACCGCCGTCGCCATCGGCGGCGGGGCGGTCCCGACGACCTGGGTGCAGCTCGGCTGGACCCCGCCGCCGGTGGTGCAGACGCCGTCCCACTGGATGAAGAGCGACAGGCCGCCGCTGGTGTGCTGTCGGGTGGCGGTCACGGTGCTGCCGGTCGGCAGGTAGGCATAGACCAGCGGCGCGGCGGGAATCGCGACGCCGCCACCACCGGCGCAGCAGGGCGGGTTGGTGTTGGTGTAGGGCCGGTTGGGAAACGCGAGCCGGTCGCGGGCCACCCAGCTGTAGTTGAGGGCGCCAGCTCCCTCGAGCCCGAAGATCACCGACCGCATCTGGGCGAAGTCGGCGCGCACGTTGTACTGCTTGTCGGCAGTGACGTGCAGGACGCAGTCGCCCAGGCTCACGTTGTTGGTGCAGTCGCCCACGTAGCTGACGAACTCGTGGCGGCGCGGATCGGGCGGCGGGACCGGCCGCCCGTTGCCGGCATCGGCCGCGACGTAGCCCTCGCCCTCGATCGCGAAGAAGGTGATCGTCTTTCCGACCGGCACGTCGATCGGGCAGGTCGGATTCACGTCGAAGAAGCAACCGAACGGCGTCGGCAGCATCGCAGCGGCCGCGGCCCGCGTGGTCGGGCCGTCGGCGATGACGTAGCGGACCGTCATGTCGACCTCGGTGCCGGACTGGCCGTGGATCGTCAGCACCACCCGGGCGGTGCCGTCACCATTGCCGTTGCCGTTGCCGCCCGAGTCGACGGGACTGCTGCCGCCGCACGCGGAGCAGAGGACGAGCGATGCGATCGCGGAGAGCCGGACGCGGGGCATGACCACCTCGGGGCGTCGAGGGACGTCGGTAGTCTGCGGTCCGGGCCCCGGGGGCGCAATGCCGCCCGCATCCCTGCCCTACGAGCTCAGCGACCGGCCGGCGTCACCCGCACCATCACCGCGCCGTGCGACGGCACCATCGCCTCGTACCGGCCGCGGAACGTCCCCTTGTCCTCGTGGGCCCAGAGGTCGCGCACGCTGGCCGAATCGGTCCGCAGCCCGAGCCGTCCCCAGTTGACGCGCATCGTGGTCGGGACCGAGGCGCGGTTGAGCATCACGACGGCGCGCGAGCCGTCCTTGAGCGGCTTGGACCACACCTGCAGCTCGCCGGGCCAGTTCTGCACCAGCATCCCCTGGGCGCCGAGCGAGTCCTGATCCACCGCGATCACCTCGCGGTTGGTGAGGATGTCCCGGATCGCCTTTGCCCGACGGGAGTCGCCGACCAACTCGCGGATGTCGTTGCCCGCCATCAGCGGCGCCGCCATCATCGCCCAGAGCGAGAAGTGCGCGCGGTACTCGGTGTCGCTCATCCCCCCGTTGCCGACCTCCAGCATGTCGGGGTCGTTCCAGTGGCCGGGACCCGCCGCCGACCAGTACTGCGAGGAGAGGTCGAGGATCGCCATCACGCTGGTCCAGCTGTCCTCGATGTCGCCGGTGGTGCGCCAGAGGTTGCCGACGCCGCCGGCCCATGCCCACGGCTGGTTGCTGCCCCACTCGCAGATGCTGAACACGATCGGTCGCCCCGAGTGCGCGAGCGCATCGCGCATCACGGCATACCGTTCCGGGGCGTCGAGCCCCTCGGCGTAGCACCAGTCGACCTTGGTGTAGTCGACGCCCCACTCGGCGTAGGTCCTCGCGTCGATCGCCTCGAAGCCGTAGCTGCCGGGCCGCCCCTGGCACGTCTTGCGGCCGGCGTCGGTGTAGAGGCCGAACAGCAGCCCCTTGCCGTGGACGTAGTCGGCCAGCGCCTTCATCCCCTCCGGGAAGCGCTGCGAGTCGGCGACGATCCGGCCGTTCGCGTCCCGGCCGACCTGCCAGCAGTCGTCGATCACCACGTAGCGATAGCCGGCGTCGCGCATCCCGCTGGCCACCATCGCGTCGGCGGTCTCGCGGACCAGCCTGCTGCTCACGTCACAGGCGAAGTGGTTCCAGCTGTTCCACCCCATCGGCGGGGTGAGGGCGAGGCCGTTCGGCACCGTCGCGGGCACGGGGCGGGAGTGGGCGGCGGCCGCGGCCAGCGAGACGGCGAGCACGACGAGGGCGGCGAGGCGCTTCATGGCGGGACTCCGGCACGGGAATGGTGCTACAGCTACCGATCGGCGACGGGAAGTGCAAGGGCCGACTCCGCCTCGCTACCCCGCGTCGCCGGCGATCGCGACGTACTGGCGGTACATCCCCACCCGCCAGCGCACGATCATCCCGAACGCCAGGAGGTAGAACACCGCGGCGGTCTGGAGCGGCGAGATCAGGTGGCCGATGTAGTCGTGCAGCAGCAGGCGGATCGCCAGCAGGCCGACGAGGATGCCGAGGAACCAGCGGGACCGCTGCATGTACACGACGCCGTCGCGCACCTCGAGCCGCGACGAGTGCACCAGCGGCAGCGAGAGGACGAAGGCGCCGAGCGCCAGCGCGATGAGCGCCCAGCTCCAGGGCACCCGCATCGCCGGCGAGAGGAACATCCCGAAACCGGTGCTCATCGCCAGCGGCGGGATCACGATGGCGCGACGGGTGAGCGGCACCCGGGTCTCGCGGACCCGCCAGAAGAGGATCGCGACGCCGCCGAAGGCGGGCGCCACCCGCAGCAGCGGTCGCAGGATCGCCTGATGGCGCTGGTAGAGTTCCTGGAGGTTCAGCATCGCCGTCCAATCATACCACCCGGTTGCCGCCGGGGCGATTATGATTGCTGCCGTCCCAATCAACCCTTCCGGAGAAGGCCATGTCCGACCTCAACGCCACCGCCCTCGGCTGTTCCCTCACCTGCAAGGACGTCGAGGCCTCGATCGCCTGGTATCGCGATGTCCTCGGCTTTTCGGTCGGGATGACGTTCGAACGCGACGGCAAGGTCGCCGGCGCGACGATCGACGCCGGCAGCATCCACATCGTCCTCAACCAGGACGACGGCAAGCTCGGCTGGGACCGGATCAAGGGCCAGGGCTGCTACTTCCAGATCAACGTCGCGACGCTCGCCGACGTCGATGCCGCCGCCGCGCGGATCGCGGCGGCGGGCGGGACGCTCGTGACCGAGCCGGCCGACCGGCCGTGGGGCGCCCGGATGTTCATCTTCCGCGACCTGGATGGCTTCAAGTTCGGGGTGTCGACGCCGCTGCAGGGCTAGGTCGGGCTCCGGCCCGGCGCGTGGCGCGACGGCAGGGAACGCCGACCGCGCCGATCGACATTGCACGGCCGGGTCGCCGATCCCTTTCACGCGCCGCTCCGCGATGGTATCTCTCGTCAGCTCCGCCGTCACGACGCGGAGCGCGATGGACCAGCGATCAGGAGCGGCAATGCGTCCACGATTCCTCACCGCCTGCACGGCCATGGCCGTGCTCCTTGTCGTGCCCGTCACCGCCGGCGCACAGGCCGCACGGGCCTATCCGGAGCGCGCGATCCGGCACGACATCCCGATGACCGACATGATCCGGCGCGCCATGGCGGCCGGCACCCGCGACAGCGGCGGGCGCCCGGGCGCCAACTACTGGCAGCTCTGGAACGACTACACCATCACGGCCCGGTTCGACCCCGCCACCGGCGTGCTGGAGGGGCGCGAGCACGTCGTGGTGCACAACAACAGCCCCGGCGAGATGCGGGAGATCGTGCTGCGGCTCGACCAGAACCTCTTCGCGCCCAACGTGCCCCGGGCCGAGACGGTGACCGACATCACCGACGGGATGCAGGTCACCGCGCTCAGCGTCAACGGGAAGCCGGCGACGCTCAACGCGGGCGCGGCGGCGCGCGGACGCGGCCGGGGCGACAACGCGGCGCCGGTGGAGCTCGCCGCCTCCAACCTGTCGCAGACGGTGGCGACGATCCGCCTCGCCGAGCCGGTGCCGGCGCACGGCACCGTCGCGGTCGACGCCGAGTGGCACTTCACGGTGCCGAAGGTCGTGGCGCCCGAGCGCGGCATCCGGATGGGCGCCTGGGGCGACTCGCTCTACCAGGTCGGCCAGTGGTATCCGCGCATCGCGATGTTCGACGACCTGCGCCAGGGCGGCTGGGACACCGATCCGTACCTCGGTCCCTCCGAGTTCTACAACAACTTCGGCCGGTTCGACGTGACGCTCGACCTGCCGGCCGGCTGGCTGGTGGGCGCCTCCGGCATCCTGCAGAACCCCGAGGAGGTCCTCACGGCCGCCGAACGCGACGGCCTGCGACGCGCCCTCGCGGCCGACTCGACCGTGCGCATCCTCGGCCCCGAGGACTTCGGGCCCGGCAAGGCGACCGCCGGCGCGGCCGGCGACCGGCTGACGTGGCACTTCGTGGCCGACACCGCCGGTGACGTCGCCTGGGCCACCTCCAACCAGTTCATCTGGGACGGCTACCACGCGGCCATTCCCGGCACGGGCAAGAACGTGCCGATCAACGTCATGTACCTCCCGGGCCACGAGCGGCAGTATGCCGGCGCCGGCCCGACCGTGAGGCACGCGCTGCAGTTCTACTCCGGCCTGTGGATCCCGTACGCGTTCCCGACGATGACGATGGTGGACGGCCCGGAGCTCGGGATGGAGTACCCGATGTTCATCATGTCGAGCACCGGCGCGGCCGACCACGAGACCGGGCACGAATGGTGGCCGATGACGCTCGGCACCAACGAGACGTGGTACGGCTTCATGGACGAGGGATTCAACCAGTACATGAACATCCTGTCGCGCCAGGACCGGCAGGGACAGCCGGCCAACCTCGACGGCCAGGGCCAGCGCTACGGCCAGACGAGCGGTGACGAGCGCGAGGCGCCGCTGATGTGGGACGCCAACTACGGCGGCCCGATGTACTCCTTCCAGGCGTACAGCAAGGCGCCGATGATGCTCTCGATGCTCGGTGGCGTGGTCGGCGACACGGCGGTGTGGCGCGCGATGCGCGCGTACGCCGAGGCCTGGCGCTTCAAGCACCCGTCACCGTGGGACTACGCGTTCTTCATGGACAACGCGCTCAAGCGCGACCTGGGATGGTTCTGGTACTCCTGGCTCTTCACCACCGACGCGGTGGATGGCTCGATCCAGGGCGTGAGCGCGATGCGCGGCCCCACCACCGTCACGGTGCACCAGGCCGGCCAGATGCCCTCGCCGGTGGTGCTCAACGTCCACTTCGCGCCCGGTGGCCCGGCGCTGCGCCGGGTGCCCAACGCGGTGATCGTCGACGATTCCACCGCGACGGTCAGCTACCCGGCCGACGTCTGGTTCAACGGCAGCCGGACGTTCAAGGCGACGTTCGACTTCGGGCCGCGCACGATCGAGCGCGTGGTGCTCGATCCCCGCTGCCGCTTCCCGGACAACGACGTCGCCGACAACACGTGGCCGCGCCAGCCCCCGCCGGCCGCGCCGACGGGGCCCGCGGGCGGCGGGCGGTTCGGCGGACCCGCCTGCCAGGGCTGAGCACATTGATCCGACGCATGAAGCGGGCGGCGACTCTCCTCGAGTCGCCGCCCGCTTCACGCGTGGCCTGAGCGTCGCGGCCCTACGGCGCCCCGGGCTTCCACCCCGTCTCCACCACCGTCCGCCCTGCCGCCCGCGCCCCGGCCACCCGGGCGGCGATCATCCGCGCCGGGTCGCCGCGGCCGCCGTCGCTGCAGTACACCGGGTTGATCCGCCCCACCGTCGCGGGGTCGCCGGTGTAGCCGTGCTTCGCGGTCAGGTACTTCATCCACGCCATCTGGGTGGTCGCCAGGTTGGCCGGCTGCGGGAGGTCGAACACCGCGCTCACGTACAGCGGCCGGGTGAACGGCTCGGTCATGCAGTAACCCTGCGTCTCGTGCCCCATCGAGAAGCTCGGCTCGCCGAAATCCGGTCGCGGCACCGTGTCGGCGAACGCCACCTCCATGGCGGAGGGCTGGTACTGCCAATCCACCGGCACCACCCGCAGCCGCGCCTGCGCCAGCCGGTCGAGGAGCGCCGCCCGCACGCCCTCCGCCTGGTCGGCGGTGTAGTACGAGTTGCACGTGGCGCTCGCCGGGTCGCTGTGCCGATGGTCGAAGCGTCCCTTGATGTACTGGGCGAACTCCTGCCCCATCATCCGGGATCGGTAGGGACCCGCCTTGAGTCGGGCGTCGAAGACCGGAGTGACGTAGATCACCGAGTCGCCCTCGGTCGTCGAGCACACGGCGCGCGCCGTGCCGCCCTGCGCCGCCAGGGGCATCGCGGCACACGCGACGAGGACGGGAAACGCCAACCAACCGCCGCCGATCTTCATGCCGCCTCCGTTGCCACCCGGGGCGTGAGGTGCCCGGGTCGGGACATCGACGATACGGCCGATCCGCCGATCGGGAAGGGGCCCGACACTGCCCGCACTCCGGGTACCCATCCAGTCGTCGATCCCCGGTGGCGGACCGCGGCACGGCGGGCTGGCATCCCGCCCAGGAGCAACTCCCGCAATGCGCAATGCGCACTGCCCTCGCCTGCTCGCCCTCGCCGCATCCCCTGCCGGGGCGCTGGAGAAGACTTGGCCTGCCGATCAACACCTTTGCCGATGAGTTCTACTGGAGCCTGCGGCGACCGCGACCCCCGCCGAGGAGACGGCGTGCCGAGGACTCATCGGAACATCGAGCCAGGGAGACCGGGTCGTGCACAGGTTTGGATGGCCGCGGCCCCGTCGCTCCCGACGACGGGGTGGACGACGGGGGAGCGCTCGCGCCCGGGTCGCCTACCCCGGCACCGTGTAGCGCCAGATCATCGCCGGCCCCTGAAATCCGCCGAAGAGGAGCACCCGGTCGCCGTGGAACCCGATCACCCCGCGGCACGCCGCCGAACAGGTCGGCGCGCCGGAGAGCGGCTCGAGGGTCGCCACCGGGGCGAGGCTCAGCGGATCGCGGACCTCGAGGGTGACCGGCGCGTCCCCCGGCTCCAGGGACCGGGTCGCGAGGAAGAGCCACCTCGCTGCGGGATCAATGCCGATCGCAACGACCGACGCGTCGATCGAGTCGGTCGCGAGAACGGCACCGTCGGTGGCGCGGTACCGGCGGAGCCGGGCATAGGTGCCCGCCTGATCGTCGGTGCGCTCCCTGGAGACCATCAGCAGGTCGGCTCCATCCGACGAGAAGGTGGCGACGTGGCTCCGCCGCGCCTGGAACGCCACGCCCCGCCCGACCGGGTCGAGGACCGGCGCCTCCCCCGGCGGGGCCTCGGAGAGGAGGGCGATCCGGTCCCCGCGGGGAGAGAGGAGCAGCGCGTGGGGGCCCGGCAGGAAGACGTGGTCGGTGACGGTTTCGTACGGCGAGGCCGGGGTCGGCCGGTAGGTCCAGTAGAGTTCGTTCGACTTGGCGTAGCGCACCCAGAGGTCGGGGGATGGCCGAGCGACGACGTCGGTGAACTGCGCCTCGATCTCCGGCTGCGACTCCCCCACCGTCCCGAGCGGCAGGTCCACGAGCCGAACCGCTCCGGCGGCCGGGTCGACGATCCAGGTCGCCGGATCCGAGGTCGGCCCGGGGCCATACGGCAGCCGCAAGTCGTGCAGGCTCGCGTGGCGAGTGGTGGCGCCGGTTGCGAGGTTGACGACCACCAGGTCACGCCCGGTGAAGCCGATCACGTGGGGCTGCCAGTTGAGCACTGCCAGCTGCGCCTCGCCGAACCACGAACTCGCGTCGGGCACCGCTTCGGCGTCCACGAACCCCGCCACCGCGATCGACGCCACCGGGAAGCCGTAGCCGTCGAACCGGACGACCGGCTCGAGGACGGCCGCCGGCATCGGGGGGAGGGTCGCGGCGAGGGTCGTCTCGTCGAGCCGCTCCATCGCCACCGACGCCGTGCCGAAATCGAGCGTCGCCCCGTCCCCGAAGGTGCGGAAGTCCTCGGAGCGCAACCGGACGACGCCCCCCGACCAAACCGAGCGATCGAGGACGGCGATCTCGCCACGGGGCATCGGCGCGGCGGTGGGACTCGAGCACGCTCCGATGAGCAGGGCGAGGGAGAACTGGAGGCCGGCTGGCTTGAACGGCATCAAACGCCTCCAGGTCGCGAGGTTCGGCAGGGCAAGGAACCCTTGATGAGACCCGGCCCGGGCGCAGCCCGTCACCCCGATTGCATGACCACCTGAGACTTGGGTGATACGGTCACGACCGACATCGCAACCGCATCGACAGGCGCACTGTACAACGACATTCTATCGATAGGATCTCGCGAGTCCGCCTCCGGAACCGCGCGGAAACCCCATGGCTTTGCCGATGCTTCAACCTGGGTCGCAGTCGACGAAGTGAACGTCGGCGGGGCCCGAGCGACGAACCAGGATCACCAATGGCGGGCCGCCGGCGGGTACGTGCCACGAATGGTGGATCCGCCCTGGAACCACGACATAGCTTCCTGGCGACAGGGCGTGGCGCTCGCCGTCCAGTACGATCGCCCCGTCGCCGCTGACCACCACGACGTACTCGTCATGCGTGTGCCAATGGAGCGCGAACTGCGAGCCCGCCGGGAATCTCGCGAAGTATGTGGGTCCCCCGTTTGCTGCGTCGGTGCCCAGCCGGGCGGTCTGGACCCCCCGGGGGTAGCAGGGCCTCTCGCTCGGAGCAGTCCACTGGACGTCGGCGACATTGATGACGCGCGATTCCAACCCTGCCTGGGCAGAGCCATCTGCTGGGGATACAGCGATCGCGACGATCGGCAGAAGGTACCCCAGCAGCTTGCCGTGCTTCTTCATGCTGTACCTCGCGCGATAGTGGAGCGCTCAAACGTCGTGCGTTTCTGCGGCGGGGGCGCCGCCGCACCGTTTCCTCGATGCTACACCAATGCCCCTGCGGTGTCCCCGTCCGCTGCAACGGCTTGTTGGGCTGCCTTTCACCTTTCTCCCGCTCCCTTGTCCTATCTGGAGTCTTGTTTGAACATGTTGTGAGCTTCCTCCCTGGTGATCGTTGAATACTCCGGGTGCCCCTTGGGTCGATAGACTTGGATTGTCACCCCGTGCGGCTTAGCGCTTGATTCGACAAGCTGGAGCGCAACATCACTGCCGACATCAGGGAACAATCGGATTCCTTGACCCACAATTACGGGGAAGATGATCAGGTTCATCTCATCGATCAGACGGTTCTGGAGCAACCAACGGATGAGTTGACCACTGCCATGAACTTGGAGTTCGCCTCCCGCCTGTGCTCGCAGATTGGCAATTGCAACTGCGAAATCTTGCGACAAGACTCTTGTGTTGTCCCATTCTGGATCGCGCAAAGTGCTCGACACCACGTATTTCGGCTTTGTGTGCAGTGCTGCGGCAATCGGCCTTTTGCTTGTCTTGGGCGCCACTCCCCACGTATAGGCAAAGATGTCGTAGGTCTTGCGTCCGAACAGGAAAGCATCCGCGCGTTGAAAGACTTGGTTGACAAACTCCCCTGATTCGCTGTCAAAGTGAGCCCACCCTCCACGGTTGAAGCCTCTGTCGTCCTCGTCCGGACCTCCGGGACTCTGCATGACACCATCAAGCGAAAGTTGAGTGGTCGTGGTCAGTTTCATGTATGGAGTCTCTTCTCAAATCATGGCACTTGGACAACCGCCAGAGAATTGAACCGACCGCAATGCATCGCTTCCCGTGTCTGCACAACAAGTATTGGACCCGCTCCCGTACCTCGCGAATCCTGCACTACGGTACCGCCCGCCACCTGATCCGGAAACCCTGTGAGTCCGCCCAGCTCCAGCCCATCCGCCGGACTCCGCACTCCCAGCCCACCCCGATTGAGCACGTGGGTGTAGATCATCGTCGTCGTCACATCCCGATGCCCCAACAGCTCCTGCATGGTGCGAATGTCCCCTCGTCCGCGCTTCGCGCGAACTCGGGGCAGGCTTCTCCCGATTCCAGCAGGTGCGTCGCGAACGAATGCCTCAGGGTGTGACAGCTCGCCCGCTTGCCAATCCCGCTCTCCCGCACCGCCG
Source organism: uncultured Gemmatimonadaceae bacterium (assembly GCA_964557115.1). GTDB lineage: Bacteria > Gemmatimonadota > Gemmatimonadetes > Gemmatimonadales > GWC2-71-9 > Palsa-1233. The sequence continues at coordinate 64,242 of CAZKYO010000004.1, forward strand.
CCGTCATCGTCCGCTGCATCGCGCTCTCGTGCAGGTGATGCCGGCGCACCTCGCCGCTCATGCCGTCGCGATACCGCCGCGTTGCCGGGAACACCCACTGCCAGGGCCAGCTCCGCGCTGCGTTCGGAAACTTCCGGTCCAGCGCCCCCGGCAACGCCACCCACCCCGCCCCGTCGGCCAGGTCGCGCGAGCGCCCTACGCCGTCCCCGACGACCCCTTCCGCGTCGACCACCCGAACAGCGAGTAGCCGGGGCACCGCGCGGCCAGGGAGGAGAGCAGGAACACCACCGCGATCACCCCCAGCACGATCGCCAGCGTGCCGCTGATCCGGCCGGTGAAGTAGAGCACCGCGATCGCGACCGCGATCAGGGTGCGGATGAGGCGATCCGCCGTGCTCATGTTGATCGGCATGCGACGCTCCCGGCGAGGCGTGAGGGGGACGCCGTGGGCCGGGGCGGGCGCCCCGGCGCGTGGCGCACCCTGAAGGTGCCGCCCGAAACGAGGCCCGACAAGCGACCCCGCCCTGCCCCGACCACCCCCTATTGGACCAGTGATTTTCGGGTTATCTTCGGTTTCCTGCTGCCCCCTCGAATCGCGAGTCTCGAATCCCGGTTCTCGATGAAATCCGTCCTCTTCGTCGACCCCCCCGCCTTCTGCACCACCGTGGCCGCGATGGACGACCCGTCGCTGCGCCACCGGCCGGTCGCGATCGCCCCCCTGGGGGCCGACCGCGCGGTGCTGCTGGCGCTCTCGGCCGAGGCGCGGCGCGAGGGGCTCGCGCGGGGGACGCCGGTGGCGCTGGCGCGGCGGATCTGCCCCGACCTGATCGTGCGTCCCCCGGAGCCGCGGCGCTGGGCCCGCGCCCACCGGGCGCTGCACGAGATCCTGTCGCGGGTGGCGCCGGTGATCGAGCCGAAGACGTGGGGGCACTCCTACCTCGACATCACCGGCACCGAGCGCCTCTTCGGTTCACCCGTCGACGTCGCCCGCCGCCTCGAGCGCGAGGCGCGTGAACGCCTCGGGCTGCCGCTCGCGGTGGGGATCGCGATCAACAAGCTGGTGAGCGAGACGGCCGCGACGGTCGTCAAGCGCGAGACGGGCGCGCTGATCTGGCCGGTGGCGGCGGGACACGAGGCGGTGTTCCTGGCGCCCGAATCGGTGGCGCTCCTGCCCGACGTGTCCGACCCGATCCGCGAACGGCTCGACGACTACCACCTCGAGCGGATCGGCGAGGTCGCCGCGCTCGGCGAACAGCCGCTCCGGATCGCGTTCGGACGCGCGGGCCGCACCCTGCACCAGCACGCGCACGGCATCGATCGCCGCCCGGTGCTGCCGCCGGCGGTCCGGGCCGAGTGCCGCGTCGCGCACGTGCTGGCGACCGACACCAACGACCGCGCCGTGCTGCAGCGGCTGCTCCGCGCCATGAGCGAGCGGATCGGCCGCCGGCTCCGCGAGCGCGGCTACGTGGCGGGACGCCTCCACCTCGCGGTGCGCCACGCCGACGACACGACCGCCGAGCGGCGGGTGCGGCTCGCCGCCTGCACCCTCGACGTCGAGCTCTGGCGCGCCGCGTGCGCCGCGCTCGACCAGGCGCTGACGCGGCGCATCGCGGTGCGCAGCGTGACCCTCACCGCCCTGGAGCTCCACGACGGCGACGGACAGTTCGAGTTGTGGGAGGACCCCGCGGCCCTCTCGGCGCCGGAGGCCACCGCGCTGCAGCGGGCGGTGGATGGGGTGCGGCGGGTGTTGGGAGAAAGGCAGGTCCCTCGACTCGCGCCTGCGGCGCTCGCTCGGGATGACAGTGGTGAGGAATCGCCCTTCGCCCCTCACCCTTCGCCGGTCGCCTACCAGTCCCACGCCTCCAGCCGCTCGGTGCCGTCGTCGTCGACCGACAGCGTCACCAGCAGGTCGCCGTCGAGCACGGCGCGTTCGCTGCGACGCGGCAGCCGCAGCGTCCGCACCCAGCGGCCGGCGGCGGCGAACAACCGCCAGTCACAGCCGGTGGCGCCGGCCCCGCAGTACCCCGCGACGGCGAGACGGCCGTCGCGCCCCACGGCCAGCGCGCCGACGAGCGGCACTGTCGCGGCGAACGTGGCATGATCGAGCCACTCCTCCACCATGCGGCGCTCCATCTCGGTGCCGGCCTCGCCGAGGCGCACCGCGCGGTAACGGGCGCGGGCGTCGTCGTCCACCGGCGCGCCCGACTCGTTCCATCGCACGATCCGGCGCACGGCACCGTTCGACCCGCCGAGACGCACCTCCGCCGCCAGGCCGGTGGCGCGTGCCAGCCAGGGGCCGGCCGTGGCGACCGATGCGACCGCGCCGAAGGCCTGGTCGTGGAGGTTGGGACCCAGGTCGGCCAGCACGAAGTCGACCATGCTCGAGTGCATCCAGCCGCTGCTGCCGAGCGGCAGGCCGGTGGCCGAGACGCGGGAGAGCACCAGCGAGTCGCGATTGAGGCCGGGCTGCATCTGCTTGAAGAAGCGCGCCGCCAGGAGCAGCGACCCGTCGTCGAAGGCGCCGCGCAGTTCCGTGTTGGGCCCGTCGAGGTCGAGCTGCAGGGTGCGCAGCAGCGCCCCGTCGGGACCGATCACCGTGAGCCGACCGATCCCGAACTCGTAGGCGAAGGCGGTGTCGCCGATCGCCGCGACCGAGAGGGCCCGCTGGAACTCGCCCGGGCCGGCGCCCTTCCGCCCGAAGCGCCAGCGCAGCGTCCCGTCGGCCCCGAACGCCAGCACCTCGGCGCTGCCGCTGTTCGCCACCAGCAGCGTGCCGTCGTCGCGCACCGCAAGGTCGGTCACGTCGAGCAGCGGCGAGCCCTCGCCACCGACGGTCCATCGCGGCGCGGGCGTGATCACGCTGTCCGGGGCGGCGCTCGTGACGATCGCGATCCCGGCGCTGTCGGTCGCCGCCCCGGGAGGGGGCGCGCCGCGCCCGCCGCAGGCCGCGAGGAGGAGCGCCAGCGCGAACGCCATCCCCGCCTCGCCGCGACCGGGGACCGGATCGGGGCGCTCCTGGATCTCGAGGGACGGCAGGATCACGGCTCGCATGCCGAGAACTATATCCGCGAGATTCGCGATTGGAGACTCGAGATCCGGAAAGGCCCCTCGAATCTCCGATCGCGAATCACGATCCTCCGCCTGAGGCACCCATGAGCTCCTACTGTGACATCGCCCCGGGCCATCCGGTCCACGGGCCGTACCACGACACCGAGTACGGCTTCCCGCTCCGCGACGACGCGGGGCTGTTCGAGCGGCTGGTGCTCGAGATCAACCAGGCCGGCCTGTCGTGGCTGACGATCCTGAAGAAGCGCGAGGCGTTCCGCGCGGCCTACCGCGGCTTCGATCCGCACGTGGTGGCGCGCTTCGGCGCGCGCGACCGCGCCCGGCTGCTGGCCGACGCCGGGATCATCCGCAACCGCCTCAAGGTCGACGCGGCGATCCACAACGCGAGGCGGCTCGTGGTGCTGATCGACGAGCACGGTTCGTTCGCCGACTGGCTCGACCGGCAGGGCACGCTGTCGAAGGCCGAATGGGTGAAGGCGATGAAGCGCGAGTTCCGCTTCATGGGCGGCGAGATCGTCGGCGAGTTCCTGATGAGCATCGGCCGGCTGCCGGGGGCGCACGCACCAGGGTGTCCGGTCGCGAAGCAGCTGGCGCGCCGCGCGCGGCGCGCCTGATCCGGCCGTGCGCAGGACGACGATCGGCGGCGCCGCAAGCGACGCCGCAGCGACGCGGGTCCGTCCGCTCCGATGAGCTTCACTCACCTCCACGTCGCCTCCTGGTTCTCCTTCGGCCGCGGCGCCTCGTCCCCCGAGGCGCTGGTGCAGGCCGCGGCGCGGCGCGGCTTCCGCGTGCTGGCGCTCACCGACACCAACGGCGCGTACGGCGCGGTCGAGTTCCAGAAGGCCTGCGACGCCGCGGGGATCCGCCCGATCCTCGGCGCGCGGCTGGTGACCCGCGCCCATCGCGCGGTGGTGCTCGCCGAGGACGCCCGGGGATGGGCCGCGCTCTGCCGCGCCGTCACCGCGATCCACTGGGACGCCGACCTCGCCCTCTCGGCGCAGCTGGCGGTCGATCGCCAGGGGCTGACGGTGCTCTCCGACGACGCCGACCTGCTCGAGCGCCTGGTGAAGCTCTCCGGCCCCGCCGGGATCTGCGCCGAGCTGATCCCCGGCCCCGATCGCCACCGGGTGCTCGCCGCGGCGCGGCGCCTGGGCCTCCCCGCGGTCGTCACCGGCGGCGTGGTGATGGCCAACGCCGAGGACTGGCCGAGGCAGCGGATGATCGAGGCCATACATCGGAATGGCGTGCTGGACGAGGGCGGCGAGGGGCGACAGGCGACGGGCGACGGGCGCACCGACGCTCCTGTCGCCTGTCGCGTGTCGCCTGTCGCGCCCCGCGACGCGTGGCTGCGCCCGGCACCGGAGCTCGAGCGGCATTTCCCCGACGTCCCCGACGCCTTCGCCGCCGCCGGCGTGATCGCCGAGCGATGCCAGTTCCGGCTGCCGCTGGGCCAGACGATCGCGCCGCGGGTGGCCGACGCCGGCCACGCGCTCGAGCGGTTGCGCACCCTCGCCTACGCCGGCGCGATGCGGCGCTACGGCACCATCGCGCCGGTGACCCGCGACCGGCTCGAGCACGAGCTCGCGATCATCGGGATGAAGGGGTTCGCCGACTACTTCCTGATCGTGCGCGACATCGTCGACCACGGCCCCACCCACTGCGGCCGCGGTTCGGTCGCGAACTCGATCGTCTCCTACTGCCTGGGCATCACCCACGTCGAGCCGCTCGGCGCGGGGCTGCTGTTCGAGCGCTTCCTCAACCCCGCGCGCCGGGATCCGCCCGACATCGACCTCGACTTCCCGTGGGACGAGCGCGACCGGATCCTGGCGTGGGTCTTCCGCCAGTGGCCCAGGCCGCGGGCGGCGATGGTGAGCAACCACAACTGCCTGCGGCTCGCCGGGGCGCTGCGCGAGGTGGCCAAGGTGCACGGCCGGCCCGCGAACGAGATCCGCGAGGTGACGCGCCGGGTGCCCCACTACGACCCCGGCGACGACCCGCGGGCGCTGTTCCGCGACCACCCCAACTTCCGCGACCTCCGGCTGCCGCGCGCCTGGCAGGACTACGCGGTGCAGGCGGCCGCGCTGGTCGGCACGCCGCGCCACCTCTCGCTGCACCCCGGCGGCGTGGTGATCGTCCCCGGCGCGCTCACCGACACGGTGCCGATCGAGCCGGCCGCCAAGCGACTCGACGGCGCCCCCGACCTCACCGTGCCGGTGATCCAGTTCGAGAAGGACGGCGCCGAGGACGCCGGCCTGGTCAAGATCGACCTGCTCGGCAACCGCTCCCTGGCGGTGATCCGCGACGCGATCGCGATGGTGCGGACCGGCACCGGCGTGCAGCTCGACTACACCTCGCACGCGGCGGGCGACGACCCCGCCACCCGGGCGCTCTTCCGCACCGGCGACACGCTGGGCGTCTTCTACACCGAGTCGCCGGCGTCGAGGATCCTCAACCTCAAGTCGCGGGCCGAGAGCTATGACCTGCTGGTGCTCAACACGTCGATCATCCGGCCGGCCAGCAACAAGTGGATCACCATCTACCTCGAACGGCTGCACGGCACGCCGTACGAACCGCTCGATCCGTCGCTGCGCGACGTGCTGGCCGAGACGTTCGGGGTGATGGTCTACCAGGAGGACGTCGTCAACGTCGCCCACGTCTTCGCCGGCCTCGACTGGGCCTCCGCCGACGGGCTCCGCAAGGCGCTCTCCAAGAAGCGCCCCGAGAAGCACCTCGCGGCGTACGCCGACGAGTTCGTCCGCGGCGCCGCGGCGCTCGGCCGCGACCCCGCCACGACCGGGAAGGTGTGGGAGAACATCCTCGCCTTCGCCGGCTACTCGTTCTGCAAGGGGCACTCGTGCTCCTACATCCAGGTCGCGCAGCAGAGCTGCTACCTGCGCGCCAACCACCCGGCCGAGTTCATCGCCGCGGTGCTCGCCAACGGCGGCGGCTTCTACCGACCGTTCGCCTACGTGGCCGAGGCGATGCGGATGGGCGTGACCGTGCTGCCGCCCGACGTGAACGCGAGCGCGTGGCGGTGCACCGGGCGGGACCGCGAGCTGCGGGTCGGCCTCCAGTTCATCAAGGGACTCTCCACCGCCGGCGCCGACGCCCTCGTGGCGGCCCGCGAGGCGGACGGGCCGTTCGCGTCGCTCGACGACCTGCGCCGCCGCACCGCGCTGTCGCGCGACGACCTGCGATTGCTCGTCAAGGTCGGCGCCTGCGACGCGATCGCCGCCGGACGGCACCGGCCGGAGCTGCTGTGGGCGGTGGATGTCATCCCGCCCTCGCTCGCCACCCGAGCGAGCGGCGGGATCTCCGAGGTCGCCACGCCCCGACCCGCTGCGTCACGGGTCGGAGCGTTCACGGCCTCGGAGGCCCCGCCGCTCGGGCTGAAGCCCGAGGGCGGGGCGATCCCCCGCCTCCGCGACTACCCGCCCGAGCGCAAGCGCCAGGACGCGTGGGCGCTGCTCGGCTTCTGCACCGACGCCCATCCGATGACGCTGCACGCGGCCTCGCTCCGCCGCTTCCGCCTGGCGCGCAGCACCGAGCTGCACCGCCACGTCGGCAAGCGGGTGCTGATGGCGGGGATGTACACCACCGGCAAGCCGGTCCACACCGCGAAGCACGAGCCGATGCAGTTCGCCACTTTCGACGACGGGCACGGCCTGGTCGAGTGCGTCCTCTTCCCCGACGTGTACGCCGAGCGGAGCCACGTCCTCTTCGACCAGGGACCGTTCCTGTTCCGGGGGATCGTGGAGGAGTCGTTCGGGGCGATCACCGTGACCGTGACACACCTGGAGCGGCTGGAGCGTATGTTGGGCCGGATGAACCGAGATTCGTGACTCGAGACTCGCGATTCGCGGAAACCACGACGAGAGCGAGGCCCGGGATGACACCCTCCAATCGCGAATCACGAATCGCGACTCTCCTCCTGCTCGCCGCGATCGCCGCCCCGCTTGGCGCCCAGGACCGCGCCTGGTGGGACACGCTGCCCCGGCCCGACCGGCCGGCGATCGCGTGGACGCGCCAGTCGCTGTACCTGCCGATGCGCGACGGCGTGCGCCTCGCGGCCGACGTCTTCCTCCCCGCCGGCGCCGACCGGGCGCACCGGGCCGCCACCATCCTGCACCTCACCCGCTACCGTCGCGGGCTCCAGTTCAAGGATCCCGCGCGCGAGGCGGCGGCCGGGCCGACGGCCGGGCTGATGCCGTTCCTGCAGGCCGGATACGCCGTGGTGATCGTCGACGTGCGCGGGACGGGCGCTTCCTTCGGCTGGCGCACCACCGAGTTCTCGCCCGCCGAAGTGCTGGATGGCTGGGACGTCCTCGACTGGATCGTCGCGCAACCCTGGTCGGACGGCGCGGTCGGCGCCACCGGGATCTCGTATCCCGGCACGACGAGCGAACTCGTCGGCACCCTCGGACACCCGGCGCTCAGGGCGGTCGCCCCCCTCTTCTCGATCTATGACTTCTATCCCGACGTGATCCGGCCGGGCGGGATCTTCCTCGCGCCGTTCTTCCGGGCCTGGGCCGACCTCGTGCGGCAGATGGACGCCAACCGCCTCAACGGACCGACCGACCCGGTCACCGGCGTGCGGCCCGTCGATGGTCCCGACGGCGCGGCCCTGCTCGCGGAGGCGATCGCGGAGCATGCGCGCAACGCGTCGATCTACCCGCAGGCGGCGGCGCTGGCGTTCCGCGACGACGTGGCCGCTGACGGCATCTCGCTCGACCAGGTCTCGCCCCACGCCCGCTACGACACCCTCTCGCGCCGGATCCCGATCTACTCGATGGGCGGATGGGCCGACGGCTTCGCGGGATCGCAGATCCAGCGCTACCTCGCGCAGCCCTCCGCGGGCTCGCGGCTCACCATGGGGCCGTGGAACCATGGCGGCGGCTGGATCTACCAGCCCGGCCGCCCACCGGCGCGTTCGGTGTTCGACCAGCAGGGCGAATTGCTGCGGTTCTTCGACAAGTACGTGCGCGGGATCGACAGCGGCATCGAACGCGAGGCGCCGGTCCACTACTTCACCACCGGCGCCAATCGGTGGGTGGCGGCCGACCGGTGGCCGGTCGCGCACCGCGACACCACGCTGTCGCTCGGGAATGGACGCCTCGCGGCGCGACGGCTTCCCGATGCGCCGCCCGTCACCCTGCGTCCCGACTCCACCCTGGGCACCGGCAACCAGTCGCGCTGGAACACGATCCTCGGTGGCGGCCCGGTCGCCTACCCGCCGGGACGATCCGGGACGGCGACCGGGTGGACCGGATTCGAATCGCCGCCGCTCGAGGCCGACCTCACCATCACCGGCCACTCGATGGTGCGACTCGGCGTGACCGGCGCGGCCACGGGAAGCCAGCTCTTCGTGTACCTCCAGGACGTGGACTCCACCGGCGCCGGCTGGCAGGTGACCGAGGGCGAGATCGACCTGCGCTTCCGCCGGACCCAGCCTGCTCCGCCGCGATATCCCCGCCCAGAGGCCTACCATGACTTCCGGCGCGGCACTGCCGGCGACGCGAAAGGACCGGTGGCGATCGAGCTGCTGCCGTTCTCGCACACCTTCCGGCGCGGGCATCGTCTCCGGCTCGTCCTCGCCGCGAGCGACCGCGACCACTTTCCGCCACCGGGGGCCGGGATCACGATCACGATCGATCCCGCCGGCTCGACGCTCGTCCTGCCGATCGAGCAGTGACCCGGCCTCGCCCGTTCGGGTCCCTCGTGGGTACGATCCTTGGAACGCTCGACCGTGAGGCACCGATGCGCACCCGAATGCTCACCCCGGCCCTGCTGCTCGCCGCCCTCGCCTGCGACGCCGGCGAACCGACCCGCGCGATCCATCCGGATCGCTTCCCCGTCCCCGGCAGCCACGAGATGGCGATCGGCGACTCCGCCCAGCTCGAGGGCACGCCGTACACCCTCGAGATGCTCTCGCTCGAGACGGACTCCCGCTGCCCGGCCGAGGCTGACTGCATCTGGGCCGGCGAGGTGAAGGTCCGCGCCGCCCTGCACGCCGATCCCGGCCTCGGCATCCCCGATATGGAACTCACCCTCGGCACCACCTCGGCGACGGTGGCGGGGGGCGTCTCGCTCCAGATCACAAGTGTCGCGCCGGTGGCCCACGCCGGCGTCGCCATCCCGGCGAGCGCGTACCGGCTCACGATCACCGCGGACCAGCCGCAGTGACCGCCGACCCGCGCCGCCCGAGCGCCGTGCACCAGGTCGCCCTCACGGTCGAGGACCTCGAACGCGCCGTCGCCTTCTACCGCGACGTCGTGGGACTCACCTACCTGTTCAGCGCACCACCCGGCATGGCGTTCTTCGACTGCGGCGGGACGCGCATCCTCCTCGGCACCCGGGCCGCCGGCGGCGACGATCCGCCGCGGTCGATGGTGTACTACCGGACCGACGACATCCAGGATGCCGCCGGCCGACTGGCCGCCAACGGTGTCGACGTCGGCAAGGGGCCCGCGATGATCGCGAACGTCGGCGGGCGCGAGATCTGGCTGCTGGAGTTCCGCGATTCGGAAGGGAATCCCGTCGCCCTGATGATGGAGCGGTAGCGCAGCGATACGAGACGCGCGACACGCGACCGGCCCCGGAGAAACACTCAATGTTCTCCGGGGCCGGTCGCGTGTCACCTGTCGCCTGTCGCGCGTCGCCTGTCGCGGCTACTGATCTTCCAGGTCCGCCAGTGCCTCGACGGCGGCGCGGCGCACCTCGGGATCCCTGTCGGTCAGGGCGCGAGTGATGGCGGGCTTGGCCGCCAGCGCGCCGATGCTCCCGAGCGTCTCGATCGCGCCCTTGCGGATCTCGACATCCGGATCCGCCACCAGGCCGATCAGCACGCCGGCGCTGGCGGGGTCCTCGATGTTGTCGAGCGCGTTGACGACCGCCCGGCGGAGCCGGATGTCGGAAGACGATGCGGCGCGGAGGAGTTCCGGCGGCGCGGCCGCGAGGTTGTCGAGGTCGCCCAGCGCCTCCGCCGCGGCGACCTGCAGCTCGAGGTCGTCGCCGCCGAGGACCGCCGCGAGCACCGGGGCCGAGCGGGCCGCCTCGATGTTGCCGAGCGCCTCGATCGCGGCCAGCCGCACGCGGCGATCGTCGTCGCGCTGCACGGTCCGTTCGAGCGCCGGCGCGGCGTCGACGCTCTCGATGTCGCCGAGCGCCTCGGCGGTCGCCCACCGGACCGTCGGTTCAGGGTCGCCGAGCAGCGGGAGCAACCCGGCTACCGCCTTGGGATCCTCGATCGTCCCGAGGGCCCAGGCCGCGGTGGTGCGCACGCGGACGGAGCGGTGGTCGAGCAGTCGCGTGAGCGGTGCCACCGACGCGCGATCCTCGAGCTCGCCGAGCGCCCAGGCAGCCATGGCCACGACCGCCTCGTCCCCGGCCGCGAGCAGGCGCTCCACGCGGGGGCGCAGCGCCGGCCGGTCGTGTTCACCGATCGCCAGGAGGGCTGCCTCGCGGATCCGCACCGAGGCGTCGTCCAGCAAGGCACCCAGCGCCTCGTCGCCGATGGCCGATCCGCCAAGCATCTTCGCGGCGGTGCGGCGGATGCACGGATCGTCGCTCCCGAGCCGACGGGTCAGTTGCCGGATCGCCGCGGCGTCGCGCACCCGCCCGGAGATCGAATCCTTGGCCGCACGCGCCGCCACACGGGCGTCCGACAGGCGCCCGATGCCGAGTTCGTCGCCGCCCCACCAGAAGTTGCCGATCTGGTCGCTCAGCATCTCGCAGGCGACCGGATCGGTGCGTCCCATCGCATCCAGCATCATCGCGACCCGGGCCGAGTCGGGGCCGGGACGGTCGCCGTCCCAGTCGCCGATGTGCAGCGACGACTGCGGCGCGGCGTCCGGCGCCAGGGTGAGCATCGTGGTCGCGGCCGCGGCCGACCCGGCACCGAGGACGCCCACCAGCAGCAGCACGGTCTTCATCACTGGCCGCCCTCGTCGCCGAAGTAGTCCACCGCGATGCGGCGGACCTTCGCATCGGCGTGGTTGAGGGCGCGCTTGAGCGCGGCGTGGCTCTCCGGCGTCTTCAGCTCGGTGAGCGCCTCCGCGGCCTGCTCTCGCACGTCGCTCGAGGTGTCATCGAGCAGCCGGATGACGGCCGGGACCGCGGCCGTCACGTGCCGCTCGGCGACGTAGCACGCCGCTTCCTGGCGCACGTCGGCGCTCGGGTCGCCGAGCAAGCGGGTGAGCTGCGCCTCGGGGATCGTGCCGCCCAGTTCGATCATCGCCTGGATCGCCTCCTGGCGAACGTCGGCATCGGCGTCGCCGAGGGCGGCGGCGACCGCCGACGCGCTGGAGGGATCGCGGATCTCGCTGAGCGCCTGGATGGCACTCTGTCGCACGTCGGCGTCGGGATCCGTCACCAGTCGCGCGATCGCGGGGAGTGATTCGCGATCCTTCATCTCGCCGAGCATCTGGATCGCCTCCTGTCGCGTGTCCGGATCCTCGGCGGCGAGCATCTTGCGCACCGGGGCCGCCGGCACGCCGCGCTCGAAGTTCGAGAGCGCGCCCAGGGCCGCCGAGCGGACGTTCCGGTCGGCGTCGTCGAGCGCGGCGACGAGCGCGGGGATCGCCATCGGCTCCTCGAGCCGTCCCAGCGCGTGCGCCGCGGCGCGGCGCACGTCGGCGTCGTCGTCGCGGAGTCGCGCCATCAGCGCCCGCACCACGGCCGTGTCGCCCTTGAGGCCCGCCACCGACTTGCCGTCCAGCATGCCGAGCGCCACCTCGCGCTCCTGGTCGGTCAGGCCGTCGGTTCCGCGACTGACCCGGTTCGAGAACGTCCGCGAGATGTTCGTGTTCGTCGCCGTCCGCGTCGCCGTCTCGGTCGACCAGCGGCGCGTGAGGTCTCCGGTGCCATTGTCATTCGGCTGCTCAGGACCCACCGGCTCGAGGCCGAGCCGCGCATCCGTCGGCACGCCCGCGGGATCGAACGCGTCGGGGTAGCGCAGGTGGCCCGCGACGCCGGGCGCATAGAACACGGTCGCGAGCAGGGCGCCCATCGAGAACACCGTCGCGAGCCGGTTGCCCGCCGGCGGCGCATCGCCGCGCTCGAGAAGGCGGGTGACCCGCGCGCTCAGCTGGGAGCGCTGCTCGGCCATGCCGGCGACCGGGACGCCGAGCGGCGAGGCCTCGATCCACTCCGCCACCTTCACCAGGCAGCGCGCCAGCGGCACCCCGCCGCTCCGACGCGCGGCCCACTCGTCAGCGAGGTATTCGGCCGACTCCTGGATGTTGCGTCGGGCCAGCCGGTTGAGCGGCTGGAAGAAGAAGAGTCGCTCGAGGACGCAGGAGAACGACAGCCACTGCGGGTCGCGGCGGACCAGGTGGGCCAGTTCGTGCGCCAGCATCGCCCGCCGCTGCGCCGGCTCGAGATCGTCGAGCGCCGCCTGGGGCAGGCAGATCTCGCGGCGGCCAAGGGCCACCGGACTCGAGATCGCCTGCGACGCGGTGAGGTGGATGCGGCGACGAACCCCCGCCTCCTCGCTGAGGCTTGCGAGCAGGCCCCGCCATTCGTCATCACCCACGCCGCGCCGGTCGCCGAGACGACCGACGAGGATCAGGCGGCGACCGGCATACCAGGTCACCAGGAGCAGCGCGAGCACCCCCCACGCCAGCGTCAGGATCGTGCCGACGGACGGCGCCGACGCCGATGGCGTGGTCGCCACGCCTCCGGCCTCGCGGGCCGACTGCCCGGCCGGGTCGGTCTGGCGTTCGCGTCGGACCGGGACGGGATCGACCGGGTCGGCGACCGCACCCGTCGGGTCGGAGACGGTCGGCGCCGGTGTCGCCGCCAGCGCGACCGTGCCGGTCGGATGCACGTCGAAACCCGACTGGACGGTCGCGGTCACCACCCCGCCGATCATCGCGACCTTCCAGAGCACGTCACGCACGGCCGGATCCGACCGGCGCAGGCGGAGCACCAGCCACGCCAGCCCGAGCAGCGCCGTCGAGTGGAGCGCGTACGTCAGCAGCCACGCCGCGACGTCCTGGGCAATCGTGCTGTTCACCGGTCCTCCTTGGCGCGATCCTCGGCCTGATCGATCATCGAACGGAGCCGGGCCAGATCACCCGGGGCGACTTCCTGCGACGTGAGGAGATGGGTCATCAGCGCGGCCACGTCTCCGGCGAAGAGCCGCTCGGTGAGGTCGCTCACCATCGATTCCTTCACCTCGGCCTCGCTCACGAGCGCGCGGTAGAGGTACTGCCGCTGCTCCGCACGACGGGCGACGACCCCCCGGCGTTCCAGCCGGGTCAGCAACGTCGCGACGGTGGTCTGCGCCAGGCCGCGCTCCCGATGGAGCACTTCCCAGACATCCGCCACGCTGGCCTCTCCCCTCGACCAAAGCAGACGGAGGATCGTGACCTGCAGTTCAGTGAGTTCATGTGGTTCGGGCATCGAATCAGCTCCGGGGTAGTTTCTACAGATGTAGATTTACGCCCGTAGTGCAAGTCTGTCAAGGGCACGAAAAAGGGCCCCGACAAGCCGGGGCCCGAGTCCGACGGCGCCGCCGTCAGTTCTCGCGGATCGGGACCAGCTCGAGCTCGCCGTCCACCCGGCGCATCAGGACAACGCTCCAGACCTGGCCCGCCTGCATCGTGACGGTCGCCTCGGCCTGCACCGTCCCGTTGGCGAGGTTGGTGATCCGGACCAGGTAGCTGCCGGCGGGACGGACGACGAATCCCGGGAATTCCCCGCCGAGGCCCACGCCGTAGTCGAACGGGGAGGCGAGACGCGCCGAGGAGTCGACAGGGGTTCCCACCGGGGTGAGCCAGGCCTCGAGGGTCGGCGTGCCGATCACGCTGTGGACCACCCGGACCTTGACCGAATTGCCGACCGGGACGGAGGCCGTGTCGGCCCCGATGATCAGGGAGACCGCCCGTCCATTGGCGGACCCGCCGATGATCGCCGTCCGGCGGCCGCCCTCGGTCACCGCGAACTGTGCCGAGGCGACGACCTGGCCGCCATCGATCCGGGCCTCCAGCCGATGACTGCCGCCCGGGATCACCCGCGAGATCCGCGACCCTGTGGCCGGGAGCGAGATGGTGCCGTCATCAAGGACGAGGGACGCGATCGCCCCGTCCGGCAAGGCGTTCAGGATGGCCAGTTGAGCGTCGCCGGCGGGCAGCCCACCCGTGGCGTCCGCCATGCCGCATGCGGCGAGCAGGACGACCAGGAGGCCGAGCATCGGCTTCGGGGAACGGACCATACCTTCGTACCTTCCGGGAACCATGCGATTGAGCCAGCTTGTCCGGCGGGACGTCCGCCAGCACAGCCGTAGACCCGACGGAGGCCCCCCTGGTCACCCGTGGATCGCCCCGTTTCGGGACGTGACGCGGGCGGGGCGCCGGAGGTCTCCACCCCAGTGACGCCAACCGACGCCGCCCTGATCGAGCGGATCGCCGCGGGGGAGTCATCGGCACTGGCCGAGCTGATGGATCGGCACGCGCCAGGGCTGATGCGGTACGCGACGCATTTCCTGCAGTCGGCCGATGACGCCGACGAGGTTCTGCAGGATACCTTCGTCAGGGCCGACAAGGCCATTCGGAAGGGCGTCCGGCCCGACCACGTGTCGGCTTGGCTGTTCCGGATCACCGTCAATCGGTGCCGGTCGCGACGGCGGCAGTTCTGGCGGTTCGTGGGAGGCGAGGCGGGAGAGGCGGTCATCGCCAGGGCCTCGACAGCTCCCCGGGCGGAAATGACCGAGTGGCGTGACGAGATCAGCCGGGCCCTGGCGCAGCTCAGCCAGCCGACCCGCGAAGCGTTCCTCCTCAAGCACGTGGAGGGACTGACATATGAGGAGATGGCCGACATTACCGGCGCCGGTGTACCGGCCCTCAAGATGCGCGTCTCCCGGGCGTGCGAACGGCTCCGGGAACTGCTGACGGACTTGCGATGAGCGACGACGAACTGAACGGCCACGATCCGCTGCATGCCGCCGTGATGGCGCTGCGCGACGGGACCGCGGTGACCCCCGGGCTCGCCGCGCGGACCCGGCGCCGGGCGCGTCGCCAGGCGGTCCGGCGCTGGGCCAGCGGTTCGATCGGCATCGTCGCGACCTTCGCGATCGGGCTGATCGTCCTTCGCGGCGGTGGCACGCCCGGGCAGGTCACCTTTGCGCTGGCAGCCCCCTCCAGCGCTGGCATCTCCCTGGTCGGCGACTTCAACGACTGGGAACGGGACCGCATCCGCCTCAAGCCCGATGGCCGGGACCACTGGAAGGTGACGGTCAAGCTGCCGCCGGGACGGTACCGCTATTCGTACGTGACCGATGACGGCACGTGGCTCGCCGATCCGCAGGCGCCGCCGGCCCTCGACGAATTCGGCACGCCGACCTCGGTCCTCACGGTGCCGAGCGAATGAGGCGCCGCCATGCCCTGCTGGCGATCATCGCCCTCCTGGCCGGGAGGGCGTCGGCGCAGGACGCCTCGTCGCTGGCCGGCCGGAACCAGCGAAGCGCGCTGGGCGCCGAGGGTGTCGACCAGCGCCTGGCCAGTCGCTTCCCGGCCAGCGTCGCGTTGCGGTTCTGGACCCTGATCGACGCCGCCGAGCGGGACCACCTCCCGACCGAGCCGCTCGTGCTCCGGGCGCTCGAGGGCGGCGCCAAGGGAGTGCCTGCCGACCGGATCCAGACCGCCCTCGAGCGGCTCGCCTCGGCCCTGCGGCGTGCCGCGACGACCCTCGGCCCGGCCACCCCGCCGACCGACCTCACCACCGCGGCGACCGCCCTTCAGACCGGCCTCGAACCGACGCGGTTGCTCGAATTGCGTACCTTGAGGGGCGAGAAGTCGCTCACCGTCCCCTTGGGCGCCTATCTCGACCTCGTCGCACAGGGCGCCGTGGCCGAGCGTGCGTGGGGCCGAGTGATCGACCTCGCCAGGCGACAGGCGGCCGACCGCGACTTTGAGCGGATCGACCCGGCCGATCTGGTCGCGCGCCACCCGGAGGATCGTCCTTGATCGCTCGTCCCGCCCTGCTGCTCGTCGCCGCTGCCCTGCTGCCCGCCGTGGCGGACGCCCAGGAGGCGTCCTTCTCGACGAGCGGTGGCGTGGCGCGGCTCGACCAGCTGACCAGCGGGGCGATCGGGATGCTCGGGGCCACGGCCGGTGGTGGCCTCGGGCCGGTCGGCCTTCAGGTCGCGGCCAACACGATCAACTACCAGAACCTCGGCACCGCCAATCGTGGTCACGCGGAGTTCCTCTTTGCCGAGGCGGGACATGGCTGGCGGGTGAATGCCGGGCCGCGCTTCGACGTCGGCAGCGGCGTCAGCGAACCGTGGAACCACGCCTGGAGCGGTGGCGTCGTCGTGGGCCGGACGATCGGGCCGCTGATGTTCGAGGTGAGCGCCGCCGAGGGACTCACCCGCCCGGACAGGCAGCGGGTGTCGTTCGGGCGGCGCGGGGCGCGCGCCGGCGTGACCCTCGGACCGGTGAACGTCCAGGCGACGTTCGACCTCACAATGGTGCGCGACAGCACGCTGCGCGACGACGTGTTCGTGACCCCGGATGACGAATCGCTGTACCGCCGGCGGGTCCGCCAGTTCGAGGATGCCGCCCTGGTCCTGTCGGTGACGCTTTCCACCCTGGACATCAACGCCACGGTCGGCCGGCGCAGCGGCGACGACATCGCCACGCAGTCGTTCTGGCGACTCGAGGCCGCGGTGCCGATCGCGCAGACCGCGAGCGTGGTGCTCAACACCAGCCGGGCACCGGCCGACGTCGTACTCGGGCTTCGCGGCGGACGCGCCACCACGCTCGGCCTCCGCCTCACGCTCCCCGACGACCTGGGCGGCGAGGGCCGCTATGCCACGCGGGTCGAGATCGACCGCGAGAACCCGGATCTCGTGCGGGTGGTCTTCACCCTCCCCGGCGGCGAACGCGCCCGGTTGATGGGCGAGATGACCGGGTGGCGCGCGATCGACCTCGAGCCGCTCGGCCGGGGGAAGTTCGCCGCGTGGTTCCGGAGCGGCACCGGCACCTACCGCATCAACGTCGCCCTCGACGACGGGCCCTGGATCGCCCCGCCCGGGATGCCCCGGGTCGAGGACGGCTTCGGCGGGCTCGTCGGCCTGCTCCAGCTCTAGCCCTTCACTCCCAACCCCGGCGGCGTCCGGCGCGTAGCAGTCCCGTACGCGTCAACCAAACGTCGACTGGAGTAGCCATGCATTCGATCGTCTCCATCGCCGCGCTCGCGGCGTACCTCACTGTTCCCTCCACGCCCCGGATTGTCGCCCCCACCGGCCCGGAGCACCCGCGTGCCGAGACCCGCCTCGTGGTCGCCGAGACCGGCAACGAGGCGCGGTACAAGGTCCGCGAGCAGCTCGCCGGCGTGGACTTCCCCAACGACGCGATCGGGAAGACCGTCGCCGTCAGCGGGGGCATCACCTTCGACGACGCCGGCAAGGTCATCCCCGAGAAGTCGGTGATCACGGTGGACGTGCGCGGACTCAAGAGCGACAAGGACCGGCGCGACGGCTTTGTCCAGCGTCGCCTGCTGGAGACGGAGAAGTACCCCAACGTGACGCTCCAGGTCACGGCGCTCAACGGCCTTCCCTGGCCGCTGCCGACCGACGGCGCGCATCCGTTCACCCTGGTCGGCAACCTCACGGTCAAGGGCGTGACCAAGCCGGTCACCTGGAAGGTGATGAGCGTCGCCAAGGCCGACGGCTACACCGGCACCGCCAGCACGCTCTTCACGTTCGACGACTTCCAGATCGAGAAGCCCCGCGTGATGGTCGTCCTCAGCGTGGACGACCAGATCGCCCTCGAGCTCGACTTCAAGTTCGTGAAGGGGTGACAAGCAGGAAGGCGAGAACGCTGGGGGATTGTCACCCCGAGCGCAGCGAGGGGGCGGAGCCGGATGGTCGAGCTCCGCCCCCTCGGTCGCTGGGCTCCCTCGGGGTGACGGCGTTCTCGCGTCAGAGGTACGGCTGCGCCAGCCAGGCCACCCCGTCGCGGAGCCGCAGCGGGAGCGGTCTCCGGTTGAGCGTCCCCGCGTCGAGCTCGACGCCGTGCGCCGCCTTGCGATCGATGATCGCGAGCAGCTCCCCCGCCAGCGCCGGTGACCAGCACTCCAGGCAGTACTCGAAGTTGAGCCGGAGGGAACGGGGGTCCCAGTTCGCCGAGCCGACCAGCGACCAGGTGTCGTCGACGACCATCAGCTTGGTGTGGTCGAAGGGCGGCGGGGTCGCGATCACCCGGCATCCGCCCTGGAGGACCCGCGCGAACTGCGCCTGCATCGCCCACCCGACCAGCCGCAGGTTGACCCGCGAGGGAACGTAGATCCGCACGTCCACCCCGCGGAGCGCGGTCACCCGGAGCGCATCCATCAGCGACGATTCGGGCAGGAAGTACGGCGTCATGATCCGCACCGAATGGCGCGCCTCGGCGAGGGCGCCCTGGAGCACCAGCGCCAGCGAATCGAGCGTCTCGTCCGGCCCGTCGGCGATGCCGCGCGCGGCGACGTCGCCCGCCCGCGGCAGGTCGGGAAACCACGCCTCGCCGTCGAGCAATTCGCGGGTCGCGAAGCGCCAGTCGAACGTGAAGGCATCGGCGAGGTGGCGGACGACCGGCCCCTCGACCCGGAAGTGCACGTCCTGGGTCGGCAGGCTCGGCCGCGAAGCGAGGACGCAGGCGTCGCGGATGTTCATCCCGCCCGTGAAGCCGATCCGCCCGTCGACGATCATCAGCTTCCGATGGTTGCGCAGGTTGAAGTACGGATTCGAGAACGGGAATGGCGACCGGAGGAACTCCGCGACCGGGATGCCCCGGTCGCGAAGGACCCGCACCACGGTCGGCCGGGAGTAGCGCGCGCCGACAGAATCCACCAGCACCCGGACCGCGACACCGCGGGCCTGCGCCGCCGCCAGCGCCTCGACGAACGCGTCGCCCGCCGCACCGGTGTCGAAGATGTAGGACTCGAGCCCGATCGACACCCGCGCCTCGGCGATCGCGGCCAGCATCGCCGGGTACGCCGCGTCGCCGTCGAGGAGCGGGACCACGGCGTTCCCCGCGGTCAGCGGCTCGGTGCTCACCCGCCCCGCGAGGTGGGCCAGGCCGCCGTAGCCGGCAGGCACGAGGGTGCCGTCGGCCGAGCGGTCGGCCGGGGTCCGCGCGCGACGCTCGGCGGTGTGCGCATCGCGCTCCACCCGCATCCGGCCCGCCGTGCGCCGGATGAGGTTGATCCCGAGGAAGAAGTAGAGCAGCGACCCCACCACCGGCGCGAGCCAGACGAGCCCGGCCCAGCCGATCGCCGCGCGCACCTCACTCTTGGTGAGCACGATGTGCGCGGACACCCCGACCGCCAGCACGAAGTGCAGCACGGCGAGGAGCAGCTGCCAGGTCGAAAGGGACATCGACGCTTCCTGGGGACCGGGGAGCTGAAGGGTACGACCGGACCGGTTCGGCCGGAACCTCCGCCCGGGCGACTCCCCGCCTTTCCGGATCCCTTCTCTGTATTCTGTTCTCTGTTCTCCGTTCTCTGTCCTCTCCTCTATCCTTAGGCATGCATCCCACCTGGCCCTCGCCGGAGGAGGTCGCCCACCTCGCGGCCGGGGTTCCACCACTGATCCGGTTCGGCACGTCGAGCTGGACCTATCCCGGCTGGACCGGCCTCGTCTACCGCAGGGACTACCCCGCCAGCGGCTCGAGCGCGGCGATGCTCGGCGAGTACGCCGCCTGGCCGCTGTTCCGCACCGTGGGAATCGACTCCTTCTTCTACCGCCCGGCCTCGGCGCGCACGCTGCGCGACTATGCGGCCAACCTCCCCGCCGGATTCCCCTGCCTCAGCAAGGTCTGGGATCGGATCACGGCCCACACCTTCGCGAACCCGCGCGACAAGGCGCGCTGGGGCGAACGCAATCCCGACTGGCTGAACGCGGCACTCTTCCAGGACGAGGTCCTGGGCCCGATGCGGGAGGCGTTTGCCGAGCACCTCGGACCGCTGATCCTCGAGTTCCAGTCGATCGCGAAGAAGGACGGGATCGGGCCGGCGGAGTTCGCCGGGCACCTCGATCGCTTCTTCTCCGTGCTGCCCAAGGACGTGCCGTACGCGGTCGAGATCCGCAACCGGGAGTTCCTCGCCGACGAGTATTTCGCGGTGCTGCGCGAGCACGGGGTGGGACACGTCTTCAATGCCTGGACCCGGATGCCTTCGATCGGCGAGCAGCTCCTGCTCCACGACGCGATCACGGCGCCCTTCATCGTCTGTCGTGCGCTGCTCCGGCCCGGCCGCACCTACGCGCAGGCGGTCGACGCCTTTGCGCCGTACGACCACGTGCAGGACGAGAATCCCTCGCTCCGGGCCGACCTCACTGCCCTGGCCAAGGCGGCACTCGACCTGCGCATTCCCGCCTACCTGATCGTCAACAACCGGGCGGAAGGCTGCGCCCCGCTCACCATTGCCGCGGTGGCGGCGAGGCTGGCCAAGGCGGCCTAGCGCAGCACCTGGGTCGCGACGGCGGTCGGCGTCGGCAGGAGCCAGTCGTCGATCCCGGCGATCACCCCGGCCGCCCGCAGGGAGGTCACGCCGTGGACGGCGGCCCAGCAGGCGACCGCCAGGGTGAGGACCGCGGCGGGATCGTCCCCGCCGACTTCCGCCTCGATCGCCCCGGCGACCGCCCCGAGCCACTCCTTGATCGCGACCTCGAGCTCGCCGTCTGCCTCGGGGCGGGTCGTCGTCATCAGCGCCGCCAGCCGCGGCTCCGTGGCCGCCAGCGCACTCCACGCGCGGGCCACCGCCGCCGCCCCGCGCCCCTCCCCGAGCGCCTCCCGAACCGAGCGGTAGCCGTCGGCCGCGACCGCGCGAAGCAGCGCTTCCCGGTCCGGATAGTGGCGATAGGGTGCGCCGGGGGAGACCCCGACCCGACGGGCCAGCTCCCGGAGCGAGAGGTCGGCTTCCCCGGACTGCGCGAGCATCCGGCGAGCGGCGGCCACGAGCGCCCTGGCGAGGTCCCCATGGTGGTACGGCATGGGTGAAAAGGTGCGACCCCTGACCAATGTTGTCAATGATTACTTAGTCATATGTATACATTGCTTACATTTGCAAGCCCAGTAATGGCGGGGATTTCCCCCGCCGCGATCCCGTCACCACCTCAACCTCCTACCCGAGGGCTGCCTCCAGCTCCGCTTCCAGCCCGGCGGTCCTCGCGATCTGGACGATCGTCTCGCCGATCTTGTTGTTCGGCGTCGAGGCCCCGGCAGTGATGCCGATCCGGGTGGCGCCGGCGAGCCAGTCCGACTCGGTGACCTCCCGCTTGGTCCGCACCGGCTGATGGGAGATCAGTCCGGTGGCCGGATCGATCCGGTCGGAGTCCGAGATGTGGAGGGCCCTGACCCCGCTGTCGAGCGCCAGGGCGGCGAGGGCACAGGTGTTCGAGGAGTTGTAGCCGCCGACCACGACCATCAGGTCGATCGGCTCCTCGAGCAGCTGCTTGACCGCGTCCTGCCGCTCCTGGGTGGCCGAGCAGAGGGTGTCGAAGGCCCGGAAGTGCTGCTCGAGCTCGGCCTCGCCGTGCCGGTCGACGTAGGCCCGGCGGAACGCCCCGGCGACCGCCATCGTCTCGCCGGCCAGCATGGTGGTCTGGTTGGCGACGCCGATCCGGTCGAGGTCCGTGGTGAAGTCGAACGCGGCGGAGGTCTTGCCCTGGAACCGCCGGGCGAGCTCGGCCGGGTCGCCCCCCCGCTCGATGAAGTCCGTCAGCAGGCGGGTCTCGTCGAGGTCGAACACGACGATGTACCGCCCTCCGTCGTGCTTCTCCACCTGGGAGGCGGTCGCCCGGGTCTCCTCGTGGTAGTGCTTCCCGTGGATGACCGCGGTGTACCCATCCCGGGCGTAGCTCTCGACCCGCTTCCAGACATTCAGCACCGAGCCGCACGTCGTGTCGACCAGGATGCAGCCGATGGCGCGAAGGCGGTTGAGATCCTCCAGGGTGACCCCGAACGCCGGGATCAGCACCACGTCCTCGGTCGTGATCGCGTCGAAGTCGAACCGACCATCCGCGCCGCGCTCGAGGAAGGTGAAGCCCATCAAGCGGAGCTTCTCGTTGACGTGCGGGTTGTGGATGATCTCGCCGACCAGGAAGAGCCGCTTGTCGGGGAACTTGGCGCGCGACTCGTAGGCGTACTCGACCGCCCGGTCGACGCCGTAGCAGAAGCCGAATTCCTGGGCGAGCCGGAAGGTCAGCGGACCGACGGCGAGGCGGTTGCCGCTCGCCCGGAGCGACTCGACCACCGCGCTGCCGTAGTCGGCGAGGAGCGGTCCCTTGATCTCGGCCTTGAGGCCGAAGCCGCGACGGAAATAGTTCGATTCCACGGACGGAACCTAAGGCAATCGCGCCGCGCGCGGCGCGACAATCTCGTCGGCACCCGGAACCGTCGACCCTGCCCTCATGGACACCCGACCGCGCTCGCGACAACCGGCAGGTCGAGGAAGTCGCCGCGGACGACCAGCGTGTCGGCCCCCACCGGCGCGTTCATCCGGATGTTGAAGCTGCCCGAGATCGAGCCGGATCCGCCCTTCACCTCGACGAGGCCACTGGCGGACCGGAATCCGAAGAGCACGCCGGTGTCCCCGGCCCATCGCAGCGCCGCGATCCCGCTCGGGCGCGGGGCGCTGTCGCGGTAGGCCGGCGCGACCACCGGATGCGGCGCGGCCGTGATCGAATCGGCCTCGAGCAGCGTGACGATCAGGCCGGTGTCGTTGCTGATCGCGCTGAGGGTCGCCATCCGGGTGACCGGGCACCACGCGACTTGCCCAGGGAGCACGGCGCTCCCCGCCTGGCTCCCCTGCCACTCCACGTGCAGCACCCCGGTCGACGACCCGCCGCCGGGGCGGAACCACCACCATCCGCCGATGGCGGCCAGGGCGACGATCAGGATCAGGGGAACGAAGCGCTTCACGGTCGACCTCCGCACGGGGAATCGCCGTCAGCTCGAAAGCCGACGACCCGCGGTAGATTGCCACCGCGGGTCGCGTGAGGGAATGGGGCGCCGGTGCGGGACCGGCCAGGCTCAGGAAGCGACTTCCTGGTCCCAGCGGCTGCGGCCGTCGCGATGCAGCCCGTAGGCGCGCAGGCGGCGCCAGAGCGTCGTGCGCGAGATGCCGAGGGTCTTGGCGGTCTCGGCGAGCCGCCAGCTGTGCGCCTCGAGGGAGCGCACGATGGCGTCCTTCTCGCGCTCGGCGAGGGTGGTCGGCCCCTCGCGCTTGGGAACGAGGATCGCCTCCCCGACGTCGAGGCTGCCGATCTTGAGCGGCACCAGCCGGCCACCGAGTCCGGCCAGTTCGGGAAGGAGGTCGTCCTTCTCCCCGGTGGTGTCGAGACCGGCCTCCTCCAGCGCGTGCTTGGCGGGGGCGTTGAAGTAGGTGATCCTCCCCTGCGGGTCGAAGACCACCACGCCCTCGTTGAAGGCGTCGAGGAGGGCCTTGGCCAGCGGGGAGAAGACCGAAGGCATCGGGGTCGGAGAACTCGTCATGTCCGAGAATACGCCGGGGGGCACCCCGGGGTTTCAGAAGGGGACGATTGCGGCGCTCCGCTGGGGGTGGCCGCTGGCCGCCTCGGCGGTCTTCCTGGTCCTTGGCACGGCGCTGGGGACGAGGACCGGCATCGCGGCGACCTCCCCTGCGGCGGTGACCGTCCTGATCCTGCTCGCCACCCTGGCGGGCGGCGGGGGGGCGGTCGCCCTGATCCGGACCCCCACCGCGCCGCCGATCCGGCCCTACGTCGGGCTGGCGGCCACGATCGCGGCGCTGCTCGCGCTGACCTCGATCGGGACCCTATCGCCCGACCTGCCGGCCTCGGTGTACCTCCTCGTCGCTCCCTGGCGGTTCGCCCTGACCCCGCTGGCAGTGCACTTCGCGTTCGCAATCGGCTGGCCTCACCGGCATCGCTTCTGGTCGGGGCTGGTGATCGGCTGGTACGTCCTGCACGGTGCGATGCTCGTCGCCGCCCTCGCCGCGATCCTCTCCGGCGAGTCGCTGCTGGTCGAGATCGTGGACACGACCTTCCGGACCCGGATACTGGAGCCGACGGGGGTGGTCACCGCGATCGCCGCCCTCGGCGTCGCCCTGATGTCGCCGAGCCGCGGCAGTGCCCAGCGCCGCGCGACCGGCTGGGCATTCGCGGCGATCCTCTTCGGGTTGGGGCCGATGGTCCTCGCCCTCGTCGTCCCCGACATCAACGTGACGATCGACGGCGCGATGACGACGGCGCGCCTCGCGATGGCGTTGACGGCGTTCCTCGGCTTCGCGGCGGTGCTGACGCTGCCGTTCGTCAACCCGCTCAACCGCGACCTGCTCGCGCACCGGTTCGCGGTGCGCCTCCTCGACGAGACCGACCTGCCGGGCGCCCTGCGGGAGATGGCCGCGATGCTGCTCGCGACCTTCGAGGCCGAGGGCGTGGCGATCCGGCTCGCGACCCCGCCGATCGCGGTGGTGGAGGGGAAGTCGCGGCTCGCCGACGGGGAGGCGATGGCAGCCGAGGTCGAGACGGTCGACGACCAGCGGGTGCTGGTGGCGCCGATCGGCCGGATCGGCGACCCGCTCGGCGAGCTGCGGCTGGACGCCCGCTTCGCCGGCAGCTTCGGCAGCCGCGAACGCGAGTGGCTGGGCGCCTTCCTGATGCCGATCGCTTCCGCGCTCCGGGCGCGGCGTCGCGAGCAGCTGCTCAAGGACCGCTCGGTGACGAACTCGCGCGACGTGCTCGACGCGGTCCACGAGCTGCAGGCCTCGCTCGGGCACCTGCCGACGGACGGGTCCAGCGACGAGATGGCGGTGCCGCCGGCGGTCGACGCGAGCGAGGTCCTCGGCCAGCTGAGCGACGGCCTCGACGGCGTGTCGCGACGCACCGACGACCTCGAGTCGGCGGCGACCGAGGCGCGCGCCCTGGTGCGCGAGTCGAGCGACGACATCGCCACGGCCCTCGACGCGCTGCGGCGCTTCGCCGCGGAGCTGCTGCGCCTCGGCACGTGGGGCGACGAGATCACCGCCAGCAACCAAAGCGTCAGCGGCGTCGCGTTCCGCACCAACCTCCTCGCCAACAACGCGGCGCTCGAGGCGACCCGCGCGGGCTCGGCGGGGAAGACGTTCGGGGTGCTGGCGGAGGAGATCCGGCGGCTCGCCGACGCCACCGCGTCGTCGTCATCGTCGATCGACCAGGCGACCGCGGCGCTGGCGGGAGAGGTGCTGAAGCTCGGCCAGTCGCTCGAGGCGGTGCAGTCGTCGCTCGTCACGGCGATCCGGAAGGCCGAGTCGAGCGAGGAGTCGGCGCGCCGGGTGAGCGACACGGCCGGATCGGTGCTGGGGCACGCCCGTTCGCTGCGACCGGCGGTCGAGGAGGCCTACGCCGTGGCCAAGCGCCGGTCGGCCCGCGACCAGAAACTGACCGACACCATGGAGCGCTTCCTGGCCGAGCGGGAACAGCTCGCCGCGCGACTGGCCGACCACCGCACCGACCTGGAGCGCATCATCCAGGTGCTCGACCGGCTCGGCCGCCGCGACAGCCGTCCCCGCTAGCGCCGGCGCCCCCCGCGACCGCGCGGCGACCCACCGCGCCGGCCGCCGCCACCCCGACCCCCGCGCCCCCTCGGACCGCCGCCGCGATCGTCGCGCGGACGGTGGCGGGTGCGTCCCTCGCGGCGCTCCCGACGGAAGTCGTGCTCGACCTGCTGGTCGAGCAGCTCCCGGAGCCGCGCCAGCGTCGGCGCCTCGAGCAGCTGCTCGCCGCGCTGCACGGCGAGGAGCAGCGGGCGGTCGAAGCTCGGCAGCGCCTCTTCGCGGAGCCGTCGCACCTGCCCCGGACGCAGCGTCATCCGCACCATCGGTCCCTCGGGGGTGACGCGGTAGTCGAGCGGCACCGCGTCACCGAGGACGTGGATGCTGGTCGGCAGGGCATCGAGGTGACGACGCGCCTCGCCGTCCACCAGGGCATCGACGTCGAGCACGAGCGGCGTCTGCAGGAAGGCGTCCCAGGAATCGACGTCGCCGAGCTGCGCCAGCAGCAGGCCGCGGAGCGCGGCCTCCGAGGCGACCTCGAGCGCGCCGCCGCTCTTCTGCCAGTAGTCGTGGAGCATGCGCGCCGAGCGCACGACCGCCCCGCGCGCCGGATGCTGCGCCTCGCCCGAGAGGAGGGCGTCCACCAGGAGGCGCCGCGCCTCGTCGCGGTGCGCCTCGGGGATGGCGCCCTCGATCCGCTCCATCGTGGTCTCGAGGTCGAAGCCGAAATACGAGAGCCGCCTCGAGAGCGCGAAGCCCTGGTGCTTGCGGGTCCCCGCGATCACGATCGTCGGCGGGCCCTGCGTGGCGTAGCGACGGATCAGGTCGTAGGGGATGGTCGTCCCCTCGATGGCGGCCCGCGGCACGCCGAAGCGATCGGCGAAGTAGCGCAGCGTCCCGGCGACCCCGCCCCAGCTTCCGGCGACCGAGGTGCGCGACACGCGGGCGGGCTCGCCGTCGGCCGTCTGGTCGTCGATCACCAGGTCGAACGGCTGGATCCGCGCGAGCAGGTCAACGAAGTCGGTGCGCAGCTGCTTCGACGCCCACGGCAACCGCGCGGGCAGCTCGGCGTCGAGCGCCCGATACACGGAGGCCATCCCCAGGGCGCCGTCCTCGATCGCCTTCATCAGCACGCCACGCCGCTCGGCCCAGCGCGCCAGCTCGTCCTCCTCGAAGACGTGCCGCACCAGCCCGTGCACCTCGCCCAGCCGGCCGCACTCGTTGACCGCCTCGGCGAGCAGGTTGTACACGGTGAGGTGGTCGCTGCCCGAGACGACCACGCCGTGCAGGTCGCGTTCGTCGCGGGTCATCCGGTGGAGCGAGTCGATGCCGCTCGCGCCGGCCACCAGCGGCAGCAGGTCGGCGCTCGCGTGCAGCAGCAGCTCGGCCCACGGCCGCTCGACCGGCAGCGCCTCGATCTCGCGGCCGTACCTGGTGAGGCGGCCGTCCTCGATCACGCCGCGCGAGGTGAGCTTTTCCACCGCCCGCACGTACGCGACGCGATCGAGCGGCACCGGCAGGTCGAGGTCGCGGGCGTCGACGCCGATCCCGGCGCAGGTGAGCGCCACCCGTTCGGCGTCGCCGGCCAGCTGGAACTCGGGCGGGCCGGGCTGGAGCGACGCGAAGTCGAGGTCGCGGTCGGAGAGGATGAAGACGCGGCCGCCCTCGACCCGGCCGTGCACCCGTCCCGCCATCTGGAGGATCTCGTTGGCGCCCAGGTGGAGGCGGTGCAGCACGTTGCGGCCGTGGTCGATCACGTTGCCGTAACGGGCGTCGTAGATCACCACGGTGTCGAGGCCGGGGACGTTGAGCGCCGACTGCCCGGCGGCGGTCATCGCCAGCAGCCAGGGCTTCTGCACCTCCCCCTCGAGGAAGGGCCGCACCACGCGGATCGGCTCGCCGCCGTGGTAGAACGCCGCCTCCAGCCGCGGGAAGCGCGCGCCCAGGTCCTCACCGAGCCGCTCGACCTCCGCGCGCGTGGGGAGGAACACCGCCACGCCGCGCTTCTCGGCGATGAAGCGCCGCACGGTGCGATCGTCGAGGAAGAGCTCCGGGGGCCGCGCGACGACCTCCACCTTGGCGCGCTTCTTCGGGTCAAACGCCGAGGTGACGAGCACCTCGTCGCTCCGCAGGTAGGCGCGGTAGACCGTCGGATCGACGGTGGCGGAGAGCCAGATGAAGCGGCAGCCGGCGCGCTTGGCCAGCGCGAGGCAGAGTTCCAGCTCGGCGGAGGTCTGGTGGATCTCGTCGGAGACGATCGTGTCGCGGCCGGTCACGAGCTCGTCCGTGAGCCAGCGCCGGGCGATGCCCGTGGTGACCACGACGACGTTCCAGCCCGGCGTCTCGGGGGTCGCCTCGCGCTCGCGGTTGACGACGCCCACCCGCAGCGGCGCCTGGAGGATCGCCTCGGCGATCGGCCGGATGCCCAGGGTCTTGCCGGTCCCGGTCCCCGCGACGATCCCGAACCCCTTCCCCTCGCGGGCCCAGCGCCTGAGGTCGTCGCCGTGGCGCCGCTCGAGCAGGGTCTCGACGTGGGCGTGGAGCGCCATCTCGATCGTCTCGCACGCCGCCCGGGTCGGCGCGATCACGATCACCCGGCCGCGTGGATGGTCGGCTCGCCGGTACGCCTCGAGGTCGGGGGGCAGCGCGTGGTCGCGGGTGAGCTTCACCCCCGGAAGGTAAGGCGGTCGAGGGAAGGCGGGCGGGCGCCTATATTGGGGCCTCGACTGAGGACCCCCTCCGGAGCGAACGACGCATGCGTGGAAAGGTCTGCCTGGTCACCGGTGCCAACCGGGGGATCGGCCGGGAAATCGCCCTCGGGCTCGCCAAGGCGGGTGCCCGGGTGCTGGTGCACGCCCGCACCGTGGAGCATGCCACCGCCGCGGTGGAGGAGCTGCGGGCGAACAGCGGCAACACCCTGATCCAGGGCTTCGCCGCCGACTTCCAGGACCAGGGCCAGGTGCGGCGGCTCGCGTCGGACGTGCGGCACGCCACCGACCGGCTCGACGTCCTGGTGAACAACGCCGGCGTGTACCACGTCCACCGGGTGATGACGGCCGACAATCACGAGGCGACGTTCGCCGTCAATCACCTGGCGCCGTTCATCCTCACGCGCGAGCTGCTGCCGCTGCTCGAGGCGAGCGCCCCGGCGCGGGTCATCAACGTCAGCAGCGAGGCCCACCAGCGCGCCACCAACGTGGAGGACTGGGAGTCGCGGCAGTCGTACAGCGGCTACCAGGCCTACGCCCGCAGCAAGCTCGCCAACGTGATGTTCTCCTACGACCTCGCCCACCGGCTCGAGGCGACCGGCGTGACGGTCAACGCCTGCCATCCGGGGCTGGTCGACACGGGGATCATCGAGACCGGCATGAGCCGCTGGTGGAGCCGCTGGGCGATCCCGATCGCCAAGCGGATCGCGATCCCGGTGGACGAGGGCGCGAAGACGCCGCTCTACCTCGCGATGTCGGCCGACGTGGAGGGCGTCACCGGCCGCTACTTCAAGCTGGAGCGGCCGGCGACGTCGTCGCTCATCTCGCACGACCCGACCATCGGCGCCCGGCTCTGGAACATCTCGCTGCGCTACACCGGCGAGGTGCCGGAGCAGGAGATCACCGGCGAGCACATCGCGCACTGAAAGACGGAGATTGGTGATTCGCGAAGGGTGAAGGGGAAGGCGGCTCCATGCGGAATCGCCTTCCCCTTCACCCTTCACCCTTCACCGTTTCCGGGTCACCCTTCACCACTCCTCACGGCACCGCCTCCGCGCGGGGCCTGACGAAGAAGATCCCCGCGAAGCCGCCGGTGACCGGGATCACCCCGCTCTTGAAGAACGGGTAGTTGCTCCAGGTCCCGCCGCCGGTCCCCTCGCGGTCGGTGTCGAAGAACCCCACTTCTCGCGGATTGACCGGATCGCTCACGTCGATGACGCGGAGTCCCGCCCCGGTGTTCGACTGGTACATGTAGCGGCCGCGGACGTAGAGGTTGTGGTCGGTCTCGGTGGTGGTCTGCTTGTACTCCTTGACCAGCAGCGGGTCGTCGAGGTCGGTGAGGTCCCACACCAGCGTGCGAGTGTGGGGTTCGCTGCCGTTGGCCTCGTCGATCTCGTCGTTGCTGAAGAAGAAGCGCTGGTCGTCCGACAGCCAGCCCTGGTGCGCGTAGGCGACGTTCGGGTAGCTGACGGTCGAGATCGACCGGGGCGCCTTCTTGTCGCTCACGTCGGTGAGCGAGATCGCCGTCTCGTTCGCCGAGATGCAGATCTCGTGGCCGGCGTAGTCGCGGTCGGGGCCGCGATAGACCAGGCACTGGGCGTCGTGGATGTAGCCGGTGCCGCGGCGCCCGGTGATCCCGTCGGCGAAGCAGCCGGCGAAGGTCGGGCGGGCCGGCTGGTGCAGGTCCATCATGTGCAGCCCGCCATCGCAGGTGGTGCCGCCCGCGCTGGCGCCCACCACGTAGCCGAAGCCGGTCTCCTCGTCGATCACCACGTTGTGGGCCGACCAGATGTCGGGATAGAGGTAGTCCGGCGCGAACGTCTGCGGCGCCTTGAGGTTCCGGAGCCGGTGGAGATCGAACACCTGCACGCCGTGCTGGCCGGCGCCATCGGAGACGATGTAGGCGTGGTCGCGGTAGACCTTGATGTCGCGCCACACCGCCGCGTGCGCGCCGGGCGTCATCGGCAGGTCGCCAAGGTAGCGCGGATGGGCGGCGTCGCTCATGTCGACGAACGAGGTGCCGTCGCTGCGCCCGATCAGCGCGTACTCGCGCCCCGTGGCGGAGTCGGTCCAGCCCCAGAGGTCGTTGAGCCGCATGCCGCGCACCCCGCCGATGGCGCTCACCGGCAGGAACGACACCAGGTCGACGTTGTTGCAGTCCCAGAGCCTCGCCTCGCCCTGCTGGCAGCGGATCTCGTCGCCCATCAGCGACGGCAGCGCCTCGGGCGGCGAGACGACCGAGGTGTCCTCGGTCCAGCCAGCCGTGCCGCGCCGGACGATCAGCGCGCGGCCGGCGCCGATGGCGTACCCGCTCACGCCGACCACCGCGAGGTCGCCCTGCACCGCCACCGCATCGCCGTAGTTCCGGTCCACGAACTGCTCCGGCGCCACGAACGTCGCCAGGCCGGCGAGGCGGCCGTCGCCGGCGAGCGCGTAGCGATGCACCGCGCCCGCTCCGGCCGCACTCGGCGTGCCGACCCAGAGGCCGTCGCCATCGGCGGCGAGCGCGGCACCGAAGTGGCCGTTCCGCACCGCGTCGAACGGCTGCAGCTCGCCACGCGCGCGCCAGGTCATCCGCGCCGTGTCCAGGGTGAACTGGGTCACGCCGCCCAGGTTGCTGCCGGCGCCCGGGGCACCGACGAAGGCGCGCGAGCCCGTGATCGCCACCGCGCTGCCGAACGCCGCGGTCGTGTCGGCGGCGCCGTCGCGGGCGAGCGCACGCGTCGGCTCCCACCTGCCGCCGACCCGGTGGTAGGCGAACGCGCGCCCCGCGCCACGGTCGCTTCCCGGCGCGCCGATCAGCATCCAGTCGCCGTCCATCGCCAGCGCGCTGCCGTAGCCGCGCACGCCGGCGGTGTCCTCGGGCGCCATCGTGGCGACGAGCTCCCAGCGGCCGTTCCGCGAGGCGTAGGCGAACACTCCGCCGACGCCACCGGTGCGACCGGGGGCGCCGACCAGCGCCATGTCGCCGTGGATCAGCAGCGTCGTGCCGAAACCGTCCTTGGGCTCGCCGTCGAGCGCCAGCAGCAGCTGCTCGGCGGCCCACTTCCCGTTGCGGCGCACGAAGGCGTGCACCACGCCGGCCGCGCGCCCAAACTCGGGATCGGCGCCGACCAGGAGCCGGTCGCCGTCGGCGGCGACCGACCGGCCGAAGCGGTCGCCGGTCGCGGAATCGGGCGCGGTGACCCGCGCCACCTCCCGCCAACCGCCCGTCGCCCGTCGCCGGTCGCCTGCCGCGTAGACGTACACGACGCCCGAACGGAACCGATTGCTGGGCTCCCCGACGTAGACCTGGCCGTTGGCGACCGCGACCGCGGCGCCGAAACCGGCGCGGAGGGATTCGGTGGCCGATGGACTGGATCGCTGGGCGGCGACGCCGTTCGCGAACAGCACCGCGGCGGCGACGAGGGCGACGGGACGAATCGTGGAGCGCATCGGCATCCCCGAGGAGGTGGTGGATCGCTGTCGGCGTGAAGGGGAAAGGATACGTCCATCGCCGACCGCGCACCAACGGCACGGGGCCGGCCCCATCGCTGGAACCGACCCCGGTCGCTTGTCACCCGCCCCCGCGGGCGCAGCGCCTCCTAGTTGTTCGGCCGCCGTGAGCGCCCCTGCTGCCCGGGCGCCCTGGCCGCGCCGCGGCCGTTGCCGTTGCCGCGGCTCACCGTAGCGGGGCGATTGTCGCGGCGGTCGTCCCGCCGATCGACGCGATTGTCCTGTCGAGTGTCGCGCCGGTCGATGCGGTTGTCCTGCCGCACGTCGCGCCGGTCAATGCGGTTGTCCTGCCGCACGTCACGCCGGTCGGTCCGGTTGTCCTGCCGCACGTCGCGGCGATCGTTCCGCCAGTCGTCGCGCCAGCCACCGCGATCGTCGCGGTAGACCCGCCACTCGTTCCGCTCGTAGCGGCTGCGGTAGCGATCCCAGTCGCGATCCCTCGGCGCGAAGAAGAAGCGGTCGCGATAACGGTAGACCACGACCGGCCGGGCGTTGCGGAACGGCCGCTCGTAGTAGTGGCCGCCGAACAGGTACAGCGTCACCGGCCGCCAGTAGGCGGCGGTATAGCGCCAGTCGCCGTAGCCGCCGGGGTAACCGACCACCACGACCTCGGGCCCGTAGTCGTAACGATCATCCGGCACCACCACGACGCGGTCGCGGCCCCCGATCCCGAACGGACCGATGTGGATGTCGGCGGAAATCTGCGCGGCGGCCGGGGCGGCGCCGAGGGCAACCAGGATGGGTACGGCAACGAACGTCTTGGCACGCATGGAAAGCCTCCTGTCTAGTCGGGTCCTGCTGCTCACCCCGGCAAGGAGCGAGCATCATGCCATGCCGCAAGTCATTGCCACAAAACGACTTGCCAAGAGCGGCCCCGGGGCCCGGCGTCCTCCAGGATGGACACTTGTCCACCGCGGCCCGGCGCCGGTGATAACTTGTGGCCCCGTCGCGAGACGCGATCAACGACAGCAGGGAGCGGGCTTCGTGGGCACCTTCCGCGTGTCGGTCAGCAAGGACTACCTGGTCTTCGCGGCCGCGCACTTCATCACCTTCCGTGGCCACGCCTGCGAGGCGCTGCACGGCCACAACTACCGCCTCGGCATCACCGTCGAGGGGCCGATCGATCCCGAGTCGTTCTTCGTGGTCGATTTCGCGATCCTGAAGCAGGCGGTGCGGAAGTACGTGGAGCTGATGGACCATCGCGTCTTGCTGCCCACCGGCAACGCCAAGCTCCGGTTCGAGGAGCGGGACGACGCGGTGTTCGTCGACTACCTCGGCAGCCCGGCCTACCGCTTTCCGAGGCGCGACTGCGCGATGCTCCCGGTCAGCAACACCACCGCGGAGATGATCGCCGAATGGGTGGCCACCAGCGTCGCACGCGACCTCGGCGACGAGGGCGCGCGGCTCACCTGGCTGGAACTCGAGGTCGAGGAGTCCTTCGGCCAGTCGGCGACCTACCGCCACCAGCTGGGCTAGCGGAGAGCGAAGCCGCCGCCCGAGGAGCAGGCATGAAGACAAACGAACCGGTCCACCAGGGCGAGGCGCTCACCCGCCACCTCGCCGACCTCCCTGGCTGGGAGGTCGAGGACGGCTGGCTCAAGCGCACCTACCGCACCGATGGCTGGCGGACGACGATGCTGGTGACCAACGCGATCGCGTTCCTCGCCGAGGCGGCGAATCATCACCCCGACCTCGAGGTACACTGGCCCAGCGTGGTCGTGCGGCTGCAGACCCACTCGGCCGGCGGGATCACCGACAAGGACCTCCAGCTCGCCGGCGAGATCGAGCGACTGGTGCGCTGGCAGCCGACCGGCGGCTTCCCGGGCCTCGAGGGACAGCCCGACGGCTGGGTGAAGCCCTGACCGACCGGGCAATCGGCGCGTGAGCGTCACCCGCCTCCTCCTCGAGGACGCTCCCGACCCGCTCGACGCCCTCGAGCGGGTCGCGACGCTTCGACGCCCGGTGCTGCTCGACGGAGCCGCCGAGCGCGATGGTTTGGGGCGCTGGAGCTTCCTGAGCGCCGAGCCGGTGGAGCTCCTCGAGGGCGGTCCCGACGACTGGCCGCGGATCCGTGACGCGGTGCGCGCCTCGATCGACCCGGCGATCCACGACCCGGCGGGACCGCCGCTGCAGGGCGGCTGGATCGGCTGGCTGGGCTACGAACTTGGCCGGGCGTTCGACCGGCAGCCGGTCGCCGCCGCGCCCTCGTCCGCGCTGCCCGACGTCTCGCTGGGCCGCTACGACTGGTGCATGGCATGGGACCACGCCAGCGGCGAGGCCTGGCTGGTGGCGGAGAACGCGGAGATCGCGGCCGCGCGACTGGCGATGCTGGAGACTCGAGATTCGCGATCGGCGATTCGTGACCTGGCGGCGGTGACTCGTGTCGACTCGGATGCCCAGAGCGGTCCGCAAAACCTCGATTCGCGAATCGCGAATCGCGAATCTCCTGCTTCGGACTTCACGCCCGACGAGTACCGCGCCGCCGTCCAGTCGGTGATCGACCACGTGCTGGCGGGCGACATCTTCCAGGCGAACCTCTCGCAGCAGTGGCGCCGGCCCTTCGCCGGCCCCGCGCTCGGCGCCTATTGCGAGATGCGCCGGCGCGCGCCCGGCTCGCACGCGGCGTACCTCGATGCCGGCGGCGCGCAGCTGCTCAGCATGTCGCCCGAACTCTTCCTGCGATACGCGCCGACCGACCGGCGACTCGAGGCCCGACCGATCAAGGGCACCCGTCCGCGCGACGACGACCCGACCCTCGATGCGGCGCTCGCCGGCGAACTGCTGGTGAGCGAGAAGGATCGCGCCGAGAACGTGATGATCGTGGATCTGCTCCGGAACGACCTCAACCGGGTCGCCGTGCCGGGAAGCGTCGTGGTGCCATCGCTCTGCCGGCTCGAGTCGTACGCCGCGGTGCACCACCTGGTCTCGATCGTGACCGGCACGCTCCGGCAGGACTGCGACGCGCTCGATGCGATCGCGGCGATGTTCCCGGGGGGCTCGATCACCGGCGCGCCCAAGCTGCGCGCGATGGAGATCATCGCCGGACTCGAACGCCATCGGCGCGGACCCTACTGCGGCGCGATCGGATGGATCGGGCGCGACGGGGCGGCCGAATTCAACGTGGCGATCCGCACCGTCACGCTCGCGGACGGCGAGGCGATCGTCCCGGCCGGCGGCGGGATCACCGCCCTCTCCGAGCCGGAGGCGGAACACCGCGAGGCGGTGACCAAGGCCGCGGCGCTGCTCGCCGCGCTGGAGGCGGCCGGATGATCCTGCTCCTCGACCACGACGACTCGTTCGTGCACACGCTGGCGGCGTACCTCGCCGTGCTGGGCGCCGAGCCGGTGGTGCGGCGCGACGCCGGGATCACGCTGGAGGAAATCGTGGCGATGCGACCCGCGGGCATCATCCTCTCGCCCGGACCGGGCACCCCCGAGGCGTGTGCGCTTGGCGTCGCGGTCGTGCGGACCCTGGGTGCCACGACGCCGATCCTCGGCGTGTGCCTCGGCCACCAGGTGATCGCCCACGCGTTGGGGGCGACGGTCGCCCGCGCCTCGCATCCTCGCCATGGGCGCACGTCGCGGATCCGCCACGACGGCGAGGCGGTCTACCGAGGCCTGCCGGATCCGCTGGAGGCGACCCGCTACCACTCCCTGTCGGTGGTGGCGGACTCGGTGCCCGACGCGCTCCGCGTCACCTCGCGCGCGGACGACGGCGAGGTGATGGGGGTGCGACACCGCGAGTGGCCGGTGGAAGGCGTGCAGTTCCACCCCGAGTCGGTGCTGACGACCCACGGGGCGGCGATGATCGCGAACTGGCTTCACCCCGCCCGCTAGTCGCCGAACGAGATCCCGAGGTGGCGGGCGGTCATGATGATCCCGCTATCGAGCGGGACCGACTTCATCTTGCCCACCACGTCGGTGAGCGGCACGCGCGTGACGACCGGCGGGTCGTAGGCGACCATGGTCCCGAAGTCGCCCTCGGCGATCGCGCGGATCGCCGCCGAGCCGAATCGCAGCGCCAGCAGCCGATCGAAGGTGGTCGGCGTGCCGCCGCGCTGCAGATGACCGAGCACCAGCGTGCGTGTCTCCTTGCCGGTCCGCTGCGCGATCGCGTCGCCGACCTGCTCGCCGATGCCGCCGAGGCGCGCGTTGGCGCCGGCCTGCCGCCGCTCGCGCAGCACCACCTCGCCGTCGATCGGCCGGGCTCCCTCGGCCACCACGACGATGGCGAAGTGACGCCCCGACCGCTCGCGCTCGCGGATCTTCTCGCAGACCTTCTCGATGTCGAACGGGATCTCGGGGATGAGGATCACGTCGGCGGTCGCCGAGATGCCGCTGTGCAGCGCGATCCAGCCGGCGTGGCGCCCCATCAGCTCCACCACCATCACCCGGTCGTGCGCCTCGGCGGTGGAGTGGAGCTTGTCGAGGGCCTCGGTCGCGGTGGACACGGCGGTGTCGAAGCCGAAGGTCGTCTCGGTGCCGCAGACGTCGTTGTCGATCGTCTTGGGGACGCCGACCACCTTGAGCCCCTGCTCCGCGAGGCGGGCGGCGATCCCGAGGGAGCCGTCGCCGCCGATGGTGACCAGGGCGTCGATCCGCTCCCGCCGGAACGCGGCGAGCAGCTCGCCGGAGCGGTCGCGTTCGTGGACGGTGCCGTCGGGCAGGGTCTCCGGCCACCGGAACGGGTCGCCCCGGTTGGTCGTGCCGAGGATCGTGCCGCCGACATGGGTGATGCCGCGGACGTGTTCGGGGCCGAGCGGCACGACGCCGCTGCCGTCATAGAGGCCGTGGAAGCCGCGGCGGATGCCCACGCAGCTCCAGCCCCGGTCGTGGGCGGTAAGGACGACGGCCCGGATGACCGCATTGAGGCCGGGGGCGTCGCCGCCGCCTGTCGAGATCGCGATGCGCACGTTGGCGGGAATCGTACTCACTATCTTCGGGTTATGCATCTGGCGCGACTCCGCGTTACCCTGCCGGCCCTGCTCGTGGCCGCCCCGCTGGCGGCCCAGGTGACCCAGCTGCCCGCGATCCGGGCCGTCCCTCCCGTGCCGCTCGACACCGCGATGCCACCCGTCGCGACACGGCCGACGGCGTACCGACCGGATGCCCTCCTCCCCGGCTCGCGGATCGTGGCGTACTACGGCAACCCGCTCTCCACCCGGATGGGGATCCTCGGCGAGATCCCGCCCGAGCAGATGATGGCCCGGCTCGACTCCGTCTCCCGACGCTGGGCGCTGGCCGACTCCACCCGGGTGGTGCGCCCGGCCCTCCACCTGATCGTCACCGTGGCCCTGGGAGGTCCGGGTGCCGACGGGAAGTACCGGATCCGCCACTCCGACTCGCTCATCGCGAAGGTGGCGCGCTGGGCCGAGTCGAGGGACTGGCTCCTCTTCCTGGACCTGCAGGTGGGCCAGAGCAACGTGGCCGACGAGGTGGACCGGCTGCTCCCCTGGCTTGCGCGACCCTACGTGCACCTCGGCCTCGATCCCGAGTTCGCGATGCCCGGAGGCGCGATCCCGGGGCGGCGGATCGGCACGCTGGACGCGGCGGCGGTCAACCAGGCGATCGACCGACTGGCGCGACTCGTGGACGAGCACCACCTGCCGCCCAAGGTGCTTGTGGTCCACCGATTCACGGAGCAGATGCTGACCAACCACGAGCAGATCAAGGCCGATCCGCGGGTCCAGGTGGTGATCGACATGGATGGATTCGGTGCGCCGCAGCTCAAGCGGTCGATCTTCGGCCACGTGGTCGAGCGGCGGCCGGTCCAGTTCGCCGGGATCAAGCTGTTCTACAAGAACGACAGCCCGATGCTGACCGAGGCCGAGGTGGTCGCGATGCGCCCGATCCCGCTCTACATCCAGTACCAGTGAGATTGCCCGTGATCCGCCTTGCGCTGCCCCTCGCCGCCACGACCCTGCTCGCCGCTCCGCTGCACGCCCAGCAGGCGACGGCGCCCGACAGCGCGACGATCGCGCGCGGCAAGGCGCTCTTCCAGGGGCGGGGCACCTGCTTCTCGTGCCACGGCATGCAGGGCGAGGGGATGCTCGGCCCGACGACGGTCCTCAACGCGAACAAGCCGAAGTGGCTGCACCACGACGGGAGCATCGCCGGGATCATCAAGGTCATCACCGGCGGCATCGACGCCGAGCACTCGACGAGCGGGCAGGAGATGCCGCCGAAGGGCGGCAGCAAGCTGACCGACGCGCAGGTGGCGCAGGTCGCCGCGTACGTCTGGTCGCTCCACCGGACGAAGCCCGCGTCGTGAACCGCCGCGGGCCGCTTGCCCTGCACGCGGTCCTGGCCGCGGCGGCCATCGGCCCGGTGTCCGGCGCGGCGGCTCAGGTCCCCGAGGGTGGCTGGCGGCTGGTGCCTCCCGACCGCCTGGTCGCCACCGGACGACTCACCGACCGGCGGCTCGCGGAGGCGAGCGGTGCGGCCCCGAGCGCCGCGAACCCGGGGCTCATCTGGACGATGGGTGATTCCGGGAATCCGCCCGAGCTCTACGCCATCGACAGCACCGGCGCGTTGCAGGCGACGGTCCGCCTGCCGGTCCCGAACGTCGACTGGGAGGAGATCGCCCTCGGCCCGTGCGGCGCGGCGAGTTGCCTCTACGTCGGCGACATCGGCGACAACACCGAGCGCCGGAGCGAGATCGCGATCCATCGGCTGCGCGAGCCGACCGTCGTCCGCGGGGAGGCCACCGTGGCGCCGGGGCAGGTCGAGACGCTGCGGGTCGCCTACCCCGACCGACCCCACGATGCCGAAGGGATGGGCATCCTGCCCGACGGCACGGTCCTGATCGTCACCAAGGGCCGCCGGGGTGGGGTGCTCGCCTTCACCATCCCGCCGACGGCGTGGGGCAACCGCGGCCTCGTGACCGCGACGCGATCCGATTCCCTCCCGATCATTCCCCAACCGGGCACCGGCCGGGTCGTCACCGGACTGGCGATCTCTCCCGACGGACATCGCGTGGTGGTGCGGACCTACCGCGAGCTGTACCTCTTCGAGCGCGACGACGACGGGCGCCTCACCCCGGCGGGCTGGACCTCCTGCGACATCCTGGGCAAGGAGCCCCAGGGTGAGGCGGTCGGCTGGCTCGGAGATGACTGGCGAGTGGTCCTGCTGTCGGAGCGAGGGTTCTTCGCCGCAGGGACCGTCCTGGTCGGCCAGTGCAAGCCGAGGTGAAGTCGGCGCGATAGTAGTAATAGTTGCAACTACTTGTACGGTCCCCTGATTCAACGGCCCGAATGGTCGTCCCGCCGGGGTTGACCCCGTTGCCCGACCGCCGCATCTCGTAGTATCGCCTGCAACTGTCGCCGTGTGGCGGCTGTTCCTCGCTACGCGTCCCCATTAGATTGCCGCCGACCGAGTGTGGCACACCGACTCATCCTCTGACAGTGAGGAGCCGCGCCCTGGACCTTCCGACTTCCCATCGCGTCCCCCTGACCTGGCTCACCGAGCATGGGGGTCCCGCGATCCGCACCCGGACGCTGCTCGAGCTTGCGCCGGCCGGGTCGGCCGACCCGGCCACGACCGCCGAGGCGATCCGGGCCACGGTGCTCAGCGAGGCGGTGTCGGCGGTGACCACCCGCCAGCAGGAGAACGGCCTCTGGGGGTCGAACTTCCTCGGCTTCCAGGCCTCGGGCCGCGACAACATCGACGAGCCGGGGACCGTGGCGCAGTACCGCCGCCTCCTGCAGCTCGGGGTGCCGACCTCGACGCGCCCGTTCCGCCTGGCCGACCGACTGATGTTCCGCACGCTGTCGCGCGATGACGACCCGGTGCTCTATGGCGAGTTCTTCGACTCCACCGTGGACGATCCGGACGCCGCCGAGTGGTATCGCGGGTTGATTCGCGAGGGAGTCTCCGCCGCGCTGGCGGAGGCGGGACACGAGGACGACCCGCGCCTGCGCGGTGCGGCGCACAAGATCCTCTCGCAGGTGTCGGCGTTCCTCCGATCGGACCTCGCGGACGACCCGGTGATCAAGCGGGGGAGCAGTGCGTGGCAGCTGCATCCCGAGGCGTCGCCGCCTTCGTGGTGGTCGGTGGCGATGCTGGCGGCGATGCCGTCGCTGCAGCGGGAGCGCGCCGGGCTGGTGTCGCGACTGGGGCAGTACCTCACCCAGCCCGCGCCGACCAAGTCGTTCATGATCACGGTGGGCAAGACCACGATGCGCCCGACCCACCTCCTGCTGGGCGACCCGATCGAGGCCGACTCGAAGGGGGCGCCGAAGGACGTGCCGCTGGCGCTGCACTTCATCGAGCTGCTCGCCTCGATGGGACAGCTCGCCTCGTCGCCCTCGGCCGTGCGGGCGCTCCAGACCCTGCTCGAGGATCTCGACGCCGAGGGCGTCTGGCATCCGAAGAACCTCCGTTCGCAGCCCAAGGCGATCTCGCCGGTGACGCACCACCACTGGCCGCTGGCGCTCGACGACGGGGAACTCGCCCACCGCCAGGCCGACATCACCTTCCGCCTGGCCCTGATCGCCCGGCGGCTGGGATGGACGCTCGAGTACGCGTGAGATGGCCGGCCGCCTCGACCTGGTGCCATTCGGGTTCACGCCGACCGAATCGCTGATCTACGAGGTGCTGCTCACCGAGGGGCCGGGCACGGGATACACCGTGGCCCGGGCCGCGGGGCTGGCGCGCGCGAACGTCTACGCGGCGCTCGAGGGACTGGTGGCCAAGGGGGCGGCCCGGATGGAGGAGGGTCGCCCGCGGCGCTTCCGCCCCGAGCCCCCGAATACGCTGCTCGCCCGGCTGGCCGACCGTCAGGGCGAGGCCCTCGATCGTCTGGGGGCCGCGCTCGATACTCTCACGGCGCCCGAGACCGCGACGCTGGTGGAGCTCTCGTCGTCGCGGGGGGCGGTCCAGCTGATGGGCCACGAGATCGCCCGCGCCACCACGTCGGTCGCGCTGCTGGCCCCACCGGATGGATGCCTGGCGCTGGCACCGCACCTCCGGCGCGCCCAGGCCTCGGGGGCGACGGTCGAGGTGACGAGTGGAGGCGACGTGCCGCTTGCCGGGATCGCCGTGACGCCGCTTCCGCCACCGAGCTGGCCGGGTGATCCGGTGCTGCTGATCGTGGACGGGCGCGCCGCGCTGATCGGCGCCCGGCTGGGCGATCGGTTCAACGGCCATTTCGGCAGCGGCCCCGCCTTCGTCGCGGCGGCACTGCATGCGATGCGTGCGCTGAGGGAGGGGCGGTGAGCGAGCAGGACATGATGGACGAGGCGATCGTCGCGCTGCAGCGGGAATACCTGCGCGAGGCGCCCGCGCGCCTGGCCGAGCTCCGGAAGGACCTCACGGCGTTCCGGGCCGGCGAGGCCGACGCCCTCGAGTCGCTCCGGGTCCGCTTCCATCGGCTGGCCGGCTCCGGCGGCTCCTACGGCTTCCCTCGCGTGACCGAGATCGCGCGGGCGCAGGAGCAGCGCATCCTGACGCCGCCGGCGCCGACGCCCCAGGAGGCCGACCAGTTCGAGGAGGCGATCGACGCCCTCAAGGAAGCGCTCGACGCGACGATCCCGGATCCGGCCACGCCGCCCACCGCCGGCGGCAAGCTCCCCGCCTTCGGCTGGCGCACCACGCTGCTGATGCCGGACTCGCCGCTGCGGCAGGAGCTGATCCGGGCGCTCGACGAGGTCGGCTTCATGGTCACCGTGCACGAGACCGACGTCGACCCGTGGAGCGTCCCGGCGACCGAGCGTCCCGACCTCGTCGTGGTCGGGACCGATCTCGGCGACGACCCGCTGACGCTGGCCCGCTACTGGGCGGCCGCGACGCCGGACCGTCCCCGCGCCGTGGTCATCGCCGACCCCGTCGAGCGGTACGACCGGCTGCGCACCGCGGCGGCCGGCGTGGACGCCGTGTTCGGTCCGTCGTCGCTGCCGCGCGGCCTGACGCAGTACGCCAGGGCGCTGGTGCAGATCGGCGCGCCGCCGGCCAACGTCGTGGTCGTCGAGGACGACCCGGCGCAGGCGCAGCTCTACGCCACCTGGCTCAACCAGATCAATGCCCGGGTCTCGGTGTGCGGCAGCGCCCAGGTCGCGCGCGACACGCTCATGAACGAGACGCCGGACCTCGTGCTCCTGGACGTGGACCTGCCGGACGTGGACGGCTACGCCCTCGCCCGGATGATGCGGCAGGAACCGCGACTCGCGCTGGTGCCGATTGTCTTCCTCACCGCGCGGCAGACGGTGGCCGACGAGATGGAGGGACTCCGCGC
The DNA here is from genome assembly GCA_964557115.1 of uncultured Gemmatimonadaceae bacterium. Taxonomy (GTDB): domain Bacteria; phylum Gemmatimonadota; class Gemmatimonadetes; order Gemmatimonadales; family GWC2-71-9; genus Palsa-1233. Next base: position 106,234 of record CAZKYO010000004.1, read on the forward strand.
CGGCGGCGACGACTTCCTGATCAAGCCGGTCGAGCAGAACCACCTGCTCCAGGTGGTGCTCACGCGCACCGAGCGGGGCCGCCGGATCCGGGAGCTGGTGCATCGCGACGGGCTGACCGGGGTGCTCAACCACGCGACCCTGATGGCGGAGCTGGAGCACGCGATCGCCTACGCCGGCCGGCACGGCGAGCCGCTGTCCTTCCTGATGCTCGACCTCGACCACTTCAAGCGCGTCAACGACACCTTCGGCCACCTGGTCGGCGACCAGGTGCTGATGCACGTGGCCCGCGTCTTCCGGAAGGGCGTGCGGAACTCCGACCTCCTCGGCCGCTACGGCGGCGAGGAGTTCGGGATCATCCTGCGCCGCTGCCCGCCGGGCAACGGCCGCGTCATCGCCGAGAAGCTGCGCACGATGCTGGCGGAGTCGCCGATGGCGCCGGCCGGCGGTCCCGAGATCGCGCTGCGCGCCAGCATCGGCGTGGCGGCGTTCCCGGGCTCCGGCCGCACCGCGACCGAGGTCGCCGCGGCGGCCGACCTGGCGCTCTACCGCGCCAAGAGCGCGGGCCGCGACCGGGTGGAGATGGCCTGAATCGAGGTTTGCGAATCGAGACCGGCGAATCGAGGGCCAGGCACCGGCGCCTCGAATCTCCAGTCTCGACTCGCGAATCTCCTCCTAGTGCCGGAACCCGCTGCTGAGCGGCACCACGTCGCCGGGGTTCTCGTCGCCGAAGAGCAGCTTCCCCTCGGAATAGCGCACGTCCTTCAGCGCCAGCGCGAGCACCTCGCCGAGCTCCTCGACCGGGTGCACCTCGAGCCGCTTGCGCGCCTCCTCGGGCAGGTCGTCGAGGTCGGGCTCGTTGAGCTTCGGGATGATCACGTGCCGGATCCCGGCCCGCAGCGCGCCCAGCAGCTTCTCCTTCACGCCGCCGATCGGCAGCACGCGGCCCCGCAGCGTGACCTCGCCGGTCATCGCGATGTCGTGGCGCACCTCGCGCCCCGACAGCGCAGAGACCAGCGCCGTGGCCATCGTGATGCCGGCGCTCGGCCCGTCCTTGGGGATCGCCCCGGCGGGGACGTGGATGTGCACGTCCAGGTCGAACCGCTCCTCGGGGATGTGCAGCGCGGCCGCGTGCGCCCGCGCGTAGGTCCAGGCCGCGCGGGCCGACTCCTTCATCACGTCGCCGAGCTGGCCGGTAAGCACCAGCTCGCCCTTGCCGCGCATCGTGGAGGCCTCGACGAACATGATGTCGCCGCCCATCGGGGTGTAGTACATCCCCGTGGCCGTGCCGACCTGGTCGAGGGTGCCCTTCTCCTCCGGATGGAGCTTGGGGCGGCCGAGCAGCTCGCGCACCATCGCCGGGGTCACCTCGGCCCGCTCGATCTCCTTGCCGGCGATCTGGCGGGCGACCTTGCGCGCGACCCGGCCGATCTCGCGCTCGAGCTGCCGCACGCCGGCCTCGCGCGTGTAGCGCTGCACCAGCTCGAGCAGCGCCGGGCCGGTGAAGGTGATCTGTCCCTCTGCGAGGCCGTTCTGGATCAGCTGCCGCGGCACCAGGTAGCGCTCGGCGATGGCGACCTTCTCGGCCTCGATGTAGCCGGAGAAGTCGACCACCTCCATCCGGTCGAGCAGCGGCCCGGGGATGTTCTGGATGAAGTTCGCCGTCGCGATGAACATCACCTCGGACAGGTCGAACGGGATCCCGAGGTAATGGTCGGTGAAGGAGTCGTTCTGGGCCGGATCGAGCACCTCGAGCAGCGCCGAGGCGGGATCGCCCTGGAACGAGACGCCGAGCTTGTCGACCTCGTCGAGGAGGAAGACCGGGTTGCGGGTCCCCGCCTGCTTGAGCCCCTGGATGATCCGTCCCGGCATCGCGCCGACATAGGTGCGCCGGTGGCCGCGGATGTCCGCCTCGTCGCGCGCGCCGCCGAGCGAGACGCGGACGTACTTGCGCCCCATCGCCCGGGCGATGCTCTTGGCGACCGAGGTCTTGCCGACGCCCGGAGGGCCGACGAAGAGCAGGATCGGCGACCGGCGGCGCGCCTCGTCGGTGTCGGCGGGACGTGAATGGTGATTGGTGATTGGTGAATGGGAGTCTTCCGCGGAGCTCGGAGCGCCGGTGTCGACGGCTCCCGAGGCGCCTTCCGATTCACCATTCACCATTGACGATTCACCTGCCGAGGCATCCTGCTGTGCCCGGAGTGCCCGGACGGCAAGGAACTCCAGCACGCGGTCCTTCACCTCCCCGAGGGCGTAGTGATCCTCGTCGAGGATCGCCGCCGCGGCCGGGATGTCGATGTGCTCCTCGTCGCGCTCGTTCCACGGCAGCTCGGCGACGTGCTCGAGGAAGGTGCGGATGACCTGGGACTCCATCGACTCCCGGCCGATGCGCCGGAGGCGGGCAAGTTCGCGGTCGACCTCCTTGCGTGCCGCCTCGGGGAGCTCCAGCTCCGCGAGCCGCTCGGCGAGCTCGTCGTCGGTGGCGTCGTCCTCCTCGCCCAGCTCGCGACGGATCGTCTTGAGCTGCTCGCGGAGGTAGACCTCGCGCTGACGCTCGCCCAGCTCCTCCTGGACCTGGCTCTTGATGTCCTCCTGGGCGTCGAGCACGGCGATCTGCCGCTGCACGTGCACCAGCACGCGGCGGAGACGCTCGTCGACGGCCAGGGTCTCGAGCAGCTCCTGGCGCTGCGGCGTCGAGAGGTCGAGGTAGCCGGCCACCAGGTCGGCGAAGCGACCGGGGTCGTCGATGCCGTTGAGGACCTGCTGGACCACCTCCTCCGGGAGGCCGGACTTCTGGCCCAGCTCGGCGGCCCGGGCCCGGAGCTCACGGTAGAGCGCCTCGAAGCCGGGGTCGGCCGGGTCGACGGCCGGGAGGTCTTCCATCTCCCGCAGGGTGGCGGTGAGGTAACCGTGTTCCTCGGAGACCTGCAGCGCCATGCCGCGCCGCTCGCCGTGGAGCAGGAGCTGGATGCCGCTCATCCCGCGCTGGACCTGGCCGATCCGGGCGATCGTGCCGACGCGGTAGAGCCCCTCCGAGGCCACCTGCTCGACGTTCTCGCGCTGGGCGAGGGCGAACACCAGCTTCTCGGGCGTCGCGAGCGCCGCCTCGATCGCCTTCAGGGTCATCGGGCGCCCGGCGCCGATCGGCGACGTCACACCCGGAAACAGCACCACGTCCCTCAGGGGAAGGACGGGAATCGTCATGCGTTCACTCACCGGTCAGGCTCCTTTCGGCCCCAGGCCGAGCCGGCGCGACCGAAGCATCGCGCCATCAGGGAGACCCCAAGGGCATCGCCCGTGCCACTTTGGGGGGCCTCTTCCCTGCCGCGCTGGCCGTTCCACCCGCCAACGGGGCACGGGGTGCCGGGATCGCGGCGGCTTTCCTGCCCCGACGGCAGTGACCCGCGGCACGTTGCTCGCGGCGGCAACTCCGTGCAAATTCGGGGGTTGACCAACCCCTGCGCCACCTTCACGGGACGCCGATGACCGATTCCGCCCAGTCATCCCTGCCGACGCTCCTCAAGGACGCGCTGGGTGACTCATACACGATCGAGGGAGAGATCGGTCGCGGCGGCATGGGTGTCGTCTACCGCGCGCGGGACGAGCGACTCCAGCGTCGCGTCGCGGTGAAGGCCCTCCCTCCCGAGCTCGCCTTCCAGCGCGAGATCCGCGAGCGGTTCACCCGCGAGGCGCAGACCGCGGCGCGGCTGTCGCATCCGCACATCGTGCCGATCCACGACGTGGGCGAGGGCAACGGCCTCGTCTACTTCGTGATGGGACTGATCGAGGGTGAGTCGCTCGCCGCCAGGATCCGTCGCCGCGGACGGCTGCCGGCCGAGGAAGCGCGGCGGATCATGAAGGAGACGGCCGACGCGCTGTCGGCCGCCCACGGCCTCTCGGTGATCCATCGCGACATCAAGCCGGACAACATCCTCCTCGAGGGGACGCGCGGCCGGGTGATGGTGACGGACTTCGGCATCGCGAAGGCGCTGTCCTCGACCGGCGGGTCGACGCTCACGAGCGCCGGCATGGCGATCGGGACGCCGTCGTTCATGAGCCCGGAGCAGGCCGCGGGCGAGAAGGAGATCGACGGGCGCAGCGACCTGTACTCGCTCGGCATCGTGGCCTACCAGATGCTCTCGGGCGAGCTGCCCTTCTCGGCGCCGACCGTCGCCGGCATCCTGATGAAGCACATCACCGAGCCGGCACCGCTGCTGCACGAGCGCTTCAAGGACGTGCCCGAGGACCTGTCGCTGGCCGTCTCGCGCTGCCTCGAGAAGGATCCCGAGAATCGCTGGCCGAGCGCCGACGCGCTGCGTCGTGCCCTGGAGAGCCGCAACGTCGCCGGCTATCGCCCCACGGGGCTCGGCTGGCGCGCGGCGACGCTGCCCAAGGGCGCCCCGACCGGCCGCGGGACGCGGGCACCGACCGAGCGCACCGCCCGACGGCCGCTCGGCGAGCGGCAGCCGCGACCGCTGGTGGACCGCACCGGCACGCGCCCGCGCGACACGCTGCAGGGCCGCGGCAGTCTCCGCGACCGCGGCGCCTCGCGCAACCTCCCCGACCGGCCCCGCAGCCCGGGCCAGCTGGCCCGCGAGGCCGCGCGCCAGGCTCGGGAGGCGCGCGAGGCCCGGCGCCTGTCGCGGCGCGGCAAGAAGGACGACGTCGTCCTGCCGGAGACCGGCGAACCGAAGGTGGTCCGGCAGGCGCGCGCGGAGTTCGCCCGGATCGCCGCCGTGGGAGGCGGGTTGTTCATGGTGAACATGTTCACCGGCCTCGATTCGCCCTGGTTCCTGTTCCCGGTCGCGATCATGTCGTTCGGCGCGTTCAAGCGCTACGCCGACCTCTGGCAGGCCGGCTATTCCTGGCGCGACATCCTCCACCGCCCGGACGCGCCGGACGCGATCGCCTCGTCGCCCGCGAAGCGGATCAAGGGCGTGCGCCAGCTGCCGGCCCCGCGGGCCGACGAACTGGGCACGCACTATGCCCGGATGGCCGAGGTCCATAGCGACCGCATCGCCGTGCTGGGGCTGTTCGAGAAGCTCGGCGAGGCGGACCGCGCGATGGTGCCTGACCTGATCGAGACCGTCGACAACCTGTACCAGAAGGCGCTCGACCTCGGCACCGCGCTCCACGCGATGGACTCCTCGGTCACGCCCGACGAGCTGCAGCGCATCGACCAGCAGCTCGAGGCGCTCCGTGCCCGCGACCAGAGCGAGGAGCGCGACCGGCAGGTGTCGATGCTCGAGCGGCAGCGCCGCTCGTGCCAGGAGCTGGTCGACAAGCGCGACATGATGGCCGAGCGGTTCACCAGCTGCGCCCTGGCGCTGCAGAACCTCCGCTTCGAGGTGCTGCGGCTCCGCGAGAAGGGGATCGGGGCGGTCGGCAGCGAGCTGACCAGCGCCACCCAGCAGGCGCGCGCGCTGTCACGCGACATCGACCACGCGATCGGCGCGGCGTCGGAGCTCAGGGAGAGCCTGGGGTAGCGCGACAAGCGACCCGCGACAGGCGGCAGGTGCAAGCGAAAAGGCCGGCTCCCCTCGGGGACGCCGGCCTTCTGCGCATGTCGCCCGTCGCGTGTCGCTAGAACGCCAGGATCTCGTCCATCGCGCGGCGCAGGGACTCGACCTGCGGCAGGATCACGTCCTCGAGCTCCGGCGCGTAGGCGACGAAGGTGTCGGTGGCGGCGACGCGGCGCACCGGCGCGTCGAGCCAGGCGAAGTGGTCGTCGGCGATGCGGGCCGCGATCTCGGCGCCGTAGCCCCACGACAGCGAGTCCTCGTAGGCGACGATCACCCGGTTGGTCTTGGCCACCGACGCGCCGATCGTCTCCCAGTCCACCGGATTGAGCGAGCGGAGGTCGATCACCTCGACCCGCCGGCCGGTCTCCTCGGCGAGCTGCCGCGCCGCCTGCACCGCGCGCTGCACCACGGCGCCGTAGGTGATCACCGTCGCGGCGTCGCCCTCGTGCACCACCTTCGCCTTGCCGAACGGCACCATGAAGTTGGGCCCCGGATAGGCGCCCTTGTTGTAGGTCTGGCGATAGAGGTGCTTGTGCTCCAGGAACAGCACCGGGTCCTCGGAGCGGATCGCGGTGCGGAGCAGCCCGTTGGCGTCGAGGGCGGTGGCCGGACAGACGACCCGGAGCCCGGGCACGCCGGTGAAGATCGCGGCGCCGGTCTGCGAGTGGTACACCGAGCCGCCCTTGAGGTAGCCGCCGTAGGTGACGCGGACGACGACCGGCGCGCTGAAGGCGTTGTTCGACCGCCAGCGCATCAGCGCCAGCTCGTCGCGCAGCTGCATGTAGGCGGGCCAGATGTAGTCGAAGAACTGGATCTCGACCACCGGCTTCATGCCGCGGGTGGCCAGGCCGATGGCCCGGCCGACGATGTTCGCCTCGGCAAGCGGCGAGTTGTAGACGCGGCGGCCGCCGAACTGCTTCTGCAGCCCCCACGTCACCTTGAAGACGCCGCCCTTCCCCTTGACCGCCTCGAGGTTCCCCTCGCGCGAGCAGTCGGCCACGTCCTCGCCGAAGACCACGATCCGCGGGTCGCGGGCCATCTCGTCCTTGAGGCACGCGTTGAGCAGGTCGACCATGGTGGTCGGCTCGCCGCTCGACTGCGGGTCGTCCTCGGTGTCGAACTGCTCGGCGGTCGGATCGACGTCGGGCGAGTAGACGAACCGCTCGATCGTCTCCGGGCCGGGCTGCGGCGAGGCGAGCGCCACCTCGGTCGCGACGGTGACCTCGTCGTCGGCCTGCTGCCGGATCAGCTCCAGCTCCGACTCGGTCGCGATGCCCTGGTCGACCAGGTAGCGCGGGAAGGTCACCAGCGGATCGCGGGCCGCGTCGGCGTCGCGCTCGGTGGTCGGGCGGTAGTGGACCTCGTCGTCGGACAGCGAGTGCGAGTACGGCCGGATGACGTGCGCGTGCACCAGCGCCGGCCCCTTCCGCTGCCGGGCGTAGTCGTGCGCCTTGAGCATCGCCTCGTGCGAGGCGAGCGGGTCGCACCCGTCGACCTCCTGCACGAACAGCCCCGGGAACGAGGCGACGAGCTTGCTGATCGAGCCGCCGGCGGTGTTGACCTCGACCGGGACCGAGATCGCGTAGCCGTTGTCCTCGATCAGGTAGACGACCGGCAGCTTGAGGTTGCAGGCCGAGTTGAGCGATTCCCAGAACTCGCCCTCGCTGGTGGTGCCGTCGCCCGAGGTGCAGAGCACCACCTCGTCGCCGCGGCTCAGGTCGGCCAGCTCCATGGCGCCCTCGGACCGCATCCCGGTCTCCGCCGCCCCGACCGCCTGGAGGAACTGGGTCCCCGTCGGCGACGACGTCGAGACGATGTTGAGGTCGCGGTGGCCCCAGTGCGACGGCATCTGGCGGCCGCCGGAGTTGGGATCATCCGCCGCCGCGACGGCCGAGAGGAGCTGCTCGGTGGCGGTCATCCCGAGGCCGAGGCAGAGCGCCCGGTCGCGGTAGTAGAGGTAGAACCAGTCGTGGCCGGCGCGGAACACCTTCGCGGTCGCGGCCAGCACCGCCTCGTGGCCGGCGCCGGAGATCTGGAAGAAGATCCGGTTCTGGCGCTTGAGCTGGATTTCCTTGTCATCCAGCCGACGCGACAGGTACATCACCCGGTAGAGGTCGAGCAGCTCCGACTTGTCGAGTCGGGTGGCCGCCTTGGAGCGGGATGCGGTGCGGGTAGCCATGCCCGGAAAATGGCCCGGCAGGAGGGGTTCGGGAAGGGCGGCTGAATGGTGAATGGTGAACGGTGAATGGGGGTGCCCCCGTCGGTCCGGAGCCCTCCCGGCGACCGGGCCGACCCCCCATTCACCATTCACGATTCACCATTCTCCTACTGATAGACCACCTTCCCGCCGACGATCGTCGCCAGGATCCCGGTGGTCCGGATCGAGTCGGGGGGAATCGTCCGGATGTCGTGATCGAGCACGGTGATGTCGGCGGCCATCCCGGCACGCAGCACACCGCGGCGCGCCTCGCCGAAGGTGCCGTAGGCATTCGCAGCGGTGTAGGCGTGCAGCGCCTCGTCGACGGTGATCTTCTGCTCCGGATACCAGCCGCCGGGATTCTTCCCGTCGAGCGTCTCCCGCGTGACGGCGGCCCAGATGCCGAGCAGCGGGTCGATCGGCGCGACGTACCAGTCGGAGCCGAACATCAACCGGGCGCCCGAGTCGAGCAGCGAGCGGAAGGCATAGGTGCCGCGGAGCTGGGGTTCGCGGATCCGCTTGGCGGCCCAGCGGCCGTCGTCGACCGCGTGATACGGCTGCATCGAGGGCAGCACGCCCAGCGCCGCGAAGCGCGGGATGTCCTGCTGGCGGAGATGCTGGGCGTGCTCGATCCGGAAGCGCCGGTCGCGGGCGCCGTGCGCCGTGAACACCGAGTCGTAGATGTCGAGCAGCAGCGCGTTGGCGCGGTCGCCGATCGCGTGCACCACGACCTGCAAGCCGGCCGAGTCGGCGGCGCCGATCCAGGCGCGGAGCGAGTCCTCCGGGGTCACCAGCAGGCCGTGACTCGACGGCATGTCGAGGTACGGGTCGAAGAAGAGCGCCGTGGTGGAACCGAGCGAGCCGTCGACGAACCCCTTGACGCCGGCGAGGCGGATCCAGTCGTCGCCGGGGCCGGCGCTGTCCCGCGTCGCCGCCACCGATCGCCATCCCCCGAGCGGCGGGTAGAAGGAGACCCGCACCGTCTGCATCCCCGCGGCCCGGAGGCGGCGGGTGGCGCCGATCTCCTGTCCGGCCGAGACGGCCGACACCGCGACGATGCCCTTCCGGTTGGCGTAGCGCATGGCCGCGACGACGAACGAGTCGGCCTGCGCGTCGGTCGGGGCCGGGATCGCGGCGTAGAGCGGCCCCATCGCCTCGTCCTTGAAGATCCCGGTCAGTTCGCCGGCGGCGTCGCGGACGATCGTCCCGCCCGGGATCTCGCGCAGCGAGCGGTCGAGATGCGCGGCCTCGAGCGCCTTGGTGTTGGCGAGTGCCATGTGGCCGTCGAGGCGCTGGATGAAGACGGGGTTGTCGGGGGTCACCGAGTCGATCCAGTGCCGGGTCGGCAGTTCGCCTCCCCAATTCTCGTGGTCCCAGACGCCGCCCAGGATCCACTCTCCCGGCTGCCGGGCCCTGGCGAACTCGGCGATCCGCCGGATGAACTCCGCCGGCGTCTTCGCATCCCGCAGGTCAACCGAGGAGAGGCCGATCCCTCCATCGAGCAGATGGACGTGCCCATCGGCGAACCCGGGGACGATCAATCCCGAGGAGGTGGCAATCACCTCGGTCTTCGAACCGACCAATGCCGCGATCGTGACGCTGTCGCCGATCGCAAGGATCGAATCCCCGGCGATCGCCATCGCGGCGGCTTCCGGCTGGGCCGAGTCGCCGGTCCAGATCCTACCGAACAGGGCGATCGAGGCGCGGGGGCCACCCCCCTGGCAGGCCAGGGTGCCGATGAGGAGGAGCGCCGGGACGAGCCGCCAGCGGGCGGCACGCGAGCCGCCCCTCACCGGCGGGCCAGCTGCCGAAGTGCCTCGAGCCGCTCCAGGGCGGTCCGGCCGCTCGACGCCGGGGCGGCGGGCGCCACGGCGAAGAGGTCGCGAATGTCGAGCAGGATCTCGAGCATCAGCTGGTCCCTCATGTAGGCGTTGTCGAGGTCTTCCATCCGGGCCTGCTGGGACTCGGTCTTGGCGCGGTCATAAGACTCGCGATAGATCTGGTCGAGATTATTGAGAATTCGTTCGCGAGAGCGCATCGGTCTGCCTGTGGCGAATCTGGACGGTTGGGGGATGGGCGCGAACGGCACGAAAGTCGCGATTCTGCAGCGCATGAATCTACCGCCCCGCCGTCCCGACGCGGGCATCACCCTGGTCGAGTTGCTGACGGTCGTCGTGATCCTCGGGATCCTGACGGCCTTTGCGACGCCCAAGATCTACCAGAAGGTGAACCGGACCAAGGTCGACGAGGCGGCCGGTGTGGTCGCCCAGGACCTCGAGCAGGCGGTCTCGCTGGCGGCCCGCCGACGCAAGCCGGTGCAACTGATTCTGGTCAACGGCACCTCCTACTCGGTGCGGGATCGCGCCTCCTCTCCCAACGACTCGCTGCGGCTCTATCGGTCGCTGGCGCGGACCGGCGATCAGGGAGTCACGTCGGTCGAGTTTTCCCGGACGCCGGTGCAGGTCTTTCCGGACGGCACGACGGACGGGGCTCTCACGGTGACGCTCAACGGGGCGGGGCTCGCCCGGACCGTGACACTCTCGGCCGCGGGCCAGGTGAGGATCAATTGAGCGGCATGCGGCGGACCGACGGCTTCACGGTCGTCGAGGTCCTGGTCTCCGTCGTGATCCTCGGCACGGCCGGCCTGGCACTCGCCGGCCTCACTGCCACCGCGGCGCGACGCGCGGCGACGTCGGGGGCCGTGGCCTATCGCGCGGCAGCGATGAACGCCGAGGTCTCGCGGATCGCGGCGCTCCCGCCCGGCACCCTCGCCAATGGAACGACGACGCGTACGGTGACGAGTCAGCCCTTTCCGTACACGATGAGCACGGTGACCGCGACCAGCGGCAACGTCCAGACCGTGACGATCACGATCACCCCGACCGGCCAGCGCGCCGTCGCCGCCCGCAGCCGAACGTTGACGCGGTCAGCCAGCTCGGGCAGCAACCCCTTCAACCCGTGACCCCCAACGTGACGGACCGGCGCCGTGGCCTGACCCTGGTCGAGCTGCTCACCTCCCTCGTGATGACGGCCATCATCGGGAGTTCGCTGGTGTCCATGATGCTGGCGATGAGCAGGTTCACCGAGCGGACGGAGGGCCTGCGTGGCGCGCGGCGGGCGGGGCGCGCCGCGGTGAACGCGCTGGTGTCCAATCTCCGGATGGTCGACCCCGCCTGGGGAGTCGAGGCCGCATCGGCCTCGTCCGTCACCCTGCGGATTCCGTATGCGCTGGGACTCGTCTGCAGCAGCACGGCGTCGCTGCAGACCGCCATGCTCCTCCCCGTCGACAGCGTCATGCTGGCCCGCCCGGGACTCTCCGGCTATGCGGCCCGCGGGAGCGACGGTTCGATGACCACCGTGACCGCCACCCTCGCGGTGAGCTGGCCAGGGAGCACCCCGGCGGCCTGCGCGAGCGCCGGCATCCAGTCCATCGCCGCCCCCTCGAGCGCTCCGAATGCCAAGACCCGGCCGGTGACCCTGGGAACGGCCGGGATGACCGTGCTCCCGACCGGCACGCCGATCCTGCTGTTCCGCCGAGTGCGGTTCTATTTCGGTGCCTCGGCGCAGGCCGGCCTGAGCGGGCGGACGGCGCTGTGGCGTGATGACCTCGATGACGGCCTGGCGGCCACCGAGCTCGCCGGGCCCTTCGATGCGAGCGCGGCATTCCGCTTCTACAACCTGGCGGCGACCACCGCCCAGACCACCGTGCCGACCCTGACCGACATCCGCGGGCTGGAGTTCTTCCTTCCTGGCGAGAGCGACCGGACGGCCCGGCGCCAGGCATCACCGGAGCAGGCCGACATGACGACCTCCGTCTTCTTCGCCAATCGGAAGAGCTGAACGATGCCCCGTCCCGGAGACCGCCGCGGCGCCACGCTGCTCCTGACGATGCTGATGATCGTGCTCCTGCTCGTCGCCATCACCGCCTCATTCATGCGCGCGACGGGGGAGATGCGGGTCGCCGCCGACCAGGCAGCGACCGTCGACGCCTTCGCGCTGGCGCAGAGCGGGGTCGACAGCTACCTGGTGGCCCATGCCGCGCTGCCGTCGCCGCTCCCGGACTCCGCGATCTACACCTTCGTCGGCGGGCGCGCGGTGGTGACGCTCCGGGCCATTCGCCTCAGCTCGGGCGACAGCACCTACGTGATCGTCTCGCGCGGCGAGAACACGACGACGAACCGCTACAGCGCGACCACGGCGGTCGCGACCCGGACGGTCGCCCAGCTGCTGCGGCGCTCGAGCGGCGGTGGCCTCACCGTCCCTGCGGGCTTCGTCGCCCTCTCGGGGTTCGACAAGAACGGCAACTCGGGCCACCTGAGCGGGGTGGACCACTGCAGCGGTTCCGGCATGCCGGACATCCCCGGCGTCGCGGTGCCGACGACCTCGGCGGTGAGCACGTCGCCGATGTACACCGGCCACACCAACCCGATCGACGGCAACCCGGACAACACGCCGGTCACCATCGGGACGCCGGGCACCACCGGGACCGCGAAGGACGCGGTGGAGATCGACTGGGCCGGCATCTACAACCGGACCTCGCTCACTCCGGACTACTACCGCAACTCGAGCGGCACCTGGTCTCCCAGCAGCCCGCCGACCTCGGGGAGTGCGTACAAGATCACCTTCGTCGACGGCGACTATGCCGGGAAGTTCCCGGGGACCGGCAATGGCATCTTCATCGTGACGGGTGACCTCACGCTCAACGGCAACACGGACTGGAACGGCATCCTGCTGGTGGGGAAGACCCTCACCTCGAACGGGAACAACACCGTCTACGGTGCAACGTTCACGGGGCTGAACATCAAGCTCGGCCAGGCCGTACCGGTGCAGGCCCTCGGCAATGGCAACAAGACCTACCAGTACGACTCCTGCCAGATCAACATCGCGCTGATGCCATTCGCCGGCTGGTCGCGCCTGGGAAACGCGTGGACCGACAACTGGCCCTCGTGGTGAAAGGTCCCGGTCGATCGACCGACGCCGCCCGGTCTCACCGGGCGGCGTTTGCGTTCAGGGCACTGGGCCCGACGCACGCGGGTATATGATCCGAGGGGCGCCCCTCCCCCTGACGGGGCGCCATCCGCCGCCCTTCCCTCCCGTGCCAAGGCCGGTCGATGTCGC